>NZ_JBIVPN010000001.1:0-950640 GCF_044754665.1 Bacillus sp. NPDC093026 | reverse complement strand
CAGAGTGGATCCTGAGTACGGCGGAACACGTGAAATTCCGTCGGAATCCGGGAGGACCATCTCCCAAGGCTAAATACTCCCTAGTGACCGATAGTGAACCAGTACCGTGAGGGAAAGGTGAAAAGCACCCCGGAAGGGGAGTGAAATAGATCCTGAAACCGTGTGCCTACAAGTAGTCAGAGCCCGTTAACGGGTGATGGCGTGCCTTTTGTAGAATGAACCGGCGAGTTACGATCCCGTGCAAGGTTAAGCAGAAGATGCGGAGCCGCAGCGAAAGCGAGTCTGAATAGGGCGCAAGAGTACGTGGTCGTAGACCCGAAACCAGGTGATCTACCCATGTCCAGGGTGAAGTTCAGGTAACACTGAATGGAGGCCCGAACCCACGCACGTTGAAAAGTGCGGGGATGAGGTGTGGGTAGGGGTGAAATGCCAATCGAACCTGGAGATAGCTGGTTCTCTCCGAAATAGCTTTAGGGCTAGCCTCAAGGTAAGAGTCTCGGAGGTAGAGCACTGATTGGACTAGGGGCCCCTACCGGGTTACCGAATTCAGTCAAACTCCGAATGCCGATGACTTATCCTTGGGAGTCAGACTGCGAGTGATAAGATCCGTAGTCGAAAGGGAAACAGCCCAGACCGCCAGCTAAGGTCCCAAAGTATACGTTAAGTGGAAAAGGATGTGGAGTTGCTTAGACAACCAGGATGTTGGCTTAGAAGCAGCCACCATTTAAAGAGTGCGTAATAGCTCACTGGTCGAGTGACTCTGCGCCGAAAATGTACCGGGGCTAAACGTATCACCGAAGCTGCGGACTGTTCTAACGAACAGTGGTAGGAGAGCGTTCTAAGGGCAGAGAAGCCAGACCGGAAGGACTGGTGGAGCGCTTAGAAGTGAGAATGCCGGTATGAGTAGCGAAAGACGGGTGAGAATCCCGTCCACCGAATGCCTAAGGTTTCCTGAGGAAGGCTCGTCCGCTCAGGGTCAGTCGGGACCTAAGCCGAGGCCGAAAGGCGTAGGCGATGGACAACAGGTTGATATTCCTGTACCACCTCCTCACCATTTGAGCAATGGGGGGACGCAGGAGGATAGGGTAAGCGCGGTAATGGATATCCGCGTCCAAGCAGTTAGGCTGGGAAATAGGCAAATCCGTTTCCCGAAAAGGCTGAGCTGTGATGGCGAGCGAAATTTAGTAGCGAAGTTCCTGATTCCACACTGCCAAGAAAAGCCTCTAGCGAGGTGAGAGGTGCCCGTACCGCAAACCGACACAGGTAGGCGAGGAGAGAATCCTAAGGTGATCGAGAGAACTCTCGTTAAGGAACTCGGCAAAATGACCCCGTAACTTCGGGAGAAGGGGTGCTTCTTAGGGTGTTAAAGCCCCGAGAAGCCGCAGTGAATAGGCCCAGGCGACTGTTTAGCAAAAACACAGGTCTCTGCGAAGCCGTAAGGCGAAGTATAGGGGCTGACGCCTGCCCGGTGCTGGAAGGTTAAGAGGAGCGCTTAGCGTAAGCGAAGGTGCGAATTGAAGCCCCAGTAAACGGCGGCCGTAACTATAACGGTCCTAAGGTAGCGAAATTCCTTGTCGGGTAAGTTCCGACCCGCACGAAAGGCGCAACGATCTGGGCACTGTCTCAACGAGAGACTCGGTGAAATTATAGTACCTGTGAAGATGCAGGTTACCCGCGACAGGACGGAAAGACCCCGTGGAGCTTTACTGCAGCCTGATATTGAATGTTGGTACAGCTTGTACAGGATAGGTAGGAGCCTTGGAAACCGGAGCGCCAGCTTCGGTGGAGGCATCGGTGGGATACTACCCTGGCTGTATTGACCTTCTAACCCGCTGCCCTTAACGGGCAGGGAGACAGTGTCAGGTGGGCAGTTTGACTGGGGCGGTCGCCTCCTAAAATGTAACGGAGGCGCCCAAAGGTTCCCTCAGAATGGTTGGAAATCATTCGTAGAGTGTAAAGGCACAAGGGAGCTTGACTGCGAGACCTACAAGTCGAGCAGGGACGAAAGTCGGGCTTAGTGATCCGGTGGTTCCGCATGGAAGGGCCATCGCTCAACGGATAAAAGCTACCCCGGGGATAACAGGCTTATCTCCCCCAAGAGTCCACATCGACGGGGAGGTTTGGCACCTCGATGTCGGCTCATCGCATCCTGGGGCTGTAGTCGGTCCCAAGGGTTGGGCTGTTCGCCCATTAAAGCGGTACGCGAGCTGGGTTCAGAACGTCGTGAGACAGTTCGGTCCCTATCCGTCGCGGGCGCAGGAAATTTGAGAGGAGCTGTCCTTAGTACGAGAGGACCGGGATGGACGCACCGCTGGTGTACCAGTTGTTCTGCCAAGGGCATCGCTGGGTAGCTATGTGCGGACGGGATAAGTGCTGAAAGCATCTAAGCATGAAGCCCCCCTCAAGATGAGATTTCCCATTCCGCAAGGAAGTAAGATCCCTGAAAGATGATCAGGTTGATAGGTCTGAGGTGGAAGCGTGGTGACACGTGGAGCTGACAGATACTAATCGATCGAGGACTTAACCTATTCTTATGTGAAGCATGAACATTGTTATCTAGTTTTGAGAGAATATTTTTTAAAGATATCTCTTGATTTATTTTGAATACATAGTATAATATCTTTTGTCACTAAATTGTCTGGTGATGATGGCGAAGAGGTCACACCCGTTCCCATACCGAACACGGAAGTTAAGCTCTTCAGCGCCGATGGTAGTTGGGGGTCTCCCCCTGTGAGAGTAGGACATCGCCAGACTTTCTTCATTCCGCAGTAGCTCAGTGGTAGAGCTATCGGCTGTTAACCGATCGGTCGTAGGTTCGAATCCTACCTGCGGAGCCAATTTGGAGAGCTGTCCGAGTGGCCGAAGGAGCACGATTGGAAATCGTGTAGGCGGTAACCCCGTCTCAAGGGTTCGAATCCCTTGCTCTCCGCCACAAGTTACATATACATAAAGGGCCCGTTGGTCAAGCGGTTAAGACACCGCCCTTTCACGGCGGTAACACGGGTTCGAATCCCGTACGGGTCACCAATTATCATAAAGTATAAACCAGCATTTTATTTGGAGGATTAGCTCAGCTGGGAGAGCATCTGCCTTACAAGCAGAGGGTCGGCGGTTCGAGCCCGTCATCCTCCACCATATTTTATATCGTCGCGGGGTGGAGCAGTTCGGTAGCTCGTCGGGCTCATAACCCGAAGGTCGCAGGTTCAAATCCTGCTCCCGCAACCAAATAATGATGATGTTAAAATGGTCCGGTAGTTCAGTTGGTTAGAATGCCTGCCTGTCACGCAGGAGGTCGCGGGTTCGAGTCCCGTCCGGACCGCCATTTTTAAGATGATATTGGCTCGGTAGCTCAGTTGGTAGAGCAACGGACTGAAAATCCGTGTGTCGGCGGTTCGATTCCGTCCCGAGCCACCACTATTTGCCGGTGTAGCTCAATTGGTAGAGCAACTGACTTGTAATCAGTAGGTTGGGGGTTCAAGTCCTCTTGCCGGCACTGTTTTTCAAATGTGGAGGGGTAGCGAAGTGGCTAAACGCGGCGGACTGTAAATCCGCTCCCTCCGGGTTCGGCGGTTCGAATCCGTCCCCCTCCACCATTTTATTTTCATAGGGGCATAGTTTAAAGGTAGAACAGAGGTCTCCAAAACCTCCGGTGTGGGTTCGATTCCTACTGCCCCTGCCAATTAAATGATTCATAGCATCTATGGCGGTTGTGGCGAAGTGGTTAACGCACCAGATTGTGGCTCTGGCATTCGTGGGTTCGATTCCCATCAATCGCCCCATTTTATCATTGGGCTATAGCCAAGCGGTAAGGCAACGGACTTTGACTCCGTCATGCGTTGGTTCGAATCCAGCTAGCCCAGTTTATATGCGGAAGTAGTTCAGTGGTAGAACACCACCTTGCCAAGGTGGGGGTCGCGGGTTCGAATCCCGTCTTCCGCTCCAATGATGGCGGCATAGCCAAGTGGTAAGGCAGAGGTCTGCAAAACCTTTATCCCCGGTTCAAATCCGGGTGTCGCCTTTTTTGAAAAGACTGCCGGGGTGGTGGAATTGGCAGACACACAGGACTTAAAATCCTGCGGTAGGTGACTACCGTGCCGGTTCAAGTCCGGCCCTCGGCACCAATTATTTTTTATATAAGTTGCGCTCTATAATTATCATGCCGGTGTGGCGGAATTGGCAGACGCGCACGACTCAAAATCGTGTTCCTCACGGAGTGCCGGTTCGACCCCGGCCACCGGTATCATTTTTTAGTCAGAAATATGGATATAACAACAGTTAAAAAGATTATACTTAGGTTTTTAAAACTGGGATACAATCTTTTTTTGTTGTGTTCGCTTATCATGTTCGTTTTTGTGTAAATAACAAGAATATATTTACATGAAAGAAACGATTCATTTGTTAAAAAAGATGAATTATTATTAATTGAAACACGTAGACGGCATAAATTTACTGAGTGGCAGTACAAAAGCTGAATCAGAATTGTGTTCAGCTTGGGAAGTCGTCCATGCGATGGGATATAAGCTCGTTAGTAGAAATATTGAAATTTCAACATCATGCTAAAACTGTTAGAAGTATTTTTCAAATGTACACTCATAAAAAGAAACAGTATTCAATGATAATGATAATGGATTATCTTAATGAGGATGAAATTACAACTTAGTCTACTTCAAAGTAGTTAAGCGTTTTTAAAAATTCAGTATAAAAAACGTATGGCTCAATGAGGCGAATTGAAATTTTTTAGTACAACATTGAGCAAAGTTTAGGGAATAAAAATGGACTCGAAGTAATATATCCGAGGACACACAAGATTGATTGTTTTGTATTCTGATTTGTTCCGAGGTTGTGCGTACACGTTCTTATATTTAAATAAAAAAGGGAGCCTTAAGGCTCCCTTTTTTATTCATTCACTTGTAAAAATGCTTTATTGAAAAATATTGAGGAACACTTCTTTTTATTTGTACTTTGGTACCCGTCTTATAGTAAAATAGGAACATAAGTTCTGTTTTTTGGGCAAAATCAATAATATTCCAATTTTAAGTTCTTGGACAAGCAAAGAAAACAAAGTATAATACAATTTATGAGGTGGAGAATATGAGAAAATTTAAAGTTGCTTCTTTATTTTGTGGGGCTGGTGGGCTAGACATAGGATTGGAAGCAACCGGGAAATTCCAGACAGTCTTTGCCAATGATATCGACAAGGATGCTTGTAAGACTTTTTCGAAGTGGTCTGACGCAATAGTAGTACCCGGCAAAATTGAAAATATAAGTTCAGATGATATTCCTGACGACATAAATATTGTAACTGGAGGTTTCCCGTGCCAGGGGTTCTCGGCAGCTGGTCCACGTCAAGTGCTTGATGTGCGAAACAAATTATACTTAGAACTTTGTAGAGTAATAGAAGCGAAGCAACCAATCGGCTTTTTAGCTGAGAATGTTAAAGGACTTATGACAATGGGTGATGGCTTGATATTAGAGAAGATTATCGAAGACTTCAGCTCAAAAGGATATAACCTATATCATAAACTTCTTAATGCCGCTGATTATAAAGTTCCTCAGGACCGTGAACGAGTAATTCTAGTTGGAATTCGACAAGATATTGATAAAGGATTTGAATTTCCTGAACCTACTGGTCGAATTACGCTAAGAGAGGCTATCGGACATTTCCCTAAGCCAAATCAAGATGATATTTGCCAGGCTCCATATTCATCAAGATACATGAGCCGAAACAGAAAACGTGATTGGGACCAAGTGAGTTATACTATTCCAGCTATGGCTAAACAAGTAACACTACACCCAAGCTCACCAGACATGACTAAACTTGAAAGAGACTTATGGAAATTTGGTGAAGGAGAAACAAGACGTTTCAGCTGGCAGGAAGCTGCGGCTGTTCAAACATTTCCAGAATCTCTTGTATTTGAAGGGGATTTAACGAGTAAGTATAAGCAGATTGGAAATGCTGTTCCGCCGAAACTTGCTGAAGCCGTTGGATACAAATTTGCCGAAGCACTCGAGAAAGCCTTAGAACGAGAGAAAACGAAGGTAGTGATTTAATGGCAAGTCAAACAGTAAATGGAAAGGCCTTAGAGTTTGCATTTTTGCAATCCCTAGATCAATCTTTAAATGAACGAGCTAATGTGAAAGTAATTGGTTCGCCACAGTTAGAAACAGCCCATAATGCTTATTTATCACTTCCACAAATAACACAACAGAAAATGAGCGAAGGTGCGGACGCAGGGATTAATACTATTCTTCAATTAGAGCCACGTTTAACTAATGGCAATGGAACTTTACAGCTTTCAATATTACCAGATTCAGCAGGTCAAGCTGGTGATGTTCGGGATGTGCTAGCTGTTAGGAATACTGAAGGTTGGGAGATAGGAATATCTTGTAAGAATAATCATGCTGCTCTTAAGCATTCACGTTTATCAGCAACAATTGATATAGGTGAATCCTGGTTTGGTTATAATTCAACAGCTGATTATTTCCGCCAGGTAGTACCAATCTTTAACGAGCTTAGTAATTTAAAAAGGCAAGGTATGTTATGGAATCAGATTCCTGATAAGGCTACTCGATATTATGTACCCGTCCTTAATGCGTTAATAGATGAATTATGGAGACTAGATGGGATTTATCCTGATCAGATCCCTCAAAGATTATTAATGTACTTATTGGGACGACATGATTTTTACAAGGCGATTGTAAAAACTGGTCGCAGAACAACTGAGCTTCAAGGTTTCAACTTACTAGGAACATTGAATCAGGGATCTCATGGTGTAAGACCAACTCTAAGAATGCAGCAACTCAGACTACCAACAAGATTTTATCATATTCATTTTAAGCCTAGGTCAAATAACACGATTTTAATTGTTCTTGATGAAGGATGGACAATTTCTGCTCGTATTCATAATGCTAGTTCCAGAGTTGAAGGATCATTAAAACTTGATGTTCAACTCGTAGGATTACCACCAAACCTATTCAGACAGACTTTAGGCTGGTAATAATATAAGGGAGTCCTTAATGGACTCTGCAACTTGTATACATATGATGAGACAGGTGAAATAGGAAAATATGAAGACAAGTGATTCTGATAAACAACAGCATTTGTGACTGTTTAATCGGATGGAGCAGTTTGATTATAGGATTTTGTGTGCGTTTTCCCGTTGAAAAATGGTGTGGTGATTTCGATTTTTCAGGAGTGGAGGAACTTGAGCCAATAGATGCTAGACTTTATCGTTTGCAAGGGTTGTTTTTCAAACAGGGGTAAGGACTGCATTCTGCTATTACTTACTGAGAGCACAAGAGCTTTGCAGTCAAGAACAGCGTGTGATCGGTGAGTCTTATTTATCATCTTGTGTAAGAATTAATAAATTCTCAAGGTCATTAAATCAGTTCTTGATCGGACGATTGTTCACCTATATATACTTCCTCATGTATATGATGAAAGAGTACCATAAAGTCTCGATAGGACAAGTACATATTTTAAATGGCATCAGTCTACTCTTCTCAACTTTTAGCGAATTAAATTTCAGTAAACCGAGACAAACGGATTTATGAAATGGTGCATGGAACGTGAGGAAGCGTATGAATAGGTCGAGACTTTTACGTCAGTAAGTGCAATGTGACGAGAAAACGACAGAATCGACTCTGTTGTTTTCTATGTGGCATTCCACATACGCTCTATTTTCGCATGGTCAGCGCTGTGGTATTTCAAAACATACACATCTGGATTGCTTAGATTTTTCCATTCTTTAAAGCCTATTGTTGAATCAAAGTGTTTGAGAAGCAAGCTCATGATATTGCCGTGTGTGACAAAGAGGGTGTGATCTTCTCCTGAGTCTATTTGTTCATGAAGTGCCTCTACAATGCGATACATGGCATCTTGGCTTGATTCACCGCCTTCAAAGACGATATTCATATCGATAAAACTAAGTTTTAGTTTTTCATACCAATCATCAAGTATTTTGCTACTTAACACGCGTTCAGAGAGACGGTTATCGATGTGAATCTTGAGTTGTTTTTCATGAGCAAGTGGCTCAATGGATTGTACTGCTCTTTTGGAGGGACTTGAAATGATCTGATTGAGATGGATATCGGAAAAGAGCTGAGCAAGGGCTTGTGATTGAACGATTCCTTGCTGCGTTAAAGTCGCTTCTTCGGATTGTCCACTTGCTTGACAATGTCTGATGAAATAATATGTTTTCATTTAATCCGCCTTTCTTCCATTCATTGAGTATAAAAAGTCATGGATTGATAAAGTTCTAGTTCAGTTTATTCACATCTGTTTCTTTATAGGGATCTGTGAGCTTGGATGTAAGGTCTAAATTGAATAAAAAATCATCTACGGTGTCAGTGCCAAAGGGAAGTGTGGAAAAGTTAACAGGGATGCTAGATTCTTGTTGTTCGGCAAGGGTCGGCTGTTTGTTCTGTTTCTTTCTCCAGCTTTTAAACAAACACATGAGAGGCCTCCTTTTATAAGAAAGAGATGGATTTATACATAATATACGAGTAAGTTGTCAAAGCGTCAATTTTTTCTTGAAACATTTAATACCCGCATCGTTTGTCGCTTTGAAGTCTGGTTCAATACGATCATCAACATCACCGATAGGATTTAATTTCATGATTCATATGATTTGGTGTGGGGAGTTTTGTTTGATTTAGTGGCAGTAGTATCATGAAAGAAGAGAAGCAGGTTCGTCAGTTTAACTAAAACAAAGAGATGAGACAAGGGTTCTTATTACAGAGCGATTGAAGCATGAGTTCGGTATTGAACCAGACTCATGCCTTGTCGTTTTGCCTTAAGCAAACTCCACATCCATTTAAGTAGCGTTTTACCGCATTGATTGTGTGCTCACTTGTAATTTTAGCCAAAAGAAAAGCACCTGCAACTTTTAGGGCTGTGTCTATTTGGGATACACTTGATATAGCTAGGCTCTTTTTATATTATAAATCTCCATATTGTGAGATGAATATTTCGAGTTCATCGGCTATCCAGTCAATATCTCCAATTAGTTGATCTCCTTCAAAACGAATGGCAGCATTTCTTTCTCCTTCGGTAATCATTTCGTCAAGCCACCCCATAATTCCTCTTGCTTTGCGATCAATTTCAACATGCATTTCTACGCCTTTTTCATTTATAAAAAACATGACTTCAAGTTCATCAAGTAATCCATAAAATGGACCAGTGACTGGAACAAATTCGAATTCTTGTATAAAAGGAAGACGGCGCTTTAAGTTTCTGGCATCCTTACAATCGACTTCTATTAGGTCAAAACCAAGAATATCAATGGCTTTCAGAATTTGAGATATCCAAGGATGTACTGTCACTTGAATGGGATCATAATCGGCTTTGTCGATTGCTCCTTGTAGGTCTAAGTCTGTGACAAGTTCAGTGGTCGTCTTGCCCATTGTAACTGGTGTATCTAGCGGTAGATGGAATGCAAATGGAAAATTATATGTTTCGTTTGCTTTAATGGTAAAAGCATCTGTTACGTGGTGGACGACGATATTTGTATATTTGGTTACTTGATCGTCATCTTGCTCAATGTCATAACGCTGAACAACTTTGATTTTTACAAATTTCGTTTCTTGGTCAATGTTTCCACCTTTGATGGTTACTGTTCCTTTTACTGTGTCTCCAGGTTGATAAACTGCCTTTTCAAGGACTGTATCAATTTTTGCAGCGCCAATTCCAATTTTTGCAGCCATTCGCTTCAAAAACACGATAGGTTGCCCCCTTTTATCGTCAAATACAACTACAGAGAAAGAGTTGTTCATTTTATTTAACCAATTTTATATGGTCTTCAATTCTTTTTTTATATTCATTACTTGGCACGGAGCAGTGCTTTATTTAACTCACGTTCACATTTTGTGTTGTAGTGTTTTTTATCAAGCTTATCGGTTTTAAATCGGCCGATCACTTGACGAACATCTTTATGGTGAATGATCAGATTCCTATACTCTTTATGACTCAATAAGTCTTGAAACCAGATATATTTTTTGAGATGTTTTGCATTTCTTGATCTATCTTCTTCATCTACTTGTAAAAAAGGGAGGTACACAGCAAAAGTTAACATATCTAAAATCAATCCCATTTTATCTACTCCTTTCATTTTTTTCATATTATTAGTAACGCTTAATAAGATAAAAGGTTTCATTTATTTTGAACATCAAGCTTTTTGTTTGAAATTGTTTTTGAGGTTTGTTTGAAAGAGAGTGGGGATACATGACTCAGGGGATATTGAGTCACAATAAAGGAGTGAAGGATTTAAAACCATTTGATTCGAATTTTGTATAAATGTAGATAAATAAGTCGAAAACCTAGGTGATTCTTCCTTTTCTTTATAATTACTTTGACACAGTTAGATGAAAAAAGTAAAGTAATACTGAGTGATTTACAAAACGATCATCACTCAATCAAATATGAAGTTTGCGTAAGTTTAATGTAAACGGATATTTTTTATCAATTTATTTACTCAATATTTTTTGAAACTTATTCTGCGTGTAATCCGTTATATTAAAGGAGCACACTTGTCCGGCTTAATAGGGGTAGTGGAAAGCTTGGTGAAGAAGATTTACATTTGCAAAATGAATGTAAATTTTTTATGATTTCATTTATATCAGATTGATAATCAGAAAGAAGAGGTTTTATGAAAAAAATAATTGCGAACAAATATAGCTTTTTTGTCTTGGCTGTCCTTTTGTTTTGGGCAAAATCGTACGCAGCCTATAAACTGAACTTCAATTTAGGGGTAAAAGGTTCTTTTCAAGAGTGGCTTCTCTTATTAAATCCATTAAGTTCAGCCATTGTGTTTTTGGGACTGGCTCTCTTTTTCAAGGGGCGTAAATCTGCTATTGTTTTGATTGTTATTGATTTTATTATGTCCGCACTTTTATATGCAAATGTAGCGTATTATCGTTTCTTTGATGACTTTTTGACTTTCCCGACAATGAAGCAAGCAGGAAATCTTGGGGGAGGTATGACTGGCGGTGTGTTAGCAAGTATTAAGCCGCATGACATTTTGTACTTCCTTGATATCTTGATCTTAATTGCCATTGTCATCCGTAGACCGGAAATTAAGAATTTCCAAATGAAAAAGACGTTTGCATTGCTTGTTGTTGCAGCAGGCGTTGGGCTATTCTTTGTGAATCTTCACTTAGCTGAGAAGGATCGTCCAGAATTATTAACAAGAACATTTGATCATAAGTATATTGTAAAGTATTTAGGTATTTACAATTATGCGATTTATGACGGTGTGCAAACTGCGCAAAATGCGACGCAGGTCGCAAATGCGAGTAGTGATGATTTAACAGATGTTGTGAACTATACGACGTCTCATTATGCTAAACCAAATGCAGAGTATTTTGGCAAGGCAAAAGGAAAAAATATCATTAAAATCCATTTAGAAAGCTTTCAGTCGTTCTTAATTGACTACAAATTAAATGGAGAAGAAGTAACACCATTTCTAAATAAGCTGGCTCATGGAAAAGATGATTTTACGTATTTTGATAACTTCTTTCATCAGACAGGTCAAGGGAAAACATCAGATGCTGAGCTGATGATGGATAATAGTATGTTTGGTTTGCCAGAAGGTGCGGCATTTGTGACAAAAGGTGAAAATACGTATCAATCACTTCCTGCCATCTTGGATCAAAAAGCAGGCTATACAAGTGCAGTGCTCCACGGGGATTATAAATCTTTCTGGAATCGTGATACGATTTACAAGCATATGGGAATTGATCAATTCTTCGATGCCTCTTATTACAACATGGATGAAGAAAACCTTGTGAATATGGGGCTAAAGGATAAGCCGTTCTTTAAAGAATCAATCCCGTTGTTAAAATCAATGAAAAAACCATTTTATGCGCATTTAATGACACTTACAAATCACTATCCATTTAATTTAGACGAAAAAGATGCCACAATTGCAAAAGCAACAACTGGCGATAAAACAGTGGATAATTACTTCCAAACTGCAAGATATTTGGATGAGTCGTTAGAGCAATTTTTCAAGGACTTGAAAAAATCAGGTTTGTATAAAGACTCTGTCATTTTGTTATATGGTGATCATAATGGTATTTCTGAAAATCATAACCGTGCTATGAGTGAGATTCAAGGTAAAGAAATTACACCATATCAAAATGCACAAAACCAGCGTGTACCGCTGATGATTCGTATTCCTGGCAAAAAGGGAGGCGTGAATCATACCTTTGGTGGTGAGGTGGACGTGATGCCGACGCTTCTTCACTTGCAAGGCATTGACTCAAACGAGTTTGTGAATTTTGGGACAGATTTATTCTCTAAACAGCATGATGATACGGTTGCGTTCCGTAACGGAAACTATGTCACACCGAAATACACTCTTGTTGATAATACGGTCTATGACACGAAAACTGGCAAGGTTGTGAAACAAAATAAAAAGACAGAGGCCATTAAAGCCCGGGTTGATAATCAGTTAAGCTTATCAGATAAAGTGCTTTACAGGGATCTGCTTCGATTCCATAAACTGTCTGATTTTAAACCAGTTAATCCATCTGATTATTTCTATGGTAATACAAACAAAGAGAAAACAGCGGATTCTTCTGCCAATTAACTGACTATTGGGCAAGCACATAAAGTGCTTGTCTTTTTATCTCTTACATCTTGATTTGTTGACAAAATATGTTTATATTTAGGGAGGAAACAAGCTTTAACGGTGATCATCAATTGGCAGCACACATTTTGTCCTAGGGGATTTAGGAGGAGCTTATGACAACAAACACTAAAACACAAAAAAAGAAATCAGAATTATGGGGCTGGATTAAAGCCATCTTCATTGCATTCATTGCTGTCTTTATCATTCGTAACTTTTTATTTGCACCGTATATTGTAAAAGGCTCTTCTATGTATCCGACACTGCATAATACAGAACGAGTCTTTGTGAATAAAACAGTTGATTATTTCGGCGATTATAAACGAGGGCAGATTATTGTGCTAGATGGGGAAGATCACAGCACTCATTACGTGAAACGATTGATTGGTTTACCAGGTGATAAAATTGAAATGAAACATGATCAATTATATGTAAATGGTCAAAAGGTGGCTGAACCTTATTTAGCTTCTAACAAAAAGAAGGCAGCCGCAAAAGGTACTTTGCTGACACCTGATTTTGGTCCTCTTACTGTCCCGAAAGGAAAATATTTTGTCATGGGTGACAATCGTCAAAATTCAATGGACAGCCGCAATGGCCTAGGTCTTTTTAAGAAGAGTGATATTCAAGGAACGACATCATTTGTGTTTTATCCTTTTCAAGATATTCGATTTTTAAATAATTGATAAGAAAAAAGCACAAAAATATGTGCTTTTTTCTATTTAATAAGACTGGCTTTTTATGATGGCCTGCTCAAGATCAGCTAGAATGTCTTCAATCGCTTCGGTTCCAACGGACAAACGAATGAGTTCTGGCGTGACACCTGTCGCTTTTTGTTCTTCTTCACTTAATTGCTGATGAGTCGTGCTTGCAGGATGGATGATGAGTGATTTAGAATCCCCAACGTTTGCAAGGTGTGAAAAAAGCTGTACGGAATCAATGAGCTTTTTACCTGCTTCTCGTCCACCTTTGATACCGAACGTTAGTATAGCACCTTGTCCTTTTGGTAAATATTTTTTGGTAAGTGCATAAGATTCGTGTCCTTTCAGGCTAGGATAGCTGACCCATTCAACAAGAGGATGCTCTTGTAAAAATTGTGCTGTTTTTAACGCATTCTCACTATGTCGCTGGAGACGAAGATGTAATGTTTCTAAACCTTGAAGCAGTAAAAATGAATTAAAAGGAGACAGTGCAGCGCCCAAATCACGTAAGAGTTGTACGCGTGCTTTCGTGATATAAGCAGCTTCTCCAATTGCCTCAGTATAAGTGAGTCCATGATAACTTGGATCTGGCTCAGTCAAACCTTTGAATTTATCACTGGCAGCCCAAGGAAATTTGCCGCTATCTACGATGACACCGCCAATTGATGTTCCATGACCACCAATGAATTTCGTCGCTGAGTGGACGACGATGTCTGCACCAAACTCGATCGGTCTTAATAAATAGGGGCTGGCGAGCGTATTGTCCACAATAAGCGGAATATGGTGTTTGTGTGCAATGGCTGAGACGGCTTCAATATGTAAAATGTCGCCTTTTGGATTCCCGATGCTCTCTGCATAGACTGCTTTTGTTTTATCCGTAATGGCTGCTTCAAGTTCTTCAAGATTAGACGAATTAACAAAATTCACTGTAATGCCTAGCTTTGGCAATGTATGAGCAAATAAATTATATGTGCCTCCATAAAGGCTGCTTGAGGATACGATTTCGTCTCCTGCCCCTGCAATGTTTAAAATCGAGTAAGTGGTTGCTGCTTGTCCAGAAGAAACAGCGAGTGCACCAATTCCGCCTTCAAGCTCAGCGATCCTTTTTTCAAACACGTCGTTTGTAGGATTCATAATACGTGAATAAATATTTCCAGGTTCCTGCAGTCCGAATAAATTCGCCGCATGCTCACTATCTCTAAAACCGAAAGAGCTTGTTTGATAAATAGGCACGGCTCTTGAGTAGGTCGCTGAATCAAGTTCCTGACCTGCGTGAATGGCTTTTGTTTCTAAACGAAATTGAAGTTCTTCTGACATATGTGTGTATCCTCCTTTTGTTAGATAAAACCAACTACTTTGATAAGAAATATTTAATAAGACTATAAATCTTGTTTCATGCTTGGTCAATCATTTTTTAGATAAATCTGAAAAAACAATAAATATAGTTGACAGGTCGGAATAGTGTGTATTAACATAAGCTTACTGAAAACATGAATCAAAATAGCTGATCGGTCAACCGAAGGCTCTATCACTCAAGCATGGGTGAAGGGCCTTTTTTTATTTCAATGAGAAAGGATGATGAACGTGAAGAAAAAGAAAAAACGAAAAAAATACAGAAAACATATGGACCTCACACTAGACATATTGATTGAGGGGAACAAATATGGGATTTACAGCAATCAGGAACGAATAGAAGCGA
The DNA here is from genome assembly GCF_044754665.1 of Bacillus sp. NPDC093026. Classification (NCBI taxonomy): domain Bacteria; kingdom Bacillati; phylum Bacillota; class Bacilli; order Caryophanales; family Bacillaceae; genus Bacillus; species Bacillus sp. NPDC093026. Next base: position 935,614 of record NZ_JBIVPN010000001.1, on the reverse strand, counting down.
TTTACGATCGAATTGATGAAAAGCATACAAGGTCGAACTAACCATTTTATAAAATATAGTTGATTTATATGAATAATCTGTTTTAGGATGGTGCTAACAAATCAATATGACTAGCTGATCGGACAACACGAAGGCTCTTATCTCTCATTTGGGATAAGGGCCTTTCTGTGCTTATGTCTGATGACAAGAGGAGTGGAGGTTTCATTGACGATTTCAATTGATATTGTGGATAAGTCCTTTTGGAAGGAGAAACAAACCATTCAAGTGCTTGAAGACTTGAGGCTTAGCATTGTGACTGGTGAATTCGTGACGGTGATTGGTCCGAGCGGATGCGGAAAAAGTACATTGCTAAAGATGATTGGAGGGCTTGATACTGATTATAACGGGCAGATCGTGATAGGAGAAAGGCGTGTGACAGAACCGGGAATAAAACAGGGCTTTATCTTTCAGGAGCATCGCTTGTTTCCGTGGCTAACGGTCGAAGGTAACATCGCTGCCAATTTCAATTTAAAACAATCAGATGTACGTCATAAAGTGGATGAATTGATTGAAATTGTCCGATTAAAAGGTTTTGAACACGCTTATCCACATGAGCTTTCAGGCGGGATGTCACAACGGGTTGCCATCGCAAGAGCACTCCTTCGTGATCCGGAGATTTTATTGCTTGATGAACCATTTGGTGCGCTGGATGCATTCACACGGAAACACTTGCAGGATGTGCTGCTGGACATTTGGCAGAAGAAAAGAACAACGATGGTGCTCGTTACTCATGATATTGATGAATCCATTTATTTAGGAAATGAAATTGTGCTGTTACAAGCAAAGCCTGGTCGCATTCATAAAATTCTTCCCGTGAACTTACCTTTTCCGCGCGATAGAACGTCAACAGATTTTCAAAGCTTAAGACAAAAGGTGCTTACAGAATTTGAGAAAACAGATGAGTTGTTACTGACGGATGGATCAGGAATTTAAGGGGGACAAATGGCATGAAAAAGACAAAAAGGATCTCTCTCTTTTTGATTCTCCTCCTTGTATTAGCAGGGTGTGATCAAGCAGCAGATGGATCAGAAAACAAGGTGAAAGAGATTCGGATTGGGATTCAGCAAAGTTTAAGCCCGCTACTTTTAGCAAAGGAAAAGGGCTGGTTTGAACAATCTTTTGAAAAAGAAGGCGTGAAGGTAAAGTGGGTGGAGTTTCAAAGTGGCCCTCCCCAATTTGAAGGGCTTGCTGCAAATCAATTAGATTTTTCACAGGTTGGAAACTCACCTGTCATAGCCGGTCAAGCAGCAGGTATTGATTTTAAGGAAATTGGTTTATCACAGGATGGCTTGAAAGCAAACGGTATTTTAGTAAACAAGAACAGTGCGATTCAAAAAATAGAAGACTTAAAAGGAAAAAAAATCGCCGTTGCCAAAGGAAGCAGTGGGTTTGATTTTTTATACAAAGTATTAGATCAGGCAGGATTATCTGCGAAGGATGTTCAGATCATTCAGCTTCAGCCTGATGAAGCGATATCTGCGTTTGAGAATGGGTCTGTCGATGCTTGGTCGATCTGGGAGCCGTTCCTATCACTCGAAACGATACAAAAGGGAGCCACGCTGTTGGTAAATGGCGAATCGACGGATTTATATTCTCCAGGTTTCACTCTAGTGAGAACCGAGTTTGCCGATCAGCATCCTGAACTAGTGGTGCAATTCTTAAAGGTATATGGCCATGCGGTGAAATGGCAGAAAGCGCATAAAGAAGAGGCTGTTACCCTCTATGCACGTTTGAAAAATTTAGATCAGAAGGTCGTGAAACAAGTATTAAACAATACGGAGCCGCTCAATGAGCCCATATCTCAGAAGATCATAAACGCCCAGCAGCATACCGCTGATTTTCAATATAAAACAAAGGCGATCCAGCGGAAGATAGATGTAAATCAGGTGGTAGACAATTCGTTTATTGAAAACATGCTGAAAGAGGAGAAGGATGGATGAAAGCTATTTCTAACCCAGCTCTAGCAACTAAAACCGAACGGACGAAGAAAAAAAGGAGAAAGGCTTCATCTTTCCATATGTTAAAGGGACTGGTGTTACCCGTTCTTCTCATTGCTATTTGGCAAGGTATAGCTAGTGCTCAAATCGTTTCTTCAACTGTGCTTCCTTCGCCCGCCATGATTGCGGAATCTTTTCGAGAGTTGATCCGTTCTGGTGAATTGTTTGGCCATCTTTACATCAGTCTTTATCGAGCAATATGTGGATTTTTACTTGGGGGAGGTTTAGGGCTAATGCTTGGCGTATGTGTGGGGTTTTCTCGGAAAACAGAGCAGTATGTGGACCCGACCTTGCAAATGCTAAGAACAGTTCCTCATTTAGCGGTCACTCCTTTATTCATTCTCTGGTTTGGCTTTGATGAAACGGCGAAAATTTTATTGATTGCACTTGGTGCTTTTTTTCCGATTTATATTAATACCTTTTTAGGGATTCGCAGTGTAGATAATAAGCTGTTTGATGTGGCTCGCGCTTTAGAATTTAATCTGTATCACAACATTACAAAGCTGATTTTACCTGCTGCTCTTCCACATATTCTTCTAGGCGTGAGGCTATCATTAGGAATTGCTTGGCTTGGTCTAGTGGTAGCTGAGTTGATGGGCTCAAGCAGTGGCGTCGGCTATATGATCATGGATGCAAGGCAATTCTCTCAAACGGATAAAGTGTTTGTAGGGATTATCATCTTTGCGGTAGTAGGTAAGCTGACAGATTCCTTTGTACGTTTGTTAGAAAAGCGACTGCTCAAATGGCGCACAAGTTATCAAGGGGAAAAATAACAGGGGGAGATATGATGAATATTCTATGGTTTATTCCAACGCATGGAGACGGTCGTTATTTAGGATCATCGAAAGGGGCAAGAAAGGCAGACTATCCATATTTTAAACAAATTGCACAAGCTGCTGATCAGCTTGGGTATACAGGGGTCTTGCTGCCTACAGGGAGATCCTGTGAAGATCCATGGCTGACGGCAGCTGCTTTAGCTGCCGAAACAACTCATTTAAAGTTCCTTGTGGCCCTTAGACCAGGGCTTATGCAGCCTTCGGTTGCTGCAAGAATGACTTCTACTTTAGATCGTCTTTCAGGCGGGAGGCTGCTGATCAATGTTGTAGCGGGAGGAAGTAAAGAAGAGCTTGCAGGAGATGGATTATTCATTTCTCATGATGAACGCTATGAGGCAACCGAAGAGTTTTTGACGATTTGGAAGCGGTTATTGAAAGGAGAGCATGTACAGTTTCAAGGGAAGCATCTACAGATGGAGAATGGCCGGATATTATTCCCGCCAGTTCAATCGCCCCATCCACCTGTCTTTTTTGGCGGATCATCAGAAGCAGGAATTCAAGCAGCCGCTAAGCATACAGATGTTTATTTAACTTGGGGCGAACCGCCTGAACAAGTAAAGGAAAAAATCGCACAAGTGAAGAAACAGGCTGAAAAGGAAGGAAGAACGGTGAAGTTTGGCATTCGTCTTCATGTGATCGTGAGAGAAACAGAAGAGGAGGCATGGCAGGCAGCAGAACATCTCATTCGTCATTTAGATCAAGAGACCATTGATGAGGCGCAAAAGGCTTTACAGGGGATGGACTCGGTTGGCCAAAGACGAATGGTGGAATTACATCAAGGGAATAAAGACAAGCTTGAAATTAGCCCAAATCTTTGGGCAGGCATTGGTTTAGTACGTGGCGGTGCAGGAACAGCCCTCGTTGGAGACCCGCAAACCGTGGCAGATCGTATAATAGAATATCAGTCTCTAGGGATTGATACATTTATATTTTCTGGATATCCGCACTTGGAAGAAGCTTATTATTTAGCAGAACTTGTTTTTCCGCTCCTTCCATTTAAGCATCATGGTGATGCAGGACCACATGTGCCAGCTGGTGAAATCATTGGGAACCATTACTTTCCTGATACAGCCTCTGCTGCAAGTTCCTCATAAATATTGAAAAAGCAAAGCAGTTGGTGGTCGCTGCTTTGCTTTTTTCATAGAAAGAAAGGCGAGCCATATGTTGTGTACCGCGGAAGAAGGTAAGGGCTTTTTTCCCAATGCGCTTTCTTGTATATACATATTTTAAGTGGCAAGAGAAGAAGGAAAATATACTCACTCTTTTATCGGAATTATCAGTAAATATTTCATAATTGGTGGCTTAACGACATATAAACAGGACTTTTATATCTGATATATCAGGGGAATTCTTTCTAGCTCACAAAAAAGAAAGAATATATAAAGGAGATGATAAGAATGGACTATTTCAAAAAAAGAAGAAAATAGATGGTTTAATTGACATTATATGGGTTCTGTGGTTCTAATGGAGTGGCAAAATCTAGTGAATAAGGGAGGGGTTATGCATTTTAAAGAGAATAATTGAATAAAAAGTCACATTTTATCCGAAAGTATGTTCGGTCGAAAATGGGATCTTCTGTTGATGTTAGTAGAGTTGCCCCTGTGATACGATCATCATAAGCTGGGAGGTGAAAAGTATGACTTATGCAGCGCCGCAAGTTGACTATTCCACGATGGAACCTGCTATTATGGACCAAGCTTGGTTCTTAGTATTTGTTGCAGTCCTTTTAGGATTGGGAGCAACAGTCGTTCTAGGAGCAGCAGTTTGGTGTTTAGCAAACGGCAAAGGTAGCTTTACAGGAGCCGTTCAGTGGGAAAGTGGCTTAAAAGTCAATATTGAATGTAAGTAGCTATACTTAGGATTCATCTTTTTACTTCTTAGATCTGACATCGTGGCTAAACCGTCTGTGGCGGGCGGTTTAGCCTGATCTGTTTTTAAAGAATATGCAGACACCTGGAGGTTCTATGTTTACGATTGAGAGTTTAACCAAGACGTATAAAAATAATGTGACTGCTGTTAAAGATTTTGATTTAAACATCGCACCAAACCAAATCGTCGCTGTTTCAGGTCCCAATGGATCTGGCAAAACAACGATGATTAACTGTATACTCGGTATCATTAAGCATACAGAAGGAAAAATTACCATACATGGTGTCACAAATGATGACCCATTTTTTAAAAAACAAGTAGCCTATGTTCCAGATGACCTGCTACTCCCAGAAGCATTGACTGGTGATGAGTATTTAGATTTTGTTTCTTCTATGTATGAATGTAAAACATTTCATAGAAGAAATCAACTAATTGAATTGTTTGATATGGACTCGGCATTGTCACGACCTATTGAAACATATTCACATGGTATGAAAAAAAAGACACAATTGATTGCCGCCTTTATGCTTGATAGTAAAATGGTGATCATGGATGAGCCCTTTAGGGGACTTGATATTGAAGCGGTTATAAACACAAAGAAACTAATGAAGCGTTATGCCCAGCACCATGGTGCAATCTTGCTTTCAACGCATGATATGCTTTCAGCGGAAGAGCTGTGCCACAAAATTGCCATTATTTCTAAAGGAAATAAAATGGAAGAAGGAACGGTTTCAGCCCTAAAGGATAAGTATCAATCAAGCACACTGGAACAGGTGTTTCTGAAAGCTTCAATGTTAAGTGATAGGGGTGCACATTTTGATGAAATCATTAATCATTTCTAAAATGATGCTTAAAATGTGGCAGCAGGAAATGTATAAGCTCTTTGATACTCAAACGAAGCGAATCATAGTTGTCTTATTCTTTTTGTTTGCGGTCACAATAGGTGCAATGATCGGATATAGTTTTACAGGGGTATTTATGAAGGCTTTCTTAAATGGGGATGAACGTTCTCTAGGATTATTGGTTGTTTCTATGGCGATGAATGCATCCATTTTTACAAGTCTGTTATTTGTTCTCATCAAGGTCAGAACACCCGAACAGGACCGATTTTCCATGCAACTAAGCTGGTTCCCACTTTCTACTTTTCAGAAAAGTCTTGGCTATTTCATCCCAATGGTGACAGTGGTGGCGGGGTTGGTTTTGTTTTTTATCGGCATCTTGCTTTTACCTAATTTTATTGCTCAAGGGATTGGGATTTCCTTTATCCTTGCTTTCTTTGTCATGGTGCTCCTGCAGTCGCTGTTTGTTTTAGCGCTTTTGCAGTTCATCTACAACATGATTTATGTACTTGTTCTTAAAATAAAACTGCCGTTGCAAAAATTTGCAGCGATATTTGTTTTATTAGCATTAGTTGTGGCTTATGGAATGACTCATTTTGATATCAACAAGATTCAGCAATCATATGTACAGTTTGATTATCATTTGATGTATTTAACAGCCCCTTTTTTTCTGGCAACACAAGGGATGTCTCCCCAAGGGGTGAACTATGCCATCTTGATCTTGCTCATCTTATTATCAGCAGGTGGCGCTTTTATTTCTCTCGCTCTTATGCCGATTATGGCAGAGAAAAAAGCGTTAACCTTTTTAAACAAGTTGCCGTTTTCTACATCGAAAAAGTGGTCGCTTGTGGTAAAGGAAATGAAATCACAGGTGCGAAACGAAGAAAATATTTTGAACTTTCTCATTCTCCTCATTGTGATATTGTTCGTTCGCTATCAATTTGTCTTCAGGTTTGAAGGGGAAGCCTTTTTTGTCTTATGTGCGCTAGCTGGATTAACGGCATTTAATTCATTTGGTAACGATAAACGAATGTTAGGAATGTATAAAACGTTCGGTTTAAGATCGTGGGAAGTGTCCCTTTATAAATTTGTAGGGCTTCTGATGGTCGGGTTCATGCAAATCGCCGTGTTTATGCTCACGACAATCACGCTGCCGGAAAGTATCTGGACTGTAGTTATTGGTATTGCTGTCCTTTTCAATGCAACGGCTCTCTTCTATGTGGTGGGTATTTTACTTCCGCTTGATCGAAATAATCCATACACTGGTATTTTTTCATTTGGGGCGCTTATTTTGATCATGATTCCGATTGTTTTTATCGGTAACTATGTCATGGGAGAATCAAGTCAAATGCTTCAGTGGCTACTTGTTGCAGGATTTGAAATATTGCTCATCTTTGCCATATACAAAGGTTTTTCATGGAGGTATTCACATGATTCAACTTCTTAATAGTAAGCTAAAGATCGAGCGAGTCCCAGCTCTTGCGCCTTATGTGACATTACAAAAGAAGCATTTGACTGATACGCAATATGGAAGCACACTCCCGATTAATGAGAGTGCATATCATATGTTAAAGAAGGTTGACGGAAAGAGGACAGAAGCGAATATCACGGCAGAGCTTGCCGATTTGTTTCAAGTAGATGAGTCGGTGATTGCTCGTGATTTTTATCAGCTAATCACAGGGCTTAATCAGCACCATTTGCTTTCCATCCATTATCGCTCACCTTATCCAGTTGTCACGGCCTGCTGTCAATTTTTTAAGCAGTATCAAGTGAAGTTGAAGGAGCGGTTTGATTGCACTGGGCATTCATTCTTTCAAATATTGATGACTGCATTGCGAATGGTTACACGTAAAATTATCTTTTTCTGGCTGCTGTTCATGGTAATGGCAGGAATCGCTTTTTTATTCGTTCCGGATGCATCTATTGTAGCCATTGCGATCTATTTTTCAATTATTTATCTTGGATTAATTACTGGGACTGCTTTGCATGAGGCCGCACATGGGTATGCGCATCGGAAGTTCGCTGGACGTGATGGTCCTCAAGGTTTCTTTGCCAGCGATATGATGTCAGTCAAGTTTGTAAGGCCCGTATTAAATCCATATCATAAAAAACAGGTATGGATTACATTGCTTGGACCGCTCGTTCCTGGCTTGATTGGTGCAGTTGGAATCATTGTGACCGTTTTATTTTTAGAAGAAAATCCAATATCGACAGGGTTTTTCATTTTTTCCATTACGTATTTTATTCAGCTACTATACCTTCTTCCGTTTATGGGAGATGGTAAATCGATTTTAAAGCAGCTATTACTTGGTGGAATGGGAGGACAAAGATCATGAACCTACAAGCAATAAAACAAGGTGCCATTGTTGGCGGTTTTTTAGGTTTCTTAGGATTTCCGATGTTAACAATTGGTGTACTATTTTATCATCTGTTCCAATCAAAAACGAATAACGAACTTTTACTTAATAGTCTTGCCTTTGAAATGGAGGGGAAATCTGCATTTACGTTTCAAATCAAACCGAATTTCTTCATCTTAATGATTGTTATCTTTCTTGTTGTTTTTTTAGCCGTGACAATAATTTCGACCATCCGTCAGAAAAAAAGATGAGGGGAAATTCCTTCATCTTTTTTGTACAATATCCCAAAAATTGGAATATTGATAGACATATTGAAAGAGAGAAAAAGGCGATCAATATGACTTTCTGTCTTTCTGCTATCAAAAGGTCGAGACAACACCAACAGAAACCAAAAAAGAGTCAGAAACCACAAAAGGTGAATGCGTCTTCAAAGAAAAATATGGAAGTGACAACAAGAGAAAAGAATCTTTTCAATGCAGTAGCTGAATATATTGAGTTGATGTGAAAGGGTTAACGAAAGAGAACAAAGAAATGTTCATTATTATAGAGCAATATAAACACAGCAAACTGCTTTCTCATGAGACATCAGAATTTTCTGCTAGTTTAAAGGCAAGATGAAACCAATGAAAAGGCAAACATCCTCATTTTACTAGAACGTGAACATGATGATCTTAAAATTCATAGAAGTATAGGGTTGGACGACGATACCTTTTCAATGACAAAGGGCAGTTTTGTTGAATTGCCTTTTAATTTAACGTCTGTTTCAGATACAGATGTGAATGGGCAGGATTTTCAAACAAAGCATTAAAGGATATTAGCCATGCTTTGTTCAAGTAGATTAATAAGCTATCGTAATATAAAAGGAGGATATGAATTTTTTGACGAAAAATTTTCATATTCTCTTGACGAATAATTAAGAAAGTTGTAACATAATAAAAGTCAATGTGGTGACGTTGTTTGACATAGATTGATGCGGGTGTAGTTTAGTGGTAAAACCTCAGCCTTCCAAGCTGATGTCGTGAGTTCGATTCTCATCACCCGCTCCAATACATCATTTTGTTTATAACGCAGTATTTCGTTTCATAGATAAACGAAGTGTTGCGTTTTTTATTATGTTAACATAATGTAAAAAAGCACCATGGATGATTTACAGTGCTTTTTCAAAAATATGATATGTGCTTTCACCGCCATGTATTTGTGTGAACATCTTTGTTAAAGATTGAAGAAGTGCATCACTCTTTTCCCAGGAAATAGAGGGTGGAAAAAGGATGATTTGAAGGATATTCTTTGTTTCTGTGGATATTTGTGCTGATCCAGATTGAGAAAATAAGCCTTTCTGTCCTGCTTTATCTATCCATTCAACATGACTAGAATCACTTCTTTTGAGCAAAAGCGGCTCTTTTAGACGGTCAGCATCCAGTGTGAGAATTGGTAAAAAATATTTTAACGAGAAAAATGTCGACAAGTCCTGTACGGAGTTGATAGAGTCAATAAATGTTTCTTTTTGAATATCAGACAGAATTGGAAGAAAGGGAACATTTTTTATAAGGTCAATCCATTCTTTAATGGCTGGTACTTCTTCTAGTGCTTTTCCTTCATATTCGAAAAATAGAGATTCTTGAAAGAGCCGTAATCGACCTTTTAACATTTGAGGTGATTTACCAATTTCAATATTTGAATATTCAATCTGCCCAACATGGATAGACGGGCTTTGTTGATGAGATATTTCCATATATATCTTCACAGTGACTCACTCCAATCGGTCATGATACATTCGTATTATACTGAAAACAACAGAAGAAACAAAGAAAGGAGGTTTGCAAGGTGATTCATGTTGGAGAATTAAAAGAAGAGTTAATTCAATATGCAAAAGAAATTGGTGTAGATAAAATTCGATTTGCAAGTGCTGATACATTTGATTCATTAAAGGACCGACTCATCTTACATGAATCATTAGGGTATTTGTCGGGCTTTGAAGAACCCGATATCGAAAAAAGAACAAACCCTTCTTTGCTCCTTCCAAAAGCAAAATCAATTGTTGCGATAGCGCTCGCTTATCCTTCTAAGATGAAGAATGCGCCTCGAAGTACAAAAGATGCTAGAAGAGGCATCTTTTGCCGGGCATCATGGGGAACAGATTACCATGTAGTGCTGAAAAAGAAGCTCGATATGCTTGAGGAATTTTTGCGCAACAAGCACGAAGATATACGAACGAAATCAATGGTCGATACAGGTGAGCTGTCTGATCGCGCTGTAGCAGAGCGAGCGGGCATTGGCTTTAGTGCGAAGAACTGTATGATTATCACGCCAGAGTTTGGGTCTTATGTGTACTTGGCTGAAATGATTACAAATGTTCCATTTGAACCAGATGAGAAAATTGAAGAACAGTGCGGGACGTGTAATAAATGTGTAGATTCATGTCCAACAGGGGCTCTTGTGAATCCGGGACAGCTCAATTCTCAAAGGTGTATTTCATTTTTAACGCAAACAAAAGGATTTTTACCTGACGAGTTTCGTTCAAAAATTGGAAATCGCTTGTATGGGTGTGATACGTGTCAGACGGTTTGTCCAATCAATAAAGGAAAAGACTTTCATCTTCATCCAGAAATGGAGCCGGACCCTGAGATTGCAAAGCCGCTTTTAAAGCCGCTGCTTTCGATAAGCAATCGTGAATTCAAAGAAAAATATGGTTATATATCTGGATCATGGCGGGGGAAAAAGCCTATTCAGCGGAATGCGATTCTGGCGCTTGCTCATTTTAAAGACACGTCCGCCTTACCAGATTTAGTTGAATTGATGCACAAAGATCCAAGACCAGTTATAAGAGGAACTGCTGCTTGGGCGATTGGCAAAATTGGCGATCAAAAGCAGCTTCCTGAACTGGAGAAAGCTCTTGATCGTGAAAATGACGAAGAAGTAAAACAAGAGATCATCAAAGGGATTGAGTTGTTACAGACACCTTTAAATACTAAATAGCGTCCATAGGAACATAGAATGAACCAAACAGAGGATTTTTAATAAAAGTTTGGTGGTGTCTGTGTGAAACGATTAATACAACAAACGGTAGAAGACAGGCTGGAGTATTTAATAAATGGCCATGTGATGCGACAGCCGCAACTTATTTCTGATGCTGAAGCAGTAGATCGAAAGAAGGAGCTTTTCGCTAGAAGACATGTTGAGATTGTCAAAGCGAAAGCGAAAGCAAAGCTTTTGCACTCAACGATTCAGGATGATGGAACTTTGCATGTACAATATCTTGCTCATCTCACATATGTCTGTAAAGATGTAGATGATTCGTTTTATTTAGAAGAACAGATTGAAAAAAGGGAAGCATTTCTATATAACGACATGCTTGTCAAAGATCATATGATCGAGGTAGACAGACAAAGTGAAGAAATTGCTCTAGTTCGATTTCAGGATGAAGAGGAATTTGGAAGAGCCTTTCATTATGATCGACGTGCGGCTGTCCAATATGCGGAGACGTACTGGAATAAAAGGAATCCAGCATATAAAAATTTTGAAGATAACTGTACAAATTTTATTTCTCAATGTTTGAAAGCAGGGAATGCGCCAACAAGAGGATATCCTAATCGGGGGTCAGGTTGGTGGGTGCGACCTCATACGTGGAGCTATAGCTGGACAGTGGCTCATTCTTTGAAAAATTATTTAACAACTTCTAAAGCCGGATTAAGAGCGAAGATGCTAAAGGAGGCTAAAGAGCTTAGCATAGGAGATGTCATCTGCTACGATTTTGAAGGAGATGGCCGTTATAACCATACTACGATTGTCGTTGACCATGATAAAAGCGGAATGCCGCTTGTAAATGCACAGACGTATGATAGCCGCATGCGCTATTGGTCTTATGAGGATTCGACAGCTTACACGCCATCTATTCGTTACGCTTTTTTTCACATTTTGGACGATGCCTCAAAGAGTAGTTAATGGTATAATGTTGAGCGGAAAAGAAAATTAGAGGTGAACTTTTTTGGGACTTCATGTCGTTTTATATCAACCAGAGATTCCAGCTAATACTGGAAATATTGCGCGCACATGTGCAGCAACTAATACAACACTTCATCTAATTCGTCCGCTTGGTTTTTCGACAGATGACAAAATGCTAAAACGTGCAGGACTTGATTATTGGAAGTATGCTAACGTTGTGTATCATGATTCATTAAATGAATTGTTTGAAGCACATCCAAAGGGACAATTTTTCTATTTGACGAAATTTGGTCAAAAGCCGCATACAACGTTTGATTACTCTAAGTTAGATGAAGATTATTTCTTCATATTTGGCAGAGAGACGAGCGGATTGCCAAAAGATTTGATTGAACGAAATATGGACCGCTGTCTTCGTTTGCCAATGACGGAACATGTTCGTTCACTTAATTTATCAAATACAGCAGCTATTCTAGTATATGAGGCTCTTCGGCAGCAAAATTATCGTGATCTCATGTAAGTTCTTGATGTTGAAAACACGAAATAAATGAATAAAGGATGTTCCGCTAATGGAACATCCTTTTTTTCATTTACCAGGCTTGCCTTCGTAGCCAGCGGTGAAAATGGATACTAAAAACGTAATGATGACGCCCATCATAATGACCGTTCTCATATAAGCTCCCCCTTATCCCTTTGTTCCTTTGCTGCCTGTTTCATATGGTGTGAAGTTCGCCTTGAAAAGCAGGAGAAGAAGATCATGTTTCTCCTGTTTTTCCTTTATTATGAAGGCTCTTGCAGATGGTTGTCAATTCAGTTTGGCAAATCGTCATTTTGAAGAACAAAAGCATGTAATAGGACGCCTCCGCATAGATTGTAAAACAGTATCTGATTTCTAGCTTCAATCTTGAAAGAGGAGGTTCGTATGGATATTTTAAAGAAAATTGCACAGCACAGAGAAGAAGAGCAGCGTTTAAAATGGGAAGGCACATTCAGCGATTATTTAGACATTATTAAGGAAAATCCGCTTGTCGCTCAATCTGCTCATTCCCGCGTTTATCATATGATTAAAGACAGCGGGATTGAAGAAAAGAATGGGGTCAGAACCTACAAATTTTTTAATCAAGATCTCTTTGGGTTAGAGGAATCACTAGAGAGGTTAGTTGAAGAATATTTCCATCCTGCAGCAAAGCGCTTAGATGTGCGGAAGCGTATTTTATTGTTGATGGGACCGGTAAGCGGCGGGAAGTCGACACTTGTGACAAGACTCAAAAGAGGACTGGAGGAATATTCACTTACAGACAATGGCGCAGTATATGCGATTAAAGGTTGCCCTATGCATGAAGATCCGCTCCATCTCATTCCGCAAAATCTTCGTGAAGATTTTTATAGAGAGTATGGTATACGTATTCAGGGAAATCTGTCGCCCCTGAATATGATGAGGTTAGAAGAGGAATATGGAGGCCGCATTGAGGATGTACAAATCGAGCGGATATTTTTCTCAGAGGATAAACGAACCGGCATCGGAACCTTCAGTCCGTCTGATCCGAAATCTCAAGATATTGCTGATTTAACAGGCAGCATTGATTTTTCAACAATTGCTGAATTCGGGTCAGAATCTGATCCGCGTGCATATCGGTTTGATGGGGAACTCAATAAGGCGAACCGCGGGATGATGGAGTTTCAGGAGATGTTAAAGTGTGATGAAAAATTTCTATGGCACCTTCTTTCGTTAACCCAAGAAGGGAACTTTAAGGCAGGTCGTTTTGCCTTGATTAGTGCTGATGAACTCATCGTTGCACATACGAATGAAACCGAGTACCGGTCGTTTATATCAAATAAGAAAAATGAAGCCTTGCATTCAAGAATTATCGTGATGCCGATTCCTTATAACCTAAAAGTGACAGAGGAAGAGCGGATTTATCATAAAATGATTTCAGAAAGTGATGTAGCGGATGTTCATATTGCGCCGCATACGCTGAAGGTGGCGGCAATGTTCTCCATTTTGACGAGATTAAAGGAGTCGAAGCGGTCTGATATTGATCTGGTGAAAAAAATGCGCCTCTATGATGGAGAAAATGTCGAAGGCTTCCAATCCGTTGATATTGATGAGATGAAAAAGGAATTTCACGACGAAGGGATGAGCGGAATTGACCCTCGATATGTGATCAATCGAATTTCATCGACCATTATTCGAAAGAATATGGAATCCATTAATGCACTTGATGTGCTTCGTTCTTTAAAGGAAGGATTGGATCAGCATCCGTCTATTTCCAGCGAAGATCGGGAACGGTATTTGAATTTTATTTCTGTCGCCCGAAAAGAATACGACGATATTGCGAAAAAGGAAGTTCAAAAGGCATTTGTGTATTCCTATGAAGAATCTGCGAAAACGCTCATGGATAACTACTTGGATAATGTTGAGGCTTACTGCAATAAAAACAAGCTTCGTGATCCGTTAACAGGTGAAGAAATGAATCCAGATGAAAAGCTCATGCGTTCGATTGAAGAACAAATCGGTATTTCTGAAAACGCCAAGAAGGCTTTCCGGGAAGAAATTTTAATTCGGATTTCCGCTTATGCTAGAAAGGGCAAGCGCTTTGATTATAATTCACATGAAAGATTAAGAGAGGCGATCCAGAAGAAGCTGTTTGCTGACTTAAAAGACGTTGTGAAGATCACGACTTCAACAAAGACGCCAGACGAGCAACAGTTGAAAAAGGTAAACGAAGTGGTGGCTAGGCTGATTGATGAGCATGGTTATAATTCAACAAGTGCAAATGAACTTTTAAAATATGTAGGCAGTCTTCTAAATCGTTAATAAATGAAGGAGGCATTATCGGCGTTTATAAGCACCGGTAATGTCTTTTTTAAAAATGATCGTCAAATCTGTATGAAGCATTGCATATGATAAAGGAATCTATCGCTAGAAGAATTATGTAAACAGGTGAGGAGGGGGATGAATGTCCCAGCAAGATAAAAGTCAGTTTATTGTTTCTCAGGAAGACTGGTCCCTCCATCGTAAAGGTTATGACGACCAGCAGCGCCATCAGAAAAAAGTAAAAGAGGCGATTAAAAATAATTTGCCGGATCTTGTCACAGAGGAAAGTATTATTATGTCCAATGGGAAAGATGTTGTCAAAATCCCAATCAGATCATTGGATGAATATAAAATTCGATACAATTATGATAAGAATAAGCATGTGGGTCAAGGAGATGGAGACAGTCAGGTTGGAGATGTCGTCGCACGTGATGGATCAGATGGCAAGCAAGGACAGGGGAAGGGCCAAGGTGCTGGAGATCAAGCGGGAGAGGATTATTACGAAGCAGAAGTCTCATTAATGGATCTTGAAGAAGCGTTGTTTCATGAGCTAGAGCTGCCAAACCTGAAACAAAAGGAGCTTGACGATATCATTGTCGAACAAATTGAGTTCAACGATATTCGTAAAACAGGTTTAACAGGGAATATTCATAAGAAACGAACGATGCTCTCGGCATTTAAACGAAATGCGATGACTGGAAGTCCTTCTTTTTATCCCATATATCCAGAGGATATTAAATATAAAACGTGGAATGAAGTCACCAAACCAGAGTCGAAAGCTGTCGTTTTAGCAATGATGGATACGAGCGGGAGTATGGGGCTTTGGGAAAAATATATGGCAAGGAGCTTTTTCTTTTGGATGACACGCTTCTTACGGACAAAGTATGAAACGGTCGATATTGCATTTATTGCCCATCATACCGAGGCGAAGGTTGTAGATGAGGAGAATTTCTTCTCGCGAGGTGAGAGCGGCGGAACCATTTGCTCATCTGTCTATCGGAAGGCACTAGAGCTAATAGATGAACGATATCCGCCATCACGGTATAATATTTATCCTTTCCATTTTTCTGATGGTGATAATTTGACCTCCGATAATGCTAGGTGCGTGAAGCTTGTTACTGAAATTATGAAGAAAGCCAATTTATTTTGCTATGGCGAAGTGAATCAATATAATCGGCACTCGACGTTAATGTCAGCGTATAAACATATTCAGGATGAGAAATTTAAGCATTATATTTTGAAGCAAAAATCAGACGTTTTTCTCGCATTGAAAAAATTTTTTCAAAAAGAAGAAGTCCTTTCTTAAATAGCACATTTGAAAAAACCTTTCAGCATAAGGGCTGAGAGGTTTTGTTGTGTGGAGAAGGAAGTGATATCCAGAAAAAAAGTAAAACTTTCTCTTTGACATTTCAATTTTCATTTATTAATATTTAATCTTGTTAAATATAAGTTTTTCAAAAGATGCCGATCGTCTTTTCCTCTTTTTCTGCTCTTTGCTCATAAGTGAACAATAAAGTATAAATGGCTGCACACCATTTTTAGCGGAGCAGAAGAAAGAGAAACCTTGCGGATATATGAGTTTGTTTCATATTCTGTCAGATGATGGGTATTCTAAGTTTGCTAAAGCAGATGACACTATATTTTCATACATGAAAGGAGAAACAAAACATGAACAGAGGTCGTTTATTGCTAACGAACATTATTGGTCTTATTGTGATTCTTGCCATTATTGCAGGAGGTGCTTATTACTACTACGAGAGCACAAACTTTGTGAAAACAGATGAAGCAAAAGTGACAGGTGATATGTATCAAATTACAGCACCAGTAGCTGGACAAATCAAAGGCTGGGATATCAATGAAGGTGACGAAGTGCAAAAAGACAGCACAGTTGCAAAAGTGGAAGGAGAAGCAAAAACAAATATCAAAGCAGTTGCTGACGGCACATTAGTCAAAAAAGAAGTGCAGAACAATCAACAAGTGCAGCCGGGTACAGTACTTGGAGAAACAATTGACCTAAGCAAGTTGTATATTACAGCTAACATCAAAGAAACAGATATTAAAAACATTGAAAAAGGCGACAAAGTGGACATCGTTGTAGATGGTGATCCTGATACAACATTTGAAGGAACTGTTGAACAAATTGGTTATGCAACAAACTCAACGTTTAATATGCTACCAGCAACAAATTCAAGTGGTAACTATACAAAAGTGACACAAAAAGTGGCAGTGAAAATTTCAATTAAAAACCCATCTGACAAAGTGCTTCCAGGTATGAATGCATCTGTCAAAATTTCATCTTAATGATGAGTGATATGAAAAAATGAAAGGAGGTTGTCTGAGATGGCAAATCAACCTGCAGCGACAAAACAGGGAACAGGCTCCTTGTCTTTACTGATCATCTTAATGGCCGGTTTATTCGTAGCGATTTTAAACCAAACGCTTTTGAATGTAGCCATGCCTCATTTAATGACAGAATTTAATGTCAGTGCGACGACAATTCAGTGGCTTACAACAGGTTACATGCTTGTCAACGGTGTGTTAATTCCGTTATCTGCGTTTTTAATTACACGTTTTGGACAGCGTAGTTTATTCCTTTTGGCCATGATCTCATTTACACTGGGTACATTTATTTGCGGAATTGCGCCTAACTTTTCTACGATGCTCATTGGCCGCTTAATTCAGGCAGTCGGTGGCGGTATCTTGCAGCCGCTTGTCATGACAACAATCCTTTTTATTTTCCCTCCAGAAAACAGAGGGAAAGGAATGGGGATTTTTGGTCTGGCGATGATGTTTGCACCAGCTGTAGGGCCAACATTGTCTGGTTATATTATTGAACATTATACTTGGCGTATTATGTTTTATGGCCTTGTACCAATCGGTGCGATTGTCATTATTGCGGCTTTCTTTATGTTTAAAAATATTATAGAGCCAAGGAAGATCAAGCTGGACAGCCTCGGTGCCGTTCTTTCTGTTGTCGGATTTGCTTCGCTTTTATACGGTGTGAGTGAAGCGGGAAGTGATGGTTGGACAGATCCGATCGTTTTATCCACAATCATTATTGGTGCGATTGCGATCATGATCTTTATTATCCAGCAGTTAAAAGTGAAAAATCCAATGCTTGACTTCCGCGTGTTTAAATACAGCATTTTCTCTTTATCAAGTGTCATTAACATCATTATTACCATCGCATTGTATACAGGAATGTTCTTACTTCCAATTTATTTGCAGAACCTTGTTGGATTTACTGCCTTGCAATCGGGTCTGTTGATGCTTCCTGGAGCGATTGCGATGCTGATTATGTCACCAATTTCAGGGATTTTATTTGATAAATTTGGGCCTCGTCCGCTTGCGATTGTTGGGATGTTGATTACAGTTGTCACAACTTACGAATTTACAAAGCTCACCATTGACACCTCTTACAGTCACATTGTGCTCATGTATGCAATACGTGCATTTGGTATGTCACTCTTAATGATGCCTGTCATGACAGCGGGAATGAACCAATTACCACAGCATTTAAACAGTCATGGTACAGCAATGTCCAATACGTTACGACAAATTAGTGGTTCTATTGGTACAAGTTTGATCACGACGATTTATACGAATCGCACGACGTTCCATTATTCAAATATGGCTGATCAAACAAATACAACGGATCCGTTCTTTATGAATTCGTTCCAATCTTCTGTGTCCAATGTGATGCATCATATGGGCATGACAGCAGAAGCGGCTCAAAAATATGTTTATACCCAGCTCTTTACAAAAGCACAAGTTGATTCAAACGTGATGGGGATTAATGATGCTTACATGTGGGTTACGTTATTCTGTGCGGCTGGTGTCATTCTTAGTTTATTCCTACGTGATGTACGTAAGGATAAAGAGCGCAAAGTGAAACAGCATACAAAACAAGAAATGACTTTGCTTCCAGCACCTAAGGAAGCAAACCAAGATGCAAGATAAGTGTGGAGGGACTATAAATGAAAATGTATGTTGTATACGATAGTGAAGGTGACCATACGAAAGCATTGGCTGAAGCCATTGCAGCGGGTGCGGGTGAAACAGAACATGCAGAAGTCTTCATTGACCATGTGAAGGATGCTGATATTCGCAAGCTCGATCAAATGGATGCGATTATTTGGGGCTGCCCTGGTCACTTTGGTACCATTAGTTCTGGATTAAAGACTTGGATTGATCGCCTTGGTTATTTATGGGCAGAAGGGAAACTCATTGATAAAGTTGGTGCAGTCTTTTGCACAACTGCTACGACGCATGGCGGGTTAGAAATGACAATGCACAATCTGATCACGCCTATGCTCCACCAAGGAATGATTGTTGTAGGTCTTCCTGGAAATGTACCGGAGAATGCTTTATACGGCTCTTATTATGGAGCAGGTGTGACATGTCCGGTTGATTCTGACGACTTGATTTCTGATGAAGGAATTGAGCTTGGAAAGGCACTAGGAAGACGTGTAGCATCAGTGACAGCGTCATTTAAGCGATAAGGAGAGGGTTCTTTTGGTGACGATTATTGTAGCGTTAGTAGCTGCTGTCCTTGTAATTATTGGATTAGTAGCGTTCAATGTCAGATACGCATCGGTCGAGAAGGAAGAAGAGAGTAAAAAAGATGTGCTAATTCAGCCTGACGTGCCACGCAATGAGCCGGAAGCATCCGCTAGACATGTAGAGCCAGAAGAAGAAACAAACACATCAGAGCCTTCTCAAACAAATAATCATGCATCTGGCGATGATTTCTACAGACAGGCACTTCAAAAATTTAAACAGCCAGAATCACCTATCAAACAAGAGGAACCAGACCAAAAAATGAATGATGACATGTATCGTGCTGCCTTGCAGAAGTTAAAGCAGAAGGATGAATAAAAAGAGAACCCGACCCGCGGTTCTCTTTTTTCATAAAAAAATAAAAAACCGCCGGCAGATGCCGAGCGGTTTCCTTTCACTCTATAAAGTGCTAAAAGAGCTATTGCTCTTAGATTACGCTTTGTTAACGTTAGCAGCTTGTGGTCCACGGTTACCTTCAACGATTTCGAAAGAAACTGATTGACCTTCTTCTAAAGTTTTGAAGCCATCGCCTTGGATAGCAGAGAAGTGAACGAATACATCATCTTGACCCTCAACTTCGATGAATCCGAAACCTTTTTCAGAGTTGAACCATTTTACTTTACCTTCTAACATGAAATTTCCTCCTAAAGCGATCAAAACGCTTAAATTCACTATTCTTGCTCTTACACAAACTTCAAAGACGAAAACTCTTTCAAAACTTTCTTCTTAAAGGTGATAACGAACAAAAATAATTACTTTTACTTTACCAGTGTTTGCGCGAAAAAACAACAGTAATCCGAAAACTTTTTTAAAAATAATTACATGTACCAAAATGAGGAAAAATTCTATGTCGGATGGTCTCTATTTCTCGCAGAAAAGCTCACTTGATTTCGACCTGATTGCTTGGCTTTATAAAGTTCTTGGTCAGCAATAATGGGTAATTGCTTGATGTCTGTAAGCGTTCCTGGGTAATAAGCACATCCGATTGAAACTGTAATATGAATGGATGTCCCATTTTGTAAATAAATCGGCTGATCGGCTATTTTTCTCCGCAATCGTTCTGCACTTTGCCATGTTTTTTCAACTGAGCAATTAGGAAGAAGGACAGCAAATTCCTCTCCTCCGATACGCCCAATGTAATCAGAGCTTCTTGTGTTTTTGATCAGCGTTGTCCCGATTTCTTTTAATACGATATCTCCCTCGTGATGTCCATATTGATCATTGATGGATTTGAAGTAATCAATGTCTATATATAAAAGGGATATTTGATGGAGAGGCTGCTTTAACTTCAAAGAAAAAGCGTGACTCAGCACTTCGTCAAATTTTCGTTTGTTTAAAACACCTGTTAAAAAATCATAATGAGCTTGGAATTCATACAAATTTAAAAGCTGATATGCTTTTGTTTGATGCTCAATGACGTAAAAGTTAAACACCCCGGCAATATACGAAAAAATCCAATAGGTGAAGTGCAGTTCAAACGATGTTTCGTGCACAAAGATGATAAATAAAATGGATGCCATCAGGTTACCTATCGTAATAGATAACAGTATTTTCACTACATGATTCATATGGCGTTCAGCAATTAGATAAGAGGCTGTGACGATCATTGTCAAAGAAAAAATATTCACGAAAGAAACGACATTTGTTTCGATTAATAATCGTCCAATGATGACAATACATGTTGCAACAAATGTTTGTACAATACTTCCATAAAAAGCCGTTAAAATGAGGGGAATATGTCTTAAGTCAATCATTGCTTGCCCTGTTTTAATAAAGAAGAACATTAATACAACACTAAGCAATCCAGATGCAATTCCTTTACATAATTGTCTGAGTAAGGTGTCTTCCTTTTTTGAAAAATACTCCTTAAACACAAGCATAAATAAATAATGGAATGTGACAAGGATTGTTAAATTAATAAAGAGGTCTCTTAACAAATGAAATCACCTTTTTAAAATTACTAAAATTTGTTTGAAAAGGAAAGTAAAAAAAGATAATTAATATAAAGTTCACTATGAGGGGGATAAGGCGTATGAGGGAAAAGTACTTTATTATATGCAGATCCAGACTGTGAATGATCACCAAATGCCAATTGAATACAAGATGTGAGGTTTCTTCTTGAGATTTAAGAGGAGCATTCTTGGTAACAGTTTGACTTGAAGGTGTTGGGATGCAAAATGTTTGCGTGTATACATGTAAGACAGTGGGCAGGGTGAAATCATGAAGGAAGAGATTTTGCTTATTTTATTCGTTATTACTCACAACTGTCGAAGGCTCTTTTTATAAAGAGCATATTCAGGTAAATAATCAGGAGCCTAGATTGGCCCCTGATTATTTATTTGTGCTCTATTTCATTGATCACTTGCTGGATGGAATCATCATCCATGACATTCATGACACTTTCATCAAGGTGAAGAGGCTTTGCATAAGCTCCTCTTGGCGGTTGATTTGGCCTTGATGATGAATGATGTTGATGATCTGTTTCATTCGGTTGATCTGATGAGAATGCCTGCTTCATCATTTGAGCGACTTCTGCAGTACCTTTTGTCTCTTGGTGCGCGTGCGATTGCTTTTGAGAATGCTCATGCTGTTGATGATTATGCTTATTGCCTTTCATCATAGGAGACATCTTCATAGTCGCCATGCCTTTCAACCTTTTCCGTAAAACAGGGGAGAATAGTGCAATAATGGCTGTTGAGCCAGTGATCAGTGCGCCTGTGCTAATGCCTTTTCTTTTTTTAAACAAACGAATCCCTCCATTTGATCGTGATGATACTTCTTCATCTTTTTTAGGATGACCAAACGATGTTTATTTATGAATTCATTTTGCTGTCATAGATGATATGTGCATAAAAAGTCTCTTTTATGAAAAACCTAGGAACAAAAGGAGGGAATCATTGATGAATAAGAAATGGATGCTATCTATACTACTTGTTCCCACTCTGATCACCACTGGGTGTGGAATGAACAACCAAGGTGATGAGCGAAGAGGAGCGATGGAACGTCAATATGAAAATGTCACATATAAAAATGATAACATGCGACAAGATCAGCCAGATGTCGAAACACCGCAGAAGGTAAAAGTGGCAGATAAGGCGTCAAAGCTCGTAGCCAACATGTCGGAAGTAAAAACAGCTCATGTGCTTGTCACAGGTAAAAATGCATTTGTTGCAGTGGTACTTGAGGGGAATAAAAGCGGCAATGTGACAGACGAATTAAAAAAGAAAATTTCAGACAAAGTGAAATCAACTGATCGACAAATTGATAACGTGTATGTATCTGCTAATCCAGACTTTGTTGATCGTATGAAAGGATACGTCAAACGCATTAGAAGCGGAGAGCCAATTTCAGGATTCTTCGACGAATTTACTGAAACAGTCAGACGTGTCTTCCCTGAATCGAAATAGCTACGACAAAAGCCGTATGTCATATGCGGCTTTTTTGTTTTAAAGAGAACCTCCCACATCATGCTGCATAAATTAACAAATATATCACCTCTTGTTGATCTTTGTTTTTTCATAGAAAGAGGATGCAGGATGATTTCAGGTGGGGAGTAAATGAAAGCCAATCAGTCATTAATTCAAAAGAAGCTTGTAGGCGGTATGATTGCAGCAGGTCTCATTTTTTATGCCTTCACCGCGTACTTAGTTTATGTTACATTTCAGTTCACAGGACAATATTTAGAGCAACAGTCATCTCCCAAAACGGTCTTAACGGAGGGGCTCAATAAGCAAATCTATGATCATATTCGAATTTACTATGCAGAGAAAGAGAAGGTATTCGTTGATCTGACGATAGAAGCTCTGGAGCAGGCAAAGAAGAGGACAGCTTCTGTGTTTCAATTTGAAACAGACAAACCTTTAGACATTATTTATTTCGATGATAAAAAAACCATTGAACAATTTGCAGGTATTCAGCATATTACAGGCTTTTATTCTGATCATGACCAAATGATTGGATTATATCCTGATAAGCGGGATGAACTGTTGAAAAAAGAGACATTGTCTCTTTACTTTTTCACAACCTTATTTATTCATGAATATGCTCATTTTGTATTTTATGAAAAGGTTCATGCATATGAAGTATCTCCTGCGATCTTTCCTCTATGGTTCCATGAAGGAGTAGCAGAATGGACAGCCTATGACGTCTTAAATGCGACATCTGAACGGTTTGAGGTCATCCCTTTTCATTCACTTCATTCCGATAGTGATTGGCAGGAATCACGGGTGAAATATGAGACAGATGTCTATGTACAAAGCTATTATATGATCTATGAGCTGGTACAATTTTACGGACGAGACATCATTCATGAGATCATGAAGGAAACCGCTAAAACTGGTCGCTTTGAAAGAGGATTTGAACAGGCAACAGGCCAGTTGCTGACTGAATTTGAAGAACAGTTTAAGACAACGTACGAAAGAAAAAACGGCTGATAGCAATACAGGTCAGCCGTTTTTTCAATTAATGAAGTGGTTTATCTGCTTTACTAGGCGGCATTTGAATTTGCTCTTTCATTGGAACGAAAGCAGAAGTCATAGCTTTCATGTCTTGTACAGAAAGCTGAGGGACTTGATAATATCCATGTTTGTTTTGATATAAAAATATTTCATACGCCATTTCGATAAAGTTTGGAATTTGAGCGGAAAGAACACGTCTAACGACTGGATTTGTTACTTCTAAAGCCGACATTGCTAGTAATCCTGAGTGTGACTTGACCAAATTAAGCATATGGCCTGTAATGCCTAAGTCTTTAACATCCTGTAACGATTGATTTGGTTTTTTCGGCTGTGATGGTTTGATGCCGTACGTCACCTGTGTCTTTTCTTTCATCATATAAGTCGATGTTTCTTCATTAGGCTTTTGTCCGGTAGAAAAACTATTGACAGTGACATTATACTGGGACAAAACGAATTGATATTGGCGATCCAAGATGTCGGTTAATACAGGATCTTGGATAAACTGCCTCAAGATCATATATTGATCTAAAATGTTGATCATCCCTGCTAAAATTTCATGTAAATCGAATAATTCATGCCCGCCATGGTTGAATTCAGGCTGCGGAGCACTGCCTTGTAATGGTTGCTGTTCGTTTTGCATAGAGATTCCTCCTTCTATTTTATACAATCTGTTTTAATGTGAGGAAGTTCTCCCTTTTTCATGCAAAAAACATTATTTACAATTAGAGGGTTTTCTTTCTTTTTGTCGAAAAAAAGTATCAGACGAATGAACATGGGGGTACCAGATGCAGGACAAAATCATGAATCGTTTGATAGAAGGCAAACATGTGCAGGCACCAGTGATTGGAATAGGTGTTACACCGTTTGAACAGCACAGTCTTAAGGCATTTTTTCAGTCGTTTCCACATGAACTGAATGCCTCTTTTATTGTCGTGCAAAATTGGGTGTCGAGCGATTGGATAGCAGATTTGGAAGAACTTGTTTTACCGATTGGTTACCGGGCAAAAACGATTAGTCATGGCGAAAAAATCATGAAAAACACGATTTATTTTTGTCCGCCTAATGCCATTGTGACGTTGACAGAAAACAATCAACTGTATGTATCAGAACGTCTTCCATCGGATAAGCAATGCTCTGTCGACTCTTTCTTTCAGTCACTTGCAAAAGTTCAAAAAGAGAAGGCTTTTGCCATCTTATTTCAAAAAGGCCATTGTATGGGGAGTGGTTTGCTTCAATTAATCGAGCAAGGCGGTACAGCAGTGTCTTGTAGTGATTTAGAAATTGGTTTTGACAGCATCTATCATCAAACATTCACAGATCCTTCTGCCCTTGCAACATATATAGCCAACATTTTGAACGTCCCACATGTCGATTTAGCAGATCGGGTACTGGGAAGAATTATTGAACGACTTGAAATGTACAAAGGTATCGCTTTTTCAACCTATGAAAAACAAAGAATGCTATCTGTTATTCAAAGACGAATGCGAAGTGCAAAAAAGCCGATTTCATTATTGTCAGAGTACGATCGCTTATTAGAGATGGAGCCAGATGAGCTTGATCGTTTACATGTCCAGCTTTTGAACGGAGCTACTTCTTTTTTTCGAGAGATGGAAGCCTTTCGCCTATGTGAAAATAAGATCATTCCAACAATTATTGAACATGTGGTAAAAAGCGAGAAACCTTGTTGTCGTATTTGGATTGCAGGATGTTCAACGGGCGAAGAAGCCTATTCTTTTACCATTTTATTTTTAGAAGAAATGAAGCGAAGACAAGTTTCAATAGAACTGCAAGTGTTTGCAACAGATATCAATCGGAAAGCCATTCAGACCGCAAGCAAAGGCCTTTATTCAGTAGAGGCAATGGCAAGGGTGCCAGAGAAATGGCGGGTGCGATATTTCAAAAAGAAAGGTGACGCTTTTATTGTGAAGCAGTCGCTTAGAAAACATATTGTCTTTGCCCCTCACAATTTATTGATCGATTCACCTTTTATCCACCTCGATTTTATCAGTTGTCGAAATGTTCTGATGTACTTCCAGCCAGAAGTGCAAAAACGAGTATTGTCCCGTTTTCAGTATGCTTTAAAAGATCAAGGGGTTTTGATATTAGGGACAAATGATAAAGTGCCTAATATCCCTCACTTGTTTCATCTGTTAAATGAAAGGTGGAACATTTACACTCATTCAAGCGTTCCTAAATGCAATGAACATCCGAATAATGCCAAGTTTCATGAAGAGTTGAAAAAACGAGCTGCAGAATATATGAAAGAAGTGAGTGCAAATTATGACGCATGTATGGTGATCAATGATTGTGACAAAATACTTGCCATTTCAAATGGTGCCTATTCCTTCCTAGACCATTCAGAAGTGCCGAATCAATCGTGTGAGTATGTGACACCTGACTATATGAAGGAGATGATGAGACAAACATTACAGAAGGTGTGGACAGATGAGACAGAGATTGTTTTTCAACATGTGCTTATTTCAAAAAAGGGCAGGAAGCAGTATGCAGATTTTACAGTGAAAAGTTTTGATCGCCGTTTTAAGGGAGTATACGTCATTCTCATTCGGATGAATGTGCTAGAAAAAAATCAAATGAACGGCAGGTACCTAGGCATGTCGGACCCAAACTCAGTCTATCAACAGCGTATTGTCGATTTAGAAAATGAACTTAATGAAGTAAAGCAAAAAGAGCAAGAGGCAAGGGCTCAATTGAAAATAAAGAACGCGCAAATAGAGGAGCTTCAGAAAAAGCACGAAGAATTTATCAATATCATAAACAACTTAAAGGTGACTAGAGAAGAGCTCTATCGTCCCTCGGTGAAACCTGAGCTTGCGACGTTGTTTGTGGATCAAGAGATGAATATTCGCTATTTCACGCCTGCAGCAGCATCTTTATTCACTTCGGCACAATTGCAGCATCATCAATCCTTTCAGTCGATTGCACAGGAGATGGCGCATGAGACGCTTTATCATGATATTCAATCCGTTATGTCAGACAGACGTGTCATTGAGCGTGAGATTGAGACAAACGAAGGGGAGCAATTTACCGTTCACATTACGCCTATTTTTTATCAGGATTATGAGGGAGCGGCGATGACATGGATTAAAATGACTGAAATCACGAAAATCAAACAGTCTCTTCATCTTGCGGTGACAGCACTGGATAACAGTCATATTCATATTGTTGTCGCAACTGAGGAAGGGATCATTCAATGCGTGAACCAGCGTTTTTGTCACTTTGTGCAACAGTATGAATTCGATCTGATCGGCAAGAATATTTTTTCGGTCTATCAAAGGTTGTGTCAATGTGATGATTTAGCGAAGCAATGGGATGTGTGCCTAAGAGAAGGTAGCTGGACAGGTGAGATGTACTTTCAAGATTTATCAGGACGAGAACATTGGGAAAGAGTCTCTTTACACCGAATTGATGACCCTGACAAAATGCAGTCAACAGTTATGCGCATTTCAGAGGATATCACAAACCAAAAGCAGTCAGAGAAGATGCTGATGAAATCTGAGATGCTGTCAGCAGTTGGTCAGCTTGCAGCTGGCATTGCTCATGAAATACGTAACCCGCTTACATCGTTAAAAGGATTCTTACAGCTGATGATTCAGAGTAAAAAATATCAAAAGGATTATGCAGATGTGATGATGTCAGAGTTTAATCGGCTCGAGGCGATTATTAATGAATTCCTTGTGCTCTCTAGAAGCAAGTCGGTGAAATTTGAACCTGTTCATGTCAACCTACTGCTAGAAGAAGTGAGTATGGTCGTTGAATCTCAGGCCGTATTAAAAGGGATATCGATTCAAAAAAATCTTTCACCATCTCTGCCGCAGATTCAAGGAATTCCAAATGAATTAAAACAGGTTTTCCTCAACATACTGAAAAATGGAATTGAAGCAATGGATGGCGTAACAGGCGTCATTCAAGTGACATCAATGCTAAAAAATAATCAAGTTATTTTAATATTTGAAGACCAAGGAAAAGGAATCCCAGAAGATGCGATTAGTAAGTTAGGGGAACCTTTTTATACGACGAAAGAAAAAGGAACAGGGCTTGGGCTTATGGTGACGAATAAAATCATTGAAAGTCATGGTGGTACAATCCATTTTGAAAGCAAGAATTTAAAGGGAACAAAAGTGACCATTACGTTTCCAATAAAATAAAAGCTAGAGATGTTTACATGAAATCCATTCAAATTCAACATTTCCTTTGTAAACTATGAAAGAGGTCAACTATAAAGAATAGGGGAGAGAAATGAAATGAAGCATATTCAAACAGTTCGATTGATCTGTTGTTTGATTTTGGTGATATGTAGTCTGCAATTCGTTTTGTCTGGCACTTTCACATTAGAGCAGGCAAGAGCTTTTGAGAAGAAAGTAACGACATGGCAACATGTGAAACCAATGAAAATCAAAAAAGCTCGACAGTTGATAGGAGAAACAGTGACAGTAAGTGGGGTTGTGACAGCGGATCAATCAGCCATAGGGAATGGGAAATTATCTACATATATTCAGGACAAAACGGCAGGAGTCAATATTTATTCAGCACAGCCAAAAAATTTCCCAGAACTGAAAGCTGGCATGAAGGTGACGGTCACTGGCAAAGTGACTACTTATAAAGGACTGATTGAGATCGTTCCAGAACATGGTCGCATCACAATAGATGCAAAGAATCAAACATTACCAACTCCGAATCGAATCTCGATTAAACAATTTGAAACTGGTCAAGCAGATAAATATGAAGGAAGCCTTGTGAAAGTAAAAGGCTATGTTGAATCAAAACCAGCTACACCTTTTGGTGGTGGATATAATGTGATCATTCTAGATGAAAAGTACACTAGCACGATCCTTAGGGTCATGGTAGACACAGAAGCAATTGATCAAGTGAAGTCTAGCCAATGGTATGAGTTTACAGGTATCTTAAGCAGGTATGACACGTTGCAGGTGCTTCCAAGGCATCAGCAGGATATCAAACGTTTAAAACGCCAGCCGAAGCCACCAAAGATCAAGAAAGAATATTCAGCAACCGTTGACCGTGTTGTAGATGGAGATACAATTCATTTAAAAGAACCTGTGCTTGGTACAACGAAAGTACGCTTTGTCAATATGGACACACCTGAAACCTACCACAAACCTAAAAATGAATTAGATGAAAACCAATTACGCTTTGGGCAAAAAGCAACAGACTATTTAAAAACACTCTTATCAAGTGGCGATAAAGTCACATTAACTATTGGTTCGGAAGTGAAAGACAGCTATGGGCGTCTTCTTGCTCAAGTGAAAACGAAAAAAGGTGTAAACACAAATTTGGAGCTTGTGAAAAAAGGCTATGCATCCACTTACTTTATTTGGCCGGTTGGAAATGACAAAGACTATCACACCTTCCAGCAAGCTGTGAAAGAAGCGAAGGAGAAGGGGATTGGAATTTGGAATCAAGCAGACCCGCTTTTGGAACAGCCATTTGAATTTAGAGCACGTGAGCAGAAAAAAGGATTAACACGTTATGTCGGTGATTCATCTGCGAAAACCTACGTATCACCTGATGAGTGGAAAGAGATAGATGTAGACAAACGAGTATTCTTTGCTTCTAAAGAGGAGGCAGAGCGTGCTGGATATAGGCCAGCAGAGGTGTCTGGAGAAGTGCCTTTAACCATTAATCCTGAAATAGGTCCTACAGACTTAGAAGCAACAGCTGCGTTCGTCAATCGCTTTAACGGTGTATCTATTTTGTTTCAAAAAGAGAGGCAAATTAAAAAAGCATTACAAGAAGATATAGCGACTGCAAGCTAAAAGCGTTCATGAAAGGCAGCCTTGAGTCTTAAAAGATAAGAAGGAGTTTAAGTATGATAAAGTGGCTTGCACTTATTGTGATGACTTCAGGCATTGTCTTGGTCGGGTGGGGAATATGGCAAATGGTCTCTACTCACCTTCAAACAGAGCAAACGTTAGATGAAGCCAAAAAAGTGGTAGCTGTTGATGATTTTATGTCAAAGGAGCAGTTTTCCCCTGAAGTCGGCAAAGGATCTGGCATTCTCATTATCCCAAGACTTAAAGCTGACCTTCCAATAGTAGAAGGAACGGAAGCTGACGATCTTGCCAAAGGAGTCGGGCATTACAAAGGCAGCTATTATCCTGATCAACATGGGCAAATTGTGCTGTCAGGGCATCGGGATACTGTGTTTCGACGTACGGGAGAGCTTGATATCGGGGATCAGTTGAAGATTAAGGTTCCGTATGGTGAATTTGCTTATGAAATCACTCATACAAAAATTGTAGATCAGCATGATACTTCTATCATCACCTTGCAAAATAAAAATGAAGAGCTGGTGTTAACGACATGTTATCCGTTTCATTTTGTCGGGAATGCACCAAAGCGATACATTATTTATGCCAAACGAACATCTGTTTAATGTAATAAGAGCCTGCTGGATAACGTGCAGGCTCTTATTTATATGGTTTAGTGCTTTATTGGCTCCATCAGCTTGACCATATCAGATGGAAGCGGGGCCTCAATGATAAGATGCTCTCCTGTAAACGGATGTTTCATTTCAACTTTTTTGGCGTGAAGAGCGCATCGAGTGATCCCATTACTCATCCCGCCGTATAACGAATCTCCAACCAAAGGATGGCCTATGCTGCTGAGGTGTACACGGATTTGATGGGTCCTCCCAGTGTCTAATTGGAGCTGGACTGCTGTGATATTGCGGCGTTTGTCCACACCCATCACCTGAAAATGAGTGATGGCTTTCTGCCCAGTTGGAGAAATTCTACGTCTCACTGCATGGTGCTTGTCACGGCCAATCGCAGCTGTAATGGTTCCTCTCTTTTTCTTGAACACCCCTTCTGCAATGGCGAGATATGTTCTGTTGATCATTTTTTTGGAAAGCATCTGATCAAGTACAGTATGTGCTAATCTGTGTTTGGCAAATATGACAGTACCGCTTGTGTCTTGATCGAGCCGATGAATATGTCTAACCCGTTTCTCCTCACCATTTGCTTGATAATGGAAGGCGACTAGGTTTGCAAGGGTGCCTGTCTGTCCTTTTTCATTCGGATGAGTTGGGCGTCCAGCGGGCTTTTGGACAATAAGTAAATGCTCGTCCTCAAACAATAGATCTAAATCACCATATTCTGGCGTGACATCACTTGTTTCAAATTCAAATAAATCAATTGTGACATTGTCGCCTGTACTTACTTTTGCAGCGTGATATGCTGGCTGTTGGTTTAATCGTACTTTTTGATGTTTGAGCCAAAAGTGAATAATCGGTTTAGAGGCAGATACCTCAGTTTTTAAGAAGTGACTTAATGATGTGTCGTTGTGGTGCTCATTTACTTTCAGAGAAAGCATGTGTCCTTTAATGTTCATGAAATACGTTCCTCTCTTCTCAACACATGGTGATATATAGGAAACACTTACCTTGGCGAATGCCTTTTTTTCTGTGCTATTCTGAATGGAGAATAACGACAGAGAGGGTAGATGTCACGTGAGATTAATGAAAGCTGCTACAGAACTTCAAGAACAGGCAATTGAAGAAATATCAAAAGAGTTCTATCATCTCTTATCCCATCATATGGACGGTTACAAGCAGCAGCGCGCCTTCACATTTATCGATGGGGTATACAACGGTACGATGGATGATGCCTTTCGAATTTTAACTGGACTTCAGCTTGTACATACCATTATTTTAAAGCCTAGACGTCATTTAACAAAACGAGACCGTGAGCTATTTGAACGAAATCGTGCGCAAATCAATGAGTGCGGCTTTTTCTTTCCGTTTGACCTAGACGATTTTGAGAGCCGTCACCTTCAAAATGCGTAAAAGTTGGTGTGAACTTCCTTGTTAACTTACAAGATGGGCGCACATACTATTTTTAAGGGAACGGAGAAACCTGTAATGATCTGTAATACCAACCCCGCTCTTTTTCACATTGCATATTCTCCACGAATCGGAGCGCTTGGATCTCTTGCAGAATGAATAGAACATGTTAGGAGCCTGACAAATCGTTGCAGGCTCCTTTTTTACATCATCATTTTAGCAGACATTCATCTTTGAAAGTAAATTTTATTAGCGTTATGATAAAAGTGAGTATCATTTTTTAGACTTTCGTAAAAAAAGGAGTGGCCTCGTTGGTAAAGGCGATTATATTTGATTTTGATGGATTAATTTTAGATACAGAAACTCATGAATATGAGGTTTTGCAGGAAATGTTTGCAGAGCATAAGGCAGAGCTGCCTCTTTCTGTTTGGGGCAACGTCATTGGCACGCAAGCAGGCTTTAAACCATTTGAGTATTTGGAAAAGCAGCTCGGTACACCATTGGATCATGAGGCGCTCACAACGGACCGACGTACCCGTTTTCAAAAAAGAATCATGAATGAATCAGCAAGACCTGGAGTGAAAGCTTATTTGGAAGCGGCAAAGGAGCTGGGGATTAAGATTGGTCTTGCCTCTAGCTCTGACTATAAATGGGTGTCTGATCACCTAAAACAAATTGGTCTTTTTGATTATTTTGAGTGCATCCGCACGTCAGATGACGTGGAGGAAGTGAAACCACATCCAGAACTTTATTTGCAAGCTGCAAGTTGCTTAGGTGTAGAGCCGGCGGATTGTGTAGCTTTTGAGGATTCTGTAAATGGATTAATTGCAGCAAAACGAGCGGGCATGAAATGTGTGATTGTTCCAAACAAAGTGACGAGCACCCTTCAATTTGAAGAATATGATTACAGGTTAGAATCAATGGCTGAAATCGAATTGCTCCAGCTTTTCCATCAGCTTGAAAAAGAGGATCAGTCAGGGGGCATAAGAAACAATGACAGAAAAGCTTGATTTAACGAGGTTTGAAAAAAGAATGGTCATTCGCAATATTAAAAAAGAAGATATTGACCGAATCATTGCATTGCAAGAGGTATGTTTCCCAGGAATGGATCCTTGGAAAAGAGAACATTTAGAAAGTCATCTCGAACATTTTCCAGAGGGGCAGTTCTGTGCAGAATTTGAGGGAGAAATCATTGGTTCATGTTCAAGCTTATTAATTAATTTTGATGAATACGATGATCGTCATACATGGCAAGACATTACTGATGATGGTTACATTACCAATCATAATCCTGATGGTATGAATATGTATGGGATTGAAGTGATGGTTAGCCCTGAGTACCGGCGCATGAAAATTGGACACCGGTTATACGAAGCAAGAAAAGACCTAGCAAGAAGATTAAATTTAAAAAGCATTATCATTGGAGGACGTATTCCGAATTATCATAAATATCAAGAAGAAATGACTCCTCGCCAATATGTTGAACAGGTCATGCTGCACAAAATTTATGATCCTGTTTTATCATTCCAGCTTTTAAATGAGTTTAGTCTGATGCGGATTAATCCTAATTATTTACCGGATGATAAAGCATCAAGCACGTATGCAACTTTAATGGAATGGAACAATGTCGATTATCGCCCGCAGTCAAAGCGGTATTATAAATCGGCTTTCCCTGTCAGAATTTGTGTCATTCAATATGCAATGAAACAAATTCACTCCTTTGAGGAATTCATGAATCAAGTGGAATATTATGTAGACGTGGCATCAGATGCTTCGGCTGACTTTGCCGTTTTCCCGGAAATTTTTACAACACAGCTTATGTCTTACTTAGAAGAGAGATCACCAAGTCTTGCGGTTCAGCGAATTACCGAATATACCGAGGACTATATTAATTTGTTTACAGACCTTTCTGTGAAGTACAACATTAATATCATTGGCGGATCACACTTTGTTGAAGAAGAAGGGAAAATCTACAATATTGCGTATTTGTTTAGACGTGATGGTACGATTGAAAAACAATATAAGCTTCATATAACTCCGAATGAAAGAAAATGGTGGGGAATTTCAAGTGGCGATCAAGTCCGGGTGTTTGATACCGATTGTGGTAAAATTGCCATTCAAATTTGCTACGATATTGAATTTCCTGAGCTAGCACGTATTGCTGCTGATAAAGGGGCGAAAATTATTTTCACTCCGTTTTGTACCGAAGATCGGCAAGGCTATTTAAGAGTCCGTTATTGTGCCCAGGCAAGAGCGGTTGAAAATCAGATATATACGGTTATCTCTGGAACAGTCGGTAACCTTCCGCAAACAGAGAATATGGATGTCCAGTATGCACAATCTGCTATCTTTGCACCATCTGACTTTGAGTTTGCAAGAGATGGTATTGTGGGTGAGTGTAATCCGAATATCGAAATGGTTGTTGTTGGTGATGTCGACTTAGAAATTTTAAGAAGGCAGCGTCAGGACGGAACCGTACGTCAATTGAAGGATCGTCGCAGAGATGTCTACCATATTGAATATAAAAAATAACCAGAACAAGCGCCTTGTTTTATGCGAGGCGCTTGTTTTGGTTTTACATGTTCTTTAACGACACGACAGTGTAGCGAACCGAACTGGGCAAAGCCTTTGACAGCGAAAAGGACACCTGACTAGATGAGAGATCCAGCATATATCTACTTCCTAAGCGCTTTTTTTATTCAGGGATCACATGCGATTGAAAGAAGGGATGGTGAGAGTCATCATTTGTTTTTTAAAAAGACAAAGGTTTGAGAACATCAATGATTTTTTATTTATGTAAAATTAAGGTGAATAAGGCGGAGCGCTGATTTTTTCATATAACAAAGGGATGCTGTAGCAAAAGATGAATATACTGAAAATAGGCAATTCGTTCGGAAAGGGGAGGACCATGGGGCGACAAGCAAAAAATGTGTATATCAATTTGCCTGTGAAACATGTGAATACATCGAGGGCTTTTTTTGAGCAGCTCGGCTTTGATTTTCATCAGAGATTTTCGAATGATCAGGTAGCTTGTGTGATCATCAATGAGAGGATGATCGTCATGCTTATCTCTCATAAGCATTTCCAGTTTATTTCAGAGAAACAGTTAGTTGATGCCAGAAACGCATCAGAAATCATCATATCTTTGCAGGTAGATACGAGGGAAGAGGTAAATGAACTGGTGAAGAAGGCGATACAAGCAGGAGGGTCACCGTTTAAGGAGAAGCAGGATTATGACTTTATGTATGGATGGAGCTTTCAGGATCTCGATGGTCATTTGTGGGAAGTGTTTTATATGGATGAGGAGAAGGGAAGCAGTCTTTCCTAAGAGTGCTTCTTTTTTATTGTTTATCAGTGGTATGATTATGACGAAGGGAAGAGAATAAGAAATTCTTCTAGTGAAGTATAGACATGGAGTTGTTATTGTTCGGAATTTTCCTGATTGGGTATATCGGGCAGAAGGCAATTGGTTTTGGTATACATAAGCTCTCATCAATGTCTTGATATGAGATGTCACCATTTCTTGCTTTCATCTAAAAGTCGTTCTTATAAATGACTGCACATGCCTGTTGCTAGGGGGCTCTGATTGGTCTATTATTTCAGTTGATTGACATTTCGCTACCTAAAGAATTGATGACAGGCGTTCTGCTTGTATGAGATGCATCTATACAGCGATGATGTTGATTTTGGTATGATGCTTGTGGTCATTTAAACAAGTGGGGATGATCGCATTTGGATTTACTTGATTTAAAAACCGGTAGATGATCTTAATCTAGTGAAACAAATGATGATCTTCGTCACAGCAATGTCAACTGTAGCGAATACAACATGGCTGTACAATGTCGAACGAAACCTAGGGTTGTCTCAAGC
Organism: Bacillus sp. NPDC093026; assembly: GCF_044754665.1. NCBI lineage: Bacteria > Bacillati > Bacillota > Bacilli > Caryophanales > Bacillaceae > Bacillus > Bacillus sp. NPDC093026. The sequence continues at coordinate 900,214 of NZ_JBIVPN010000001.1, read as the reverse complement.
ACGACTTTTCTCAGTGTGATACTGAGTATTGTCACTTTACTGTATTATGATGGATTTTGTCAATGCATCCTCTGGGATAGGGGATGGCTAACAAAGGGGGAACTTATGAATGAATGTAGATGTTCATTTCCAAGTGAATGATGTGTTGAAAACAAAGCATTTTACTCATGCAAAGGTGTTAGCGGGGGAAAAGGGGCTGTTTCGAGAAGTGAAATGGGTACATGTGTTAGAAGTGCCTGCTGTAGAGGATTTGTTAAATGGAGGCGAACTCATTTTAACAACGGCCGCAGCTTTTCATGATCAGCTCGATGTGTTTAAAGAATTTTTAAAACAGCTCATTGATTCAGGTGCAGCAGGCTTATGTATTGAATTTGTTCCGCTTCGTTATGATGTGCCAGAAGCTTTGATTGAATATGCAGATCAACGGGACTTCCCTCTGATCCTGTTTACCAAGGAAGTAAAGTTCGTCAACATTACACAGCATATCCATACGATGATGATTGAGCGTCAGTATCAAATGATGGCTGATTTAGAAACATTATCTTCAAGGCTCAATGAACTTTTACTGACACCTCATCCGCAGATGGACATTCTGGATCAAGTGTATCGTCATCTGAGAGGGATTCTCTTATTAATTCCAGTTCAAGGAGAGCCGATTATCTTATGTGAATCATCAAAGCAAACCGAAGAACTTGTTATGACGTATTTGCAACATGCTTCACTGCCAGAAGGTTATCAAGTATACCAAAAGCCAGTATTTGCACTCAAACAAACATTTGCAAACCTTGTGTTAATTCATGAACCAAATACACTCTCAGAATTTGAAATGCTCGTCATGGATAAAGGAGCGAATGCTCTTGCCCAGCAAACTCTTAGGGAGCTATATACAGAAGAGCTGAAGAAGACGAAAGAAAACGAATGGCTGCAAAAATGGTTTCATGAAGAGCATACAGAAAGGGATATTTTAGAGCATCTTGAAGAAACAGAAGGACTGAAAAAACCGACAGGCTGTGTTGTAATGCTCTTTCAAAAGAACCATAAAATAGAAGAGATTGCAGGGAATCTTTATTTTCTCGTATCTTGCCGTGCCATCTTTCAGCGTGCCGGTTTTCACCTGATTTCTTATGAACATAAAGGACAAACCTTGTTTATTTTAATGAATACGAGGAAGATAGAGGATTGGAAAGAGCGCGCTGAGAAAGCGGCAAATGAAATGAGGCAGTCATATGAGCGAGAGCAACATAATGGGACAGTCATCAATTTTGGGATCGGTCTTTACTGTGATCAGTTTCATCATATGAGGAAAAGCTTTCAGACAGCCAAAGAAGTCCTTCATTTAAAGAAAGTAATGCCGCATCGTGTGAAAAGTCCATTTTATCAAGATTTGCATATGCTTCGGTTAATGCCTGTCATGAAAGAAAGCGGCCTGCTTGAAAGTATGGTGAAGGAGTATTTAGAGCCAGTTATTTTATATGATAAGCAAAATAACGGAAGACTGTACCAAACGTTGAACATATTTTTACAAACCAATGGTTCTAAAAAAGAAACAGCGAGCCAGCTCTATATCGTCAGGCAAACACTTTATCATAGACTTGATAAATTACATGCCTTGCTTGGTGAAGATATGATGCAAGCGCCGAAACGTCAGGCACTTGAATTTGCTATTTTGGCTTATGAATTCTTGCAAGGAAGTCGGCATTAACAGCTTTCTGTTAGATCTGACGAGACTTCGAGTACAATGTCTTATCATTCTTTTCAATCAGTTGACGATCTGTCTAATGTAAACGGCCCGTACCCTTTTTTATAATGGAAAGAAATGATAGGTAATCTGATTCAGGTGGTCTTGTTTCAGTTTCATATGCTTCGCTTTTCTTCCATATACTGAATGGAGAGGCAATGTTATGGACCGTCTAAGCTTCTTTTATGATGAAAACGGATACATGGGGGCGTAGAAAGATGAAAATGCATGAGCAGGCTCAAAATCTTCAGAAAAAAGACGATCAATTGATTTGGCATCAAATGAAAGGCACAAACAAAGAAAATGAAAGTATGGTCATTCATGAAGCAGATGGCGCATGGGTGACAGATATTCATGGAAATCAGTATTTAGACGGGATGTCTGGTCTTTGGTGTGTGAATGTCGGCTATGGCCGAAAGGAGCTTGCTGAAGCGGCGTACAAGCAATTAAACACCATGCCATATTACCCGCTCACACAAAGTCACGTACCGGCGATACAGCTTGCTGAGAAGTTAAATGAATGGCTTGGTGGTGACTATGTCATCTTTTTTTCAAACAGTGGTTCTGAAGCCAATGAAACGGCATTTAAGATCGCAAAACAGTATCATGCGCAAAAGGGAGAAAGCACACGAACAAAATTTATATCTCGTTATCGATCCTACCATGGAAATACAGCCGCAGCCCTTGCTGCAACAGGTCAAGCGCAGCGTAAATTTAAATATGAACCATTAGGACAAGGCTTTATTCATGTCGCACCACCTGATCTGTACCGCTACCCCGAGGATCAAGATCATTTGGCAAGTGCAGATGCCATTGACCAAGTCATGACTTGGGAATTAAGTGAGACGATTGCAGGGGTGATAATGGAACCCATTATCACGGGAGGCGGTATATTAATGCCGCCAAAAGGGTATTTGAAGAAGGTGAAAGACATCTGTGAATCCCATGGAGCGCTGCTGATTGTTGACGAAGTGATTTGCGGATTTGGCCGGACAGGGAAGCGATTTGGTTTTATGCATGAAGAGGTAAAACCAGACATGATTACAATGGCGAAGGGAATCACTAGCGGCTATTTACCACTTTCCGCAACCTGTGTAAAACGTGAAATATATGAAGCTTATGCAGGTGAAGACACGTATGACCGGCTGCGTCATGTGAATACATTTGGAGGTCATCCAGCTTCGTGTGCACTTGCTCTTGTCAATATTGAGATCATGGAAAATGAGCATTTAGTTGAACGCTCTGAAACACTTGGTAAAGCCATGCTGGATCGTTTGCAGGAATTAAAAGAGCATCCATTCGTTGGTGATGTAAGAGGAAAAGGCTTGCTATTTGGAATCGAGCTTGTTGAAGACCAGCAGTCAAAAAAGCCTGCTGATGCGAGTGTCTTAGGCCAATTGATCGCAGAATGTAAAAAGCGCGGTCTCATCATTGGGAAAAATGGTGATACTGTGGCTGGCTATAATAATGTAGCGCAGCTTGCACCGCCGCTTAGTATCACAGATGATGATGCCTCGTTTATCATCAATACATTAAAAGAAAGCATGGCCCAGCTATAAGCAGAGATGTTTCTCTGCTTTTTTGTGTTAGTAGCGTGTGTGAATGTCACTCTTTATCAGAGAAAGTAATTGATCATATTCTTTACAAAGTCACAATGTTTTCTTTTGGTTTTCTCTCGCTAAAACCAATGTTTATTATTCTTATGTTATCCGGAACGATTGTTGATATGAGAATTTTTCATAGACAAGGATTAACGATTGGTACAAACTATGATATTGAATGACCAATGGGCACACGATATGTGTATTGAAAAAACGGAGATAATCTATTACTGTAAAAAGAAGGTTGGACCAATTCATAAAAGAAGGAGACGGCATATGAGTTTTCATGATCAACCAATACTACCTGCTGTTCGCAATATGAAGCAATTTGAAGAGTTTTTGAAAAGTCCATTTACATACGGGGTCCTCCTTGATGTACACTTAGGCCGGCTAAAGGGCATCATGAAAGAGGCAGATGTACACAATAAGAAGATGTTTATCCATGTAGATTTAATCCACGGAATCAAACATGATGAATATGGAACCGAGTTTATTTGTCAGGAGATGAAACCAGCTGGAATTATTTCTACTAGGTCTTCTGTCATAGTAAAAGCTAAGCAAAAAAAAGTATATGCCATTCAGAGAATGTTTTTACTTGATACAAGTGCGATGGAAAAAAGCATGGAGTTCGTCGGAAAGCACCGCCCAGATTTTATTGAAGTATTGCCAGGTGTAGTGCCAGATTTAATTTCAGAAGTACGCGAAAGAGCTGGAATACCAATATTTGCAGGGGGATTTATTCGGACAAAAGAAGATGTGGAAAGAGCGCTTGAGGCAGGAGCAACAGCAGTCACCACATCAAATATAGAGCTATGGAAAGCGTTCCAAAAATGAAAAAGATAAAGGATGAAAATTGATTGACAACGTTTTCACTCTCTGATACTATAGCACTAAGTTAATCTAATGTGATGGAGAAACGGAGATCCACAACAACGCTTTACTAGGTGACATTTTACCCTGATGTAAAGTATGTTTGTTGTGGATCTTTTATCTTTATCTTTTTTTACACATTCATAGGGGATGGCAACTGAACCAGAGGAGGAATTTTTATGACACCATTTTGGGGTGAAGTCGTAGGTACAATGCTACTCATTATTTTTGGAGGCGGTGTATGTGCAGCAGTTAATTTAAAGAAATCGTTCGCATACCAGTCCGGCTGGATTGTCATCGCTTTCGGATGGGGATTTGCAGTAGCGATTGCAGCTTATGCAACCGGTGGAATTAGCGGGGCACATTTAAACCCAGCGCTTACGATTGGTCTGGCATTAGAAGGGAGTTTTCCTTGGGCTGACGTTCCAATGTATATTGTTGGTCAAATGCTTGGCGCATTACTCGGAGCTATTATTGTCTTTTTACATTACTTACCGCACTGGAAAGCGACAGACGACCCAGGAGCAAAACTTGGTGTTTTCTCAACTGGTCCAGCTATTCCATATACCTTTGCGAACGTACTAAGTGAGGTCATTGGTACATTTGTATTGGTTCTTGGGATATTGGCGATTGGTGCAAATAAATTTGCAGACGGGGTGAACCCGCTGATTGTTGGCTTTTTAATTGTAGCAATTGGTCTTTCTTTAGGTGGAACAACCGGTTATGCGATTAACCCAGCACGTGATTTAGGACCTAGAATAGCTCATGCGATTCTGCCGATTCCAGGTAAGGGTCCATCTAATTGGAAATATGCTTGGGTTCCAGTAGTTGGTCCGATTTTAGGCGGAGCATTTGGCGGTGTTTTCTACAATGCAGCCTTTAAAGCAAACGTTACACCAGCCTTTTGGATTGTAAGCGCTATTTTAGTTGTGGTATTGTTAGGACTCTATTTCACTACAAAAAACCAAACGCAATCAGTCAATGAAAGCATATAAGGGGAGGAAAAACACCATGGCAAAAGAAAAATATATTCTTGCATTAGATCAAGGGACAACAAGTTCAAGAGCGATCTTATTTGATCAAGAAGGTAAAATTGCACATACAGCACAGAAAGAATTCAATCAATATTTTCCAAACCCTGGCTGGGTAGAGCACAATGCAAATGAAATCTGGAGCTCTGTTCTATCTGTTATTTCAACAGCCCTTATTGAATCAGGGATTGAAGCAGACCAAATCGCAGGTATCGGGATTACAAACCAGCGCGAGACAGCGGTTGTTTGGGATAAACATACAGGCGCACCAGTATATAATGCGATTGTTTGGCAGTCTAGACAAACATCTGGCATTTGTGAAGAGCTGAAAGCACAAGGACATAGTGAGACATTTAGAAATAAAACAGGTCTTCTCATTGATGCTTACTTCTCAGGAACAAAAGTAAAATGGATTTTAGACAATGTAGAAGGTGCGCGTGAGAAAGCAGAAAACGGGGACTTGCTGTTTGGAACAATTGATACGTGGCTCATTTGGAAAATGACTGGCGGCAAATCACACGTGACAGACTATTCAAATGCATCAAGAACATTAATGTTTAACATTTATGAACTGAAATGGGATGAAGAATTACTCGAAATTCTAGGCATACCTGCTTCTATGCTTCCAGAGGTGAAACCATCTTCACACATTTATGGTGAAACGACTGATTACCATTTCTTCGGCAAAAATATCCCGATTGCAGGAGCAGCGGGAGATCAGCAGTCTGCTTTATTCGGTCAGGCTTGTTTTGAAGAAGGAATGGCGAAGAACACATATGGCACAGGATGTTTCATGTTGATGAATACAGGGGAAAAAGCAATTAAGTCGGATCATGGATTATTAACGACCATTGCATGGGGCATTGACGGTAAAGTGGAATATGCTTTAGAAGGAAGTATATTTGTTGCTGGTTCAGCAATTCAGTGGTTACGTGATGGACTCAGAATGTTTAAAAACTCTAAAGACAGCGAAGTCTATGCAAAGCGTGTTGACTCAACAGATGGCGTCTATGTCGTTCCAGCATTCGTTGGTCTAGGCACGCCATATTGGGATAGTGATGTAAGAGGTGCTGTATTCGGTCTAACACGCGGTACTTCTAAAGAGCACTTTGTCCGTGCAACATTAGAATCACTTGCTTATCAAACGAAAGATGTTTTAGATGCGATGGAAAAAGATTCAAATATCTCATTAAAAACATTACGTGTTGATGGCGGGGCAGTGAAGAATGATTTCTTAATGGGCTTCCAAAGTGATTTACTGGATGTACCAGTAGAACGTCCAGAAATTAATGAAACGACGGCACTCGGTGCAGCCTACCTTGCGGGATTAGCTGTTGGCTTCTGGAACGACCGTTCAGACATAGCGAAACAATGGAACCTTGACAAGCGCTTTGAACCTAAGATGGAAGAAGACAAAAGAGCCTCGTTATACAGCGGATGGAAAAAGGCTGTAAAAGCAGCTCAAGTTTTCAAATAAACAAAAAGTATGGTATACTATGGGTAAGTTAATAGAACGGTTGGAGAACTGGAGAGACCGCATGCACCTAAGTGTAGTGATACGCTTTGGGTGTTTGCGGTCTCTTTTTCTTTACCGTACAACATGGGAGGAACAAGAGATGACTTTTTCTAGCTTGGAAAGAGAACAGATGCTTCAGGAAATGACAAAAAAACCGTATGATGTATTTATCATTGGTGGGGGTATTACAGGTGCTGGTACAGCACTTGATGCGGCTTCACGTGGAATGCGTGTTGGTTTAGCTGAAATGCAAGACTTTGCGGCAGGTACGTCTAGCCGTTCAACAAAATTGGTGCACGGTGGTTTGCGTTATTTAAAACAATTTGAAGTGAAGATGGTTGCAGAAGTCGGCAAAGAACGTGCCATCGTGTATGAAAATGGGCCGCATGTGACAACACCAGAGTGGATGCTTCTTCCGATGCATAAGGGCGGGACATTTGGTAAATTTACAACGTCAATTGGTCTGAGAGTGTATGACTTTTTAGCAGGAGTGAAGCATAGCGAACGAAGAAGCATGCTCAGTGCGAAAGAAACACTTGAAAAAGAACCGCTTTTGAAAAAGGACGGTCTAAAAGGCGGCGGTTACTATGTGGAATACCGTACAGATGATGCGCGCCTCACAATTGAAGTCATGAAAGAGGCAGTGAAATTCGGGGCAGAAGCTGTCAACTATGCGAAGGTGAAAGAATTTATTTATGACAAAGGCAAAGTCATCGGTGTGATCATTGAAGACGTCATGACAAATAAAACGTATGATGTGTATGCGAAGAAAATTGTCAATGCAACAGGTCCGTGGGTAGATCAGTTAAGAGAAAAGGACCATTCCAATGAAGGGAAACACTTACAGCATACAAAAGGTATTCACTTAGTATTCGATCAATCGGTTTTCCCATTAAAACAAGCGATTTATTTTGACACGCCAGATAAACGGATGGTCTTTGCCATTCCAAGAGAAGGCAAAACGTATGTTGGCACAACTGACACTGTGTATAAAAAACAGCTTGAGCATCCGCGTATGACAAAAGCAGATCGTGATTATGTCATCCAAGCGATTCAGTACATGTTCCCAGACCTCAACATTACAGAAAAGGATGTTGAATCCAACTGGGCAGGTCTTCGTCCGCTAATTCATGAAGAAGGCAAAGACCCTTCAGAAATTTCTCGTAAGGATGAGGTATGGACATCACCTTCAGGGTTGATCACAATTGCTGGAGGGAAATTAACTGGTTATCGCAAAATGGCTGAGCACATCGTGAACCTTGTACGTGATGAGCTCAAAAAAGAGACTGGTAAAGATTACGGACCATGTAAAACAAAACATATGCCAATCTCAGGCGGACATGTCGGAGGATCTAAAAATATGGCATCCTTTGTCCAAGCAAAAACGACAGAAGGTGCATCCATTGGTTTAACGGAACCAATTGCAAAAAAACTAGCCGAAAAATACGGCTCAAATGTCAGCAATATCTTCAAGCGTGTAGAGCAGCTTCAAGACGAAGCAGACAAACGAAACATCCCACCTTATGTATTGGCTGAGCTTGTGTATGCTATTGAAGAAGAAATGGCCGTCACACCTGTTGACTTCTTCTTAAGAAGAACAGGAAGCCTATTATTTAATATTAAATGGGCGAAAACTTATGCACAACCAGTCGTGGAATATATGGCAGATCGTTTTGGCTGGGATGAAGAGACAAGACAAAAACATCAAACAGAATTAGATCAGTTGTTCCATGAAGCAGTCGTACCGCTTGATGCTGAATAAGAGAAAAGAGCCGATGTTCTATCGGCTTTTTTTGTTGTCATTGATAGAAGCGTGTAGGGAAATGTATTTTTACATTAGATCATTGTTGTGTTGATGTGCCAATGATATAGCATGACATTCATTGCGATTCCATATAGAATAACAGTAGATGTGATTTTATTGATGAAAAGAACTGGGAGGACGACCATGAGTTGGAATACAAATTATGAGCGTTGGATCAATGATAAGCAGCTAGATACTGAGCTAAGAGAATGGCTAGAGGCACATGGAGACGATCATCAAACTCTTGAAGACTGCTTCTACAAAAATCTTGAGTTTGGAACTGGAGGAATGCGCGGGGAAATTGGTGCAGGCACAAACCGCATGAATGTATACACGGTTCGAAAAGCATCGGCTGGTCTTGCTGCATATATTGGGAAACACGGAGAAGATGCAAAAAGAAGAGGTGTTGCCATTGCATATGATTCTCGCCATAAGTCTCCTGAATTTGCGATGGAAGCAGCGAAAACGCTTGCTTCAAATGGCATTCAAACGTACGTATTTGACGAACTGCGTCCAACACCAGAACTATCATTTGCTGTTCGGGAGCTGAATGCATTTGCTGGTATTGTCGTGACAGCTAGCCATAATCCACCTGAATATAATGGCTATAAAGTATATGGCGAGGATGGCGGTCAGTTGCCGCCATTTGAAGCAGATCAAGTCATTGAGCAAGTGAATGCCATTGAGAACGAACTTGCAATTTCAGTAGACACAGAAGAGGCATTGAAACAAAAAGGACTGATCAAAATGATCGGTGAAGAAATAGATCAAGCCTATCTTGAAAAGTTAAAAACCATATGTGTGCATCCTGAGCTTGCAGAGGAAGCCTTTGTGAAAGTGGTGTTTACCCCGCTTCATGGTACAGCCAATAAACCTGTCCGAAACGGGCTCAAAGCACTTGGCTACCAGCATGTGACGGTTGTTCCTGAACAGGAAAAGCCAGATCCGCAATTTTCTACTGTCACTTCCCCAAATCCGGAAGAGCATGCGGCGTTTGAATATGCAATCAAACTCGGTGAACGTCAAAATGCGGACATCCTGATTGCGACAGATCCAGATGCAGACAGACTTGGAATTGCTGTGAGGAACCATGAAGGGGAATTTACTGTCTTAACAGGCAACCAAACAGGTGCACTTCTTCTTCATTATTTACTATCTGAAAAACAAAAACTTGGTCAGTTGCCACCTCATCCAGTAGTGATGAAAACCATTGTTACGAGTGAGCTTGGGCGTGCTGTTGCGACAGCATTTGGTGCAGAAACGATTGACACCCTCACTGGGTTTAAATTTATTGGAGAAAAAATCAAGCAGTTTGAAGAAACCGGAGAATACACATTTCAATTCGGGTATGAAGAGAGCTATGGTTACTTGATCGGTGATTTTGTCCGAGATAAAGATGCAGTGCAAGCGGCTCTCCTAGCAGTTGAAGTCGCTGCCTTTTATAAAAAACAAGGCAAGTCATTATATGATGCGCTAATCGATATCTATAAAGAGTTTGGCTTTTACCGCGAGGGGCTAAAGTCGCTGACACTAAAAGGAAAAGAAGGGGCGGAGCAAATCTCTGCGATACTTCATACCTTCAGAACAAATCCACCTACTGCAATAGCAGGTGAGCGCATTACAGTGATCGAGGATTATCAATCAAGTAAACGACACCTCGTGACAGAAAAAAAAGAAGAAGACATCAAGCTGCCGACATCAAATGTGCTGAAATATTTCCTTGAAGACAGCTCATGGTTTTGCTTAAGACCGTCTGGTACTGAACCTAAAGTGAAATTTTATATCGCTGTGAAAGGCGAATCATTGACAGATAGTGAAGAGAAGCTAAAGCACTTATCAGAAGAAGTGATGAAAGTTGTTTATGACATTGTTGAAGAAACAACCAAATAAAGAAAACAGACAGCGTGTACACAAAACCTGAGATCTTGAGCGTCGGTGCTCACGAATGTATCATTCGCTGCGCATAAATAGCCTCATCTTCCTAGACTTCAAGGGTCATCAATCTGAAGCCATCATGCACATGATGGCTTTTTTTCTCATCCAAAAGTCTGAGGAAAAATCATCCTTTTCGATAAAGAGTCAAGTGATCGCTCATGTTATAATCAAAAGCAATGATAAGAGGAGGCGGCATATGCCGGGTAAAAAACATGGGAGAATATAAAGAAAAGGTCAAAACGTTAAAAACGTTAAAAGAAATTGCTGAAAAATTAAATGAAGGCATGGAAATGAAAGACACGCTTCATGAAGTACTTCATATGCTCATGGATGTGACGGGCTTTCAGACAGCATGGATTTATTTTATAGAAGATGATGGCTCGTATGAGTTGATGGCAGAAGTCTCATTACCTGATGCACTTGCGAAGCATAAAAGGCAATTGATGTGCCAAAATGATTGTTACTGTGTCAATCGATACACAAAAGGTTTGCTTCAATCAGCAACCAATATCATTAACTGCAAACGAATTGAAACCGCCATCAAGAACAATCTAGGAGATACTGAAGGGATTACTCATCATGCCACAGTACCGCTAAAGGCATATAAGCGTACGTTTGGTTTATTAAATGTGGCGGCAAAGGGCAAAGTGACATTTACTCAAGAAGAGCTCAACTTGCTTGAAAGTATTGCGCTTCAAATTGGTACCGCCATACAGAGAATGAAGCTAGTTCAAAAGGAACAGCAACATGTACTGCTGGAAGAAAGAAATCGGCTTGCACAGGATTTACATGATTCTGTCAATCAAATGCTGTTTTCAGTTAGTCTCACTGCAAAGGCAGCGCGTCAAATGACAAGCGATCAGAAACTAGGGGAAATGATAGATTTTATTCAACATTTATCTCAGGATGCACTGATTGAAATGCGTTCACTCATTTGGCAGCTTAGACCAAGAGGACTTGAAAAGGGGTTCACATCAGCCATTGAAGAGTATGCACAGCTTTTAGGACTTACCTGCAAATTATCTATGTCAGGCTGTATGGAAATTGATCACGCTCAGCATGAGACATTGTTTCGCGTATGTCAGGAAGCATTGAATAATTGCCAAAAACATGCTGGTGTTCAAGAGGTCGAAGTCAAGCTCGAGCAATTTGCAGAGACGTTCGATATGAAAATCATTGATCGTGGAAAAGGCTTTCATTATGATGAACAAATGAACCTTCCTTCTTTAGGGCTAAAAGGAATGGCTGAACGTATCCAAAGAATGGGTGGTACATTTGATATCTACTCTGAGCTGAATAAAGGAACCACCATCCATGTGCAAGTACCATTTTCTCTAGAAAGGAAGGGATCGTCATGAGAGTAGTCATTGCGGATGATCATCATATTGTCAGAAAAGGTCTAGTGTTTTTCTTGCAAACACAGCCTGATGTCGACATTATCGGTGAAGCATCAAATGGAGAAGAGGCACTTGAGGTTGTCAGGCAGACAAAACCTGACATTGTACTGATGGACTTATCTATGCCTATCATGAACGGGATTGAGGCGACCAAACAAATCATGACGGAAATGCCTAAAACCCGTATCGTCATCCTCACAAGCTATGCTGATAAAGATTATGTCATTCCTGCTATTCAAGCTGGTGCAAAAGCGTATCAGTTAAAGGATGTGGCGCCAGAGAAGCTACTCACCACAATGATTGAAGTGCAAAATGGCACGTATCAGCTTGATGGTCATATTACGAGCTTTCTCGTGCAGCATATTACTGACCCACAGGACCAGAAATGGGCGCTCATGAAAGAACTGACAAATAGAGAACGAGAAGTTTTATTTGAAATTGCAAAAGGCAAAAGCAATAAAGAAATTGCCTCATCTCTTTTTATTTCAGAGAAAACAGTCAAAACGCATGTATCGCACTTATTATCGAAACTAGAGCTTGCAGACCGAACGCAAGCCGCTCTTTATGCAGTTGAATATCAAAAAAAACAGCCAAAAGAATTGCTGTAAAAGAATACAGAACCAAATTGAAGAAATATTTTATATGTAAAAAGAAGTTTATTCTCATAAAGTCAGGCTGTCGAGATTTCCTCAACAGCCTGAAGCTGAAACATCAGCTTTTTTTATGTGTAAATTGGTTCTGAATAAAGGTCGGAGGCGGCAACCTCTGAAGCATGGTCAATGTACTGCAGTAGCCCATTTAAACATTTTTCAACATCTGCATCGTTTCGATTAAATTGATACGCATGAAGGAAATGCTCAATACGTTTAGAGAGCAAGTCATCTTGCGTACGCACCATAAGAATAAGTAAATTATCCCATTGCGAACGATGCGTGTAATAAAGCGCCTTATCATAATCGGCCACATTCATTAAACCTTCTCCTTTCCCTTGAGAAGTCCTCATTAGTTTGCACGGATTATATCGTCTTTCTCAAAGGAAAAATTGGAGTCCGCATGAAAAGCGTACCGGCAATTATAGGCTGAATAAAATAAGGATGTATGAAAGGCAGTTGTTCAGCAAAACCTAATCAAAATATACATGAAAGTGAGTTCAATAAAAACATGCAGCCGAAATTGTGGATGCTTTTCCTAGTAGGGGTGATCTTACTTGGCAGTTTCATCACTCATCCTACATTAAAAGCGATCGGACAACCTGTTGAAAAATGGGAAAGAATTGCTTATACCGCCTTGCAAGACGAATATGAAGGCGCATCATTAAACGATTATCATTATATTGGACGGACACAGGTCAATGATGAGCAGACAAAAGATGTATTTCGTGTAACTGTCAAAAATGGTTCAGCCCTTTTTGCAGCTCATGCTGAAATTTATTTTCACCCTGTGACCGGTCATTTAATCAGTATCAATGTTTTTCGTCTATAAAAAAGCACCTCTAATTCAGAGGTGCTCAGCGTGTAGACAGATCCCTGCGTGCTGTGCTCACGAATTTCATATTCGCTCCGCACAAGTACTCGGGTCCTCCTAGACTTCAAGGATTTTTAATTCACGCTGAAAAGATGCAAAGGGCTAAAATAAAACATTATTTCATGCTTCCCTGAAGATAAGAGCGAATGTCAACACCGAGTGAATCCGCTAATCTTTGTCCATAATCTTCATCCGCACGGTAGAAGTTGCAAATCGCAAGTAATTTCGTTTTTTCATTTACATTTTTCAAGTCAGCTGTCAGGTTCTTGATCAATGCTTGCTTCTCTTCTTCAGAATAGCTTCGATATTTTTCCCCCGCTTGTTTGAAGTCGTTTGGTTTTTCGATTTTTTCTCTCACCATACGATCACCATGAAGAACAGGTTCACTTTCTTTGTAGTGAGGGTTTTCTTTTGGCTGATCATCGTAACGATTCGGCTCATAGTTAATGGAACCGCTTGGGCGTGTCGTTGTCATAAAGCCATCTTGCTGGTTATTGTGTACAGGAGCATAAGGACAATTAACCGGAATATGCATATAGTTTGGACCAAGACGATGACGCTGCGTATCAGGATATGAGAATAGACGACCTTGAAGCAATTTATCTTCAGATGCTTCGATTCCTGGAACAAGTGCACTTGGCGTGAAGGCAGATTGTTCTGTTTCAGCAAAGAAGTTTTTGGGATTACGGTTTAACGTCATGCGTCCTACTTTTTGAAGTGGATAATCTTCTTCACTCCAAGTTTTTGTTGGGTCACATGGGTCATAATCAAGGTCATCATAATCGCTAAGCGGCATAAGCTGGACATATAAATCCCATGCTGGATAGTTGCCTTTTTCAATGCGGTCAAATAAATCTCTTGTTGCATGCTGGAAATCTTTCGCTTGAATCTCTGCAGCTTCTTCCATAGTCAAATTGCGAATACCTTCTACTGGTCTCCAGTGATATTTCACATATTTGGTTTCTCCATATTTGTTGACCCATCTAAAGGTATGGACACCAGAACCACGCATTTCGGCATAGTTAGCAGGGATACCTTCATCAGAGAACAGCCATGTGAGCATGTGTGTTGATTCAGGTGTTAAGGTCATGAAATCCCAATAACGGTCAGGATCTTGAATGTTTGTTACAGGATCTGGCTTTAGAGAGTGAACCATATCAGGAAACTTCATCGCATCACGAATAAAGAAGACAGGCAAGTTATTACCGACCAAATCGTAGTTCCCTTCTTCTGTATAAAATTTGACAGCGAAGCCGCGAGGGTCACGCAATGTTTCAGGTGAGCCTTTCGGGTGAATCACCGTTGAGAAGCGAACAAAAACATCTGTCTGTTTCCCTTCTTCACTTAAAAAGGCTGCTTTTGTATGTTTCTCCATACTATTTTCGACTTCAAAGACACCATAAGCTCCGGCACCTCTTGCATGAACGACACGCTCTGGAATACGTTCACGATCAAAGTGTGCAAGCTTTTCGATCAAATGATAATCATCAAGAAATGAAGGTCCACGGTGACCAGCAGTTCTGGAGTTTTGGTTATCGCCAACAGGCACGCCTTGGTTCGTCGTCAAATTTGTATGATTGGAATTTGTCATTCTTTTCTCCTCCTGTAAACAAAAAATGGTTTCTAACAATCTATATACCCTAATTATATTGGATCAAACATGATAGTCAATATTTATTTATAATAATTTTAAATAAACTATTATTACAAAAAAGTAAAGAAAAAGACGAAAGAAATTGAATTCTTCCGTCTAAAGCAGGTGTTCTCTAAGAGCATCTTTGTTTTGTGTTAAGTCTTTTAATGTGTATTGGTCAAGAACACATAAATAAGCGGTGAGCGCTTCATGAAGAACATGCTTCAATGAACAAATAGGGGAGATAATACAGCTGTTTTTTTGGGGATTAAAACATTCGACCATGACTAAATCATCTTCTGTATAGCGGACCACTTCACCAATATTAATGCTTTCTGGACTTCTTCCAAGTCTAATACCACCATTTCTCCCGCGAATTGTTTCCACATATCCGCGTTTTCCAAGATGGTAAATCACCTTGGTCAGATGATTTTTAGAAATGCCATAGATATCTGCAATCTGCTGAATATTTGACAGTTCATTGTTTTCTCTTGATGCTAAATAAATGAGTACCCTTAATGAGAAATCTGTGTAATTCGTAAGTTTCATTTGACGACCTCTAAACCTAATAGAGTTTTGTATCATCGTACCACATTTCGGACAGGAACTGGTCGAAAAAGTGTTAAATGTGACAACATTTAAAACATGTATTATAAATATTGCTTTTACAATCCCTCATCCATTACGATTAAGATGTATTTTAAATACATCTTTTGAAAGAAGGAATTTCTATGTTATCCAATGCGCAAATAAATACGATTAAACAATCAGCTCCTCTACTAAAAGCCGAGGGAATAACACTTGTTACCGTTTTTTATCAAAATATGATTAGACAGCATCCAGAGTTACTTCATCAATTTAATAAAACGAATCTCATGAACGGCAGTCAGCCAAAGGCACTTGCCGCTATACTATATCAAGCCGCACTTCACATCGACAGAATAGAAGAGCTGCTGCCTGCAATGAAACAAATTGCTCATAAACATGTCAGTGTACAAGTGAAAAAAGAGCAATATCCTATCGTTGGGTATCATCTACTTGAGGCGATGAAAGACGTTTTTGGCTTAACAGATGAGGATGACACATTATTGGCATGGAAAGCTGCATATGACGTCATTGCCAATGTATTAATCACAATTGAAGCAGAATTGATAAAAGAAAACGTGAAGCAAAGAGGCGGCTTTTCGGACTCCAAGCCTTTTATCATCAAAAAAAAGATACAGGAATCCCCATCCCTTATCTCCTTTTATTTAGTGCCAGAAGACGATGATGAGCTACCAATGTATCAAACAGGCCAATACTTAACTGTGCAGGTAGATATGCCAGGTGAAACTTACGTATCTAGCAGACAATACAGTTTATCAGATCAATATCACCCGTCGTATTACCGTATAACAGTCAAGCGTGCTGGTCATGTTTCTACATATTTACATGATGAAATGAATGAAGGGGACGTTCTTCAAGTGAGTATGCCTCAGGGAATGTTCTGCTTAAATGAAGAGAGTACGGAGCCTGTTTATTTGATCAGTGCCGGTTCTGGAATCACGCCAATGATTGGTTTGATGAAAACCGCTGCATCCAACAATCAGCCATTTACAATGATCCATGCAGATCGCCTAGAGGACGTGACTGCCTTTGAAAAAGAGCTTGAAACGGTTCTTAAGACATCTTCCAATGGCCGAATCATCCTTTGTAACGAACAATTTGAGCAGCGTGCAGGATTTGAGCTGGTGGAAAAAATGGCGACCCGTATTGATGAGCCATTCCTGCGATCAGTTATTGGAGAAGAGAAAGGTCAATTTTATCTTTGCGGCTCACCAACATTTACAAATGACATGATCAGCATATTAAAAAAGATGGGAATTGACGATCAGTATCTTCACTTTGAGGCATTTGGCGGGCAATCAACGAAAGAAATTGAAGTCGTCTAAACCTCATGTTTTTCTTATTCCGTTCATATAGTAGGGATAAGTCCGATGAGGAGGGATGGTATCCTTGAGCGTATCTGAAAAACGTCTCTTACAAAGAGCCATTGATGAAATTACAGAAATTGCAGAAGGATTTGGTCTAGATTTTTATCCAATGAGGTATGAAATCTGTCCCGCGGAAATTATTTATACGTTCGGTGCATACGGTATGCCAACACGCTTTAGTCACTGGAGCTTTGGGAAGCAATTTTATAAAATGAAACTCCACTATGATTTAGGATTAAGCAAAATTTATGAGCTAGTAATTAATTCAAATCCTTGCTACGCCTTTCTACTTGATAATAATTCGCTTGTTCAAAATAAATTAATTGTTGCTCATGTATTGGCACATTGTGATTTTTTCAAAAATAATTGCCGATTCCAAAATACAAAACGTGATATGGTAGAAAGTATGGCAGCGGCGGCAGAACGAATCAAAGAGTATGAGATTCATCATGGAACAAAAGAGGTAGAGTCCTTTTTAGATGCGGTCTTAGCCATACAGGAGCATATTGATCCTTCTCTTGTTCGTCCTAAATTAAGCTGGAATATTGAAGATGAAGAGGAACTAGAAGAGGAGAAGCTAAAACAAAAAACACCGTATGATGATCTGTGGGGAATGGATGAAGGAAAGACAATTGAGAAAAAGAAACCAGTGAAGCAGTTCCCGCCAAAGCCAGAAAAAGATCTTTTGTTATTTATTGAGGCGCATTCACGTGAGCTTGAGCCGTGGCAGCGAGACGTTTTGACCATGCTTAGAGAAGAAATGCTCTACTTTTGGCCGCAGCTTGAAACAAAGATTATGAATGAAGGCTGGGCATCTTATTGGCATCAGCGAATTATGCGTGAACTTGATCTTGATTCAAGCGAATCAATAGAGTTTGCCAAATTAAATGCCGGGGTGGTGCAGCCATCTAAGACAGGAATCAATCCATATTATTTAGGATTGAAAATATTTGAGGATATTGAGGAGCGCTATAATCATCCAAATGAGGAATTAAAAAGAGCTGGTGTGACAGAAGGATCAGGTCGTAGCAAAATGTTTGAAGTGCGTGAAATAGAGTCGGATATTTCTTTTATCCGAAACTATTTAACAAAAGACCTCGTGATGAGAGAAGACTTGTACTTGTTTCAAAAACAAGGGAGAGATTATAAAGTCATTGATAAGGAATGGAAGGCAGTTCGTGATCAACTCGTAAGCATGAGAGTAAATGGCGGATTTCCTTATTTGACGGTCATAGATGGTGACTATTTAAAAAACAATGAACTATATATTAAGCATTGGTATGAAGGCATTGAGCTGGATCTAAAATATCTAGAAAAAGTGCTTCCTTATTTGTATCAGCTCTGGGGAAGAAGTGTTCATATCGAATCAGTTCTTGAAGACAAAGAAGTCATGTTTTCATACGATGGAAAAGGTGTTCATAGGAAGTATCTTGCTTAAATAGATCAAAAAAGATGTCTTTTTGAGGGACATCTTTTTTGTTGTGATACACAAATTTATTGGTTTTTAAGCAATTGAAAGATATGTTTGGCTTGATCTGTGTTTTCCATGATACCTTTTAGTTGCTGGCTTGATGGTCCGTATGCAAAGAATGGTACTTCGTCCCCAGTATGGCCTGAGGTGGTCCAGCCTGTATGTGACCTAGTGTTGATCACTTTTTCAATGGCATCATCAATGTTGACAGCTTCTTTTGTTGCAGCCGCTTTTTCAACAGAAGCGATTTCATCTTTAGTGAAATCGAGGTCGATATATTGTTTGAGGGCTGATTCAACAGCCATACCATTTGCTATTTTGTTTGCTATATAGTCAGGCGTTTTTTTCGCTGCTTTCACGGGATTGACATTCCAGCTTCCTGACCCGTCAGCACCGAAGGAAAGTCCGCCAGTTGAATGGTCCGCAGTTGCGATCACAAGTGTGTTTTTATCCTTTTTAGCAAAACGAATGGCTTCTTCAAAGGCTTTTTCAAAATCTTTCATTTCACTCATGGCACTGACAATATCATGATCATGCCCCGCCCAGTCAATTTGACTGCCTTCTACCATGAGGAAGAATCCTTTTTTGTTTTTAGAGAGTTGCTGAATCGCTGAGGAAGTCATTTCTTGCAGGGAAGGGGTATTTTGATCACGATCAATCGCTTTATCCAGACCGCCATCAGCAAAAATACCTAATACCTTTTGATTGTTATTTTTGTTGAGTGCTGTTTTATTTGTTACATAATGATAACCTGCTTTTTGGAATTCCTTCGTTAGGTCACGATCTTTTCGGACAAAGTCCACAAGTCCTCCGCCAAGCATGACATCAACTTTGTGTTGTTTCCCGATTTTCTCATCAAAGAAATCATCGGCAATGGCCGCCGTATTCTTTCTTGACACATCATGTGCAGCATATGCTGCAGGCGTGGCATTTGTTAATTCAGATGTCACGACAAGACCAGTGGACTTCCCTTTACGCTTTGCTTCTTCTAAAACGGTTTTAAGCTTCTTACCATTCTGATTTACGCTAATGGCATTATTGTATGTTTTTTTCCCAGTGGCCATTGCTGTACCAGCAGCTGCTGAATCTGTGATGTTGCTTTTAGCGTCATTAGGGTATGTTTTTTGCATGCCAGTGAGGTAAGGGTCAAACGCTGTCTGTTTAGAAAGGTCTCCGTTGTGTTTAAATGAGCGGTAAGTTGAAAGGTAAGGTGTTCCCATGCCATCACCAATGAGTACGATGACATTTTGCACTTCATTTTTAGGTTTCTTTTTGGCCTCGGCTTTGTCAGCCTGTCCAAATTCAATTCCTGAAAAAATACCAATCGACAGAACGGATGCCGCTACTACAGCGGCTATTTTCGTATTTGAGCTTTTCAACACACTCATTCATTTTGCCTCCTCTTATGTATTTTTCTTACATTGATCATGGTAGAGCAGAATTGTGAATTCTTTTTAACAACACCGTAAAGTTCACTTTAAAATTGAAAAGGCTCACTTTACATAGAATGGACAAAAAACAGAAATGAATGTATCTTTATCCATGATTTTTTGTCATGGTTGTGTCATGAAATTGAAATATAAAGAACCCTAAAAAAAAATGATTTTTGTCGAATTAATAAGCAAAATGTCGCAGGAAGTCAAGACTATTTCTTTTGGTATTTGCTCCTTATAATAGAAAGCAGATAAAAATACGGATTAGATAGATACATACAGGAGGAACAGATGAAAAAACAATTGATCACAGCTGCAAGTGCAGTTCTACTTGGAACGACATTATTTGCTGGAGCTGCTTCTGCACAATCAGTAAAGGTTCAAAAAGGTGACTCTCTTTCCGTTTTAGCGAAAAAATATAAAACAACTGTGAGCAAAATTAAATCAGACAATAAGCTAAAATCTGATGTGATCTATGTTGGACAAACATTAAAGGTGAATGGGACTACTGCTACAACAACGAAAGTGAAAACCTCTTCATCGGCGGCAACCCATAAAGTCGTGAAAGGGGATACGTTATCTAAAATTGGCAAGAAGTACGGAATGACGGTGAAAGAACTCAAATCATTAAATAAACTTAAAAGCGATCTTATCAAAATTGGGCAAGTGTTAAAGGTGAAAAAGACGTCTAAAGTAAAGTCAGCACCTGTCAAAGAAAAAACAGTCTCTGCCTCTTCATTAAATACTTCTAAGCTCGTAGCAGATGCCAAAGCACAAAACGGTACACCATATAAATGGGGTGGAACGACACCGAAAGGCTTTGATTGCAGCGGGTTTATGTGGTATATCATCAATAAACAAACAAAGATTCCAAGACAAACAACAGAAGGTTTTTGGCGCTCTATGAAAAGTGTCTCTAAGCCAAAAGTTGGGGATTTTGTCTTCTTTACAACGTATAAGTCTGGTCCATCTCATATGGGTGTATACATTGGAAGCAACAAATTTATTCATGCATCGTCTGACGGGGTTACCATTAGCGATATGACATCAAGCTACTGGAAGCCAATTTACCTCGGGGCTAAAACATTTGTAAACTAATCATCTCAAAAGAGACTGCCGATGTGCAGTCTCTTTTCTAATATATAATTTGTGTAAGATCATCAGACATATTTCATATTTTCAATATCAGTCTAAAGGCTTTTGCCTATCATCAATATCAACATGTTTAGAAGAAGAAACGGTTAATTGCCGTTGGCTTATAATTATATTAAAAAAGATAATTTTTGTTTTTTATCATAAATCGAGAGGAACACGTTGTGTGTTGACTAGATATTGAGAAGAATTAAATCCATATTTTTACAGATATTTCGCTGTTATATGTTAATTTTTTAATCTATTTTTTAAAAAAGTGTTTTTATTTTTTAATTTTCATATATAATAATTTTACGCCAACAATTTATTGCGCTAAATTTAATCTAAATATTCAGAAAATATCGCAAATTATGTGCATGGCGTCTTTAGACTGATATTAAGTTTTGGGAGTGATATGATGAGCAATTCATTGTTTAGAAAAAAGAGTATTTCAGAGCTCATTGCGGCAACACAAGGAGAGAAAGCCTTAAAGAAGGAACTAGGGTCATTTGACCTAACCATGCTAGGGATTGGTGCCATTATAGGAACAGGGATATTTGTTCTTACAGGTACGGGAGCTGTCACAGCTGGACCAGGACTCGTTCTATCATTTATAATCGCAGGTCTTGCTTGTTTGTTTGCAGCACTGTCTTATGCGGAATTCGCATCGACTGTTCCCGTTTCAGGGTCTGTGTACACATTCACTTATGCATCGATGGGAGAATTTTTAGCATTTATCATAGGATGGGATTTAGTTTTAGAATACATGCTGGCCGCAAGTGCTGTTTCTGCAGGTTGGTCTGGCTACTTTGTTTCATTTTTGAATGGCATAGGCATTCATATACCGGTTGAATTAACAGCAGCACCAGGTGGTTTAAAGGGGCAAGTGACATATTTTAATCTTCCTGCATTTATTATTTTAATGATTATCACCTTCTTGCTGTACATCGGTATTAAAGAATCAAAGCGTGTCAACAACGTCATGGTGATTATGAAAATTGCTGTGATTCTGCTCTTTATTATAGTGGCAGTGAAATATGTAAAGCCAGAAAACTGGACACCATTTGTTCCGTTCGGTACATCAGGTGTATTAAGTGCAGCAGCACTCGTGTTCTTTGCTTTTATTGGATTTGATGCTGTTGCATCTGCTGCAGAAGAGACGAAGAATCCTTCACGCAATCTGCCAAGGGGCATCATTACTTCTTTATTGGTCTGTACGATTCTGTATGTCGTTGTAAGTGCAATCATGACGGGAATTGTACCCTTCATGAACTTTGATGGAGTGTCACATCCTGTGTCTCTAGTGTTACAAGTAGCGGGGCAAAACTGGGTGGCTGGAATAGTTGATGTAGGTGCGATTTTAGGGATGACAACGGTGATGCTTGTCATGCTGTACGGTCAAACGCGTGTCATGTTTGCGATGTCTCGTGATGGTCTTGTGCCAAAAACACTTTCGAAAGTCCATCCAAAGTATAAAACACCTTATATCAACACACTCTTTTTCGGTACATTGTCTGCATTAATGGGAGGGCTCATTCCACTTGATGAACTTGCAAGTCTTGTCAATATCGGTACACTCTCAGCCTTCATTCTTATTTCAGTGGCAGTGATCGTGATGAGAAAAACACAGCCTGATGTCCCAAGGGCATTTAAGTGTCCAGCAGTTCCACTGATCCCAATATTGGCCATTCTCTCATGTGGATTGCTCATCTATAAGCTTGGTACTATTACATTTGTTCGTTTCTTAGTGTGGCTTGCCATTGGGTTAGTTGTATATTTTTCATATTCAAGAAAAAATTCAGAATTAAACAAAAAATAATCGTCACACACATAAAAAGCCAGTGTCTCACTTGGTAAAGTCAAGTGGCACTGGCTTATATGGTTTAAAAACCTAATTGAAGATCTACATCGATGGAAACAATCGCATAGACACAGACGATGACAAAAATATTCAAGACAACGCCTAGGAAACCTGGACCAGTACGCCCTTTTTTAATGATCAGTTCAATAATGCCAAAGGGAACTGCGGCCATTGCAAAGGGCAGCATTTGAAAAGAATAAAATGTCACGTTGCTTATAATGGCGAGGTTCAACATAAGCAAAGATAAAATAGCAGTGCCGACAGAGATCCAGCCAAACACATTATGCTCTTTAAAAATTCTTACCAATTCCATAATTCCACCTCGCTTACTTTTGCCGTTTTAATTCGTTTATTTTTCAAGAGCTTCTCGATTTCTTTAGAAGGTCCTGTGATGACAGAGCCATAAATGGCGACGCCATTTTGATTGATATAGCGTATCCGATTAGATAGATCGAGTTCAGGTCTGCCGGAGATGGCTTTCACCCATGTTGGGTGTTGATTGACATAGGCAAGCGCATCTTTAAATTGATCTACTTCTGTTTTTGATGTGTGCTGAAGTTCTTTTAAAAACTCTGAGTCTTTGCCAGGAAAACCGATCGGACGCTGATTACCACTTAATGAATCCTCTGTTTTAATGGCGTTCCATAGCACTTTTATATCGTATTTCTTAGCAAATGAATAGACGTCCTTTGGTGTATAGGCTCTGTCATACGATACATATACTTCACTCACTGTTCCTTCTGGCAGTTTGTCTAATGTTGTCAGTGTTTGTTTTTTAGATGCATCTGCTTGAATAGAAGGATGGCTAAAGAACTGTTCTGTATTTTTGGCATTGTCGCCATAAAAAGAGACTGTTGGCTGCTTTATTTTATCAAAAAACATTTCAATTTGCTCGCTGCCAATAGCTTCTGTTTTGTTGCCAATTTGTTTTTGAAGCTTTAGCTCTGTGTTCATGCCGAACAGTTTGACTTGTCCTTTTAAATCCTTCATATCAATCGCTACGTTTGGTTTTGTCAGTGCAACAGTTATTGCGGCCGTTTCCATAAAATGATTGCCTTTGCTTTCTGCTCCGCCAACCCCGTAATATAGATAACTTCCAAGTGTACAGAGCGGCAAAATAATGAGGGTAGAGATTACGGCAAGTACTGAAATGCGTAAATAAGATTTTCTTTTTCCATACTGTAAAATGGCTCTTTGCTTTTCAGGACTGATCGAAAAGTCCGTCCAATCTGAGTCGTGTAGTTCTTGACTTAAACGCTTTTCATTTTCTTCAAGCTCTTCTTCAAACGCCATCATTTCTTCCTCATTCATTTCGCCATTATTATATTGTTCCCATCGCTTGTTAAACTCTTCATTCATCATTAACACCTCTATTGTAAAGTGCTTTTAGGCGCTGCCTTGCACGAAATAAAACACTTTTAAAATTTGCTTCAGTAATATTCATGACCTTGGATGCTTCCTTGTAGTTCAGTTCTTTTAAATAATACAGTGTCAACGCTTCCCTGTAGTTATCTGGAAGCTGCTCTAAATACATGGTGAGCACTTCTTTTATTTCAATCTGTTCAGCAGGACTTTGTACAGATGTTTGTAAAAGACCACCAATCAGATCATCCGATATGGTCACTTCTTTTTTATGTTTCCTGACATAATCAATAAAAGCATTTCGTGCTACCTGAAATAACCAAGGCTTCACTTTGCTATGGTCGTAGGAATGAATATGTATATAAGCACGCATAAAGGTTTCTTGCAATAAGTCTTCTGCCAAATGTTTGTCTTTTGTCATGGAGAGCAGAAACCTGTAAACATCGTTCATATACATTTGATAAATTTCATCGATCGTCACTGATTTTTCTCCCCTCTATGTTATACACGCATAAGAAAGGCATAAAGTTGCACGAAACTTCTAATAGGCCGTACATCACTCTTTATTCTCTTTCACCAAATCAAAATCATTTCTTCTTATCATAGCGAAATTCGTTTCATTTATAAAGCATTTTCAATAGAACAAATCAGGAAAAAAACTCGAAAAACGACAGAATTGGACAAAAATCCTATTCAACTCTCTCCTACATTTCAAATCTAAAAATTCGAAAGAACAGCAAGACAAAGCGAATAAATGGTATGTTTAAAGACGGTGACAGTCATTTTTACAGCATGTCTAAATTTTTAGTACCAGGTAATAAAAAATTTGTTATAATAGAAACGAATCCTTCATTTTTCAGACAAAGGAAGTGCAGTATGTATAAATTTTCAGGATATACCTTAAAAGCATTATTTGCTCTCCGAGGCGGAATAAAAGTGTACCAAAAAGAGAACCTGCCAACGGATCGAGGTTTTGTCATTGCTTGTACGCATGAGGGTTTTGTGGATGTTCTTGCATTAGGGGTAGGAATTCTCCCGTTTGAGATCCACTACATGGCGAAAAAAGAATTGTTTGCAAATAAATGGATTGGTGGATTCTTAAAAAGGATTCATGCTTTCCCAGTTGATCGAGAAAATCCTGGACCGAGCAGTATTAAAACGCCTATTAAATTATTAAAAGAAGGAAAGATCGTGGGAATTTTTCCAAGTGGAACACGAACAACAGGAGATGTCCCTTTAAAAAGAGGGGCTGTCACTATTGCACAATTGGGAAAAGCTCCGATTGTGCCAGCAGCCTACAAAGGCCCATCTAATGCGAAAACCCTTTTCAAGAAGGGGAAAATGCGTTTAATCATTGGGGAGCCGATCGAGCTTACTGAATTCGAGCATCTGCCTCCAAAAGAAAGATTAGGTGCTATGACCGAAGTGTTAAATACAAAAATTAAAGAACTAGAAGCACAATTAAAAGAGATGGCATAAGAAAACGACCACTTGCTTAGGCAAGGGTCGTTTTTTCTTATGAAGCGCCTTCTTCGGCTGCTTCTAATAGTTGTTCATTTAATTTCTTCACTTCAATGTATGCTACGTGATGCCCATCGACTTCATTAATAATAAATTCATAGCCTTGTTCACGAATGGAGTCATTTTTCTCCACTTCATATTTCTGCGTGAGGAACCAGCCGCCGATCGTGTCAACTTCTTCATTATCAAGTGAAATACCTAAGAGCAGGTTGACTTGATCCACAAGGACTTTCCCATCTAAGATGTAGTGGTCTTCGCCAAGTTTACGAACTTCGTTGATTTCGTCTATGTCGAATTCATCACGGATTTCTCCGACAATTTCTTCTAAGATATCTTCAACGGTGACAAGTCCTGCTGTTCCGCCGTATTCATCTGATAAGATGGCCATGTGTACACGTTCACGCTGCATTTTGAGCAATAAATCATGAACGGGAACCGTTTCAATCACATGAATAATCGGATTCACAAACTTTTCGATCGTATCACTTGTTGAACACTCTCCACTAATGCAGGCTGTGAGAACCTCTTTAATATTTACTACACCGATAATATTGTCTTTGTCTCCATCTTCAATTGGATAACGTGTATATTTCTCTACCTTGGTGACTTTCAGCATTTCCTCAATGGTAATGTCATGGGGGAAGCTGACGACCTCGGTACGAGGAATCATAATTTCTTTCGCCAACCGGTCATCAAATTCGAAAATTTTATTGACATATTTGAATTCAGACTGGTTAATTTCGCCGCTTTTATAGCTTTCTGATAAAATAATCCGCAATTCTTCTTCAGAGTGTGCCATATCATGCTCAGATACTTGCTGAAGACCAAACGCTTTTGTTAATAAACGAGCAGATCCATTTAAAACCCAAATGAACGGGAACATCACTTTGTAAAATATCATCAGTGGTCTAGCAAAAAGCAGAGATACTTGCTCAGCCTTTTGAATGGCAAGCGTTTTTGGCGCAAGCTCTCCAACCACAACGTGTAAAAACGTCATGATACTAAACGCAATAATAAAAGTGATGATGTGACTAGCTGATTGAGGAATCGACAGTTCTGCAAATAGTGGTGCAAGCATATGCGCAATGGTTTCTTCCCCTAACCAACCAATACCAAGTGCGGTAATGGTAATCCCAAGCTGACAGGCAGATAAATACTCATCAAGATGAGTCGTTACGTGCTTAACAGCAACTGCTGTTTTATTACCTTCTGCTATTAATTGATCAATTCTTGAGCTTCTTAAGCGAATGATCGCAAACTCTGACGCCACGAAAAATGCAGTCAAAGCTATGAGTAAAGCAACTATGAGTAAATTAACTATGTCCAATTAAGGCCTTCGTTCTGACTGTTGAGAACGAAGGTAACACCTCCTGTTTAGTAAAAGATTTTAACTTAACAGCAGTAAAAATGATTGGACAGCCGTCATTTTTTCAGGAGTAAGCTGCTCTTTTAATTTTTTCACGTTGTTCTGGTTGAAGCTGCTTACAACGTGCCAAAATGCGGTCCATATGCTCATTCATCCGATCAATATCAGAGGTTAAATGGACAAGTTCATCTTGTTCTTCTTTTTGGGAAGGGAATTGTTCATCTAATCTGGATTTGATGTCAGAAAGAGCCAATCTCTGCTGTTTGCAAAAAACGATTAATTGTAATCGTTTTAAAGCATGTTCATCGTAATAACGATAATTCGAGCAAGATCTAACAGGCGCCAGCAGTCCTAGATTTGTATAGTAGTCCACTGTTCTTTTCGTTACCTGTGCAATCTGTGCTAGTTCACCAATACGATACTTTTTCTCAGCCCCATCTGAACATCTCCTCCTAACCGTCACGTTATAGTTTATGAAAATAGTTTAATATAATTCGAGGCTGAAATACAAGTTAATTGTTTATTTTCCCTGTCAATATAAAGAAACAGAGGGGATTTCCTTTCGTTTTTGATTGTCATGCCAAAAATAAAATGACCTTACATGAATTTTCAGATTATTTATGATAAGATAAAATGAATACCGTTTCATATATATGTAGAGTGATGGATTTTACGTAAATCGGAGGTGGTTAGGTGGGACCCTCAGTTTAGTCTTATTTAATCAGTTAACCGCTTTACAAAAGACAACATCATTAACCAGGAGGTGACTCCTTGTTCTTTCGACAAAGAGCAAGGTTAAATGGACGATATTGTTAATCTGAGTATAGTCGGTGTTTTGATTGCTTTAACCGCTTTCTTTGTTGCATCTGAATTTGCCATTGTAAAGGTGAGAAGTTCAAGAATTAATCAGCTTGTTGCAGAAGGGTCTAAAAAGGCCATCATGGCGAAAAAGGTGACATCAAGGCTAGATGAATATTTGTCAGCCTGCCAGCTTGGAATTACGGTGACATCACTTGGTTTAGGGTGGATTGGTAAGCCGGCAGTGAAAGAACTTTTCGTACGCAGTTTCGGTTTGACAAACATTCCTGATTCAGCAATCAGCCTGATCTCAGCAACACTTGCGTTCTCAATTATTACCTTTTTGCATGTGGTCGTCGGTGAGCTTGCGCCAAAAACGCTCGCCATTCAAAAGGCAGAAAAAATGGCGCTTTGGATGGCAGGTCCACTACATGCTTTTTATATCCTCATGTTTCCTGTCATTTATGTGTTAAATGGTTCAGCACGTTTATTAACCAAAATGATGGGAATTGATATGGGTTCTGAAAAAGAACATTCCCATTCGGAAGAGGAATTGAAAATTTTATTGTCTGAGAGCTTAAAAAATGGAGAAATCAATCCATCAGAATATAATTACATGAACAAAATTTTTGATTTTGATAATCGAATAGCTAGAGAGATTATGATTCCGAGAAAAGAAATATGTGCCATTCCAGAAGATATGCCATTGGATGAAATACTGGCCATCATGACAAAGGAAAAGTATACACGCTTTCCTGTGTATTCAGGGGATAAAGACCATGTCATTGGCATGCTCAATAAAAAGCAGCTCTTTTCAGATATTGTATATCAAGAAAAAAAAGATCAAATCAAGATCAAAGATTACATTTATCCAGTGATTGAAGTCATTGACACCATTCCGATTCAGGAGCTTCTCGTTAAGATGCAGCGCGATAGAATGCATATGGCGATCTTAACAGATGAATATGGCGGAACGTCAGGACTTGTCACGACAGAAGATATTTTAGAAGAGATTGTTGGCGACATTCGAGATGAATTTGACCAAGATGAGCAGCCAGTCATTCAAAAAAAAGCAGATCATCATTACGTATTAGATGGCAAAGTGAGATTGAGTCAAATTCAAGATTTCATCGACCTTGCCTATGATGATGATGAAATTGATACAATTGGTGGCTTAATCTTAAAGGAAAATATTGATATCGAGGAAGGGCAATCAATGTATATTGATGACATCTGTATAAAGGTTCTAGAAATGGACGGTCGATATATAAAAAAGATCGACCTGAAAAAAGGTATCACTTCATTAGAGGAAGGAACCTCACTGACTGGGTTTGATATAAATGAGCCACTGTTAGTAAACGAAATGACCTTGAGCGAAAAATAAGCTCAAGGTTTTTTTAGGTATTTAGCCTCTTTTTATAGAATGTACGTTCGCATATAATAGGAACAAACGTTCGTTAGGGGGATGGACATGCTTTGGTATGAAACAGCTAGTATAACGGAGAAAAAAAACTCAATGAAACGAATTGAGTTTCATTTAAAGAACTTCAAAAATTATCAGGCTGCGATCTTAAATATTGAAAGGCAGCTTGAAAAAAGAAGCCCGCTGCATCAAGATCAATTGACGTGGAAAAAGCTTGAGGACCAGAAAAGCCAGTATGAATTGATTGTTGCATGTATTGAAACAGCTTTAAAAGAATTGGATGAAATAGAACAGCAACTCATTGATTATAAGTATTTTCGTGATTGGCGCATGGCAAAATGTGCTCTTGAAATCGGTTATAGTGAAAAAACGCTATTTTTATTGAAGCGGCAACTGATGGACCAACTACTCATCAGCTTAGCTGCCATCACCAACATTTAAAAAAGCGCTTGTCCCATTTGATACAAGACGGCAAAAAGGAATAAAGAGCCTAAAATTGTCACAAGTAAATAGACGGTCAGTTTGCCTATTTGGCGTTGCAACAGCAGGGTAGCGGCTTCTACACTAAAAGTGGAGAAAGTAGTAAAACCGCCAAAAAAGCCAGTTCCAATGATCACAAGGAGTGGATGATTGGATACGATCACACCTGTAAGTAAACCTAAACCGGCTGCGCCTAATAAATTAATGAGAATGATACTATACGGGAAACGAGCATGTGTGTCTGCTTGCTGAAAATACTTGCTCATCAAAAAACGAAGCGCACTGCCAATCCCTCCAGCTATGGCTGTATAAAAAATAATCATTTATCTGTTTCCTTTCGTCTGTTGTTTCCTTTGATGAAATAGCCGCTGCGCTATGATGAGTCCGGTTAAAGCAGCAGCAACTCCGGCAAAAACTGAGAGTAATATATACATCATACTTGAAGTAAATTGCCCAGCCTGCAGAAGGAACACAGTTTCTTTAGAGAATGTGGACATCGTTGTAAAGCCACCGCAAAACCCTGTCCCGATCAAAGGGTAAACGAACCTTTTTTTCTGCTGAAACATAAAGGATCCTGTAGCAAGGCCAAGAAACAGACTGCCTAAGACATTTTCAATCAGTGTAGCATAGGGAAAGGTTTGACTGAGGACAGTTTGACTTAGCTCATATCTGCATAGTGTACCGATGAATCCACCAATAAAAACGGCGAGATAAGCTTTCATTTCAATCATTCCTCCTTTTGAAAAAAAGTGGATGATCAGTAACCACTCCTTCAATTGGGTATTTTTTTATACGATTGGCTGTTTTTTGATCTTTTATTGTCCATATAAATACACCCATCCCACTTGAGTGGATGCGGTCTATCCAAAAACGATTCATCATGGTTTTCTTCATATTTAGGCAATCAGCGAAGGTGCTGTACACCGCTAATTTTCTTTTCATCAGTTTTCCAACTGATGGCTTAATAATAAAAGCTGTTTGAAGAGCAGGGTAGTAAGCTTTGATTCGTTGAAGCGCAGTGTCATTAAAAGATTGCACCATGATATGACGTGAATATGAGAACCGATTAATGATATTGCTAACTGCCTTTTCAATGCCAATCTGTCGTTTTGGATGCTTTAACTCGATTAATATGCCGACACGTTGACTATATCTTTCAAGAATTTCTTGTAAGGTTGGCACTCGTTCATTGGCATATCTTTGATGAAACCAGCTTCCGGCATCTAGTTTTTTTAGCTCATCAAGTGTATACCCCATGACTGGTCCGCTGCCATCTGTCGTTCGATCAACTGTATCATCATGTATCACAACGACCTGCTGATCCATTGTAAACTGAACGTCTAACTCAAGATAATCTGCACCCTGCTGAACTGCTAAATCGAAAGCGGCTATCGTATTTTCTGGGGCATCGCTTGATGATCCTCTATGCGCAATAATATACACATGCTCCAGCTCCCT
Source organism: Bacillus sp. NPDC093026 (assembly GCF_044754665.1). Taxonomy (NCBI): domain Bacteria; kingdom Bacillati; phylum Bacillota; class Bacilli; order Caryophanales; family Bacillaceae; genus Bacillus; species Bacillus sp. NPDC093026. The sequence goes on along the minus strand of NZ_JBIVPN010000001.1, from coordinate 868,888 downwards.
GCAATAAGTTCTGGTCTTATCATATCAGATGCTTTCTAGATTTTCCTTATTTACTCTATGTAGGGGGAGAAAGCAGTATGTGATATTCAAGGAGTGTGTGACTTCAATTCATGTCATCATCATGAGAAAATTTCAGGCATAAGTCATGCTTTTATTGAGTACATCTGAATGACATCAATTTTTCTTCGATCAATTTTGTCCAAATCGTCAGCGTTCCTCAAATTATTAGTGCTTTCGTCATATTGACTGAAAATTCTGATGTTTTTATAATGGTGAAAAGGAGGCGAGATGATTGGGTAAAGGGAGAATTAGAGTGGAAGAACGTATTAAGGCCGAAACGGATGCTGAAATGTTTAAAGCGACTCTCCTTGATCAGACTCAGAAGAAAAAGTAGTTTGTTGCCCGTCGATATGTCTCTAGCGAAAATTTCATAACTAATTATTATGCCTCGGGAGTTGTCCCGAGGTTTTTTGCATAGAGGTCAGACATTTAAGAGGGGATTTAAACGAAGATTATATTATAATAGAGAGGATTGCTTTAAAGGAGAGACAGACATGTTTACACAAAAATTTATGGATACGTATTTTACATTGGATATTGCAATCCAAATTGGGATTAGTCTTTGTATTTTATTGCTTTTTTTATTGCTTCGAAAGGTGTTTACGAATTATTTGTTTCATATTATTTTTAAATTGACAAATAAGTCTAAAACAGAAGTCTTTAATCAAATTGTAGTGGCGTTCGAAAAGCCTGCCAGAATGTTTTTTGTGGTATTAGGTTTATATTTCGCTTTAAGACAGGCGCCATACTTTGAGCACCATATGGATGTGATTATTAAGCTGTATAGGTCTTCAATTATATTGATGTTGACGTGGGGGCTTTGTCATTTAACCGCTTCTTCTTCCTTCTTATTTCAAAGGGTCAAATCGAAGTTTGAATTAGAAATGGATGATATTCTAGCACCATTTTTATCAAAAGTGCTTCGCTTCATTATTATTGCACTGAGTATTAGTATCATTGCACAAGAATTTAACTATGATGTGAATGGTCTTGTGGCAGGGCTTGGTCTAGGCGGTCTAGCATTTGCGCTAGCCGCGCAGGACACGGTGGCGAACTTCTTCGGAGGAGTTGTGATTATTACAGAAAAGCCATTTACAATGGGTGATTTTGTGGAGACACCGAGTGTGTTAGGTACTGTAGAGGACATTTCATTTAGGAGCACAAAGTTTAGAACACCTGCCGAAGCGGTTGTGACGGTTCCGAATTCCACACTTTCAAAAGAGCCAATTACAAACTGGACAAGAATGAATAAGCGTCAGATTACATTCTCGGTTCATGTTTCCTACAATACACCGAAGGAAAATATTGATAAATGCATCAAGCGTCTAAAAGAAATGTTGCAAGAGCATGATGGTGTTCATAAGGAAACCATTATGGTGAACCTCGATCTTTTGGCAGACAGCTATTTGAATTTATTTTTCAACTTTTATACAAACACAACTGTTTGGTCAGAGAACCTGAATATTAAACAAGACATTAACTTTCGCATTATTGATATTTTCCATCAAGAAGGCGTAGAATTTGCCTTCCCAGGTCAAACCATTTACATGAAACAAAAGGGTGAAAAGCAGACTAGTGAATAAAAGGGGGGAAGTGGTGTGGATCAAATAAAAGTGGCAGCGCTAAGAGAAAGATTGGCACAAGCTGAACATATCACGGTACTTTCAGGTGCTGGGATGAGCACTGAGTCAGGTATCCCAGATTTCCGGTCAACAGGTGGATTATGGACAGAAGACACATCTCGGATGGAGGCGATGAGCCGATCCTATTTTTTATCACATCCCCATCAATTTTGGCCAAAATTCAAGGAATTGTTTCAGATGAAAATGAGTGGAGATTACGAGCCAAATAGAGGGCATGCTTTTTTAGCCAACCTTGAGAAGCAAGGAAAGCACGTGGATATTTTCACTCAAAATATCGACGGCCTGCATAAAAAGGCGGGAAGCGAGCATGTCTATGAACTGCATGGTTCGATTCAAACAGCGACTTGTCCTTCATGTCAGACGCAATATGATCTCCCCTTTTTACTAAAAGAAGAAGTGCCGGTTTGTCAAAAGAATTCCTCGAGTGGCAAACCATGTGGTCGTGTGCTGAAACCAGATGTAGTTCTTTTTGGAGACAGGGTGCAGCATTTTGACCAAGTGGAACGGTCACTCCGGGAAACAGAGGTGCTGTTGGTCATTGGAACGTCCCTAGAAGTGGCTCCTGCCCGATATATTCCGGAAGATGCTGCCCGATTTCCTTCCATCTTTAAGGTGATGGTAAACTTGAGTGAAACAGAATATGATCCGTTATTTGATCTAGTTTTTCACGAACGGATTGGTGATCTCGTAGAATCTCTATAAAGAACAAGCCCGCATCCTACAAAGGTGCGGGCTTGTTATGGTTCGTTCCAATTATTTATTGATGTAGTGGACTCATTGTTTCATCAAGTACTTCAAATGTATAACCCTTCGCTTTAAGCTGAGTGATAAGGCTGCCTAGATATTTAGCAGTAGCTGGCTGATCATGCATTAAAATAATTTTAGGTTCCTTTTGGTTTTTTGTTTCAAGCACATGTAGTTGGTTCAATACCTCTGGAACATATTTTGAGCTTTTATATTTCCAGTCAAGGCTATCAATTGTCCAATCCCAGTAAATAAAGCCTTTTTCTTTAAGACGTGTTTTTTGCTGATCTGTTAAATTCGGGACACTGCCATAAGGTGTTCTCACAAGGTGTGTATATTCTCCTGTGACAGATGCTAAAATGCGTTGATCTTCTTTCATTTCATTTACGGGAGAATCGCTATACTGATAGAAGCGTTTTACATCATGTGTGATGCCATGGAGCCCTAATTGATGTCCCTCTTGATGCATTCTTTTCACAGCTAATGGGTGCTCTTTGATTTGCCGCCCAAGCATAAAAAATGTCGCTTTGACTTCATATGCCTTTAACACATCTAATAGCTGGTTTGACGTAGCAGAAGGACCGTCATCAAATGTGAAAAAAATCGTTTTGTCCGTTACATGTTTGTTTGGATTGATCTTAAAATGTGCATCTAATGTTTTGGCTGAATCATCTTTTGCTTTCAGACTAATGCTGGTGTCTCGGAATTCACTGCTAGCAGACATTTCAGCTTTTTGATCTGCTGCTTGCATATTGGTTTTAGACATATCCCATATAAAAAAAAGAATAAGTGTGAGAATCACTAAACCAATCGCCTTTGAGAGAAGCATTACATTTGAAGGTGTCTGTTTTTTTGTAACCCATTGCATTACAATCGCTCCAATAAATCAAAAAGTTTGTGTCGAATCATGTCTTGGATTTTGTCTTTTTTCATTGTATTTTGTCGTGCTCATATTGTGTAAGTATACAGGAAAATAGAGCCTATGAATATAGAAGATGCTAAAAAATTGGAATCTTTTTGGTTATGAATCTATATTTGTTAAAATAAAAGGTTATCCATGATTAAGATATGAAATAATTCTGAATCATCATTGAATCGTTTACATTTATCCGCTAAGATAGCATCAGAATCAACCATTAAAGCAAAGCGAAGGAGAGAATCCATATGAAAGTATTGTACAATGGAGATTTGATTGAAAAAAAGGATGCACGTGTTGATATTGAGGACAGAGGTTATCAATTTGGTGACGGTGTCTATGAGGTCATCCGTGTTTACAATGGTACTTTGTTCACGTTAAAAGAGCACACGGAGCGTCTTTTCAATAGTGCGAAAGAAATCGGCATCTATCTGAAAGGTACGGTATCGGATATGGAAGAAAAATTAAAGCAGCTAGTTGTTGCCAACCAATTAACAGATGGCGGCGTGTATATTCAAGTCACAAGAGGAGTAGCTCCTCGTAAACATCAATACACTGATTCTCTCATCCCTCAAATTACGGCTTACACGTTTCAGGTGAAAAAGCCTGTTCAAGAGCAAATAGCCGGTGCAAAGGCATTGTTATCAGAGGATCTTCGCTGGTTAAGGTGTGATATTAAAAGTTTGAATCTCTTATATAATGTCATGGAAAAACAAAAGGCTTCTGAGGCGGGGGCGTTTGAAGCGATTTTAGTCAGGGACGGTTTTGTGACAGAAGGAACCTCCTCGAATGTATATGCAGTCATTGATGGAGTCGTTCGTACACACCCAGCAAACAATTTAATATTGAATGGGATTACCCGCAGGAAGCTGTTAGAGGTATGTGCTGAACAAGGTTGTAGCGTGGAAGAAACACGTATCAGCAAAGAAGAGCTACTCTGTGCACAAGAAATCTTCATCAGTTCAACTACTGCTGAAGTGGTTCCGATTACTGAATTAGAAGGAAAGCCAGTAGGAAAAGGTGTTCCTGGAGATATAACGAAGCGTATACAGGAAGGTTTTCAACAAAAAATCAAGCATGAAAGTGAAGCATCCATTTCCTCATAAATGAAAAAGGCTGTAAACATTCGCTTACAGCCTTTTCTTATTTATTTCACAATAAGCACAGGGATATCTGATTTTGATGAAAGCTTTTCACTGACACTGCCAAACAGCATTTTTTTCAATCTGCTTTGGTCACGTGCTCCCATCACAATGAGGTCCGCTGATATTGTTTCAGCATATTCGATAATCGCATCTGCTGGTTCTCCCTCGACAATTTCAATGGCTGCTTCAAATTGTTCTTCATTTAGGATCATTTTCGCTTCAGTGACTACCTCTTCTGTATGATCTTCAAATATGGGATTTTGCTGTTCATCATGAGGCACATACACTGGAGGTATTTGAAGATCTGCCATTCCGCCGCCGATATATGCGCCGCCAGTTATTGGACGAGGGGCATCAAACACTTGTCTGTTTGATTTTCTATCATGTGCATAAGCGACTGTCAGCTTGGCATGCAAAGTTTTGGCTAGAGCGATTGCCTTTTTTAATGCTTTCTTACTGTCTTCATGTCCATCAAACGCAACGACCATCCGATCAGCTTGAAACAATTTCCTCATTCCTTTCAAAAGGAGTCAATACAATCATGGTATACCCGTTATGAGGAAAAGATACACATGAAGGCACAAGTCTTTTTGTTAGAAAATTTCATTTATTGAAAAATATTTATTGACAAAATAGTGACAGTCACTATAAGATAAAAAAAGATTCAAGAGCCAAAAGGAGGAAATGTCATGTGCAACATTGCCAGAATGAAACCAAAATGCATAAATGGGTTGATTCACGTGACAGTCGCACCTTCATTGGTCATTGAAAAAGAACAGTTTTTTTCTAATTGATCGTATGATATCAAGGCGTATGTTGCGTATTTGTCAACATGCGCCTTTTTCTCATGTATGAAAGAGGCGTACCAGTTTAGCTGGTTGCCTCTTTTTTTGTTGAATACATTTCGTTTATCGAAATAATGGAATGTAATCAACGATTCAATAAAAGAGGAGTGAAAGCATGTGAATATGCCAAAAGCAAGAAAAATGACAAACGTTAGGAAAAATAAACAGGGTGATAGCCGGGAAAATGTAGAAAGCGGTTAGCTTTAAAAGGGAGAGACAAACATGTTTTCAGTATTTGTGAAATTAGGCTGGTTCTTTAAACAAGAGTGGAGGCGATACACAATCGCCATTACGTTACTGCTCATTGTGAACGTAATTGAAATGCTGCCGCCTAAATATCTAGGGCAGGCGGTTGACGACATTCGTTCTGGTCAATTTACTTCATCTAGTATTGTGTTTTACGTGACGGTCTTTTGTTTCCTTGGTGTTGTGGTCTATACGCTTACATATGTTTGGATGTATCAGTTATTTGGTGGCGCAAATGTCATGGAGCGTGTGCTGCGCGGAAAGCTGATGCGTCATTTGCTGAAGATGACACCTACGTTTTATGAAAAGAAAAAAACAGGCAATTTAATGGCTTTAGGTACAAATGATTTAAATGCCATTGCGTTAACGACGGGTTTTGGTGTGCTGACATTGGTTGATTCCACGGCTTATATGCTCACAATCTTTTTTACAATGGGTCTTACTATTAGTTGGAAATTAACCTTTATGGTCATGATCCCAATGCCGCTAATGGCGATGTTGGTTACTTTTTATGGCAAGAAAATTCATGAACGGTTCACGGTTGCTCAGGATGCATTTGGCGATATGAACGATCGTGTGCTTGAGTCAGTAGCAGGTGTACGCGTCATTCGGTCATTTGTACAAGAAAAGCAAGATGTCGAACGCTTTCGTCAAATGACAGATGATGTGTTTCACAAGAATATGCGTGTCGCGATCATTGATTCATTATTTGAGCCGACAGTAAAATTGCTTGTTGGAATCAGTTACTTGATTGGGATTGGTTACGGGGCATATCTCGTGTTTCAAAGTCATTTAACACTTGGTCAACTTGTGGCATTTAACGTATACCTTGGGATGATGATTTGGCCAATGTTTGCTATTGGTGAGTTGATTAACATCATGCAAAGAGGAAATGCATCGTTAGATCGGTTGAACCATACGCTTAGCTACAAGCCAGACGTGACAGACTTAGATGAGCCAAAGGCTTTACAAGAGCCTGGAGATATTCAATTTGACCATGTTACATTCAGATATCCCGCCTCTTCTAAAGATAATTTAGTCGATGTATCCTTCACTGTTCGAAAAGGGCAAACAATCGGGATTACAGGAAAAACAGGAAGCGGGAAAACAACAATCGTCAAACAGCTCCTGCGCCAATATCCTTTAGGTGATGGACAAATATTACTTTCTGGTGTCCCTATACAAGAGATTGAATTAGATCAATTGTATCAATGGATTGGATATGTTCCGCAAGACCATATTCTTTTTTCAAAAAGTGTAGAAGATAATATAAGATTTGGCCATAGGGAAGCTGGAAAGAATGAATTAGCGCAGACGATCAAAGACGCCTACTTTGAAAAAGATGTGCGCCTACTGCCAAAAGGTTTAAAGACAATGGTTGGGGAAAAAGGCGTCGCACTGTCAGGTGGACAAAAGCAGCGAATTTCGATTGCACGTGCCCTTTTAATTGACCCAGAGATTTTGATTTTAGATGACTCGTTATCTGCAGTAGATGCGAAAACAGAAACAGCCATCTTAAAAAATTTAAGACAAAATCGTCATGGGAAAACGACGTTTATTACGACACACCGTCTATCAGCCGTTGAGCACGCGGATATCATTCTTGTGATGGAGCAAGGACGCATCGTTCAGCAGGGAACGCATCAAGAACTCATTCAGCAAGATGGATGGTACAAAGAACAATTTCTGCGTCAGCAACTGACAAACCAGTTGGAAGGAGGGGATGAGGCATGACAACAGGAAGAAGACTCCTTGCCTATGCACTCCAATATAAAAAGATGTTGTCCGTTGCCTTGATCTTTCTCATTATCGCTGTGGGCGCCGAGTTGACAGGACCATTTATTGGGAAGAAAATGATTGATGATCATATTCTAGGTGTTGAAAAACCGTATATTCAAGTGAATGAAAAAACAGAAGAAACGGTGAATTATCGGGGAAAAGAGTATATACGGCATGACCGATTAATAAGTGGAAACGAAACAGGAAAGAAAATCAATGTGGTTCAAGTCGGATTCGGTTACTATTTTGTTGATGAGCCAATTCGTTTTGATGGAAAACGCACTCTATCTGGAAATGAGCTGACCATTGAAAATGGGAAACAGCGCAAAACCTATCAAGTAGAACGCTTATCAAAGGCTGAGATTTTTGCTTTTTATCAGCCAGAAATAAGCGGTTTAGTAAAGCTTGTTCTGTTCTATTTAGGGCTGCTGACGATCGCTATTTTCTTTCAGTATGGACAGCATTATTTACTCCAGCGTATAGCAAATCGCATCATTCAAAAAATGAGGATAGATGTATTTGAACATATTCAAACACTGCCGATTCGCTATTTTGATAATTTACCAGCTGGAAAGGTTGTTGCAAGAATTACCAATGACACGGAAACCATTCGAGATTTATATGTGACGGTATTGGCGAATTTCGTGACAAGTGCCATCTACATGATCGGAATTTATATCGCAATGTTTTTATTGAATGTCAAGCTAGCACTCATTTGTTTGCTGGCAGTGCCGATTATCTTTTTATGGTCAATGACTTACCGAAAATTTGCATCAGTGTACAACCACCGGATACGTTCAATCATCAGTGAGATCAACGCCAAGCTAAATGAAGCCATTCAAGGAATGACGATCATTCAAGCGTTTCGCCATGAAAAAGCGACGAAGGAAGAATTTGATGCACTAAATAACGACCACTTTAATTATCAGCGGAAAATGCTGCATTTAAATTCGCTACTTTCACACAACTTAGTCAACCTGCTTCGTAATGTTGCCTATGCGGCGCTCATTTGGTACTTCGGAGGCGCCTCATTAAGTGCGACAGGCATTGTATCCATTGGGGTACTCTACGCATTTGTGGATTACTTGAACCGATTGTTCCAGCCGATTACAGGTATTGTGAATCAATTTTCAAGACTAGAATTAGCAAGGGTTTCATCTGAAAGAGTCTTTCAACTATTAGATGAGCCAGGAACAAAAGTGGAGGAGCCCGTTCAGCAGAAAATGGAAGGACACGTTGCTTTTCAAGATGTTACCTTCGCTTATCATGAGGGGGAAAACGTGCTAAAGAACATCACCTTTGAAGCGAAAAAGGGGCAAACTGTTGCTCTAGTAGGACATACAGGTTCTGGGAAAAGCTCGATTATGAATTTGTTGCTGCGTTTTTATGATATTCAAAAAGGAGACATTCTCATTGACGGGGAAAGCATTTATCATAAGTCTCGTCAAACCTTGCGTAAACAAATGGGCATCGTCCTGCAAGATCCATATTTATTTTCTGGAACCATTGCTTCTAATGTAAGTTTAGGGAATGAAGAAATCAGCAGAGAAACGATCGAATCTTCTCTTCAGCAAGTAGGTGCAACAGAGTTATTAAAGCACTTGCCTCAAGGCTTTGATGAACCTGTATTCGAAAAGGGAAGTACTCTCTCCTCTGGTGAACGTCAGTTAATCTCATTTGCCCGTGCACTAGCGTATGATCCAGCGATCTTAATTTTAGATGAAGCAACCGCCAACATTGATACAGAAACAGAAGCCATTATTCAGAGAGCGCTTGATGTAGTAAAAAAAGGGCGTACGACCTTAGTGATTGCCCACCGATTATCCACAATTAAAAAAGCCGATATGATCTTGGTTTTAGAAAAGGGTGAAATTGTGGAGCGCGGCAACCATGAGCAACTAATGAAAGAAGGTGGGCTGTATGCCCAAATGTACGAACTGCAAAAGGGTACTGTCGCTAGCAGTTAAAGAGAAAAGTCACTAGAAAAAGTGATCATAACGGAACGAGTCTCTTTCAATCGAAAGGGGCTTTTTCTATGTGAAAAATCATTTCCTGACCCTTTATGAACATGTGGTGCATGTTGAGAAGCTTTCGGTGCCGCTTAAGATCATCCGATACAACACAAAAAAAGCTGAGGCTTTTTCCTGACACCTCGGCTTTTTAACTTGTCCTATACGGTTTGCACTTGTTAAATGATTAGTAAGCGATGCCAACTCGATGATGCACAAATTCCTTTGAATTTAATTGCTGATACAAAAAATGTGCGGTATCTTCAACTGAAATTCTCTTTCCATCTATCGGGAGAAAGTCTTTCTCATAGCGATATGATCTTGTCACCTTTCCATCTGGTAAATAGGTTGGACAAATAATGGTCCAATCTAGATCAGTCGATTGAAGGATTTCAAATGCTTTGGCATGCTCTTTTGCTGCTCGAGTAGTTGTCCGCTTCGATTCATTTGTTTCAAAGCGATACAGCTCCGGCTGTTGCCTTGCCTTTAGGATACCCGCAGTACCAATCGAGATAATCCTTGATGTACCTGTTTGCTGCATGGCTTGTACGATATGTTTCATTGAAACAGATAAGGTATCATCTCCATCTGTTGACAGACAGCTCACAACGATATCTGCTCCCTTGATCGTTGCAAGCACATCCTCTTGATTTCTTGAATTGCCGGTGACTTGAAACATACCCGCAAGCATTCCTTCCCGATTCGTTCGAATCAATGAACGAACCATGTAACGGTCATCTACGTGAACGAAACGAAGAAATGCTTGTCCTACACGTCCATGAGCACCGAAAAGAGCTATTTTCATCTGTTCGATCCCTCCACTACATACTATAAGTGAAAAAGACCCAAAATGGTATCATTTTATATCATGCTTTTTTTGTAAAGATGAAAGGACCGAATACTATGAGCATATTCACATAATAAAGAAATGCCAACAAATTGTAATAGTTCAAAATTAACACCAGAAATAATGTCCATGTAGATTTGCTCCTTTCTAATACATGATATGAGCAGAAAGGAGATTGGTGCGGATGAAAACAAAAAAAGAAGACACCATAAAAGTGCCTTCTATTCGCCACATATGAAATTAAGCTTTTGTTCCGCCAAGATGTTGCTGAGCGTAAGATACAAGACGTTTTGTGATTTCTCCACCTACTGAACCGTTAGCACGAGCTGTTGTTTCTGGTCCAAGGTTTACACCAAACTCAGAAGCGATTTCGTATTTCATTTGATCGATTGCTTGCTCTGCTCCTGGAACGAGTAATTGATTTGAACTATTAGAATTTGCCATGATGTGAATCTCCTTTTTATATATGATTTGGTTGGGTTTGCTGGAATCGCACCAGCGAATGAAAATTGTCATTTGCCACTTGGCGAACCCAATGCGACAAGTCCTTTGTACTAAATATTATGGTTATTTGCTAAGAAAACATACAAAAAAAGAACATGGTAAATCTTGTTTTAAATGTTCCTCAATGAATTAAAAAAACCATCACCCAACAAGCGGGTGATGGAGCAAGTTTCTCTTTATTGAGCTGACCGAATGCGTTCTTCAGTGTCGATATCAAAGAAGTGAGCTTTATTCATATCAATAGCAAGCGGTAAAGACTGACCTGCCTGAATATCCGTACGAGAATCAACACGTGCAATAAAAGATTGGCCTTCAAGAGAAGAATAAAGCATCGTTTCCGCTCCCATAAGTTCAGCCACTTCTACATGTGCCTCAATTTTTGTACCTTCAGATGCCTCAATAAAGACAGGTTCATCATGAAAATCTTCAGGTCGAATTCCAAGAATCACATTCTTTCCGATGTAACCTTGACTGCGTAATACTTTCATTTTTCCTTCTGGCACACGAATGTGCGTTTTTCCAACAGCGATGGCGCCGTCAGAGAGTTTTCCTGTGAAAAAGTTCATGGCAGGAGACCCAATAAATCCTCCAACAAAGACGTTTTCAGGATTTTCATATACATCCTTAGGTGCTCCAACCTGTTGAATAAAGCCATCCTTCATGACAACAAGCCTTGTTGCCATAGTCATCGCTTCTGTTTGATCATGAGTTACATAGATGAAGGTCGTTTGCAGGCGCTGATGAAGTTTAGATATTTCAGCACGCATCTGAACACGTAATTTTGCATCTAGATTGGAAAGCGGTTCGTCTAAAAGGAAGACTTTTGCATCTCGAACAATGGCTCTGCCAAGAGCAACACGCTGTCTTTGTCCGCCTGACAAAGCTTTAGGCTTTCGGTCCAAATATGGTTCAAGACCTAGAATTTTGGCAGCATTTCGAACCCGCTCATCAATTTCCGTTTTAGGAAACTTCCTCAGCTTTAATCCAAAGGCCATATTATCGTACACATTCATGTGAGGGTATAAAGCATAGTTTTGGAAGACCATCGCAATATCCCGATCCTTCGGTGCTACGTCATTCATTCGTTTGCCATCTAACAGAAAATCCCCTTGTGAAATCTCTTCAAGACCTGCGATCATTCGAAGCGTAGTTGATTTCCCACAGCCTGATGGACCAACAAAAACAATAAATTCTTTATCATGTATATGAAGATTAAAGTTATCTACTGCTGTCACTTTGTTATCATATACTTTATAAATGCGATCGAGCATCATTTCAGCCATTTGCCGTAGCCTCCCTGTTCCTTTCTGTTGAAAGCGCTTTACTTATATGTAAAGTGTATAAAATGGGCAAGTGTCTGTAAATGGACAACGTGCACAACATCTTATTTCATTTTTTGGGCAGACTGCTTATGGCAGTTTTTTTTTAAACATCTAGAAGACTCATCATGAAATAAGTAGCTGAGGCTTCTGGGAAATGACGTATATCTATTCCTGTCCGTTCAATAAACTTATCAATGCGATATTGAAGGCTATTTCTGTGTACATATAAAGCTTTGGCAGCTTTGGACGCATTCAAATTGCACTGCATATACGTTTTGAGAGTGCGGGAAACTTCTCGATCAAGGACCGTTTCTTTAAATGCATCGGAAATCGAGCTAGATACCGCATGAGGATTATAACGAAATAGGTATGGAAGACATTGATAAAATGTCGCTACACCTGATCTAAGCTTTCCCCGTTGAATGAGCGTCAAAAAGAGCTGATGTTCATTTAACAATCTCGTTCTTAGCTGTTCATTTGGCAGATGCAATTGTCCTTGTAAAAAGACTGAATCTGTTAAAAAGTCACTTGTGAATGCTTGAGAAAGATCATTCAGCTTGTCTAATTGTCCATTTTCTGATGTGGCATTTGATTGAATCATCATGGCAGTGTCAGCGCCTGTCCAAATCAAATGAGTATGATCGAGGCTGCTGCTAACAGCCTCTTTTATTTGTTGTTTCTGTTCTGCTTGATGGAACATTCTAAAATAATAAACACGGACGGGTTCGTGCACTGTTAATGATTTTTCTTCAAAAAGATAACTGTACCAGTTCTTTTCATCTTCAGTTTCTTGAGTATTAGATAAATTGATCGGTGTAAGTAATGAGTTTAAAAGGAGTGTTTCTCTTGAAGATAATTCGGTTCCGTCTACTCCAAATATTTCGCCTTGATCGGTTTGATACCATAGAATATGTTTGTCATTGGTAGGTGAACTGATGATATGTTTGCCGTATACAAGCTTTAATTTTTCTAGCATGACGAGGCTCCTTAATCAGTTTAATCATAGACATGAAATAGCATTAATTCATGGATTTCTTCTTTTAGGTTTGGTTCAACTTCGTGTGGTGGAAGTTGGTAGCCCCATTCGATATCACCAGTTTTGTGGTAGATGCCTTCATAATGCGCACCATTGTGAAAAAAGGATATTTTCCAGCCAGGCAATTGAGCTTTCTTAAAAAGCGGTTTCCATTGAAAATGGGAAATCATATCGTTACTGCCTCCTTGCTTTTATTGATTACACAATAAACAAAAACGACAATAAGAAAAGAACCTTTGACTTAGTTATATTGTATCTCATCTTATGGATAGAGCATAGGAAAAGGATAGATTTGAGAACACTGTTGATAATAGAAAAGCAATTAATTGACGTTCGAATGCTCGGTGATAAAGAGCGCTTTTTGTGATAAGTAGGATGCGTAATCGATGATTCTTTTACCAACGAGCCATTCTGAATTTTTTAATAAAGAATGCCGAAAAATTTCTCTTCCAGGCCGGGAATTAGCTTCAAACATCCAAGTAGATCCAGAGTGATCGATTCCTAAGTCAAATCCGATTTCACCTATGAAGCCCGGCATTTTTTCATCAATGACTTGACTAAGATGGATAGCAGTTTCTGAAAGCTGCTGTAAAATCTTCAATCGTGTTTCTTGTACATGAAAGATGTCAGTCAGCGTTTTAACAGTCCCTCCATGTAAATGATGGGTGGTAACTGTATGGTCTCCAGATACTTTTGCAGCGATAGCAGTTACTGTCCAATAACCATATTTATTTTTGTTTGTATGCACTCTGAAATCAAGCGGCTGATTCTCGATATGTAGTAAATCGATGCCTTGTTGAGCTATAAATTCATGTATCGTGTGTTCCTTTCTAAATTTTTCTAGAAATTCCTTTACTGAATAAAATTCAACGGACATCCCTTTATTTGTATAGACATCAATTCCACTCTTAGTCGTTTTTAGCTGATAAATGTCATGTCCATGACTTCCGTTCATTGGTTTTAGATAAATCACATTGTGCAGATGGAGGAGTGTTTCTATTTTACATGAAGCATCTAAAGGATCTAGTTGTATAGAATGCGGTAGAAAGGATACTGAACGTTGATCTGCAAGCAGCTTTTCATGAATGTGCCATTTATTAAAGAAATAAGGATTGAACCAAGGGATATCGTAGTCTTGTGTAAGTCTTCGTCTTGTTTCTTGTATGAACGCTGATTGAGCAACCTTTCTATTTGGTAGTCGATCATAAATGACTGTCGGGAGAGGGAATTGCTTTTTAATCCATTTTTGTTGTTGGAAAAGGTACCCTTCCACTACTCCTTGTTCCCAATCAATAGAATGAGTGCCAAAAAGATAAGCAAATCCAACATGTTTTCTGCAAGACTTTAGTAGATGAACGAAAAAATCAGAGCGAGTTCCTAATGGTTGAGCATTCTGTTCAAACCCTGCGGTAAATATTCCAATGAGAGGTCCTATATAGAGTGTATTGTCATGTAAAATCACATCAGCTTTAGTCTCATAAGGAATAAGCAAATCGTGGAAAAGATCTTCAGATAATAACATTTTATGTTTATTTTGATGGTATGAAATGGTGAAGCCGTCTAAAGAGAGAGACCCGAAAGCGATAGATTGTATAGATTCCTGCTGCTTAAATTGAAAGGGGAGATGGATCGTTCTTTTACTTGTTAAATGAGGAGCGATGATATAACGTTTTTGGAGCATAATGAACCTCCTTTTGTTGAGATATCATTGATTGCCCATGCTCGAGAATACAACGGATGAATTTATTTTCTTTTTCAGGAAAGACCTTTAAAAAAGCGGACCGCCCTGGCTTTGACATGATATTTGATATAAAAAGTTTACCTTCGCTTGTATGGAGCAAGTCTACAGCGAATTCAATGAAAGGAGAAAATCTTGTTTCCAAATAAGCTGGAAGAGACGAATGAATGGTTGACATATCATCTAGCAAGAGCTGCCTTATGTGCGGTTGCAATGTGTTTAGGTAGTGATCAAAGACTAACATATGGTTTGAATTTTGTGTATTCCTTAAAAAGCTATTTTTAGCTGCTGATTTTATATAATTTCCCATGCAGTGCCATTGATGTTGAGCATCTTTCATGAGAAAACTCCTGATTTCAGTTAATAAAAAATTATTTTGGAAAGGCGTGTTGAAATATTGAAGTAAATAGCGACCGAGATACTTTTGGCACCAGCGCTCGGCGTCTGATTGACTAGAAAATGTGATGAAATGCTTTTGATTGAGCTGGACGGTTAAAGTTGATTGATCATTCATATAAACCAAGTAAGTTGGAGCTGAATGTTGCTGTGAGAGCGGATGCATTTTACAATACCCGTTTTCCTTTACCATCTCGATAAGATCAGATGGTTTTTTTAATAATGAGCAGACTGGTAGATATGGATTTAATGAAGGGTGATGTTGGAGCTGCTCGAATAGAATCATTTGATTTGGAAATCCTGTGTTCAAAAATGTTGTTTTTGGATACTTTTTTAACCAATTCATGATTGGTTTTGCTTTTTTAGATCGTAAATCATGCTGGTACAGACATCGATCATAAATGAAATCAGGAATCGGAAATTCCTCTGATACAAAACCTTGACCAACCTTAAACTTTTGACCTTGAATAAGATTTGAAGTTGGTTTTAAGTCAAGTGGTGTAAAACGCACAATTTCTAAACCAAAAGGAGAGGCAGCTTTGGCGAGCTGAAGCGTGAATGTCTCTTCATGTTGTGTTGAAAGAGTAACAACGCCTAATGTTGACATCATGTAAAACCACCTACTTTTCACATTCTTTTTTAACAAACGAAAAACATTTTTTTATGATTTTACAAAAATCTTGTGTTCCTTTATCATTACGACAGATAGCTTAACCATATGTCTTGATGAATGCCCATTTGCTTGGACTTTTGACAACAACTATAATACGAATAGATAAAAAACAATAAACATCGGGTGTTGTTTGAAAGGTAGATGACAATTTTGGATATACTCACAACGTTTATCTTTATGATCGTAATAGGAGCGGTCATAGGAGCAGCAACAAATTATCTTGCGATTAAAATGCTTTTTCGTCCTTATAAAACTTATTATTTATTTGGGAAGCAGCTTCCATTTACACCGGGACTCATTCCTAAAAGAAGAGATGAAGTAGCAAAGCAAGTAGGTGTGATGGTGATGGAACATCTCCTTACTCCAGATGGTATTAAAAAACGCTTTGAAACGTCAGAGGCGAGAGAAGACATATTGAACACTGTTCACCGCTATATTGATAAGACCGCTGAAATGGAGATATCAGTCGCTACTTTTTTAGAAAAATTCGGAGTTCTACAGGCTGACGTGAAAATGGATGAATGGTTGAGTCAGTGGTCAGATGAGAAGGTCTCTGCATTGCTTGAAAAGTATGATCAACAATCATTATCCGAACTGCTTCCACAGGAAGTCAAAGATAAGTTCTCGGCAAAAATCCCAGATGTGGCAGATTATATTTTAATGAGAGGGATTCATTACTTTGAAAGTGAGGAAGGGAAAGCAAGGCTCGGCAATATGATTGACGACTTCTTAAAAGAACGAGGGATGTTTGGCAGTATGGTTCAAATGTTTCTTGGCAATTCAAGCTTAATCGACCGAGTACACCCTGAAATCATGAAGTTTTTGAGAAATGCAGAAACAAAGAGATTTTTATCAGATGTGTTAGTACAAGAATGGGATAAGGTAAAGACATTTTCTCTTCAGAAGTTGGATGAAAAGTGGGATGTGAAGAGGATTGTGTTTTGTGTGAAAAGGCGATTGCTTTCACATTTCTCTACAAAGCTGCTTTTAGACAGACCGGTAGGAACTTATATCAGTGCCGTGGCAAATGATCTCAAATTCCAATTTGCACCTGTTCTCATTGATAAGGGGATGGAAGCGGCATCGAATGCTTTAGAGGGTTTACTGACGAAGCTTCAATTTGAAGATATCATTCGCGAGCAAATTGAACTTTTTCCACTTGAAAAAATGGAAGAGCTGGTTGTCAGCATTTCCAATAAAGAGCTTAAGATGATTACATTTTTAGGTGGTTTTTTAGGCGGAATCATTGGCGCTATTCAGGCTGTTTTCGTCACATTATTCTAACAGTAAGAAGAGAATTTTGATGAATTCATTGTATATATGTGAAACAAAAGCCATAGTTTGTTATAGTGGAGTGGTGTCCGCCGATGATATCGGTGATAACGGATAGAAAGGAGACATGACATGTCTGTAAATCTTTATGATGTTGCATATGACCTTGAAAAAGCATTGCGACAAAGCGAAGAATATTCAACTTTAAGAAATCTTTATGATGAGGTTAACGAGGATGAGTCTTCTAAAAGAATGTTTGAGAACTTTCGTGACATTCAAGTAAACCTTCAACAAAAACAAATGACTGGTCAAGAGATTACACAAGAAGAAGTTGAGCAAGCTCAAAAAACAGTTACACTTGTTCAGCAACATGATAAAATCTCTCGGTTAATGGAAGCCGAACAACGTGTGAGTGTTCTTATCGGTGAATTAAATAAAATCATCATGAAGCCTCTTGAAGAGCTTTACGGAAATCCGGAAGAAAATTAATTGTAAGGGCGATTGAATTTGCCCTTTTTTTTGTTTGATCATCCAACTTAAAAAAAAGGTTGTCGAAGCTGAGAAATTTTGCGATAATACTTATTGAAAGTGCTTTCAAAAATGTACTTTCATGATTTCATTGGGTGCGTTTCATTTTGGATTTCATGGTGATCAGTCAACTAAGAGAGAAGCGCTTCAGGGAGAAATACAAAGCATAAGGGGATATGATATAAGCAATGCTTTGGTGTGTGAAAGATAAAGGGGAAAATGGGGAGCTTCATCACGCCATTGTTACGCATCCAAATCATACATAAAAAGCCTTAGGGGTAGGCTGGGGGACTGATGCCCGTTTTTAGGCAGGGATATCAAACACCTTTATGAAACAGCCAGTTGCCGAAACTCTTTCGGTGACTGGTTGTTTCATTTCAACTTATGGGGGTATCCTTTTTGATTCATGAAAGTTCGACTTCAACTGCATGTTCTAAAGCTCTCGGTTAGGGCATATCCTCATCATAAGTACAGTCATCAAGAAGGGGGATGCCTCAGTGTCAAAAAAATTACTTGCACTCAATATAGATGGGACGTTACTTCGTTCCAATGGGAAAATTCATTCCGCTACAAAAGAAGCTGTGGAATATGTAAAGAGAAAAGGGGTTTATGTGACGATTGTGACCAATCGGCATTTTCGATCAGCACAAAAAATTGCCAAGGCGTTGAAAATATCGTCTTCAACACTTGTGACTCATAGTGGTGCTTTTATCGCAGATAAACTCGATGAACCACTTCATGTGAAGAAATTAACGGAAGAAAAAACGTTTAATCTTGTGCAAATCCTTGAAAGCTTTGATTGTAATATCCGATTACTACATGAAAAATTCTCAATTGGTAATCGAAAAAAGACCCAGTCTCAACTAATGGGGAAAACACTGATTCACCCGTCTGATCCGATCTTTTATCCAGTCCAATTTGTAGAATCTTTAAGTGATATGCTGATGGATGAGCCAGTAAGTACACCTGTTATCGAAGTATATTCGACAGCAGCTCTTCAGCCTGAAATATACAAAACCATTCAACAAGCGTTCCCATCTATCAATCTGATCAAGATTAGCGATGAGAAAATGAATATCGTGTGTAAAGGTGTTTCGAAAGAAGCAGGTCTTTCCCTTTTGGTCTCATCACTTGGTTTTACTTTAGAAGATACAGTAGTGATTGGTCATGGGATAGATGATATTCCTATGCTTGAGCTAGCAGGATTAGGGGTAGCTATGGGTAATGCACCTCATTCGGTGAAGCGTAAAGCCGATTGGGTCACACGATCTCATGAT
Organism: Bacillus sp. NPDC093026; assembly: GCF_044754665.1. Taxonomy (NCBI): domain Bacteria; kingdom Bacillati; phylum Bacillota; class Bacilli; order Caryophanales; family Bacillaceae; genus Bacillus; species Bacillus sp. NPDC093026. The sequence continues at coordinate 849,908 of NZ_JBIVPN010000001.1, read as the reverse complement.
GAACAAGGCGTTGCTTATATGATCAAAGAATATTTTAGGATGCAGCAAAGGGAAGGTTTTTTACATCAATTTGATATCAAACGATAAACAGATAAAGGTCCTGTCAATCATAAAATGGCAGGGCCATCGTCTGTTTCCTTCATTGCTTTTCCAAGATGAATTTTGTAAAATAAAACAAGTTTGAAGATAAAGGTGATTCGATGCGAATTGTAATTAAAGGGCTGTCAGATGAACGTTTTCATCGTCCGCTTGTCAATATTGCGAATTTATTTGAAGAAGATAGTGAAGTGTTGTTCGATCAACATGCTCTTGATGAGGGTCTGGTAATGGAGCTCGGTTGGAAAGAAGATCATGGAGTGGTTGAGGCCGTTGGACATATTGCTGATTCAGATGTAAGAAGTCGTTTTACAAGAGAAATGCCGGATGGATTGAATGAGAAGGAACGTTGGAAGCAACTCAAAAATGCTGTGCTGTCTGTTTACTTAAACCTTCTTCAAGAATATACAGGAATCACGCAAAAATGGGGAATTCTCACGGGAATACGTCCTACGAAATTACTTCATAAGTTGCTTAGAGAAGGGATGGAAAAGGAAGAGGCGCATGCTGCATTAAAACGTGATTATTTGATACATGATGAAAAAATCAATTTGATGCAGGAAATTGTAGATCGTCAGCTTCAAGCGATACCTGACCTGTATGACCTTCAGCAGGAAGTCAGTGTGTATATCGGCATTCCCTTTTGTCCAACGAAATGTGCCTATTGTACGTTCCCTGCATATGCGATTAAAGGACAAGCTGGCAGAGTCGAGACGTTTCTCTTCGGGCTACATTATGAGATGCAGAAAATTGGCTCGTGGCTAAAAGAACAAGGGATTAAAGTGACAACGGTTTATTTCGGAGGGGGTACACCGACAAGTATTACCGCTGAGGAAATGGATTTGCTGTATGAAGAAATGTATCGCTCATTTCCAGATGTGAAACATATTCGTGAAATAACGGTAGAAGCTGGTCGACCAGACACCATTACGCCTGATAAGTTAGAGGTTTTAAACCGCTACAATATCGACCGAATTAGTATCAACCCGCAATCGTACGAAAACGAAACGCTCAAAGCGATTGGTCGTCATCATAGTGTGGAAGAAACGATTGAAAAATATCATTTATCCAGACAGTACGGAATGAATAATATTAACATGGATTTAATTATTGGCTTGCCAGGTGAAGGTTTAAAGGAGTTTCAACACTCTTTGCATCAAACTGAAGAGCTAAAGCCTGAATCTTTAACTGTGCATACACTCTCCTTCAAAAGAGCATCTGAAATGACGCGTAATAAGGAGAAGTATCAAGTGGCGGACCGAGAAGAGATCATACAAATGATGGATGAAGCTGTCAAGTGGACAAAAGCACATCAATATCATCCATATTATTTGTATAGACAAAAAAACATTTTAGGGAATCTTGAAAATATAGGGTACTCTTTAGAAGGACAAGAGAGTTTGTATAATATCATCATTATGGAAGAAGTTCAGACGATCATTGGCATTGGATGTGGCGCAGCAAGTAAATTCATTGATCCGCGATCAGGAAAAATTACGCAGTATGCCAATCCAAAAGATCCAAAATCGTATAATGATCGCTATGAGCACTATACAGAAGAGAAAATCAACTTTCTTGAGTCGTTATTTGTATCTCACGAGTAAACACTGCGGTGATGCAGTGTTTTTTCATATACAAAAATGTCAGCAATTTTTTAAATTGATGAAAAAAAAGGGCCTCACTTCATGGGGCCCTTGTTTGTTTATATGGTCGTTTCTTTTTTCACGTTTGATTTTTCGGTTTTCCACTGGAAAATGTGGTTTAACATTTGATAGATGCGCTTTGATTCTTTCGTCACAAGCGGTCCTAAGATCGCAAGGATTAAGACATACAATGCAGCAAATGGCTTCAATGTGGCAGCAAGACCGCCTGCAATGCCAAGCTCTGCTACAATAATTGAAAATTCTCCCCTTGACACGATGGTTAATCCGATATTAGAAGAAGCTTTATGAGAAAAACCTGCTCTTCTTCCAGCAAACATACCGGCAGTGAAGTTACCAATTAAGGTGAGGATGACGGCGCCAATCGCTAGCCAAAATGCATCTCCTAAAGTAAAAGGATCGATGCTTAAACCGAAACTGAAGAAAAACATGGCACCGAAGAAATCTCGAAACGGAACAACGAGATGCTCAATTCGGTCTGAATGCTCTGTCTCTGAGAAAACAAGACCGAGTAATAGAGCACCAATGGCCTCTGCTACATGGATTGTTTCTGAGAAACCGGCGACAAAGAATAAAGCCGCAAAAATCACAATGATGAACACTTCATTTGAACGTATATCGAATATTTTGTTTAATAGTTTTGGCAGCTTTCGTGCGATGATGAAGAAAAGCATCATATATCCAAAGGCAATTAAAATAGATAATAAGGCACTGCCAACGGATGTGGCATCTCCAAGGACAAGACCTGATACAACGGATAAATAGACGGCGAGAAAAATATCCTCAAACATAATAATCCCAAGAATCAATTCTGTTTCAGGATTTGCTGTCCGTTTTAAATCAACGAGGACTTTGGCGACAATTGCACTAGATGAAATGGTGATGACACCCGCCATAATCAGAACCTCAAGGAAACCGAAGCCTGTGATAAAGCCATAAAGAAGACCTAAGCTGAAGTTGATTAAAATATAGATAGACCCGCCGACTGCAATGGATCTGCCTGATTTGATGAGCTTTCCGACAGAGAACTCAAGTCCAAGGTAGAATAGGAGAAATAAGACACCCATTCTGCCAAAGAACGAAATGATTTCAGAGCTTTCGATAAATTTCAAATCAATGATACCGATGGTCGGAGCGTGAGGACCAACAATCATTCCGAGGACAATGAGAAATGGAATGATAGAGAATTTCATTTTATTGGCGATTAAGCTGGCAATGGCGATCAGAATAAGCGCAGTGCCAACTTCAAAGACTAGATGATCCATTCTCTCATCACTCTCCCCCTCTAGAAAGAAAATCACGTATCAATCGCTTCAAGTGCTTTCTTTCGCCTGAAATAACCATCGTATCATTTTCTTCAATAATGGAATCGGCACCTGGGTTGAGTAATTTTTCATTTGTATGCTTAATAATCGCAATGACAGTTACTTCATAATTTTGTCTTACATCTAAATCACCGAGTGTATGTCCAACCGCTTTTGCACCTTTTTCCACCTTAAACCATTCAATGATGAGGTCATTAAAGGTCATTTCGATGGTCTCAAGTGCTTGCGGTTTATATACCATTCCGCCAATAATGGCAGCAATTTGTCGTGACTCAGAATCATCGAGGGAGATGGTTGACAGGACTTCATCTGGATCATCATCGTCAAATCGATAAATCTCCCGCCTGCCATCATCATGAATCACAATCGTCATCTTTTCTCTGTTTCTCGTTTCAATTTCAAATTTCTTTCCGATCCCTGGAAGATCATTTTCTTTAATATTCATATTATCCCTCCGAATATGATAGATAGGTATAGTTGCTCATACGGATGAAATAAAATGAATCAGGAGAGGTAATTTGATTGACACATAATGGGGATTGCACACTTCATTTCCAAAAAACATAGATCAATGGATAACGCTTTTGATTGAGTGGGCTTTAATAGAAAAGCCTTCAAGTCAGCCATTGATAATCCGCGGTACAATAGAATAGATGAAGCATGTTTTTTTGAAAATGGAGATGTCTTTACAGCGTTCATTTCTTCATCATATACAGACGGAGAAATGAGATTGATCGTGCTCGCTTCTGCCTGAGAAGCAAAAGCGACATTTGAAAAGGGAGAAAACATGACGATGAAGCTAACCAATATAAAAATGTAACACCTTATCAACAATCCTCCTCCTTTCAAATGATTTTTAATTTCTTGTTTAACTATATAAAAATATATTTCTTGTTTCAACAATTATGCTCATTTTAGTATCAATTGATCTTGAAATTTTTATGCAGAGGAAAAGGGATTATGAGTATGAAAAGGGAAATAGTCTTGTATTCAAACGAAAAAGGAGGATAAATGATGAAATTCATCAAATGTCAGCTAGAAGGGGATATTTTTGAAATCGTTCTCAATAGACCGGATGCCTATAATGCATTTCATGTCGATATGTTTGCTGAATTCAAAGAGGCATGTGATATAGCGGCAGAAAACAGTGCGAGGATTGTTGTGATAAAGGGCATGGGAAAAGGGTTTTCAGCAGGTGGAGATATCGGGATGATGCTCAAGCAAGAACGTGAAGAAGATTTTCATCATGTCATGGATTTGATCGAAGGAATTACACTTTCTCTTGCACGTATGAAAAAAGTGACGATTGCGCTTGTCCATGGGGCGGCGGCAGGTCTTGCTTTTAGTTTTGCACTAAGCTGTGATTATTTGTTCATGCATCAAGATGCAAAGCTGGCCATGAATTTTAATGGAATAGGGCTAATCCCTGATGGTGGAGGTCATTTTTTCTTAACAAAGAGAGTGAACGAGCAAACGGCCAAACAATTAATATGGAGTGGAAAAAAGCTATCGGCAGAAGAGGCGCTTCAGCTTCGACTAGCAGACGGTGTGTTTCAAGAAGAGGTCGATACGTATCAGAAAGCATGTGTGAAACCATTTTTAAACATGCCGCTTCAGGCTTTTGTTGAAACAAAGATGATTTATTTTCAGCAGTCAGAGCCACAGTTGTTAGCGGTTCTTCAAAAGGAGCGTGCAGCACAGGCAAGGCTTAGACAGAGTCATGATCATAAAGAAGGCATCCAAGCATTTTTAGAAAAAAGACAGCCTGTATTTCAAAATGTATAATTCGATGGGCCGGCGAAAAGCCGGCTCTTTTTAACGTTCAAATAAGAGCAGCTTGCCTGCATTGTCGACGAGCCGGTAAGAATGCTTCATATATTGTTGTTCGATTAATCGATGTCGTCCTAGCTCTTTTGCCTTTTCATCACTATCAGTTGTTATCTTTTCATTTAATAATGTCTCGCCTGATCGGTCAAATACGGTCAAAAAGTATGTCTTCTCCATCAATCATTTTCCTTTCTTCTGTTTTTTTATGTAATTAAACAATGTAACGGTCAAAACCTCTTTTTTACATAAAAAAATGGCTTTTTCTTAACAAAATTGATAGAACGTGCATTCGTAAAAATGACATGATAAAATATTGTCAACTACAGTATCGTGCAAGGAGATAGACGTTTGACTAAGCTAACCTTTATTCATGCCGCAGATCTTCATTTAGATAGTCCGTTTGCGGGAATGTCGAGTATACCAAGCCAAATATTTAAACGCCTGAAAGAAAGTACGTTTCAAAGTGCAAAGAACATGTTTGATCTCGCCATCGAGAAGACTGTGGACTTTGTGCTTTTAAGCGGAGATGTATTTGACGAATCCAATCGAAGCTTGAAAGCACAGCTTTTTTTAAGAAAACAATTTCTTAGACTCCAAACGTACGGGATTGAAGTCTTTATTATTTATGGTAATCATGATCATTTAGGCGGAGAGTGGACACCGATTGAGTGGCCAGAAAATGTTCGAGTTTTCTCAAGCGGAATGCCAAGTGAGCACTCCTATTATCGAGGCGAACAGCTTGTCGCAAGCATTTATGGTTTTAGCTACAAAGAGAGGGCTGTCTATGAAAATATGACACCTCATTACCTGAAAACAACAGATGCTACATATCATATTGCGATGCTTCATGGCACATTAGCGGGCCGCGAAGGACACGACACTTATGCACCGTTTCAGCTTCAGCAGCTTGTGGCGCAAGATTTCGATTATTGGGCTCTTGGACATATCCATAAGAGAGAGGTGCTGCATGAAGAACCATTGATGATCTACCCTGGTAATATTCAGGGCAGGCATATAAAAGAAACTGGAGAGAAAGGCTGTTACTTGGTTCATCTCTCTGAAGGTTCTGAGATAGCGGAGTTTCATAGCTGTTCAGACGTTATATTTGAAACAGTGGTCATCGACATTACACATACAGCACATATGACGGATCTTGTCACGCTGATTGATGAGCGAATCATTGAGCTGAAACATCGAGGTGTTCCTTTTTGTGTAAAAATTGAATTGATCGGTGATGCGCCTCCTTACTTTGAACGAACAAAGCTGGATGTGATGGAGGAGCTCATGTCCGTTCTTCACGAGCAAGAAGAAGACGAGGAAACGTTCGTTTGGGTCATGTCCATTGATGATCGAACAAATGAGCATTTCGTCTTTCCAGAAGATTCATTTCTAAAGGAACTCACGTCAGAAATTGCTCAATTTGAGGCATATGAACAGCTACTTTCACCGATCAAGCGTCACCCAACCTACAGGAAGTCTGGAAAGGCTATGACAAAAGAGGATGAAGCAGATATTAAAGAAGAAGCACAAAGATTACTTATAGAGCAGTTGAAGCAACTGTGAGAAAAGGAGAGGCATGATGAAAATACGTTCACTTCATATTACGCAATTTGGCAAATTTTCAAATCAAACCTTTCACTTTTCTAATGATGGTTTTCAGCTTATTTATGGTTTGAATGAATCGGGGAAAACGACGTTGAAGGCATTTATTGAATCGATTCTCTTTGGATTTTCTAAAAACAATGTGTACAAGCCCAAACAGTCATCTTTTTATGGCGGCTCCCTTACTTGTTTGCATGAAGAGCTAGGCATGATCAAGATTAAGAGGACGTCCGATCAAGGCGGTGAAGCGCAAGTGATGTTACCGAATGATGAAATCAAAGACGAGGGTTTTTTACGCACGATTTTAAAGGGAACTGACCGTAGATTATATCAATCTATTTATTCTTTTGATGTGTTTGGGCTACAAAATGTGCAAGCCCTAAATCAAGATCAGATCGGTGAATTTTTGCTCTTTTCAAGTCTATTTGGATCAGATGCCGCATCCAAGATGGATAGTCGTCTGTTCAAACAGCAGGAGTTACTTTTTAAACCAAATGGTCGAAAGCCTGAATTAAATCAACAGCTCGATCGTTTAAAGGAACTGGCAGACCAACTAAAACAGGCCAAAATGATAGAAAATCGTTATATAGAAAAGAAACAGGAACAGACTAGCTTAATAGAACAGATCGAACAACTTCAGAACGAAGCGAATCAGGTAGAAGAAGAGATTCATAAGCTGAATGAACACATTCGTCTTTATCCAATCATAGAGCAAAAAATCCAGTTAAAAAAAGAATTGGCTCGTTATCCGGAACGTGTCAAACAATTTAGACAAGAGACAGAGCATGAACTTGATAAATTAGAATCACACCTTCACCCGCAAAAAGCACAATTAGCAGCACTGGAGCAAAAATTAGATCGCGCGCAGACTTCTCTAGAGCAATTTCAACCATTGTATGACAAGAATACGTTGATGGAGATGCAAAGTGTGATTGATGCTTCCCCAGAATCTGAGCGTGTGACAAGACGCTTAACAGAGCTTGAGGAAGAAAGAGAAACATTGAAGCAAAAAATAGAAGCAAGCACATTGAAGCTGAAATGGGAAAGGCAGTTAAATCTAGAGCAGATCGACGACTCCCTTGATTTTGAGTGGGAATTAAAGGAGGCTGTCGGTCAATACGTTCGTTTAATGGATAGAAAGACTCAGCTTGATGAACGCTTTGATCATGCACGGCATGAATTAGAAGAAGCTGAAACAGCACTCAAAGGATTAAAAGATCAACTGGCAGCTCAACAGGTTGCAACAGGTGACAATGATACAAGAACGTGGTTATTCCCACTATTGTTCGTGGTTGCTACTGCTCTCATGATCATTTTATTATTTTTAGGACAATGGTTGGTCACTTTGCTGTTTGCAGGATTTTCTGTTTTTGTGCTCACATTGGTTTATTCATTGCTGAAAAAGACCCAGGTGGGACATGGCACAAATGCAGAAGCATTTCAAGTCCAAGCGGTTTCAGCTGAAACACTTGTGCGGCAAAAAGAGCTTCTTTATGAAAGAATCATTCGGCAATATGAGGACTGGGAGCAAGAGTTAGAACCGATTCAGCAACAAGTAGAAGAGATGAAAAGACAGTTGGGGCTCACTTCAGAGCTTTCTTTTCTCGTCGAAGCCTATCAGGTCCTTAAACAATTAAAAGCGAATACAGCTTTATATGAGCAGCTTTCCTGCGAAATAAATGAGCTAAGAGAGAGAAAAACCCTCTATGAGCAGCAAGTATTTGCTTTAAGCAGCGCACTTCAGAAAAAAGAAGGAACGGTTCAAGAAAGAATCTCAGCCTTTCAAGACATTCTGAAGGATGAGGCGATGAGAGAAAAGGAACGTCAAGCATTGAAGGTATCGATCCAGCATGTTGAGCAGCAACTGACAGCGTTAAAAAGGGAAATTCAATATTACGAAAAAGAAATCAACGAGCTTTTTCGTCAAGTAGAAGCAGAATCAAAGGAAGATTTCAATGTGCTGGTTCATTTATCGAAAGAATACCGAAAGCGGCTTTATGACTTACAACAGGTAAATCAAGAGTTGCACCGAAGCGATGGTTCTAAGGAGTTAGAAAGGATTGTAAGTAAGGGATTACACACAATAGAGGCGCTTCGTGTACAAGCTAAAGGTCGCCTAAAGGACATCCGAATGAATGTAACGAAAATGCAGGAACGATTAGCAGAACTCACAGTGGAAATTAGACACCTTGAAGCGTCAGGTACAGTGTCTGATTTAACCCACCAGCTCGGAATAGAGCAGGAACATACGAAGTTACTAGCTAAAAAATGGGCGGCCATTCAGCTTGTGAGATCGGTCATTCATGAGAAATTGAACGAACATAAAGAAACTAGACTTCCAGCTTTGCTTCAAACGGCTTCCAGCTTAATACAGCCTTTAACAGATGATCGCTATCAAACAATCATGTTCTCGAAAGAAGATGATCGGCTGATCGTGAAAAGGAACGATGAGCGAATATTCCGAGCGGAGGAGCTTTCACAGGCAACGTGTGAACAGGTGTATCTAGCCATTCGTTTTGCTTTGGCAATGTCTCATCAACAAGAATGCCAGTTGCCTTTTATGATGGACGACAGTTTTGTCCATTTTGATCATGTGCGCTTAGGGCGTGTGATGGATATGATGAGTGAGCTTACCCGTTCTGAAACACAGTTGTTTTATTTCACCTGCCATGATCGCATGAAGCAAGTAGCACAAAAAGAGCAGATTACGAGTTTAGTAGTTGAGTGATTGACAAATTATGACTTATGTTATACTTAAATGAGCAGAAACATGGAAGGAGCTTTTATTGAATGGCTAAAGGGATTATGACCTATGATGTCGGCGAACAAGTTGACCTGCATTTATTAATTAAATCTTCTACTAAAGGTATTGCAAGTAACGGCAAACCATTTTTAACCTTAATTCTTCAAGATCAAAGTGGAGACATTGAGGCGAAACTATGGGATGCAAAGCAAAATGATGAACTCACATATGCACCACAAACCATTGTCAAGGTAGTAGGTGATATTCATCATTATCGCGGGAGAAATCAGCTAAAGCTTAGGAATATTCGCCCAGTTGCTGAAAACGAACAAATTCGGATTGATGATTTTCTAGAAACAGCTCCTATTCCAAAACACGATATGATGGATACGATTATGCAGTATATCTTTGATATGAAGAATCCTAATATTCAACGTGTCACAAGACATTTGCTAAAGAAATATGGACAGGAATTTGCCGATTATCCTGCAGCGACGAAAAATCATCACGAATTTGTATCTGGTCTCGCCTATCATGTGGTGTCAATGCTGCATTTAGCTAAGTCGATCGTCGATCTATACCCATCACTAGATCGAGATCTATTATATTCAGGTATTATTTTACATGACTTAGGAAAAGTGAAAGAGCTCTCGGGTCCAATTTCAACGACATATACAGTCGAAGGAAATTTAATTGGTCATATTTCCATTATGGTAACGGAAATTGCTAAAGCCGCAGAAGAGCTTGGAATTGACTCCGAAGAAATTTTGATTTTACAGCATTTGGTGCTGAGTCATCATGGAAAAGGGGAATGGGGAAGTCCGAAACCGCCAATGGTCAAGGAGGCGGAAATCCTTCACTATATTGATAATCTTGATGCGAAAATGAACATGATGGATCGGGCGCTTGAGCATGTGAAACCTGGAGAATATACAGAGCGTATTTTTGCTCTAGAGAACCGATCTTTTTATAAACCTACATTTCACGATTAATATGACTTAAAAAACGTCCGGATAAAGCGGGCGTTTTTTTTTCATAACTTGTCTTCTTTTCGCATAAGCATGTAACACAAGGGAAGAGGGAGATGTCCTGAATAAAGGAGGCCATAAAAAGAGATGCTGTTTTTTCCATGGTGGGTGTATGTATGTATTATTGGCATTATTTACAGTGCGTATAAACTGATGACGACAGCAAAAGAGGAGCAGGAGATTGATCAATCCTTTATCGAGAAGGAAGGTGAAATCTTTATCGAGCGAATGGAACAGGAAAGAGAGCGCAGACGACAGCATCAAAAAGTAAAAACATCACAAGAAACGGCGAACCACGAAGATCATTCGATTGCTTAATTATTTGTTCATACAGAAACCCCTCTACTCATTACATAGTAGAGGGGTTTCTCACGATTATTGGTTTGGATTTGTAGTTGTATTTGTATTTGTTTGTTGAGATTTTTCTTTGAACGAGTTTTGAAGTTCTTTATCTTTTACTTTTACATCGGCTTCTTTCACCAATTTGTTTAAGACGGTTTGGATTTCATTTGTGTCTGTTTGTTTTTGCTCAAGCAATTCTTTTTTCAAGTCAGCTTTCATGTCATCATATTTGCCGCGTTCTTCGGTTTTTTTAATGATATGGTAGCCGTACTGTGATTTCACTGGGCTACTGATTTCATTCACTTTTAGTTTGAATGCTGCTTTGCTGAAATTCTTATCCATTTGACCATCTTTTGCAAACCAGCCTACATCGCCGCCTTTTTCTGCTGAAGCAGTGTCTGTTGAGTATTCAGACACAAGGTCGTCCCATTTTTCACCTTTAGCTAATTTCTTTTCTACTTCATCAGCTGTTTTCTTATCAGCGACTAAAATATGGCTAGCACGAATTTTGCCTTTTAGGTCATCATAATAAGCTTTGACTTCTTTATCAGTAATTTTAATATTCGCTTTGGCAGCCTTTTGAGTTAGTAACTCATATTTTACCTGATCTTTGATGTAGTCTTTACCATATTCATCTTGAAGTTGTTTTAAACGATCTTCTCCAAGTGTTTTTTTATATTCTTTCAATTTCTTATCGATTTCATCATCTGATACTTTGTATTTGTCAGCAAGAACCTTTTGTTGAACAAGTAGATTTAAAGCATCTCCACCAGCTTGTTTCTTAAGAGTTGTATATAGTTCTTCTTTTGTGACGTCTCCTGATTTCGTCGTTGCGATGACTTCTTTATCACCGCTACTGCATGCGCCAAGAGTTAAAACACTTACTGCTGTTACAGCTGCTAAAGCCATTTTTTTCATTCAAAAAACACTCCTAATCTTTCCAATTTATTTATCATTGACTGTATCATAACATATTGTGACACGCTGTAAAAAGAAATGCAAATGAGAGGGCATTCGTCTAGTCAAATTTTTAAGTGCGACATACACATATAGTGATCACAAAAAGGAGGCTGAATTATATGGGAGCAGGATATTCTAATGGTTTCGCTTTATTGGTCGTGCTATTCATTTTGCTGATCATCGTTGGTGCAGCATATCTTTACTAATTAAATCGCTGGTACAGAAGAGAGCCGTTCTGCCTGAGTGTGGGGCGGTTCTTTTTTCAAACGATGACAGGTGCCTAAACGTTTTAAATGTTTTTGCATACACTGAGCTTAGAACGGAAGAAGAACTGGCAGGAGGTGTATTTACATGGGAGGAGAAGTCTTTGCGGGCGGTTTTGCACTAGTCGTCGTGTTATTCATTTTATTGATCATCATCGGTGCATCTTGGATTTACTAATAGATAAAAAATCACAAAAAGCTGCCCCTCAAACTGGCAGCTTTTGCTTTGATCTTAAGCAGTAATCGTAATTTCAACAAATGATGAGATGAGTAAGATGAGTATTGATACATTAATAAAGCGAAACACCTTATCTTGCCGTTCTTCAGGAATCTCTCTGACAAGGCATAATGTATTAGTAAGCCTGTTTATTGAATATACAATAAACGCAGCAAAGACGATGAAGTAAAATAAAACGATCGGAGAGCCCCCCTCTCTATGCTATTCCCATACTACATTACCAAATTTTTTATGAAAAAGATAGAAGTTGACTTTAAAAACCTCTTGATGAGGAAGTTTGCTCAACTAAAATATCAAACTCATCTTGAGCTTGATCGATGATACATGATTTTGGTGCTTTTAGCAGTTTCCAAGTAAATAAAAAGTCAGGCAAACAATAGCCTGCATGAATACTTGCGATGATGATGAAATAGTGAGCATACATGGGAAACGCCATGCCTAAAACAAAGTAAACAGGTGAGATGACACAAAACGGGCTGACCAATGAAAAGAGCATTACCCTCTTTGGCACACGCTGCCAGCAATTTCGTTTAAATAACGTCATTTTTTTCTTATTTTTCATCACTGGAATCAAGTGAATCACACGATGGACAAGCAATGTCGCGAGTAAAAGCACAGCAAAAAGCGGCGCGTTATGACTGCTTAGTTTCGTTTCAGGATGAGTCAGTTGAAAACATAAAAAAGCCAAAATGAAAAAGAAGATAGCAAGACTTATTGCTGAAATCATCATTCTCGTATAACCATAATCCTTTTCAAGATTAATGGTTTTCCAACAATTCATTTATTCATCCTTCCAATCTCAAAAATCTAATTGAATACCTCAAGATAATTTACTCTTTCTGAGGATAAAAATCAATGGTTTTGATGAAAAAAAATAAAATGTTCCATTCATGAAGGATAAACAGAGGAAACTTTGAGTTTTTCAAGAAAAAATGACAGAAGGGGGAGGTTCGTCTCTTTCGTCAATGAGTATTTTCGGCTAAAATAGAAAGACTAAGAGAAAGAGGGAACGTACATGAGGATTGAGGAACGAATAAGTCTGCTCGAATATCATATGGAACTTTTACTGATGGCCTCGGATATGAGCCGCTATCCATATTATGCGCTGTTGATTCGGCAGCGTGTGTCTAAGGAAGAAGCAAAGGACATTGAACGTATTTGTGCAAAGCTTTCAGACGATATGGACAAGCAAAAAGCACAAGGATTTGTCATGTTCGACGATCTCCTTGCGCTTTTTGCGGGACAGTTAATTGAGAAGCTGGATGTTCATGAGACGATTTTTGCTCTACATGATCAGGGGCTGTTTCAGCCATTAATGAATGAATTTATAAAGATCATTAAACAGTTTGATTTGATTTAGCCGTCTTTTCTTTTTCTGCTACCTCAGTCGAGCCTTCAAGTTCCTCAGCCCTTTTCGTGACTTTTCCATGTTCATTCAAAAAGTCCTTCTCAATGTTTGAAAACGATTTCTCAAAAATCTCCATGAAGTCCTCACCATAGATGTTTCGGATAATACACATCATTTCTAAAATTTCAGGGAACTTTCCGTAAATGTCATGAAGCGGCTGTGCGCCTTTGACAATACCAGTTCGGGCAGGGTCGTAATCTTCGAGTAGTTTATGGAATGTCTCTTCGCCTTTTGGCGTTAGCTCAATATACGTATTGCGTTTATCGTTTAACTTTTTAGAAAATTTTAAAAATCCTCTTTCTTCCAGTTTTTTGGAGAAGTTAAAAGCAGTTGATACATGCATGACGCCAAATTTCGCAATTTCTGATATTGAAGCTCCTTTTAACTGGTACGCAATCCACAAAATATGATGTTCATTGATATTTAGGTTATACGGTTTGATCCATTGCTGCCAGTCTTTTTCAATGGATTTCCAAAGAGCTTTGCTCAATTGAGCCATTCTTTGACTGAATAAAAGTGCTTCTTTTACATCGAAAGGCTGTTCCGAATGATTCATCCATTTCACCTACTTCTCTTTTTCTTGTAATTCTATTATGCCAATAAAATAAAGATTAATAAAGCTGAAAATTCAAGAATTTTAAAAAGTCATGAATAACATTGGCGAAATAACTTTTTTTCAACAAAAAAAGTGCGGGATACGCACCCCGCACACTTTTGTAAACGAATATTTTTTTGTGAATATAAATTAGTTTTGTAAGGTTTTCTCCAGTTGTTTGAGCTTCTCCTCAATTTCCTGAATTTCCTTTTGCAAGTCTTGCTGATGAGGTTTGATTTCTTCGCGCCATCGTTGAATGGATGTTTGCAATTCAGATGCAACTTCTTTGATAACTCCTGCGCTTTCTTTTGCGGTTTCAACAATTTGCTCTTTTAAAGACTGTCCATCTCTTTTTAATTTTGTCAGCGTATCTTCCAATTTGCCATAACCATCTTTCACTTTTCCGCGCACATCTCTGCCGGAAGAGGGAGTCGTCAGGAGCACTGCAACGCCTCCGAGGAGACCGCCTACAAATAATCCTGTTAGTAAAGAACGTCCACTAGCCATTGATATCACCTCTCGTCAAATTTTACACATACTCAGTTCATTCTGATCTCAAGATCAGGTTCAAACTTCCATACATAGCTTGCTTTATTTTAGCATACTTTTGAAGAAAAGGGAGGGGAGAAGGTTGTCTGTCTTTCTGTTTGTTTTTACGTGTATCGGTGTTGTTTTCACAGGTGGTTCTATTCATTATTTAAGACAACTTGGGTATGCAGGGTCTTATCCGCCCAAACATGTATTAAAGCAAAAAGCGCTTGTTTGTGGGGCGGGTGCAGGGATTTCGCTTCTCGTTTTGCTGCTTACCCTTTTTCTTTTATAAAAACATGAAAAAACCTCTTCAATATCATGAAGAGGTTCGGTTTTTGTTAAGCGACTTCAATCATTCTTGCACGCTTTAGAATGGACTGAGCAATCGGGAAGACAAACGCCATTGCAATGGTATTAATGACGGCTGCTGGAAGGACAACGCCTGCCAAGAGTGCCGGTAATGCTGCTGGCAGTCCAGTGATGAGCAAAGCGGCAGAAAGGAAAATGACGCCGGATATCATGGTTCCAACAGCTGTTAAAACAGCGGTAAGAACCACTTTATTTTTCATTTTTTGGCAAGATAAGAAAAGTACTAAGAAAATAATGGAAGTGACTGGTTTATCTATCATATTTGGAATTTGTCCGCCGGGGAAACTCGTTGTCAAAGCGGAAATGACCCCAGTCACAAGGGCAATGACGACAACATGCTGTACCTTTGGAAAAAGGATGATGCTTAAAAACATCATGACCAGCATCATATCAGGTTTCATTCCAAAGAAGATTGGCGGGAAAATCGTATGCAAAACAGCTCCCATTGCTGCAAGCAATGACATAATGACTAATTCTTTTGTTTTCATTTCTATGCTCTCCTCTGCTAAGCTCTTATAGGACTCTCCAATAATATGGCTGATCATTTATTGCAAGAGTCAACGCTTCATATTCTCGTTATTATAACAAATTTATTTCGGGTTAGAAAAGCCTTTTTACTCATTTTCTTGCTGAAACTTTTTCATAAAGTCCGCAAGCTTTTGGCAGTCTTCAATGGAAACCGCATTGTAAATGGAAGCTCTACATCCGCCGACTGATCGATGTCCGGCAAGTCCAACCATCTTTTCTTGTTTTGCTTTCTCTACAAATGATTTTGTCAGTGCATCATCTCGGAGGGTAAAAGTGACATTCATGTGAGAACGGCTGTCTATACGAGCATGTCCTTTGTAAAAACCGCCACTTTGATCAATCGTATCATATAGAATAGTCGCCTTTTGTTCATTGCGTTTCTCGGCTGCTTCAACGCCGCCAGTCTCTTTTACATGTTCTAGGACGAGGGACAGCATATAAATCGCAAAAGTTGGTGGTGTGTGATAAAGAGAATTGGCTTTCACATGTGTTGAATATGTTAATATTTTTGGTGTGCTGCTTTTTTCTTTTTCTAATAAACTTTTGCGTACGATGACAATCGTAATGCCAGAAGGGCCTAGATTTTTTTGAGCCCCAGCATAAATGAAATCAAATGAAGAAACGTTTATTCTTTTACTTAGAATATCGCTGGACATATCAGCAATGAGCGGTAAAGAAGTTGTTGGGAACGTTTTCCACTGAGTGCCGAAAATCGTATTATTCGATGTGATATGCAAATATGCGCCATCTGTAAGAGCTGATGTATCCACTTTTGGAATATACGAATAATTGTCATCTTCACTTGATGCAAATACAGAAGTCTGACCAAACCCTTTTGCTTCTGAAAGTGCTTTTTCTGACCAAGCACCAGTTTGAATGAAATGAGCTGTCTCACCTTCATGTAAGAAGTTCATTGGAACCATCGCAAATTGAAGACTTGCCCCGCCTTGTAAAAAGAGAACTTCATAATCTTCTGGAATCTCCATGAGTTCTATCAAAAGCGCTTTCGCTTTATTGTGTACTTCTTCATATTCAGTGCTACGATGAGAAAGCTCCATCACAGACATTCCGGTTTGTTGAAAATCAACAAGTTCTTCTTGTGCTTTTTGAAGCACTTCAAGCGGCAATGCCGCCGGCCCAGCATTAAAATTTGTCGTTCGCTTCATCACAATCTCTCCCTATTTCTCGCGTTAATGGATCAAAAGATAAGACCATCCTATCACAAATTTGAGGGATTTGGAGAAAAAATTCGAATCATCACAAATATCTTAATATTTGCGTGAAGGGAAGGGGTTTTTCTAGGTAAAGGATGTTGAAAAAGAAAAACCTCATCAATTAAGATGAGGTAAGCCGCTTGTGGATAGCAGTAGAAATGTCTGCTAACTCCTCTGAAGTGTATTGATCTTGGTGTGATTTCCAAACAGCACCAAAGCCATCACCTTTGCCGTAGCGTGGAATGATATGCATATGGTAATGGAAGACAGATTGCCCTGCTTTTTCACCATTGTTATTGAGAAGGTTTAACCCAATGGGTTCAAATTCTTGTTTGATGGCTCTTGCAATCCTCGGAATGGCTTGGAAGTAATGATCGGATACATCTGGTGTCATCTCATAAATGTTGTCTTTATGTATTTTCGGGATGACAAGGGTATGTCCTTTTGTCACTTGACTAATATCGAGAAAAGCCAATACATGCTCGTCTTCATATACATTTGCACACGGGATGTCTCCATTAATAATTTTGCAAAAAATGCAGTCGCTCACGCAATGTCACTCCTCATTGTTTTCCTTTATCGTATCACAAAAAGTGACAAAAAAGAAAACAGGACAAGCGAACTCCTTTGGTCGCTCATCCTGCTCCTGTAGAAGAAATGCTGATGGATTCATACGTCATGCCTTTTGAACACTTTATTCACTAGAATAAAATGCTCATACGCCTGCTATTTCTGCCGTAAACACCTCATTTGACGTTTGGTTTGTCATATACAGGTTGTATAGGACACAAAAATCAAGAATCAGTGAAGCAAAACAGAAGCTAAGGTTTTTAGATGAAAAACCAACTTGTTATGCGGTTCTTTGCCTTTGACAAACACCTCATTTTCATATTGGTCATCAAGCTTATTTCTTCTACATAGATTATGATGACCAGTGCACCTATTTTTTATTCATGGATTATGGTTAGGTAAACATTTCAAATTATCTTTTGTTTTTGGTACTATAAAGAAAAAAAGAAAGAAAGGAACGAAATGATGTCCCTTTTAACTGTGAAAGACGTAACGGGTGGATATACGAAGAATCCCGTTCTCAAAAATATCTCTTTTGAATTAGAAAGAAATCAAATCGTAGGTCTTATTGGCTTAAATGGAGCGGGAAAAAGTACAACCATTCGTCATATCATCGGGTTAATGAAACCTCACAAAGGTTCGATTGAACTGAACGGCCGTACACTCCAGGAAGATCAAGAGGCATATCGTTCGCAATTTACATATATTCCAGAAACGCCTATCTTATATGAAGAGTTAACGTTAAAAGAGCATTTAGAGCTGACAGCGATGGCATATGGCCTTTCAAAGGAACAATTAGAAAAACGTCTGCCGCCATTGTTAAAAGAATTTCGTATGGAAAAACGACTGAAATGGTTCCCTGCACACTTTTCAAAAGGAATGAAGCAGAAGGTCATGATTATGTGTGCATTCTTAGTTGAACCAGAGTTATATATCATTGATGAACCGTTTTTAGGTCTGGATCCTCTTGCAATTAATGCACTTTTAGAGCGTATGAATGCTGCTAAGAAAAACGGTGCTAGTGTGCTCATGTCGACGCATATATTGGCGACAGCTGAGCGTTACTGTGATTCCTTTATTATTTTGCACGAAGGTGAAATTAGAGCAAAAGGCACATTGGCAGAGTTAAGAGAGCAGTTCAACATGAGAGATGCGACACTTGATGATCTTTATTTAGAATTAACAAAGGAAGAAAGCTATGAATAAAACGACACAATCCATTTGGAAATCACGATTAAAAGAACACGTACAAGAAACAAGAAAATATTTAAAATACATGTTCAATGATCATCTTGTGATTGTGCTCATTTTTTTCCTTGCAGGCGGGGCGAGCTGGTATAGCGGGTGGCTAAAGGAAATTCCTTCTCAGTTTCCGTCATTTTGGGTGATGGCAATTGTTTTCTCTTTTGTCTTGACAAGCTCCTATGTTAGAACACTGATTAAAGAGGCAGACTTGGTCTTTTTACTCCCTCTTGAAGCGAAGATGGAGCCCTATTTAAAACAGGCATTCAACTTTAGCTTCATCTCACAGCTATTTCCTTTGATTGCCGTATCAATTGTTGCGCTTCCTCTTTATTCTGCTGTGACTACAGGAGATCTAGTGTTTTATATACTGATTTTGGCGCAAATGCTCATTTTAAAGGGCTTGAATACAGCCATTCAGTGGAGGATCACATACTTTCAAGGAAAACATGTTAGATGGCTTGATGTGGGGTTTCGTTTTATACTGAATACGGTTCTTGTTTATACCATTTTACAGGCAGCTTATGCTATTACAATCGTTGTTTATATCATTTATGCGGTTTACCTCATTTATTTAACAAATGCTGTGAAAAAGCAGCCTTTTCAATGGGAATTGCATATTTCTGATGAATTAAAGCGGAAGCAACGCTTTTATCGATTGGCGAATCTATTCACAGATGTGCCGCATTTAAAGAAGCAAGTCAAAAGAAGGATTTATATGGACTGGTTGTTCAAGTTCGTTCCATATAATCAACGCAAAACATTTTCTTACATGTACGTGAGAGCGTTTATTCGTTCAAATGACTATTTTGGCCTTGTGTTTAGATTAACTGTCGTGTTTGTTTTGATTATATTGTATACAGGTGTGACAGAATGGGTCGGATCTGCACTTGTTTTATTCACAGTATTTATTACGGGCGTGCAGCTTGTCCCTTTAACGAAGCACTTTGCCCATCTATCATTACAAGCACTTTATCCAGTCTCTCAGAAAGAAAAGGAGCAAAGCTTTTTTGCCCTTGTTCGTAATGTGCTCATTATTCAATCTATTCTGCTTAGCTTAGCATTGTTGCCAGCAGGAGGGTTGAAGGGAAGTGGACTTGCCCTTCTTGTTTCATTCACATTTGTTCTCGTTTTATTCAAACCATACGTACAAAGCCGATTGAAAAAAATGAGATAATGGGCAATGTGTGATTGAAATGGCGTATGATGAAATGAAGGGGGGGATGACGTGAATTTAGCTGAACGTCAATTGTATGAAGAGGCGTTTCTTTTTCAAACACGATTTTTAAGAAAACCTTCAAAGTTGGAACGGTTCTCAAAAGGAGTTCAGCAGCAAGTGAATCGCCGAATTCCCGCCAAATTTCATCAAGTCATCACAAGTGCGATGAAAACAATCGTTGAATCTACGGTGTCAGGTACTCATTTCACTTCATTTTCAGTGGTCGACGAGCATTTATCCATCCTTGAGAGAAATGAGCTGGCAAAGGAGAAGGTGAAGTATTATCAAAAAACAGCGACCATCGAAGGAATTGGGACTGGTGCAGGCGGACTATTCCTTGGAATGGCGGATTTTGCACTATTACTGAGCATTAAAATGAAATGCCTTTATGAGCTGGCATGTATATACGGCTTTGACTTATCTCAAAAAGAGGAAAGGCTTTTCTTGCTGTGTATCTTTCAACTAGCCTTCTCAAGCAGTGCACATCGTAAAAAAATGATGAAGGTCATTGACGATTGGGACACTAGCCGGGAGGAGATGGATTGGTACAGCTTTCAGCAAGAATATCGCGATGATATTGATCTTGTGAAGCTGTTTCAATGTATGCCTGTTGTTGGTGCCGCTGTTGGCGGAGTGGCGAATCATCAGCTTACTGGACACCTTGGGGATGTCGCACGCCATGTTTTTCATGTAAGAGTCTTCAAACAAAACATAGAAAAAGCCACTTATCCGTAAGTGGCTCAGCTTGTAGAAGAAACATGAGTTTCTCTACAAGTTGAGTGCCTTTAGTAGGCACCCTTTCCATTCGAAATAAACTTTCTTAGAAGGATTATTTATACTTTTTTGTAAAAAAATGTAATAATATCTTTTTTGTATTCATTTTAGTTTTTTCAAGGTATGCTAAAAATCTTCTACTTCTTTTTTATCTTTAATGATAAGATAATTATTTAAAAAAATGCTCTAAAAGTGCGTATCACTTTCTAGTAGTGCCGGTGGGTACGAGTTTCAACTTGAAGAAAATCGTGTGGAATAATATGAAAATTTTAGAAAAAATATTTTCTATCGTCATATGAGTCTTATCACGTTACATCATGAGTTTTTGATTGATATACCAAGTTAGTTTTTAACATTAAAATTTTAATCATAAAACGTGCAAAAAGGAATGCACTATCTTCAAAAAACAAGTATCTCACCTTAGTAAATCAAGAAACTCTCTAAAATTATCTGCAATTTGAAATACAGCCTCTTCTCTATCCTCGTACGCTAGATCATAACTAAAGAATGCTATAGCCGGTTCTTGTTTTCGTCCATTATTAAAGTAAAAACAAATGTAGTCATCGTATTCTGTAATTGCAAATGGGATTAAATCATCTAAAAGTATATTTTTCTCTCTGAAATATACATTTGGTAAATAATTTTCGCTTCGCTCATTATCTAAAGAACAATACTCTTTAATTTTTACTATTTCTTTATCATCAGGAAGGTATAGCGAAGTAAACTCATGTAGTTTCTTATTAAAAATTTCAACATAATCAATTGGAAATTTAATATTTAATATTTCTTCTATTTTCTTATACATGCTTCCTCATCCACCTTCTTTTTATAATAAGGAAATTGCGAATGTTTACTCGGATTGTTCAGGTTTAAAAAACTCGGTGCTGTCCCGTTGGAGTATCTGGAGTGCTTATATTAAAATGATAATTCTTTTTATATGCTAACGTATTTTTTATATCATCATATTGAACACTATCTGGGTTTAACATAGTATCTCTTCTCAATTCATATACATCTATATCTTTACCATACTGAGTTTTCTTGGGTGTGGAGATTGTGTCAGAATCATACATATGCTTTTGTGAATGGCTTGATATAAAGTCGATAGCACTTGCACCCCCATTTTCCTTAGTAAACTTACCCGCATCCTTAACCCCCATCTTCCCATGAAACCCTTTCGCCCCAAACGGCAAAAGCATCCCCAGCGCCGCATTCATACTCGCTTCCTGTTGTTCTTTCGAGATTTTATTTCCAAACATGTCTCTACCTGTAATCGCTTCGCTGAAGCCGTTTGTTGCGGTGAGGCCATATAAGCCTTTTTGCGAGGTTTTTAAGACGTCAAAGGACTTTTGCGACGTTTTGTAAATGTCAATCGCCCTGATTGCGGCTGATGTGGCTTGGGTGGTTTTGTAGATCGCTTTCCCGCCTTTGAAAATGCGCCCCGCCCAGCCGACGATTGGGATGTAGCCTGCCGCTGCCATTCCGCCTGCCGCGACTCGCTGTCCTGCGGTGAGCTTTTCGCCTGTTATTGGATCAATACCCGTTGCGGCTCGTTTGGCGTCATTCACTCCGGTCAGTTCATTCAAAAGCATACCGCCATCATCAAGTGCTTTTTCATACCAAGGACGGTTGGCGAGGGCTTCCTGTTCTTTCGCAATCTTGCGGGCTTCTTCTTGTTCTTTTTTGATTTTGAGATATTCAGAAGTTTGCTTTTCAATATCGCTTTTTGCCTTGTAGATTTCACTATTTTGATACGCTTTCTTATCAAAATTGATCGGTGAAATGGTTTTTCCGTCATTTGTCGCATTCATCATTTCGGCGTACAATGCCATTGTAGCCTGCTCTTCAGTCTCTGACAAAGCATATTCATCTTTTAGGTGTTGGTCTAATTCGTTTAATTCTTTTACGGTCTTCTTCCGTTCGTCTTCGGTATCCGTTATCTTTTCATCAAAGATTTGATCATCAAACACATCAAGAGAGATGAGATCATCTATGTCCTGAAAAATGGTTTCCAGAGCCTTCTTTTGATCAGATACAATACTTTTGGCGTTTTTTAACCCCATCTCTACCTGATTTTCTAAAAAGTGTTCATCAATAAAAGTATCACCGCCAAGATTGGCATCTTCAAGTGTACCCGCAACACCTTCATGGAAGGCTTTTTGTTTATCTATAAAGCTAGTAAGCATGTCCACATTTCCAGCTAGTTCTTGATAAAAACTTTTAATATTGTCGGCACCTTTTCCCGTGAAATCATCACCTAGATTCGCCACACCTTGTAATGCCTTTTTTAAATCTATCATTTGTTCACGGAGTTCTTGATAGTGCTTGGCTCTTTCTTCCATAGCGCTTGTTAGTGCTTTGGCATCAAGTATTTTCCCCAGAAGAAATCACTCCCTCCTATTCATTGATAAGGACAATTTTACCAATGCAAAGATTGTCATTAAATAGGGAGAAAGATATAAAAACAGCACTCATATGATCTCTCTGTCGAACGGTTAAACATTGCTTGCTTTTTCAATTTATAATTTAAAAGATCGTGGATTAGTATTTTTTCTCCAATCTATCTTTCCTTTTCCTTACAGTTAGCCTAGCTTCTTATATACCTCATATAAATCTTAGAGTTGTTTACAAAGTTCGCTATTATAGTTCCAAGTATCGACAATCACTCTTGGATAAGTGGGGATATCATTTAGCAATTCGATCATTAGTTCTGTTTCTTTATAGATATAGTTTAATTTTTACATTTCAGCTTCTTTTTTTAATTTTACAGTTTTATCAAGTCTCTAGCTTCGTTATATAACACTGTTCTCCTCCTATATATTGGTTACCCATTGGAAACTGCGGACCGTCTTTCTCTTTAATTATAATTGTGCCTAGCTTTTACCTGGCCATTCAGGTGGAGGTGCTAAATTACTTCTATTCACTTGTGGTGAAAATGTTTTAGATCAATATCTCTTTCGCACTGTGTCCTTTCCTTGAAAACTGTACAGGACCCAAAAATCATCAAAAGATCATTTCAAGACAAGTATGGGAGGATTTTAAAGAAAAGGTCAGACAAAATCCCTTGTCTGGTCTGCCTCTGGAAAAGAGCTTTGCAAATTCAAAACAACTTTATGGGCTTCGTTACGGCCGGTTAAGGAGAAAACAAAATGTTAGCGCAATGAAGAAGTTTGCCACTAGCAGAGTTAGGCAGGTGAGTGGGAAGCCTTTTTTAATCTATTTCATTCATCATACATACTTTAAAAATAAAAAAGCTTGTAGAAAAACATGCGTTTCTCTACAAGATGATCCATTTATCTGTAAGTGTCCTTTTCTTTTATGCATCATAGGAAAGTACAGCATTCGCAAGTACTTTTGCAGCGACAGGCATTGCCTTTTCGTTGATATCAAATTTAGGATGATGATGCGGATACATATGGTTACTGTTTTCTGGCATGGCTCCTGTGTAAAAGAATGTACCGGTCACATGCTGAAGGTAGTAAGCAAAGTCTTCGCCTCCCATTTGGGTTTCCGCTTCTTTTACTCCTGTGACACCCTCTGTATGTTTCGCTATTTCAGCAATATATTCAGTTGGTTTTGGATGATTTTTGACAGCGGGATATCCTCTCACATATTCATATGTATAAGAGGCATCGCTCATTTGACAAACACCTTTCACCACCTGTTCAATTTCACGTTCGATCGTTATTCTTGCACTTTCATCAAAGGATCGCGCAGTCCCGGTCAAAACGGCTGAATCTGCAATGACATTAAAGGCATTTTCAGCGACAAAACTACCAACAGACACAACTGCTGATTCAATTGGATTGACTTTACGGGCAACGACCTGCTGCAGGTTTGCGACAATTTGTGAGCCAATTAAAATAGCATCTTTTGTGAGATGAGGCTGTGCCCCGTGTCCTCCTTTTCCTTGCACTTGAATAGAAAAGCGGTCAGCTGCTGCCATGAAGTTTCCACTTTTATATAGAATGGTGCCACAAGGTTCTGATGACCAAAGATGGGTGCCGAATATGACATCAACACCCTCTAAGCAACCGTCTTCAATCATCGGTTTAGCTCCGCCGGGTGCATACTCTTCAGCATGTTGATGAATAAGCACGATTTTCCCTTTTAATTGATCACGATGCGCATGTAATATTTTAGCTAATACAAGAAGTGTCGCTGTGTGTCCATCATGACCGCATGCGTGCATCACACCGGGTTTTGTTGAGCGATATGGCACGTCTTTTTCATCTTGAATTGGGAGCGCATCAAAATCAGCTCTAAGTGCAATCGTTGGTCCAGGTGACGCTCCTTCAATAAATGCTAATACGCCATGACCGCCAACATGAGTACGTGTAGGAATGTTTAATGTCTCATAGTAGCTTGCAATGAAAGCGGCTGTTTCCACTTCTTGAAAAGAAAGCTCTGGATTCATATGAAGAAAGCGTCTAATTTCAACCATTTCCTCATATTGTTCATCAAGACGTTCATAAATACTTTTTTGTAAAGTGGATTTTGTCATTGAATGAAAACCTCCTTCATGCTCTTTTTCTGATTGTATGGGAATTGTTAGAATCTTTCAACAGAAGGGGTTGAATTGTAATAATGAAGAGGTCATTTTACATAAAGGTCGAAGGTTGAAAATGAAGCTATGCAAAGGGGGAAAGGTGTTGGGAAGTTGTCCAAATTGTTCAAAAGTATTTTCTTTTGTAGAGAAATTTCATTTATCTCATACAAGAATGATGGTGTGCCCAAACTGTAAGCATCGAATCAAAGAGACGTTTGCCTCGAAGATTGGATTCTTCACGATTTGTTTCATTCCACTTATTTTTATGCTGATTCAGCTCAAAGGCGCCATACCGATCATAAAGTGGCCTATTTTATTAGGATGGATTTTACTAAACTTTTATGTGGTGCAGCCACTCATGCACCGGTACGAGCTTAAATGAAGACAATAAACGGAGAGCCCAAGATCATTCCATTGGGCTTTTTTTATATGAAAAAGGGAAGTGCATAGCAGCACTTCCTTAATTTTCTGTTACGGCATGATAGGATGTGAGATAGGCAGGGCGAGAGAAGATAGAGCCTGTATCTTCATGTGGCTGAAAGAAAGCCTCAGACTCGTGAAAGTCCTGAAACAGGTCCTCAGATTCCCAAAGCGTTAAAATAATATATACTGCTTCATCCTTCTGCGGTCTTAAAACACGAAGTGCCTGAAAGCCTCGCTGATGTTCAGAGATCTTCGTTTTTTTCTGATAGGTCGATTCAAAAAGTGTTCTACTTTCAAGCTTAACGGGGATATGATGCAAGGTGACGAAACCAGATTGGACGAGCTCGCCTTTTGCATAAATCACATCATATGAATGCGGGGCTTTAAACACAGTCTCTCCATCTGTTTCATGAAAGAGCGCTGCTTGGTCTTTACCAACCATATAAAGCAACTTTTCTAGGTGATGTTTCTTTGCGATTTTGTGCAAAAAGTCTGCTGTTCCATATGTGATATAGAAATTCAACTAAACCGCCTCCTGCTTGATAGTATAACAAAAGAATGATATATAATTCTTTGGTAGTCAATCCATAAAACATATTATGAAGCAATCCATCCCATACTATCCTTATAAAGGAATGAGGTGACCTAATTTGAAAAAAAAGAAGATAATCATTCCATTAGTCATTGCAGGAAGTACCCTCGTGCTTTCATTTATTGGCTATCTGACCATTTTATTTTTAGGACATTATGTTATAGATGAGAAGAAGCTCGTTTTTCACGCTTCATCAAAAATCATTGATCAGAATGGAAAAGAAATCACAAGTATGTATTCAGAAAATCGGGATCCTGTGTCATTAAAGGAAGTTCCTGATAAAGTGGCAAAGGCTTTTGTTGCTGTAGAGGACAAGCGTTTTTATGAGCATCACGGAATTGATGCTCAATCCATTTCAAGGGCGATTTATCGAGATATATTAGCTGGAGGAAAAATAGAGGGCGGCAGTACCATTACCCAGCAGCTCGCAAAAAATATTTTTCTCACACATGATAAAACCTTTCTTAGAAAAACAAAAGAAGTCATTATTGCGATTAATTTAGAAAGAGATTATTCAAAGGATAAACTTCTTGAAATGTATCTCAATCAGCTCTACTTCGGTCATGGCGTATATGGCATTCAGGCGGCTGCAAACTATTACTTTAATAAAGATGTAAAGGATTTGACCGTAAGTGAGGGAGCCAGTCTTGCAGCTATGCCTAAAGCACCTTCCACTTACTCACCAGTACTACATCCTGATAAAAATAAACAAAGACGAGATACAATCTTGAATTTAATGAATGAACAAGGTTATTTGTCATCTTCAGAAACAGTTGAAGCAAAAGGCAGAACACTCGGTATTCATGTAAAAAAGAAATCAGAAACACCTTGGGTAGACAGCTATGTTGATCTCATTATTAAAGAAGCGGAATCCGAGTATGCAATTTCCCATGAACAATTGCTTCAAGGTGGCTATACCATTACTGTACCGATTGATATGAATTTACAAAAAGTTGCTTATAATGCGATGAAAAACAATCATTATTTCCCGGGAAAAAGCGGTTCACCCGAAAGCAGCGCAGTGTTTATTGATAATGTAACAGGTGGTGTAAAAGCAGCCGTTGGGGGACGAGAATATCATGCGGGAGGTTATAACAGAGTGACAGCCGTCAGACAGCCTGGATCTGTTTTTAAACCAATTGCGGTTTATGGTCCAGCGATGCAAGAGAAAAAGTTTAAGCCTTATTCACTGCTTGAAGATAAAGAAAAAAGCTATGACGGCTATTCGCCAAAGAATTACGATGGGCAGTATGAAGGACAAGTGACGATGGTTGATGCGCTCATGAAAAGTAAAAATACTGCTGCTGTATGGACGCTAAATCAACTTGGAATTGACACTTCTAAATCGTATCTTGAAAAAATGGGGATTGATATATCGGATAATGGACTCGCGATTGCACTTGGCGGCTTAGAAAAAGGGGTTTCACCTCTTCAGGTTGCTGGCGCTTTTCATACATTTGCAAATGAGGGAGTATATCAAAAACCTTTCTTCATTACGAAAATAGAAAATGATGAAGGAGACACACTTGAAAAGAATCAAAACAAGCCAGAGCGTGTGTTTAGTGTCCAAAATGCATGGAATATGACGAGAATGCTTCAGCAAGTCGTGAAAGGTGGGACAGCTCAAAGCGGCTCTTATGCTGGAGATTTAGCAGGGAAGACTGGGACGACGACATATTCAGGTGTGAAAGGTGCAACAAAAGATGCATGGTTTGCTGGGTACACACCTAGTACAACTGGAGCGATCTGGATGGGGTATGACAAAACAGATGACAGCCACTACTTAACAGGAGGCAGTCAGTATCCAGTACAGCTTTTCAAAGATATTTTAACAACAGCAGGAGTGACTCAAGAGACGTTTGAAAAGCCAGAGGGCATAAAAGATTTGCAATCACCTATTCGTTTAGAAGCACTATCAGGATTTGAAGCCAGTTACACGTTTAAAATAAAAGGGTTGTTTACTTTAGAATTGTCTTGGGATGATCAAGAGGATAAACGGGTTGAATATCGAATTTACGAAAAGAGAAATGGAAGAGAGGCGCTGATTGACACAGTAACTGGCACAAACAGCTACACTATGCCGTATGCGAATGTGTTTTCAGATGCGGAGTATAAGGTCGTCCCGTACAATACCCAGACGAAAGAAGAAGGCGAAGGCAGCCCTTATGTGAAGCCAGAGGCTTTTGGACGTTAATATTCGGCGATTTTTTGAACATTGAGCCGCTTTAGTATACCGTACCTTGAAAAAGCGGTATAGTAAAAGCAGTGTTTGAGCCTTGTGCAAGAGAGCGTGAGGCGAAAGGTGGAATGAAAGGTAATGGGAAAAACGAAGGCTTTTAATGATACGTTCTTAAAGGCGTGCAAAGGGGAAAAAACAGAATATGTACCTGTTTGGTATATGAGACAGGCAGGGCGCTCACAACCTGAATATCGTGCTCTTAAAGAAAAGTACGGGTTATTTGAAATTACCCACCAGCCAGAGCTATGTGCTTATGTGACAAGACTTCCTGTAGAACAATATGGTGTAGATGCCGCTATTTTATATAAAGATATTATGACCCCGCTTCCGTCTATCGGAGTGGATGTGGAAATTAAAAATGGAATTGGACCTGTTATTGATTCGCCAATTCGAACAAGGGCAGATATTGAACGTCTAGGAGAGCTTCATCCTGAGGAGGATGTGCCGTATGTGCTCGAGACGATCAAGCTTTTAACGACGGAGCAACTGAGTGTTCCGCTCATTGGTTTTGCAGGTGCTCCATTCACGATGGCAAGCTATATGATTGAAGGCGGTCCATCAAAAAATTATCATAAAACGAAGGCGCTCATGTACAGTAATCCAGATACTTGGATGTTATTAATGAACAAATTAGCTGATATGACAATTACGTATATTCGGGCACAGGTGAAAGCGGGGATAAGTGCATTTCAAATCTTCGACTCTTGGGTTGGCGCTTTAAATGCAGCAGATTATCGGACATTTATTAAGCCTGTGATGCAGCGTATCTTTACTGAACTTAAGTCTGAGAACGTACCAATGATTATGTATGGAGTTGGAGCTAGTCATCTTGCAAAAGATTGGCATGATCTGCCGCTGGATGTCATTGGACTTGATTGGCGCATGAGTGTAGACGAAGCGCGAAAAGAGGGCTTAACAAAAACATTGCAAGGGAACCTTGATCCATCTATCTTACTTGCTCCTTGGAAAGTGATTGAAGAAAGAGCGAAAGACATTTTAGATCAGGGCATGAAAACAGATTACTTCTTATTTAATCTAGGTCATGGTGTTTTTCCTGATGTTTCCCCAGAAACGTTAAAGAAGCTGACAGATTTTATTCATGACTATTCTGCTAATCAAAAAAGGCGATCCATCTAAACTATTTTTATGATCTGAAGGAGTGTTGGTTGTGGAGAAAAAGAAAATGGGACTTCTTGTCATGGCATATGGCACCCCATATAAAGAAGAAGACATTGAGCGTTATTATACACATATCCGTAGAGGTAGAAAGCCGGAACCAGACATGTTGCAAGATTTAAAAGATCGCTACCGAGCAATCGGCGGAATTTCTCCTTTATCCAAAATCACAGAACAGCAGGCAAACGGTTTATGTGAACGTCTAAATGAAATCCAAGATAACATTGAATTTCACGTATACATTGGTTTAAAACATATTGAACCTTTCATTGAGGATGCTGTGACGCAAATGCATCAAGATGGCATAACAGAAGCGGTCAGTATTGTACTAGCGCCTCATTTCTCCACATTTAGTGTGAAGTCTTATAATAAACGTGCGCAAGATGAAGCAGAAAAGCTCGGCAACCTGAAGATTATATCTGTTGAAAGTTGGTATGATGAGCCGAAGTTTGTTAACTATTGGGTGGAACAAGTCAAAAACACTTATGCATCTATGAGTCAGGAAGAAAGAGAATCGGCAGTATTGATTGTTTCTGCTCATAGTCTGCCTGAAAAAATTATTGCTGCAGGGGATCCATATCCTGATCAATTAGCTGAATCTGCAAAAATGATTGCAGAAGGCGCTGGTATTGAACATTATGAAATTGGCTGGCAAAGTGAAGGAAATACGCCTGATCCATGGCTTGGTCCAGATGTACAAGATTTAACGCGTGATTTATTTGAACAAAAAGGCTATAAAACGTTTGTCTATGTACCTGTTGGCTTTGTAGCAGATCATCTTGAAGTGTTATACGACAATGATTATGAATGTAAAGTCGTGACAGATGAAATTGGTGCTTCCTACTATCGTCCAGAAATGCCAAATGCAAAACCTGCATTTATTGATGCACTGGCAACAGTCGTTTTGAAGAAGCTCAAGGAAAAGCAAGTAACTATATAAAAGAAGGCGATCATATGCATGACATTCAAAAACACCTTGTCATCATTGGCGGTGGCATCACTGGTTTGGCCGCCGCTTTCTATTTGGAAAAAGAAGTCCAAGAAAAAGGACTTCCTATTCAAATATCTCTTATTGAAGCGAGTCCTAGGCTAGGTGGGAAAATTCAAACACTATATAAAGACGGCTATATTATTGAACGCGGACCAGATTCTTTTCTAGAAAGAAAAGTCAGTGGACCGCAGTTGGCGAAGGATGTCGGTCTGTCCGATCAGCTTGTCAATAATGAGACAGGGCAGGCGTATGTTCTAGTGAATGAAACGCTTCATCCAATGCCAAAAGGTGCTGTCATGGGAATTCCAACCCAAATTAGCCCTTTTATCACAACAGGTCTATTTTCAGTAGCAGGAAAAGCCAGAGCTGCTATGGATTTTGTTCTGCCAAAGAGCAAACAGACAGAAGACCAGTCGCTTGGTGAATTTTTTAGAAGGCGTGTGGGAGATGAAGTGGTCGAGAATTTAATCGAACCGCTCCTATCAGGTATTTACGCAGGTGATATTGACCGTCTAAGTTTAATGTCGACATTCCCACAATTCTATGAAACAGAACAAAAGCACCGCAGCTTGATTTTAGGAATGAAAAAGTCTCAACATCATGCGAAAGCGCAACAAGTGACAGCGAAAAAGCAAGGTCAGTTCCAAACCATTAATCAAGGGTTACAGACGCTTGTTGAAGCAGTAGAAAGCAAGCTAAAGCGTACGACTATTTATAAAGGAACAAAAGTCACGCGCATTGAAAAAACAAGCGGGGGTTATCATATTCAATTAGACAGCGGTCAAACGCTCTATGCGGATTCAGCCATTGTGACAACTCCGCACAAATCCATCTACTCCATGTTTCCAAAAGAAGCTGGGCTTCAGTATTTGCATGACATGACGTCTACTTCTGTAGCCACCGTTGCATTAGGCTTTAAAGAAGAGGATGTTCATAATGAATATGATGGAACAGGTTTTGTGATTTCAAGAAATAGTGATTTTTCTATTACAGCATGTACATGGACGAATAAAAAATGGCCGCATACAGCTCCTAAAGGAAAAACGTTATTGCGTGCGTATGTAGGGAAAGCAGGCGACGAATCCATTGTCGAGCAGTCAGACAGTCAAATCGTTAGCATTGTGCTGGAAGATTTAAAGAAAATCATGGATATTAAAGCTGACCCTGAACTCACAACGGTGACGCGATGGAAGACAAGTATGCCGCAATATCACGTTGGGCACCAACAGCAGATTTCGAATATGCGTGAAACGTTTAAGCAATCATATCCTGGTATTTATATCACAGGTGCTGCTTTTGAAGGAGTTGGGATTCCTGATTGTATTGATCAAGGAAAAGCCGCCAGCACAGAAGCCGTATCTTACTTATTTTCATAATTAGTTAATCTCCCTTTTCGATGATTGGAAAGGGAGATTTTTGATGTTCGTATGTTTAGAAAAAAGAAGTGAATAATAAATGTGATCTAATAGTTGCTTTTTAGGAAAGGATCATGGTATATTACTTTCTGTACTTAATGACCAAAACGTTCAAATAGTCAATTTGGGAGTGAGATCATGAGTGTTGACAGGAGACAAATGATTTTAGATGGGGCAACCAAAGCTTTTACTCAGTTTGGTTATAAAGCGACAACGATGGATCTTGTGGCAAAGCTTGCAAACGTCGGAAAAGGAACCATTTATACCTTTTTTAAAAACAAAGAAGAGCTGTTCGATGAAATTTTCACATCCCTCTTAAAGGAGATGAGAAGAATTGCTGATGAGGCAATAGATGAGAACAATAGCTTCTCTGAAAATCTTCACTTAGCGCTCTTTGCAATATTGGAATTTCGAAAAAACCACCAGCTCACAATTAAAATCTTTCAGGAAAATGCAGAGATCGGCACGTCAGCAGTCAAGGAAATGATTGAGAAAATGGAGCAAATGATCATTCGCTACATTAAAACAAAAGTAAAAGAAGCGATAGAAAAAGGCGACATTAAGCCTTGTGATCCTGAATTGACTGCATTTGTGATGGTGAAATTATATATTGCACTTATTTTTGATTGGGAAAAAAGATATGAACCTTTATCGAAAGAAAAGGTAGCTGAATCCTTAGAGCTTTTTGTACTAAAGGGACTTTCTGCCACAACATAATTTTTTTGAGTTCAAATGACTATATTGTAAATTTAGTCATTCATCTAGGGAGGAAAACAGCAATGAATTTAATTCGGAATCAATGGAAAGACATTGTGACGAGCAAAAAGCTACTGATCCCGATTTTAGCTGTACTATTTATTCCACTGATCTACAGTGGTGTATTTCTAAAGGCATACTGGGATCCATATGGGGCAGTTGATCAATTGCCTGTAGCAGTGGTCAATTTGGATGAGGGAAGTCACTATGATGGCAAAACGTTACAGGTTGGTGACGATTTAGTCAAAGAATTAAAGAAAAATGATAACTTCAAATGGCATTTTGTTGATAGTGAAGAAAAGGCGATCAAGGGATTAAATAACGAGGATTATTATCTCATCGTAGAAATACCAAAAGATTTTTCAAAAAATGCGAGTACCGTTTTAGACAAACATCCAAAAAAATCGAATTTAAAATACTATACGAATCCGGGCGCGAACTATGCCGCATCACAAATTGCGAATAATGCCATTATCAAATTAAAAGATTCGGTTTCAAAGGAAGTTACAGAAAATTATGCGGAGGTCATCTTTGATAACTTCAAAACAATTGCTAAAGGATTAGATCAAGCAAGCGATGGTGCGAAAAAAATTGATGACGGGACAAAAAGTGCAAAAAATGGAAGTAAAAAGTTAAAAGACAATCTAGCGAAATTAGCCGAGGGAACTTTAACATATAGTGAAGGTGTTCATCAGTTCGCAGGAAAATTGGGCGAATTAAATACTGGCATACAATCTCTTGATAGTGGGCTTGGTCAACTCTTAACGGGTTATCAAACCATTGATAATAAATTCGGAGAGCTTGGCACTGGAATCGATACATTGACCAAAGGACTCAACACAAGTCTTGAGGGGCATCAGCAACTTGCGTCCAAAATGCCACAATTCACAGCAGGCATTGAGCAGCTAAATAATAAAGCCCAGTCATTCTCAGAGAAGATAGAAGCAGTGGAAAACGTATTGTCTTCACCAGAATTAGCGAATCTTGAAAAGATGGCGCCAAAACTCGATCAGATCAAAAAAGATGCAAAAACATTCAATACAAAGCTCGCCTATTTAAATGAAGCACTGTCTAATCGTGATGCAAAAGTAAAAAGCATTATTCAAAACAGTTCCATGACAGATGAAGAGAAAAAAGCAGCAATGGAGCAACTTGATAGTCTGCCTGAAATCGAACTGCCTGACTTGTCTGGGCTTAAGCAAAGCTTAACGGCCCTGCAGCAACTCCCTGATGCAAGTGAAATTCAGTCTGCCGTTGCTTCAGCAAAAGCACAATTACAGCAAGTAAAGCAGTTGCCTGAGAAAACGGAACAGCTTTACACTTCGACAGTTGCGATACAAGATGCGATTGATCAAATGACAGCTGGTACGAATAAGCTGTATCAAGGTGCATTAACACTTCAAACAGGTCAAGGTACATTACAAGAAGGTTTGCAGACTGCAAACAGTAAGTTTCAGACGGCGAAAAGTGGTGCAGATAAGCTTGCAAGTGGTTCAAGTCAACTTAACGCAGCATTAAATAAACTAGAAAGTGGTTCAGCTAGTATTCAAAACAACACATCTAAGCTTGCTGAAGGCTCAAAATCGCTTGATAAAGGGTTGGGAGACTTAAAGAGTGGTACTGGCGAGCTGTCCGATAAATTGAAAAGTGCAGCAGATAAAACGGGAGACATTGATGCAGATCAGAATAATTATGATATGATTGCCAACCCAGTCAAAACAGAAAACGATACAGCGAAAAAGATTGATAATTACGGAACAGGGCTTACACCGTATATTTTATCAATGGGACTATTTGTAGGTGCATTAATGCTCACAGTGGTGTTCCCAATGAAAGAGCCTTCTGGACGCCCTAAAAATGCATTTGAATGGTTTGCCAGCAAATATAGTGTACTCTTGCTTGTTGGCATTTTGCAGGCAGTGATTGCAAGCTCCATGCTCATCTTTGGACTTGGTCTTGAGGTTGAGAGCCTCTGGCGCTTCTATCTCTTTGCAATCATCGTCAGCCTGACCTTCCTAGCGATTATTCAGCTTCTTGCGACAACAATGGGGAACCCTGGACGCTTCATCGCCGTCATTATATTGGTTCTTCAGCTCGCAGCAAGTGCTGGAACATTCCCAGTGGAGCTAGTACCAAAATTTTTCCAAATCATTCATAATTTGCTTCCGATGACGTACACGATTAATGGGTTTAGAACGATCATCGCAAGCGGCGATTATAGCTATCTGTGGCATCAAGCAGCGATTCTTGGAACAGTTGCTGTGATCATGATGGCGGCAACAACCGCATACTTTGCTTGGAATGTACGAAAAATGAAACAGGACGAAGCTTAATCAATGATCCTTTCTCTTTCATAGAGAAAGGATTTTCTTTATGAAAGCAAGTTGGACATGTGGAACCCGAAGCGATATATTTTAAGAAGAGATGCTTGAAAAAGGCATTGATTGATGAATCGTTTTCAGACGAAGGAGGAAGTACCTTATGACAACTGAATTAAATGAGACCATCCAGCTAATTCAAAAACTCGTTTCGATCCCAAGCCCTTCAGGAAATACAGAAAAAGTGATCGGTTTTGTCGAACGCTTTTTACATGATTTAAATATTGAGACGAAACGAAATCGAAAAGGCGGATTGATTGCAACGATTAAAGGAAATGATGATCAACAACACCGTATGCTGACCGCACATGTTGATACGCTCGGGGCTATGGTGAAAGAAATTAAATCGAATGGCCGAATTCGTCTTGCATTAATTGGAGGCTTTCAATATAACTCGATTGAAGGTGAATATTGTGAGATTGAAACAGTGTCAGGTCGTACATATCGCGGCACCATTCTCATGCATCAAACCTCTGTTCACGTATACGAGGATGCAGGAAAGGCAAAACGGAACCAAGAGAATATGGAGATTCGTCTCGATGAAAAGGTACAAAGTGCAAACGAAGTGAAAGCTCTTGGTATTCAAGTAGGGGACTTTATCTCATTTAATCCGAGATTTGAAGTGACATCCTCTGGGTTTATTAAATCAAGACATCTAGATGACAAGGCAAGCGTGGCTTTACTGTTGCGATTGATGCATCGTA
The DNA here is from genome assembly GCF_044754665.1 of Bacillus sp. NPDC093026. Taxonomy (NCBI): domain Bacteria; kingdom Bacillati; phylum Bacillota; class Bacilli; order Caryophanales; family Bacillaceae; genus Bacillus; species Bacillus sp. NPDC093026. Next base: position 814,150 of record NZ_JBIVPN010000001.1, on the reverse strand, counting down.
TTCAAAAAGAGAACATCATTTTACCACACACGACTCATTTCTTGATTTCGAATAATGAAGAAATTGGATACGGTGGAAACTCGAATATCCCTGAAGAAACTGTTGAATACTTAGCTGTCGATATGGGGGCAATTGGAGACGGTCAATCAACAGATGAATACAGTGTATCTATTTGTGTAAAGGATTCAAGTGGTCCTTATCATTACGGTTTACGCAAACATTTAGCCAAATTAGCAGAAGAAAACAAAATCGATTATCGTCTTGATATATACCCTTATTATGGTTCTGATGCGTCAGCAGCCATAAGAGCAGGGCATGACATCATTCATGGGCTCATTGGTCCCGGCATCGATTCCTCTCATGCTTTTGAAAGAACACATGAAGATTCGCTCACCCATACAGCAAATCTACTTTATCATTATGTACAATCCGCATGTATCACAGTATAAAAAAGAACCCCAGCATATGGGGTTCTTGTTAATTAAATTGAAAGCCGAGTTGGTTCAGGAGTATCTTGTCCAGTCATGACAAGATGTCCTTTTTCAGAATCATATTGCCCTTCCCATTTAGACATCACGACAGCTGCAAGTGCATTTCCTGTTAAGTTGACAACTGTGCGGGCCATGTCCATGATACGGTCAACCCCAGCAATAAAAGCAAGTCCTTCAGCAGGAACACCAATCGTTCCTAATGTCGCTAGCAACACAACAAAGGAAGTACCAGGAACAGCGGCCATTCCCTTTGATGTGACCATGAGCACCAAAACAAGCGTTAACTGCTGTACGATCGTAAGGTCAATGCCATATACTTGTGCGAGGAAAAGCGCAGCAATGGCTTGATACAAGACGGAACCATCCAGATTAAATGTATAGCCTATTGGGATGACGAAAGATACAATTCCTTTTGGACAACCGATACGTTCCATTTTATCCATCACTCTTGGTAAAACGGTTTCGGAACTGGATGTACTAAAGGCAAGAAGCATTTCATCTTTCATGTAAGCGAGAAATCTGAAGATATTGACGCCAATCATCTTTCCGATGATTCCGAATACAACGATAAGGAAGAAGATAAGCGTAAAATAAACAAGACCTACAAGCTTACCAAGAGAAATAAGTGATCCAAGACCAAACTTTGAGACTGTTACACCAATGAGCGCAAAAACACCAAATGGCGCGGCTTTCATCACGATATTTACGACATGGAACATGGCGTGTGATACACCTTCAAAGAAGGCTAATACCGGTTTGCCTCGTTCCCCAACGGCGGAAACCCCAAGTCCAAATAGCACAGTGAAGAAAATAATAGCAAGCAAATCACCTTCCGCCAGTGACTGGAAGAAGTTCGTTGGAACGATATGAAGGAACGTATCAGCAAAAGATTTGTTGCTTTGCTCTTTTTCTGTCTCAACGTATTGACTAATATCTTGTTTTTCAGCATGACCAAAGTCAACGCCCGCTCCAGGTTGAACAAAGTTAGCGAGTACAAGACCAAGGATAATCGCAAACGTTGTGATGATTTCAAAGTAAAGAATGGTTCTAAAGCCAAGCTTCCCTACTTTTTTACCATCACCGGCACCTGCAACACCTAAAATTAAGCTAGAAACAACAATCGGTATGACGATCATCTTAATGAGTCTTAAGAAGAAGTCACCAATAGGTTTTAAGAATGTCTCAACACCTGGATTACCGAAAAAGATCGCACCAACAACGACACCGAGAATAAGACCGATTAGGATTTGAGTAGCTAATCCAAATTTTAATTTTTTCATAGATTTCCTCCCTGACATATTCATTAAGGGAATATTCCCATCATACTTAAGTTTTAGTATATGAATTAAAGTATAACTAAATCTAAAGAGGTTCGTCCACGATTAAATTTTATTAAGAAAATACAAAATTATTTGAAAAAATGAACATTTCGAATCCCCTTCATTCACTTAAGTCAATAAAAAATGACTTTAGACCTAAAATTCACCCTATGAAAATACTAAAAAACCCTTCTGTATCAAGGATTTTACCTTTTTACCTATTTTTCAGAAAAAATAAAAAGCACTTTTGACTCCAACTGTAGACGGAGGAAAAAAGTGCTTTTTTATTCAAGTTACTTCCTTATTTAAGATAACTTACTTGTGAGCATTCCTCACATTCATTACCATAACACTCGTGCTGTTCCGTTAATTCATTTCCACATTTTGTGCATTTCTTCGAGGGCAAATTTCTAAAAAACTCAGTGATTTTTCCTAGCATTTGACATCCTCCAATACTTTTTGTTGTTATCATTGTATTATAACAGATTTATTATTGTCAATCTGTTTTGTAACAAAGGGCAAAAAGAATGCTTTTTTGATGAAAAATGGGTATATTGTAATGAGGGAAGTTTAAGAAAAAGGAGGTAAAAATGACGATGAAATTAACCGTTATTGGATGTTACGGAGGGTTTCCAGCAGCTGGTGAAGCCACGTCAGGTTATTTGTTTGAATCAGATGGTTTTCGGATGCTTGTAGATTGTGGGAGTGGTGTGCTTTCAAAACTACAACAATACATTGATCTTGAAGAACTAGATGCTGTCATCCTCTCACATTATCATCATGACCATATTGCAGATATCGGACCTCTTCAATACGCAAAATTAGTGGGTTATCATTTAGGAAAAAGCAGCGGTCCGCTTTCGATCTATGGACATCTTGGTGATCAAGAAGCGTTTGATAGGCTTCATGATAATGTACATACAAAGGCTGTGCCTTATCATCCAGCAGAAGGCATTCAAATTGGTCCATTTCACATCGACTTTTTGAAAACGGTTCATCCGGTAGAATGCTATGCCATGAGAATGAAAGCAGGTGATGCTGTTGTGGTATATACAGCGGATTCAAGCTATCAGGACGCTTTTATTCCATTTGCCAAGGACGCAGACCTTCTGATTGCTGAAAGCAATTTCTACGCTGGACAAGACGGATCAAGCGCGGGGCATATGAATAGCACTGAAGTTGGAAAGATTGCAAATGAAGCAAACGTAGGTGAATTGTTCATCACGCATCTACCTCATTTCGGGCGGCATAAAGACCTAGTCAATGAAGCAAAGGCATTATATACTGGCAATATACAGCTTGCTCATACGGGGCTTAGATGGAACAAGGAAGGAAGATAAATATGCTGTTTATTGATAACGAGCAACATGACGATCCAATGATCAATCTGGCAATTGAAGAATATTGCTTGAAATATTTGGACCCAGAAGAAACGTATTTGCTGTTTTATATCAATCAGCCATCCATTATTATTGGGAAGAACCAAAATACGATAGAAGAAATCAACACGAAATATGTCGAAGAAAATGGGATAAAAGTTGTTCGCCGTTTATCAGGTGGAGGTGCTGTTTATCATGACAAAGGAAACTTAAACTTTAGCTTTATCACAAAAGACGATGGAGACAGCTTCCATAACTTTAAAAAGTTCACTGAACCGGTCATCCGGGCACTAGAGAAGCTAGGGGTCAAAGCTGAATTAAGCGGTAGAAATGACATTATGGCAGATGGACGTAAAATTTCTGGAAATGCGCAATTTGCGACACGAGGACGTATCTTCAGTCATGGCACACTCTTATTTGATTCAGAGATTGAACATGTTGTCTCCGCATTAAATGTAAAGAAAGAAAAGATCGAATCTAAAGGAATTAAATCAATTAGAAGTAGGGTAGCCAATATTCGTGAACTGATGGATCAAAAGATGACAATAGAAGAATTTAGAAACATTCTTTTAAGCTACATCTTTGATACGGATGGTGATATACCTCAATATCATTTGACAAAAGAGGATTGGAAAAAGATTCATGAAATCTCTCGTGACCGCTATCAAAAATGGGAATGGAACTATGGTCGCTCACCTAAATTCAATTTACAGCATTCCAAGCGTTTCCCAGCAGGTTCTATAGACCTGCGATTAGAAGTGAAAAAGGGAACCATTCAGGATTGCAAAATCTTTGGTGATTTCTTTGGTGTTGGGGATATTGCCGATATTGAACAAAGACTGATCGGGCGTCAATATGATCGTAAAACAATCAGCGATGCGTTAGAAGATATAGACATACGCCACTATTTCGGCAACGTATCGAAAGAAGACTTTCTTGATTTGATTTATTAAGCGATAAAGCACTGCTCACGGAAAGCAGTGCTTGTTTCTATCTAAAGAAATGAAAGTGATCAACATTTGATCTTGTGGATTTTTTCGTTTGTCCATTATAATAGAAAGGAGTAATGTTTGGCCATAAAATGAATGGCTATTCATTCATTAATGATACGTAAGGGGTGGGAGAATGGATTTGATCAAAAATCTTGAGCAGACTGCGATGACCAAGGGAGAAAACATCGCACTTGTGTTTGAAGGAAACAAGATAACCTATCAAGAGCTAATGACAAGTATTGATCGTTTTGCAGATGGTTTAGTTAACGAAGGGTTTCAAGAAGGCGATCATATCGCACTCATTTTAGGGAATTCACCACATTTTGTGATTTCATTTTTTGGTGCTTTGAAAGCAGGACTCGTCGTTGTACCAGTGAATCCCACATATACGCCGAGTGAAATCGGGTATATGCTCATCACAGGCGATGTGAAGGGAATTGTGGCGCCAAGTCAGCTTTTACAAGTATACGAGCAGGTGTATGAACAACTTCCATTAATTGAACGGGTCATTATTTGTGCAGAAAATGAAGCGATGTGCAGTTCAAGTTTGAAAGAAGTATCTGATAAGCTCGTATTTTATGGAAAGCTTGTATCAGGAAACGCGCCGAAAATTACACATCCTTCCGTTCATCCTGACGATACAGCTGTCATTTTATTTACATCTGGAACAACAGGGAAACCAAAGGGTGCAATGTTGACTCACACAAACCTTTACTCAAATGCAAGAGACATCGCAGAATACTTATCCATCGGTGAAAAAGACAAGATGATTGCTGCCTTACCGATGTTCCATGTATTTTGTCTGACGGTCTGTATGAATGCACCACTCATCAATGGTGCAATCGTTTACGTACTTCCACACTTTAGCCCATCAGAGCTTTTGAAAATGATGGAAAAAGAAAAGCCGACGATATTTGTTGGCGTTCCTACCATGTATAACTATTTATACCGCCAAGAGGGACATGATGAGGCAATGAAATCGGTGAGAATTTGCATCTCAGGTGGTGCCTCCATGCCTGTTGCCTTACTTCACGGATTCGAAAAGAAATTCGGTGTGACGGTTTTGGAGGGCTATGGATTATCAGAGGCTTCTCCAGTAACTGCATTTAATCCGCTAGATGGAGAAAGAAAACCAGGTTCGGTTGGAACCGATATTATGAACGTGAGAAATAAGATCGTGAATGAACTTGGCGAGGAAGTAGGACCGAATGAAGTCGGAGAACTTATTGCAAAAGGTCCAAATATTATGAAAGGCTATTATAAGATGCCGGAAGATACAGAAGCTGCTCTGAAAGACGGATGGCTGTATACAGGTGATCTGGCGAGAAGAGATGAAGATGGATATATTTATATTGTCGATCGAAAAAAGGATATGATTCTAGTCGGAGGGTACAATGTCTATCCAAGAGAAGTAGAAGAAGTACTTTATAAACATGAAGCCGTCGCAGAAGCCGTCGTCTTTGGTGTGCCAGATCCAAATACAGGAGAAGCTGTCGTCTGCTTCATTTCCCCTAAGAAAAATGCTCATATCAATCAAGATGATATCATCACACATTGTTCACACTATTTAGCGAAATATAAGCAGCCCCAAACGATTCATTTCATAGATGATATTCCAAAAAACACAACAGGAAAAATTTTAAGAAGAGCACTAAAGGACAAGTATCAAACGGAAGAAAGTAAATAAAAGCAGGGAGTCTCTTATGAAGAGGCTCCCTTTTGAATGGCCGCTTTCAATTGCTTTTGAAAAGAAGACGAATGTTTTTTATTGAGTTCATAGTACGTTCCATTTACTAAAAAAATGACCTGTGATCGATTCGTCCATAGCTGAAAGGTGGTTCCATTTGTTCTGCCAAACATCACCTTTGCGATGTAATCTGGCTTTTTTAAGTTTTTATTAAAGTGACTGCTCGTTCGTTTGCCATTGTTTAATTCTTCAATTAAATCTTCTGCTGTATCTTTATCATCTATTTCATAGGAGATGGGCTTGTTAGGCGGTGAGAGTAATACTTTTTCTGCTCGATTTTCATCGAAGATATCATTCGTCCGGCTAAACACATAAAAGAAGGTGATCAGTAAAAGCCCAAAGATCACAATTCCTGCAAGGATTTTCTTCATATTGAACCTCCATCTCGCTGTTTTATGCTTAGCTTCTCCGATCTTTATACAACATAATCATTTTTTTCACAGAAGCTTTTTCAAATGGGACATGCTATGATGGAGCCACATCAGACAGGTTCTAAACAAAAAGATCCGCGATTAGAATAGGAGAAAAGAGATAGAAAGGAGGCTGACATGTGCGAATACGTAACTGGATTGCTCTGGCAACGGTAGCGTACGTATTGTACGGTCTTTTCATTTATTTTTATTTGTTTCTTATTGGTGATTCATCAGTTCCTGAAAATGTGAAAGGAACGAGTGCAGATCCGCACACGTTTATGACAAGCCATGAGCTTGAGGTCAGCGAGGATTTTTCAAGAATCCGAAATTTTTTGTACTTTATTACGATACCGCTAGACTGGTATGTATTTTTTCTTTTACTAATTACAGGTCTTTCCCGAAAAATGGCCGACTGGAGCTTTGTTGCGGCTCGTTTTCGATTTCTTGGTCAATTTGTCTATGTTTTCTTGCTCTCGCTACTTACCATGCTGATTTCACTGCCGATTAAGTGGATTGGTTATCAGCTTTCCTTGCATTACGGGGTATCTGCTCAAAGCACTGCAAGCTGGCTAAAAGATCAAACACTCGATTTTTGGATCCAATATCCGCTTCTCGTGTTGTGTACGGTTGTTTTCTTTTGGCTCATTCAAAAAAAACGAAAGTTATGGTGGCTTTATGCGTGGTGTTTAACGGTTCCGGTGACACTGTTTCTCTTTTTTATACAACCAGTTGTCATTGATCCGTTATACAATGAATTTTATCCATTAAAGGATCAAGCACTTGAGACAAACATCTTAACTCTTGCAGAGAAAGCACACATCCCAGCAGACCATGTATATGAAGTGAATATGTCTGAGAAAACAAACACAATGAATGCTTATGTGACAGGGATCGGTGAAAATAAACGCATTGTGCTATGGGATACAACCTTACAAAAGCTGAAAGATCGGGAAATTTTATTTATCATGGCCCATGAGATGGGACATTACGTCATGAAGCATGTATATATCGGTTTAGCAGGATATTTCATGCTGTCACTGGTTGGCTTTTTTGCAATTGACCGTATCTATTTTTATCTATATAAAAGAGGACAAACTTCCTTTCATCTGAAAGTGTCACATGACATCGCCGCTCTCCCGCTTCTTTTAGTCATTGTGTCGATGTTGTCATTTGTTGCTTCACCTTTTACAAATGCAGTATCAAGGCATCAGGAACAGGCAGCTGATCAGTACGCAGTGAATTTGACAAAAGATGGTGAGGCGGGAGTAACGTCTTTTCAGAATCTTGCAAAATCAGGACTGACCCAAGTAAACCCGCCGCTTCTAGTGAAAATATTTCGTTATGATCATCCGACTATGATGGAGAGAATCGTTGATATGGAAAAGGTGGCAAAAAAAGAGGAAGAGTCTCAACGTCAATAAACAAGCAAAATCCGGCTATATGAGCCGGATTTTTGAATACGGTGATTAGTTAGAAGCAGCTTGAACATTAATTAACCCTTTACCGTAGTAGAATGAGTTGCCAAGTGGTGTGGCTGTGTTTTCTAAACGCTGACGAACCTGTGAATTCGTTAAATTCGGGTTCTTAGAAAGAATAAGCGCTGCTGCTCCTGCTACATGAGGAGAAGCCATGGATGTACCAGTATAAGATGTGTATCCGTTATTTGGCACTGTGCTTAAAATGGATGTACCAGGTGCAGAAACATCTAATTCAGGACCTGCACTAGATGAAGAGTTTCTCACATTGTTGCTGTTCACATTGGCAACAGCGATAGTAGAATCATATTTTGCAGGGTAACCGACAGTGCTTGTAGATCCAGAGGAGCCAGAATTACCTGCAGCCGCAACAACGACGACTCCGCGGTTGTTCGCTGTGTCAACAGCGTTCTTTAGAGCTGTTGAACCGGTTGGTCCGCCTAAACTCATATTGATGACATCCATATTATTGGCAACTGCCCATTCAATACCGCTAATAATCCAGCTGTATTGTCCATCACCGTTACGGTCTAGCACTTTAACGGCGTATAAGGAGGCATTTGGAGCGACACCAAGAACACCAATTGTGTTATCAAGGGCAGCAATGGTTCCGGCTACGTGAGTTCCGTGTGATTGAAAATCCTGGGTGGCATTTGGCTCTGAAGGGACGAAGCTAGCACTACCTGCAACATTTAAGTCAGGGTGTGCAGCGTCGATACCAGTATCAAGGACAGCTACTTTTACATTAGCACCTTTATAACCTTGAGCGTGTACGGCTGGAGCTTTGATTTGAGGGATACCATAAGGAACGGTTTGTGCATATGCTTCTGCTTTGTGGTCTTCTTCTACATATGCAATGCTAGGGTCATGTTCAAGTTTTTTTGCGGCTTGTTTTGACATCTTTACTTGTGCAGCATTAATGATTCGATATTGCTTTTCTAGTTTTCCGCCATGCTGAGTCACTGCATTTTTCTTAGCGCTGTTTGTGATGGCAGAAGCTTTAAAACCTACAATATAGCTTTTTTCACTATCTGCCTTTGAGAGAGTCTCTGCATTTGCCATTGAGTCTCCAAACCCTGCTGAAAATAGAAGAGGGACAGCCAATAAAATACTCGTCATCACATTTTTCTTTTTCACTCACATTACACATCCCTTTTTTCTTATTTCAGAATAATCATCAATAGTCTATAAGAAGGAGTCGTTTGATTATTCTGTATTTTCAGTTTAAGGGAAGTAGGCAAATAAGAGTAGACCTGAATTTTTGTGGAATTCCTAGCAAAAATTAGGGTAATAAGTCGCTTGGAAAATTTAACGAAATCTGTTTTAAGTGAATTGACTGCTGATTTCTATTAAAATGGAAGGATGCTTTTTTTCTTATGAAACATTTTGCGACAAACATTCGGTACTCGAAAGGCTGCAAAATAGGCAGAAAAGTCTAGCAATTATTTCAAATTTCGATATAAAAAAATATTATTTCATAAACGTTTTTGTCGAAAAAAAAAGACCTGTTCTTAAAGAACAGGTTCCATCGTGTAGAACACAATCATAGTCAAGTGTTGCGCGCTAGTGCTTACGAATCTAGCATTCGCTCTGGATAAGTAGCCATCCTTTCTAGACTTAAAGGGATTTCAGGTCACGATGTAATGAAGGGGAAGATTGTGTTAAATGGCTGACAACGTTATAATCACGTACTTTCCATTCACCATCTTTCCATTCGACATAATTTAAGCAAGCATTAACAAGTCTTGCATGATGAAGGTCTATATGTTCATCAGCAAGAACGGACAGTAATGCATGTATGGCAGCACCATGAGCAATGATCAATACATTCTGATCAGGATAGGCTGCTCTTACCTTGTGAATACCTTTTAGCATTCGGTCTTGAAGAGACTTTAACGATTCCATGTTTGGATACTGTTTATCAGGAAACAGCTCCTGACGTTCTTCAAGAGACATGCCTTCAGCATCTCCATAATCACGCTCAATGAAATCATCCATTATAACAAGTGGAGCATGCACATACTTTAGGATTAAATTGGCTGTTTCTTTTGCTCTTGATAATGGACTTGAAATGACTACATCCCAATGAAAATCTTTTAAGTAGAGTCCAGTTTGCTCAGCTTGCCATTTACCTATTTTATTTAAAGGGATATCCGTTCGCCCTTGAATTCGTTTAGCTGCATTCCAATCTGTTTCCCCGTGCCTGACTAGACAAATTCTTGTCACTAAAATCCCGCCTTTTCTTTCTTTTCTTCTATTATACTAGAACATAAGAAAAATGGTCGGTTTAGCGATTGGTTAGAGTGGTTAGAGATTCTACAGAGCTTGTTACTTGAGACACTGTTTCTTTAACTTCATTCAATTCGTTCAGGAACGTTTGAAGGTCTGTCTCAATTTTTCCATTTTGATTTTTACTCAAGTTCATACTACTCACGATATCATCAAATAGTGAATTGATATGAGTCATTTTTTCTTTACTGTCTGTTACAAGCAAATTCACGTCTGCAATATGCTGTGACACAATAGAAATTTGTGAATTTGTGTTGTTGACTAGTTCTGATACTGTTGAAACCGTTTTCTTTGTATCTTCTGATAACTTTCGAACTTCATTTGCCACAACTGCAAAGCCTTTTCCATGTTCTCCTGCTCGTGCAGACTCAATAGAGGCATTCAGCGATAACAAATTCGTTTGTTCTGCGATTCCTGTTACAATACCAAAAATCTGTTCAATCTGTTTAGCGATTTCTTCTAAACGTATCATTTCTGTTTCGATTTTTGTCATACTGCCATCAATCTGGTTCATTTGTGTTTGTTGAATCTCTAATTCTTTTTTACCGCCAATTGATTTTTCCTCTACTTGTGCAGATATCTTCGTTCCTGCCTGCGACATGGCTGCCATCTCATCAGATTTTGATACAAGCTTATCAACTGCATTTGTTGTTTGAGAAAAAAGTGAAGCAAGCGAGTTTGAGGTTTCAGTAATTTTAGTATGAAGTTCTTGCTGCTGTACTTCTGCAGCATCACGAATTTTAGAATATTCATGTTGAAATGTATCAAGGACAAGCTGCTGTTCTAAATTTAGTATTTTAGTGGTGGCTTTGACAACTGTCTGATATTCTTTGAAATCTTGGATATGCTGTGCAAATAAATCCATCATTGATAGCAAAAGGTCTTGGAAAGCAGCCATATACCATTTAGGCTGAAGCCCAATACGTAAATGAACTTGTGCAATTTTAATCCGTTTTGCAATATAGGCTTCGTCAATTACACCTGCGAACATTTCGCTAATGTGAATACGAAGTGTCTTTTTTAATCGGTCCACTGAGCTGTTATTTTGAATGATATGCATCAAGGAAGACTCTACTTCTAGGTTTTTATAAAATTTATTGACGATATGTTCAATGTCAGCTTGCACGAGCGGATTCAACTGTTTCAGTACAAAAAGGTCTTGCTGAGTCAGGTCAATCATTTTAATTTGTTTGGCAATATCCGTATTTTCCGTTATGTTCATTCTTTTTATCTTGTCATCCTGCTGCGTGAAAAAAGCAGTGTTTTTTCTTCCTTTTTTAAATAACAATGTTTTTGTCCCTCCATCATCCACAAATATCAGACTTTATGTTTTTTATCGGATTATTTTGGATTTTTTAAAGGGAGACTAATGAATTTTACTGTTCATAATATGGCCTTTTTAGTGGTTTTTTCGCTGGACCTTCTACTACTTCTCCAGTTACAGAAAATCGTGAACCGTGACAAGGACAATCCCAAGTGCGATCACTGTTATTCCAAGCGACTTCACACCCTAAATGGGTACAGGTTGTATCGACAAGAACGACATTGCCGTCTTCAAATTTAAAGGCCCCGCATTTCTTATGTTCATAAGACACAATGCCGCCTTCGCCTGGCTTTAAATCATCGATTGTCTGATCAGGTCTATTCAATTTACCAGTGATAAGCTGAGCAGCTACATTGGCATTTTCTTTAATGAATTCTTTGACAAACGGATCAGGAACGAATCTTGATGGGATATAGATGGATTCGTATGGATTGGACTTACCTTCGATCAAATCTCCAATCAGGGTCGCTGCGACATGGCTTGTGGTCATGCCCCATTTTCTAAAGCCCGTGGCCACGAGGATATTTGGATGATTTTTGGTCAGGTACCCAATATAGGGGATTTTATCCATTGTGACCAAATCGTGAGTAGACCAGCGGTACAGGACCTCTTGAATCCCGAGTATTTCGTGTCCAAACTTTTCAAGTGCTTCATAGTGTGTGCGCGCATCCCCGCCTTGTCCAGTTTTATGACCTTCTCCGCCAATGAGGACCACTTTTTCACCATTTATTTCGGCTGTTCTTAATGAGTGGGATGGTTGATCAATTCCTAAGTACATCCCATCTGGGAGTGGCTTGTTTGTTTTAGCTGCCACTACATAAGATTGATTTGGATGAATTCGGGTGAAATAAAGTCCTTTTCCATCATAAAAGGGAAAGTGTGAGCATGAAATGATATAGCGTCCTGTGAGATGATGTCCATTTTTTGTGATGAGAGCAGGCCGATGTCCTTCTTTAACATCTACTGCTGTCGTATTTTCGTAAATACGTACGCCTCGCTCTATGAGAAGCTGGACAAGTGCATTCAAATAGTGAAGAGGGTGAAACTGTGCCTGCTGTTTCATTACTAGAGCGGCTTTTATTTCTGGATCAAAAGGAAGTTCTGTTTTCCAATCATGATCAATCCCAAGCTGTCTATAGGCACCTAATTCTTTCTTTAATTTTTTTAAGCCGCTTTCTTCTTTTGTGTACAGATAAGCATCTCTCACTTCGAGCTGACACTCGATTTGATGCTCCTTGACACGTGTTTGAATGAGCTCTTTTGCTTTTTCATTTGCTTCTACATACAATCGGGCTTTTGGCATGCCAATATGCTGAATCAACTCATGATAATACACATCGTGCTGTGATGTCACTTTTGCCGTCGTATGTCCGGTGGTGCCTTGCATTAGTTCATTTGCATCAATCATGATGACATCTAATCCACGTTCTGTCATTTCAAATGCAGTGGCAATACCAGTAATTCCGCCACCGACGATTATGACGTCTGCTGTGAGATCCTCTGATACTGACGGAAAAGAATCCTTCTTCTTGTCTGCTAACCATAGTGATTGAGATTGATCCATTCCTTTGTGTTCTTGTTCCATTTTGTCGCCTCCAGTTTCTTGTTGTGTATAATTTTTCCACATTATTGAAAATCATACATTCGCAAGGTGAACTGTTCATGAAATACATAAAAAAATCACGTTTTCATAAAAATAAACAAGATAGAAGAAAGGAGTGGATTTGTGTGTCAACAAAGCAGCCGAAGAAAACGTTGCCGCCTCAACATCAAAATGAACGCCCAGGTCTTGAATATAAAATGAACCCTAGACCTATCTTTGATCGGGAGGTGCAAGAGAAAAAATTAGCTGGGAAGACCGCTATTGTGACAGGGGGAGATAGTGGGATTGGAAGAGCGGTGGCTGTCTTATTTGCAAAAGAAGGAGCAAATGTGGCGATTGTTTACTTCAATGAACATCAGGATGCAGAGGAAACGAAGGCCTATATTGAAAAGGCTGGAGGCCGTGTCATCTTGATTGCAGGTGATTTGGGAGATGAATCTTTTTCACATGAGGTCGTCAAAAAAACAAAAGATGCTTTCGGTTCAATTGATATTTTGGTGAACAATGCGGGAGAACAACATCCGCAAAAAAGCATAGAACAGATTACTTCACATCAGCTTCTTCGTACATTTCAAACAAATATTTTTGCAATGTTTTATTTAACAAAAGCAGTGCTCCCTCATTTAAGGAAAGGAAGCACCATCATTAATACGACATCTGTCACGGCATATAAAGGCCATGAAACCTTGATTGATTATTCATCGACAAAAGGAGCAGTTGTGACATTTACAAGATCACTATCACTTTCTCTGATTAAACAAGGGATTCGAGTCAATGGAGTAGCCCCCGGTCCGATTTGGACACCGCTTATCCCCTCTACATTTACGGAAAAGGAAGTATCTGAATTTGGTGGGGATGTCCCAATGGAAAGACCAGGTGAACCGGTAGAGCTTGCACCTAGCTATTTATTTTTAGCGAGCGAAGACTCGTCTTACATGAATGGACAAATTCTTCATGTAAATGGTGGAACGATATTAAATGGGTAAACAAAAAACTTGCGGTAAAGAGAAGAATGACCGTCTCTCTGCCGCAAGTAAATCAACCATTATTGATGTAAGCAATGTTCTGTATATTGAGCTGACAGGTCATTGAACCGGTTTTCATCACGCTGATCCAGTGCCTTATCAATCTCTTCTCTAAGAACGGTTAAGCGCTGTTTATAAAGCGCCTCATCTAAAACCATTTGAATATAGATGTCTAGAATTGTGACGCCTTTTTCTTCAGTTTTTTGGGTGTTGCGGGACTTCATGAGCTCAGCATACGTTTTTTTCTCTTTCATAAAGAATCCCCCCGATGCCTTTTTTATAGTATATGGATTGGTGGAGAAAAAATCAATAAGAATTTATAATTTTTAGACAATTTATTTTTGTCCGATATCAACACCCCTTGTCTAATCGACATCATGAGCTGTTATTCTAAAAAATGTTTTTAAATAGATCGAATGGACTAAAATATACGATAAAAAGAATATTTTTGATAATTTTTAAAAAAATCCTGTCGTTTCTTATACGTTGGTGATAGATTAATAGTATCTAAATTAACCAAAAATTAACACAGGAGGAAAAGAAGTGTCAGGAATTAGTGAAACCCCTTTAGATTCATATGTCATTAACCAAACAACAATGGCGATCCTTCCAATAGAAGAAGGGAAAAAAGTATATTCAAAAGTCATTGAAAGAGAGAAATGTTTTTTCGTTGAATTAAAGCCGTTGCACATTATTGAACGTAGCTGCAGGTTCTTTGGTTCAAGCTATGCAGGCAGAAAAGCAGGAACGTACGAAGTAACGGGAATTTCACACAAACCCCCGATTGTGATTGACTCATCCAATCATCTGTATTTCTTTCCAACGTTTTCGTCCAATCGCCCTCAGTGCGGATGGATATCCCACAAATATATTCATACTTTTCAGGAATCGTCCCTTGGAGACACGATTGTCACCTTTACAAATGAGCAAACGGTCGAGCTGGATGTCTCATATAAATCATTTGAGAGTCAGGTGCACCGGACAGCGTATCTTCGGACAAAATTTCAAGATCGTCTTGATGGAGGTCTTCCTAAAAAACAAGAGTTTATGCTGTATCCAAAAGAGCAACAGCTCAATCTTGTGTACGATTTTATTTTAAGAGAACTTCGTAATAGATATTAGCAGAAAACCAGCGGCATGTAGCCGCTGAATGTTTTGATCTCGTGAGCGATTTAAAGCTCAACTTCCTCGTTTCTCCCATGAATTTGATGAAGTTGATGTAAGACAGAGCAAGAGGTGAACGTGTATCAGCGTTGTTTTTGTGCAACATTTTCAGGTGAATGTGGATACATTTTTGTGAATTTGATGAGAAAAAGAACGAAAGGGCAAGTGGACGTCTGTTACAATAAGAAGAAGTCATTTCTTTATTATTGTTCATATGTGTTTTAAAATGATGATATTTGACCGATATGAACAAATGTGTAAGAGAAATGGAGGCTCTGTATGAAAAAACAATGGTATTTGGTGCTGTTACTAATCGTGACGGTCACATTATTAGCAGCTTGCAATCAAGTAGGTCAGTCGCCTTCCAAACAAGAGAAAAAAGAAGTAGCGTATGAACAATGGGTTCAGCGTTATATGGATGAGTTAAATGAGTCATATGAGAACATGACCGATCAATTTATTTCAGATGGACATGGTGCGATTCAACCAAATGAAAAATTGACAAAAGCGACAAAAGCATTTGATCGTGTGATTCAAAAAGGACTTGCTCATCAAGAAGTCCCGAATGCATACAAAAAAGCTGATAAACAATTAAAGACAGGTTTAGCATCATTTGAAAAAGGGATAAACACGGTGGAGCAACTGTTGAAACGTCCTGATCATGATAAACTATTTATCTCTGCTACGCACCACTTACAAGATGGGCTACAAGAGACGGCAACCTTTATCGAAGAATTTGGCAAAATTCAGCATGCAAAATAAGAACACATAACAAAGCTTGGAAAGCTTCTCTAGAATCGAAAATCTTTCCAGCTCATTTCGTTAAAATAAAGGTTAGAGAGGGGGAGGGTGACATGAAAAAGGTTCGGCTTAACGGGAAGGCATGTATTTCACAAGAGGACCTTCATGAACAACTGAAAGCAACATTGCACCTGCCCGATCATTATGGAAAAAATCTTGACGCACTTTGGGACTGTTTGACAGGAGAGATTGAGCTTCCTGTACAACTCATATGGGAGGATTTTCTAGTAAGCAAAGAATATCTTGGAGAATATGCCGATACCTTGCAAAAGCTGTTCAAAGAAGCAGAAATGGAGCTTAGAGGGCAATTTCAATTCACCATTCAATAAAGAGTAGCCGATTCTACAAGCTAAAAAGATGACAAAGGGCTACAATTAAAACCATCTTAGCCCTTTGTCAGACAATCTGGAGCCTGCCAAAAGGCTTTTGCCTTCTCTCAAGGGAAAATTTCATTCGGTTTGATGGAGAAAATAACGAGTAAGCAGTTCCTCGACACGATGTCGTATACGCGGATTAAAGTACTTATGTGTTTCTTCATAACCGTTCATGACAAATAAATAAGTAGTAAACCCTTCATCGTGTTCAATTTGCTGTACTTTCATTTTTTCTTTTCGTAAATACTGTTTCAGTTGGTAGAGAGCTTTTTGTGCCTCTTGTAATGTGGAGGTCACAAGCTGAATATATGGTTCGTTTAATTTTAACGTTTGATTTTCTTTTAAATGTGCCAAATCGCGATTGAGGATGGAGATAACCATCGGGAGGAAAATGGCCTGTTCCATCATTTGAAGCTGTATTCTTGATAGTCTAGTCATTTTCAATGCCTGCTTTCATCACATTTAGAACGTTTGTTCTCATTTATTATATAGGATGATTGAAAGAATCTCAAGGAAGAAGGGATTCATTTGTAATTTCATGTTTTCCATGTAAAATGAAAAGTAGACAAACTTTGAAGGAGTAAACAAGTTGCCATCATTTCTTTCAATATTTACTCATGAAAATATATCAGCATTTTTTGAGAGCTATAAGGCTTTTGGTCCAATTATTGCGATATTACTCCCTTTAATAGAAGCGTTTTTACCGTTTTTACCTCTGGTTGTTTTTGCGGTTGCCAATGCAAATGCATTTGGGCTTTGGGAAGGTTTTTTATTGACATGGATTGGGGCGAGCGCAGGGTCTATTCTTGTCTTTTTACTGATCAGAAGATTTGGACAAATGAGAATGCTACATTTTATAAGCAGACATCCTTCAATTAAAAAATTGATGCTTTGGGTAGAAAAACGGGGTTTTGGTCCGTTGTTTATTTTGCTTTGCTTTCCATTTACGCCTTCTGCTGCTGTCAATGTTGTCGCAGGCTTATCAAGAATTAGCATCTGGCAATTTTCATTGGCTGTTTTCTCAGGTAAGTGTGTCATGCTCTTGATCATCAGTTTTGTTGGCTATGATTTGACCGCTTTAGTAAAGAATCCGTTAAGAAGTATTTTTGCGGTTCTAGTCATCGCTTTATTATGGTATGTTGGAAAGAGAGTAGAAAACAGGTTGAACATTCGAATGAGCAAACGCGGCGACAAAGGAGGCACTTAATGAAGAAGAAGCCATTATTATGGTTGATGATTATTACATGCATCGTGTTATTGTTCCAAGTAAAGAATTTCATGTTTGTCACGTACAAAGTAGAAGGGGTTAGTATGGATCCTACATTTACTGATGGAACAGAACTATTAATCAACAAGTTCTCGCCAAAGCTCACGAAAATCAATCGTTTTGATTACGTTCTTTTTCAAGGTCCAAACAATCAAATTTTTATTAAACGTGTCATAGGTCTTCCGGGAGAAACACTCAAATATGAAGATGATCAACTATTAGTCGATGGTGTTAAATGGAAAGAACCGTATTTAAAAGAGCAAAAGAAATATAAAATGGGAAACGTCCTGACAGGTGATTTTCAGCTAGAAACGATCACTGGACGGAAGAAAATACAAAACAATCATTACTTTGTGATTGGTGATAACCGAATACATAGCTTTGACAGCAGACATTTTGGGACGATTTCAAAGGATCAAGTCGTCGGAGTGAAAAGAAATAGTGAATAACAAAAAAGAGGCGCCTTGCTCATGCAAAGCGCCTCACTTTTATTTTGCTGCTTTATAATTCATTTGTCTTTTCACCCAAAAGTGGTGTAAAAACCTGAAAAACGGCGGCAGCATGGCGATCACAAGAATGACTCTGATCACTTGTACAGCCACAACAAACGTGGAATCCTCGTGAAGTGTGACGGCTGTTGTCGCCATTTCAGCAATTCCGCCGGGGGAAAAAGCAAGAATGGCAGTAATCACAGAAATGCCGGTAATCTCTGCAATAGCAATCGAACTGAGAACAGTTGCTGCGATAAGCCCAGCAGAGCTAATGACAGCCACGATGAAGGTGTTTTTTAAACCGACAAACATTTGTTTATTCATTTTTGAACCAATGGTCGCACCTAAACATAGTTGTGAAGCGACATTCGCTTGTGCTGGCCAGTAAGGAATCAAATCATGTTCTATAAAAGCGCCGGCGGCCACTTGAAGTGTAGCGACACCTAACATGCTGCCAATTAACCAAGGGGCAGGGAAGTGTAGACGGACGGCCATGCGGGACACTAGCCAAGCGGCGAAGATGAGCGCGGCGGTCCAAGTGAGATTTGACACGGTAAAAACGCCTGAAGAGAAAGCACTGCCATGCGTTGTCACAACAGCGTCAGAATGACTTTTCGTGTTTAAATAAAACACAGTAAACGGAATGGTCAATACGACCATCAAGACACGTATTGTTTGCACTAAACTGACAACAGCCGTATTGGCACCAACTTCTTGTGCAATCCCCGGCATAGCAGACAATCCTCCAGGAGCAGTACCGACAAAGCTGGTCAGCATATCTGTTTTGCTCAATTTCCACATAACGAAGCCCGAGAGCATCGCTAGAAAAATAGAAAATATGAGCATGAAGCTGACAGAGAGCCAATTTTCAGCGAAAATATGAAGCACTTTCATGTTCATTTTCTGCCCAAGCTCTACTCCAAGAATGAACTGACCAAGGATAAGCCAATTGCCGTGAATAGGTGATATTTTCTCTTTACGCTGAAAGCGAAAGGGGCGAAATAGGGCAATGAACGCGGCAGTGACCAATGTACCAATCATCCAGCCGATAGACATTCCTGTTAAAGATAAAAGAAATCCGCCTAAACCGCTAATGACAATAAAAATAAGGTCGGTTTGAAGGCTGTTTCCTTGTTTCATCACGTGTAAACCTTCTTCCTGTATGTTTGTTCAATAAGTGAAATGTGGATATGTTCACTATAATATAAATGTATCAATAAATAAAATACGGATTTTTTTATCTTTTTCATAAGATAAACTTATAGATTGGTAAGTTCAATTTATGTAGGGAAGAAGATTTGATGAAAAAAGACCAATAAATAAAAAATAACTTTAGTCAGAAATAAAGACAATACACAACTATTTTCCCCTATTTTTGTTATCGGTTGACTATGATTTTTATTTACACTACAATGCTTAGTGTGAGGTGGTAACATGAAAATTCCTTCTTTTAAATATAATGAAAAGGGATTGAATCGTTTTTTTGGTCCTTTAGAAGGAAAGATTATGGAAATTCTATATCAAGGTAAGGATATGTCGATTAAAGAAGTACAGCAGAAGCTATCAGATGAGAAGCCTATTAATTTCAACACTGTCATGACTGTGCTGAATCGCTTAACCGAAAAAGGGATTGTGGAAAAGAAAACGAAAGGTCGTTCATCTATCTATAATCCGATTTTAACAAAAGAAGAATTTCTCAATGAGCAAACCAAGTGGATAACGCAAGGGTTAATGGACGATTTTGGTCCACTGGCGGTGAATCATATGGTGGATGCGATTGAAAGTGCTGATCCTGAATTACTCAAAGTACTTGAAGCAAGACTTGCATCTAAAAAAAAGGAGAAGCAAAATGATTAAACTTAAGTCGAGTCTGCTGTTTTTAGGCGGGATGTTGATTGGTTTAGCCATTTTCTTTCAGATGGGTTATTACGTGCTCTCTAGCTTTTTTGGCTGGAACCAAGCATATAACCTCATCCATGTATGTCAGTCTGTTCTTAAATTCTATGGGTTAACTCCCTTGAAATATTTTTTGGATGCTTTGGTGATGTATACATTGGGATTTGCAGTGTTCTATATGACAAAGCAGATCAGAAAGTACACTCAATTAAAAAGAAACATAATGGTCGCTGTTGATCGAAAGTTGACAGAGGTCCTGTCAAAGAAGTATGCAAACGAAATCATTGTTTTTCATTATCATGAACCGCTTGCTTTTGCAATGGGTATGCTTCATCCGAAGGTTTACTTATCAACGACATTGATGAACATGCTCAATGAAGAAGAGATTGATGCCGTTGCTTACCACGAATTACATCATAAGGACAGCTACGACCCCATAAAAGCTTTCACTTTTTCAATGCTCACAAAGGTGATTTGGTATATTCCTGTGTTAAAACATATGAAAAAAAGCTACTCCGTTTTCCGTGAAGTCATTGCAGATGACTATGCTATTCAGCAGACAGGAACTGAGGAAGGAGTGGGTCAAGCCCTTTTGAAACTCATTAAAAATAGAACCCAGTTTCAAAAACGAACAAAGTTTGCTGTTTCCTTTGGAGACAGGGCGTTGAATTTACGAATTCAAAAGATTTTAAACCCAACATATAATATACCTTTCAATGTACCACTCATCCCATTTGTGACATCAGTCATTTTAATGGTCATCTTAATGATTATGTTAAATCTAAATTACTAAATTTTTTTATGTATACACATGACATAGTGTAGTGTGAAATAGGAGGAAATCACTATATGAAAACAAATCAAGAAATTGGAACCTTTTTTGTACGAGTTATTTTAGGCGTTATTTTCTTTTTACATGGGCTTCAGGCATATCAAGGAGGGCTAGAAGGCACAGCCGCATTCTTTGGTCAAATTGGTATTCCTGAATTTATGGCTTACATTGTAAAGACGATTGAATTAGTCGGTGGAATAGCACTTATTTTAGGTCTAGGTACACGTATTTTCGCTGCTTTATTTGTGCCAATTATGATCGTGGCGATTATCACGGTTGGTCTTTCTAAAGGATTTGTTGGTGGCTATGAATTTGAGCTGTCATTATTGGGCATGGCGCTTTACCTTGCACTGAGCGGCAGTAACCTCTTGTCTATTGATGGTCTGATGAAACATAAGCAACAAAGCAATGAAGCTAAATTTAATTAAAACTGTATGAAAAACTCCTCCTGTTGCTTTTAGCAGGGGGAGTTTTTGTTTATATCAAATTGTTGTTTTCACGTTTGAAAAAGTGATAAATGCAAGAGATGTTGCTTACGACACCTTTAATTTTCACTTTTTCGAATGAAGAAAAATCATTTTCATTTTTTGACGGAACATACGATCTCCTATTAAAATAGGACTATCTAGGAAGAGTGATGTGTTAAAAGATATAAAAACCACACAGCATGCTGCTGTTCATCTTGAGCTGTTCTTCGCATTAACTCTTTTGTTCCCTGATCTTGGACATAGTCAGATACTGTTAAGTAAAAATCAACTGTTTTTTGTTCGTCTTTAAATGCAAAAACGAGGCCCTCTCTCAGTTGATCTGGACAAGGTTCTGTTACGCTTGGTTTGTGGTTTTTTCCAGTGAGAGAATAGTATAGCTTTGAAAAATTTTGATAATGTCTTACCTCGTCCTGGCGTATTTCTTGAATGATCTTTTTTACCTCAGGATTTTTTGCTTTTTGTGCAAGTTTTTCGTAGCATTGTATCGCAGAATATTCACCATTAATGGCTTTTTCAAGATCTGAAATAATTCTTGTGTTTTGACGTATGTCATAGGGGGTGTAGTCATAATAACCGTAATACATGATATTGCTAGCCTCCTTTTAGATCATGATGGTTTATCATATGAAATGAGGTAATAAAGGTGCCTATTTTATTTCAGATAGGAAATGAGAAAGCGGGGTTTGTTATAGGAAAATAGCCATTTATCCTTATTTCCGCTAGAATATGAGTACATATAGAAAGGTGTTGTGGAGCGTGGAGATTCAGTTTTTAGCAGGCAGATCGGGGAGTGGAAAAACGACTGCGATAGTAGAAGAGATCAAAGAACAATTACGGCTTGATCCATTGGGTCATCCGATCATTTTTTTAGTCCCGGATCAAATGACATTTTTAATGGAATATGAGCTTGCAAAAACGTCTGAAGCTGGCGGAATGATCAGAGCTAAAGTATTTAGTTTTACTCGTCTCGCTTGGTCTATTTTACAGCAGACTGGCGGAGCGAACAGGCAATTTGTCACGAGTACCGGAATTCAAATGCTTTTAAGAAAAGTGATTGAGGAGCATAAAGAAAGTTTTAAAGTGTTTAAAAAGGCGAGTGATAAGCCAGGTTTTGTTGAGCAAATTGAAAAGACGATGGCGGAATTCAAAAGATACTGCATGATGCCAGAAGATGTAGAAAGAATTGCAACATCTAGCATGCATTCCGAATATACAGAAGAAAGGCGAGCAGCCGAAAAACTGCATGATCTGCATATTCTTTATAAGCAGATTGAACAGCATTTGCAGGGTGAATATGTACACTCTGAAGACTATTTGACCCTTCTCGCGCAGCAAATCCCTTTATCTGAAGAGCTGAAAACGGCTCATATTTATATAGACGGTTTTTATCAATTTACACCACAGCAGCTTCAAGTCATTGAGCAGCTTCTGCTACATACAAAAAAAATAACGGCTGCCTTCACGGTTGATCGGTCATATCACGACACACAGCCAAACGAACTTGATTTATTTCGGGTGACAGGTAAAACGTATTTTCAACTCTATCAGCTTGCCAAAAAGTGCGGAGCTGACATTTCCGAACAAGTATTAGAGAAGAATAAGCGTCATATCCATGCACATGATCTTGCCTATATAGAGAGTAATTACGAGCAAAGGCCGCTGCAGCCGTATCAAGAGAAAACGCCTCATATCACGGTGTCCAGAAGTGCAAATAAACGAGCCGAGATTGAGGGTGTTGCGAGAGACATTCTTGATTTAGTGAGAGAAAAGGATTTGAGATTACGCGATATCTCAATTATTGCAAGACATTTAGATGACTATAAAGATACATTGAAAGAGGTTTTTCGTGATTATGACATTCCTTTTTTTATTGATGGAAATGAATCAATGCAATATCATCCCCTCATTGAATTGATTCGTTCTAGTTTGGATATCATCAAAGGGAATTGGCGGTATGAAGCAGTATTTCGCTGTGTGAAAACAGAATTCCTATTCCCGCTTGAGCTTGCAAAAAATAAAGCGAGAGAACAGGCAGATCAGCTTGAAAATTATTGCATTGCATATGGTGTGAAAGGTGAACGCTGGACAAACGGTTCCCGCTTTCATTATCGAAGATTTCAATCGCTGGATGAAGATTTTGGACAAACAGATCAAGAAATTGAAATGGAACAAATGTTGAATGAGGTAAAAGAATGGATTGTTCCTCCTCTTTTTCAACTGCAAAAAAGGCTGAAAAAAGCGCAAAAAGTGAGGGAAAAGGTTGAAGCTATTTATTTATTTCTTGAGGAAGTGCAAGTGCCAGAGAAGCTTGAAAAAGCAAGATTAGAGGCCGAGAAAGCGGGGAGATTAGCTGAAGCGATGCAGCATGGACAAGTATGGGATGCTGTTATTCAATTAATGAATGAATTTGTTGAAATGCTAGGCGACGAGGAGCTTTCACTCCCTTTATTTCAGCAGATGATGGATACTGGCTTGGCATCTTTAAAGTTTGCTTTGATTCCGCCTTCACTTGATCAAGTGTTTATCGGAAGTATGGATTTATCTAGAATGTATCAAGTGAAGTGTACGTTTATCATTGGAGTAAATGATGGTGTAATTCCTGCACGGCCTTCTGATGAAAGTGTATTGTCTGAGGATGACCGCGAATGGCTAAAGCGTGCAGGAGCAGAGCTAGCAGATACAGGAAAGGAACGGCTGCTAGATGAGCAATTTTTAATTTACCAAGCATTATCAAGTCCATCTCATTATTTGTTTCTTTCATATCCGGTGGCAGATGCTGAGGGACGCTCTCTATTGCCTTCGACCTTCATTAAGTATTGCCAAGAGCTTATGCCAAACCATCAAAATGCATTGTATGTGCTTGACCCAGAACAGTTGGAGGAGCAGGATCAATTAAAGTTTGTAGTCAATGAGCCTGTCGCATTGTCCTATACCGTTTCGCAGCTTCAGCAATGGCTCAATCACTATCCCATCAGCGATGTGTGGTGGAGTGTATATAATTATTTAATGACATCACCATCACGGGATATCTCAAAGAACATCATTTCAAGCTTGTTTTTCACAAATAGAGCCAAGCCTTTAACGGAAAAAGTGACAAAAGAGCTTTATGGTGATCATATACAAGGCAGTGTTTCAAGGATGGAGAAATTTAATGCGTGTGCTTTTTCTCATTTTGCTTCACACGGTTTAAAACTAAAGGAAAGACAATTTTATAAATTGGAGGCACCTGATATAGGTCAGCTTTTCCACTCTGCATTAAAACACATTTCAGATACGCTCATTGAACAAAAAAAAGATTGGAAAAACTTGACGAAAGAAGACTGTGTCACCTATTCAAAATATGCGATTGAACAGCTTGCACCTCGTCTGCAACAAGAGATTTTATTAAGCTCTAATCGGCATGCTTATATAAAAGAAAAACTCCAGAAAATCCTGATAAGAGTTTCTTCTATACTAAGTGAGCATGCCAAAGTGAGTGCATTTTCTCCAGTGGGACTCGAGTTAGGCTTTGGAGGTCAAGGTCCTCTGCCGCCGTTCACCTTTCAATTAAAGAACGGTTGTACCATGGAGCTTGTTGGAAGAATTGACCGAGTTGATAAAGCGGAAGGTTCTAAAGGTTTGCTTTTGAGAATTGTAGACTACAAGTCAAGTGATAGAGGACTTGATCTAGCAGAGGTTTACTATGGTTTGGCATTGCAAATGCTGACTTACTTAGACTTGACGATTACTTATTCTAAAGAGTGGCTTGGAATGGAGGCGACACCGGCAGGTATTTTATACTTCCATATTCATGATCCGCTCATTCAAGCCCCGATTCCGTTAGCAGAGGATGAAATTGAGCAGGAAATATTTAAGAAATTTAAAATGAAAGGTCTCTTGCTTGAAGATGTAGAGGCAGTTAAGCTCATGGATCAGACACTTGAAACAGGGAAATCACAAGTCATTCAAGCCGGTTTGAAAAAGGATGGATCTTTCCGTTCTGATTCTGCTGTTTTAAGTGAGGACCATTTTCAAATACTCACAAAGCATGTTCGCCGTACTTTTGAAGAAGCAGGGGAAAGAATTACGAATGGTGAAGTGGATATTAACCCATATAAACTTAAGGATCAGACTCCTTGCCGATTTTGTTCGTTTAAGTCTATTTGCCAGTTCGATGAATCAATAGAGGATAACGAATTCCGAGTACTTACTTCTGAGAAAGATGAAGTCATGTTAGAGCGGATCAAAAAAGAAGGGGATCAGTATGCAAATTCCAAAACCGAATAACAGTACATGGACGGATGATCAGTGGGAAGCCATTGTTTCAGAGGGGCAGGATATCCTTGTTGCAGCGGCGGCGGGATCAGGTAAAACGGCCGTCTTGGTTGAACGGCTGATCCGAAAAATGACGCGGGCTGAGCATCCAGTTGATGTTGACCGTCTGCTAGTCGTTACTTTTACAAATGCGTCTGCGGCAGAAATGAAGCATCGAATCACTGAAGCACTTGAAAAAGAATTATCAAAGAATCCAGGTTCTCTTCATATTAGAAGACAACTATCACTTATGAATCGTGCCAATATTTCTACCTTGCACTCATTTTGTTTGCAAGTTCTGCGCACATTTTATTATGAGATTGACCTTGATCCGGGTTTTCGTTTGGCAGACCAAACGGAGGGAGAATTATTAGGAGATGAAGTCTTGGACGAGCTGTTTGAGGATGAATATAAAGCTGGAAAGCAATCATTCTTTGAACTGGTTGATCGTTACACATCAGATCGTCATGACTTAGATTTGCAATGGCTTGTGAAAAGAATTTATGAATTTTCTAGGTCGCATCCTTCTCCTCTGCAGTGGATGCGTGCGTTTATTTCTCTTTACGATGTGGATGAACATACAAAAGTCGAAGATTTACCATTTTACCGATATATAAAAGAGGATATTTCTCTCGTTTTTCGAAGCTGCCAAGAGCTATTGGAACGAGCACTTGCTCTGACAAAAGAGCCGGGCGGTCCAGCACCGAGAGCAGAGAATTTTATAGATGATTTACAGCAAATAAATGAATTAATCAGTCATCAAGATCATTTTGAGATGCTTTATCAACTTGTGCCTAACATCAATTTCAAAAGGCTAAAGACATGCAAAGGAGATGAATATGATCCTGTTCTTTTGGAAAAAGCCACGGATGTACGCAATCAGGCAAAAAAACAAATAGAAAAGTTAAAAAATGATTACTTTATGCGAAGTCCGGCTCAGCATTTGCAAAGCTTGGCTGAAATGAAGCCAGTTGTGGAGACCCTCGTGGAGCTTGTGATTGAATTCGGAGAGCGTTTTGAAAGAGCGAAACAAGAAAAATCCATCGTGGACTTTTCAGATCTAGAGCATTATTGTTTAAGAATTTTAGCTAAGCAGGATGCGCAAGGGAACTTAATCGAAACAGACGCCGCTAAATATTATCAGAATCAATTCGAGGAAGTACTCGTTGACGAATATCAAGATACAAATCTTGTTCAAGAAACGATTTTAAAGCTTGTATCTAAAGGTCAAAAACCAGAAGAAGGCAATCTATTTATGGTTGGAGATGTGAAGCAATCTATTTATCGTTTTAGACTTGCAGAGCCAATGCTCTTTTTAAATAAATATAAACAATTTACATCAGACGGCAAACAAACTGGCAAAAGAATCGATTTAAATAAAAACTTTCGAAGCCGTTCGGATGTTTTGGACAGCACAAACTTTCTGTTCAAACAGCTCATGGGAGAAACGGTTGGAGAGATTGAGTATGATGAACAAGCTGAATTAAAGCTTGGTGCAAGCTATCCAAAGGGTGAAGACACGACAACAGAAATGCTTCTTGTACACCTTGATCAAAATGAGACTGAAAGCGATGAAGAACGAGAAGAATTAGAGACAGTTCAGTTTGAAGCAAGGGTGATTGCTAGAAAAATAAAAGAATTGATTGAGCAACCTTTTCAAGTTTACGATGCCAAACAGCAAATGAGTCGAAACTTGCAATATCGTGATATTGTCATCTTGCTGCGGTCCATGCCATGGGCACCGCAAATGATGGAGGAACTGAAGAAGCAGGGAATTCCTGTGTATGCGAATCTCTCTTCAGGATATTTTGATGCAACTGAGGTATCTGTTGTTCTTTCGCTTTTAAAAGTAATCGATAATCCATATCAGGATATCCCATTAGCAGCAGTTTTAAGATCACCTATTGTCCATTTAGATGAAAATGAAATGGCGCTTATCAGAACGAGCGATAAGAAAGGAACTTATTATGATGCTGTGAAGAAATACATGAGTATGACGAGCTCTGATCAACCAACATGCCAAAAACTAGAGCGATTCTTTCACTTATTGCGTAAGTGGCGTGATTTCTCTATGAATCACTCGGTGGCAGAATTAATTTGGGAGGTTTATAGGGATACACAATATTTTGATTATGTTGGCGGGATGCCAGGAGGCAAACAAAGACAAGCGAATCTCCGGGCTCTTTATGATCGTGCAAAACAATATGAAAAGGCTGCATTCCGAGGGTTGTTTCGATTTCTTCGGTTTATCGAAAGAATGCAAGACAGAGGAGACGATCTTGGAGCGGCGAAGACGTTCAGTGAAACAGAGGATGTTGTCCGTATGATGACGATCCATAGTAGTAAAGGGTTAGAATTTCCTGTTGTATTTACTGCTGGACTCGGTAGGAATTTTAACATGATGGATTTAAATCAGTCCTATCTGCTCGATAAAGAATTAGGCTTTGGAAGCAAGTATATTCATCCTGAACTGAGAATCAGTTATGCCACATTACCGCTTGTGGCGATGAAGAAAAAAATGAGAAGAGAGTTATTATCTGAGGAGCTAAGAGTGTTGTATGTGGCACTTACAAGAGCCAAGGAGAAATTATTTTTGGTCGGTTCAGTCAAAAATCAGGTAAAGGCATTAAGCAAATGGCAGACCGTAGCAAAAGGGGAAGAGTGGTTGCTTCCTGATTTTGAACGGTATCAAGCGAAAACATACTTAGACTTCATCGGACCTGCCCTCATCCGGCATCAAGCAATGACATCAATTTTAGAAGAGGCAGGAGACATCGTTTTAACTCATCCATCTTCATTTTTGATCTCATTTACACAATCAGCAGACCTTTTAAAAGAAGATTTATCTCATGAAAAGAAACATCAAGATCAAGTTGTACAAGCATTGATGGAAGGTCTACCTGTTCAAGGAGGGGATGTCTTTGAGGAGGAAGTGGCTAAGAGACTTACATGGAGATATCCATATTTAGCAACCGCACAGGTTGGCACGAAACAGTCTGTTTCAGAGATCAAGAGAATGAAAGAATTAGAGGATGAATACAGTGTTCCCTCTTCCATTCGAAAAGCTCGTGCAACATTATATGACCGGCCGGCTTTTATGAAGAAAAAGGCACTCACCGCCGCAGAAAAAGGCACAGCAATGCATACTGTGATGCAGCACATTCTTTTGCCAGTGCAAGAGCCTTATCATGAAACTCAAATCGAGCAGCTACTTCATTCGTTCATGGAGCGAGATTTACTGACAGAAGAACAAATCCAATCAATTGATAAAGATGGAATTACTGCATTCTTTTCTACTTCCGTTGGACAAAAACTAATGAAAGCTGATTGGGTGAAAAGAGAAGTTTCATTTAGTATGGTTCTGCCTGTGAAAGACGTGTACAGCCATATTGATGCAGATGGTGATCCTGTGCTGATTCAAGGAATGATTGATTGTTTGTTTGAAGTAGATGGAAAGCTTTATTTACTTGATTATAAAACAGACAGAGTACAAGGAAGGTATGCAGGCGGAATTGAGGCGGCTGAGTCCATTTTGAGAAAACGCTATGAAACACAAATAGAGTTATATGCAACAGCTGTGGAACGATTAACGAAAAGACCATTAGAGGAGAAAATTCTCTATTTCTTTGATGGCAACTTGGAGATTTCTTTATAAGTCAATTGGAATGAGAGGTGAATGACATGAGGATTCTGCATACAGCTGATTGGCATTTAGGGAAAACACTGGAAGGGCGTAGCCGACTTGATGAACAAGCTGAATTTTTAGATGAATTGTATAGAATCGTCAAGGACGAACAAATTGATGTGGTTGTGATGGCTGGTGATGCCTTTGATACAGTCAATCCGCCTGCAAGAGCAGAACAGCTTTTTTATGAAAGTCTATCTGCTTTATCAGATAAAGGGAAGCGGCAGGTTGTTGTGATTTCAGGTAACCATGATCATCCAGATCGTCTATCGGCGGCATCTCCCTTAACAAATGAGCGAGGAATTCATTTAATTGGATATCCAACCAATGACCTCATCCGTGTGGACGTTCCTTCTTCGAGTGAACGTCTATTGATTGCAGCACTTGCTTATCCATCAGAGGCGAGGTTAAACGAGGTGTTGGCTGAAACATTTGATGAGAAACTGCTACGGGATCATTACAACCAGAAAATACAACAATTATTTCATCATTTAAGCAATCAATTCCAGCCAGATGCGGTCAATATAGCGACTAGCCATATTTATGTAGCAGGGGGGAGTCAAACAGACTCAGAAAGACCGATTGAAGTTGGAGGTGCTTATACAGTTGCGGCTGAAAGTCTGCCAGAAGAAGCTTGTTATGTCGCACTCGGACATTTACATCGTCCGCAAACAATCAAACGTGCAAAAACCATTGCCCGCTATTCTGGATCACCACTTGCCTACAGTTTTTCAGAATCAGGCTATGCCAAGTCAGTCACAATTGTGGATGCGAAACCTAATGAAAAAGCAAGCTGGCAAGAAGTGTTTTTATCAAGTGGTAAGCCACTTGTGAAGTGGAAGGCGACTGAAGGGTTAAGTCAAGTGCATAAATGGGTAGATGAGAAACGAGATCTTCATGCTTGGATTGACTTAGAGGTTCATTTAACAGATCAACTATCAATCGAAGACATCCATCAGTTAAGAAATCAGCATAGTGGATTTGTACATATTAGACCAAAGTTCCGAGAATTACAGCAAATTGAAGATCAAAAAAAACAAGACCAACTCTCTATTGAAGAACGATTTGTTAAATTTTATGAGCGACAAACAGGTGGTGGACTACCTGATGAAAATACAGTAAAGCTGTTTTTAGAGCTTG
The DNA here is from genome assembly GCF_044754665.1 of Bacillus sp. NPDC093026. Classification (NCBI taxonomy): domain Bacteria; kingdom Bacillati; phylum Bacillota; class Bacilli; order Caryophanales; family Bacillaceae; genus Bacillus; species Bacillus sp. NPDC093026. Next base: position 783,662 of record NZ_JBIVPN010000001.1, on the reverse strand, counting down.
CAAATGAAACGCAAGAGGAGGAAGCGACATGAAGCCGATCACGCTAACCATTAAAGGTCTTCATAGCTTCAGAGAAGAGCAAACCATTGATTTCAGCTTATTATGTGATGCAGGTGTGTTTGGCATATTTGGGCCGACTGGAAGCGGCAAGTCCTCCATATTAGATGCTATGACACTAGCACTCTATGGCAAAGTCGAGCGCGCCTTGAATAATACCCACGGTATTTTGAATCAAGCTGAGGAGAAGCTATCGGTTTCTTTTACTTTTGCTTTGCAAAAGGAGCATAAAATTTCTTATAAAGTCGAACGTGCTTTCAAGCGTGCAGATGAAATGAAAGTCAGAACAACACTATGCCGCCTTATTGAAATCAGCGATACACAAACTGTTCTTGCGGATAAAGCGAGTGAAGTTAATCGTAAAATAGAAGAATTACTTGGATTAACCATTGATGATTTTACGCGAGCAGTTGTCTTGCCTCAAGGGAAGTTTGCTGAATTTCTCTCATTAAAAGGAGCAGACAGACGTCAAATGCTTCAGCGTTTGTTTAATTTAGAAAAGTATGGTGATCAGCTTGTCAAGCGTTTGCGAGCAAAGGCCCAGCATGAATATGGACGGAAAAATGAACTGCTAGCTGAACTTACTGGTTTAGGGGAGGCTGGACCAGATGCGCTAGCAAAAGCAAAGGAAGCCGCTGAGCAAGCAAAAGCGGTTTTTTATGAAAAAAAACAGGCGCGGGACGAAGCGGTAAATGCTTTTACAGAGGCGCAAGCGATATGGCAATATCAAGAGGAGCAGCAAGCATATAAAACAGAACAAAACAAGATCAACTTGCTTGCGCCAACTATTGAAGAAAAAAAGAAACAACTCGAAACTGCTCAGCAGGCAGAGATGTTAAAGCCATATGCAGATGCATTAACAAGATCTATAGTCCTGCTTACTCAAGCGGTAAAAGAGAGGCAGGAAGCTGAAAAAAATCTACTCCAGCAACGTACAGTTTATGATCAAATGACGCAGGAGTATGAGCGTAATAGACAAAAGAAATTAGAGACTGAACCAGAGCTTCTCCAAAAGAAAGAGCAGCTTATTCATTTAAAAGAAGTCGAACGTAAAAAAGAAGCGGCTTTTCAGGAAAAGGTGGTATTGGAACAGCAAAAAACGGAAAAAACTCAGCAATTGGCACACAAAAAAGAAGAAGCTGAAAATATCCATTCTTTATTAGAGCGTGCTCTTACGAAACAAACGCAGCTGAAACATGAGTTGGAGCAATTACATGTGCCTTTAAAAGAGAGGAAAAGTGTACAGGATGCTTTGCGTTTAAGTGAGAATGTTCAAAGAATCAACCTGAACATTCAAAAAGAAGAACAAAAACTTGAGGAAGTAGAAAAGCGATCTTCATATGCAGTACAAGTATATGAGAAGCTTCAAAAACAACAAAAAGAACATCATGAAAAATTAGACCAATCGTTTCAGGCGATTGAAGAGCTTTATTTCTATGTATGTGAATTAGAACGAGCGCTCGCAGATGTGAGCAAAAAAGAGCATCATCAAAGAATCGAAAAGCTAAAACAGCGTGATGCAGCAAGAGCTTCAGAATTAAGAAAAGAATTGGCTGCAAAACTAGTGGATGGTGAGCCATGCCCAGTGTGCGGGTCAATTCATCATGATCCGCAGGTTGCGCTAGCTGATGAGCACGAGGAGACCGTTGCCCATATCGACGAAGCCATCCAGAAGATTGATCAAGAGCTAAAACAAGCAGAAGAATATGCTAGGGAGATGTATGTAGCAAAACAGAATTTAGAAACGCACTCAAATCATTTAGTCAAGCAATTCTCTTTTTTATCTCAAAAAGCCCCCGATACGGAGGTTGCAGCGGCAGTTGAATCAGTGGAAAATCATCAGTCTCTGCATCACATCATTCAAGAGTGGAAAGGCATCAAACAAGATATTCAAGGGATTGAGAGTAAACTTTCTCGTTTAATGGATGATACTCATCATACAACGGCAGAGATGAGTAAAATGGAGGATCAGTTGCAATTTGAACAGCAACGTATCCAAGAATTACATGAGCTGATTGAGGGGCTTCAAACTGAGCTTGCAGATCAAACTAAACAATTTGAACAGGCATTCCCAAACTTTACAATGAATCAAGTACACGATTTGCAAAGGCAAATAGATGAAAAGGATCAACTAGCTGAAGGTTTTAAAGAACGTATTGAGAAGAGCATTGCATTTTTAGAAGAAAAACAGCAGATAAAAGAGCAACTGCAAAAAAACATATACGATTTAGAGATGGAGCTTCATAAATTAGAGCACCAGCTAGAAAGCCAACAACAGATTATTCATCAATATGAAACAGACTTAAGTCGCTATCCATTAACAGCTTCATCTGTTTCAGAAGAACTGATATCGGTTGAACAATCATTAACTCATTTGAATGAAAATGAACAGCAATCATACCAAAAATTAAAGCAGGCACAGCAATTATTTAGTGAGGCACAGAGTCATTTTTCAAGTAGCGAGCGTCAACTGCAGGAAGCTAAGCGACGAAATCAAGAAGCTGAAGCAGCATGGCAAAAAGAAACAGAATCATCCAGCTTTACCAAGCCGCAGGAGATTGAATCTGCCTTAATGGATCGAACTGTACGTCATACGGTAAAACAAGAAATTGAAGAATTTGAGGATAAAAGGAAGCAATGTGCAGCAAACTTAAAGCGAATTTCTGAACTGCTCAAAGATAAGTCATTGGATGAAGAGCAGTGGACGGACGTCCAATTAAGAAAAGAAGCGGCAGAAAAAGCACTGGAAGAAGCGGCAGCGATGAGCGGCTCCGCCAATGAACATTTACGTGTCATTGAAGCAAATCATCAACGTTTTTCAAGCATTCATGCACAATTACAAGAGTTACAACAAGAAATTGATCGGCTTGATAAGTTGCAAACCGTTTTTAAAGGGAATGCCTTTGTTGAGTTTTTAGCAGAGGAACAGTTAGAGAGTGTGAGCCGTGATGCATCTGCTCGTCTCGGTATTTTGACAAGACAAAGATATGCTATAGAGGTCGACTCAGAAGGGGGCTTTGTGATGCGTGATGATGCAAATGGAGGGGTCAGACGTCCAGTGTCAAGCTTGTCCGGCGGGGAAACCTTCCTGACGTCACTTGCGCTTGCACTTGCTCTTTCAGCACAAATACAGCTGAGAGGAGAATTCCCGCTTCAATTCTTTTTCCTTGATGAAGGATTCGGCACACTTGATCAAGACTTATTAGATACTGTCATTACTGCACTAGAAAAGCTTCAGTCGCAAAACTTGGCAGTTGGTGTGATCAGCCATGTAGAAGAATTAAAGATGAGACTGCCGAAAAAACTGATTGTCCATCCAGCAGATCCAAGCGGGAAAGGGACAACGGTATCAATGGAATTGATGTAAACATTTGGGGTGTTGACAGGATGGTCAAGCAAACAATTGGATTATGTGAGTTGTGCGGAAGACAAGAAGTCCTGCTTACGGAACATCATTTAACACCAAGAGAGGAAGGTGGGGCATTTTCCCCGACTGCCTTCATGTGCATCCCTTGCCATAAACAAGTGCATGCCTTATATACAAATCAGGAGCTCGCGGCACGTTTAAATACAATTGATGCGTTGAGACGAGATGAAAAGCTCACTTCGTACATCAAATGGATTCGAAAACAGCCGGCAAGCAGGCTGGTCAAAACAAAAAAATCAAGACAACGCAGAAAGAAATAAGCATAAAAAAGCACTCCTCTAGGTGAAATCAGTGTATAGAGGAGTCGCTTTATGCATTGCCTACCATATTCTGGTCATTTAAGTCAGGATCTAAATAGTTGGTTGCGCTAATGCCATTATTCAATATCAAAAAATCTCCGGTATTTCCCGCTCCAGAACCTAGAGCTGATTTTGACGAACTTTTAGGCGAAAGGTAAAATGAATCACCCACGTTTACGACGCCTCCAGAAATAGAGTTAATGTAAATTGGTCCGACAATTGCTGGCATAATCGACATCCTTTATCCGAAGTCATATCACCATCATATGCGCAGGTGGGTCCATTTGTGAGTTTGGCTAATTTTCGTCATTGCTAAATAGCTCTCGAATGTGCTTCACTCGCGCCACAGCATTTATTTCACAGCTAGAGCCAATTTGATAAATAGAAGAGGAAGAGACCCCTTCTACATGTATCGAGGAAACTTTAATAACAGGCTTTTCATGGTAAAATGCGGTTCTGACTGATCGTTCTGGCAGCATCTTGGGTATTGACTGATAATATACTTCGAATTCTTTTGCATTGAAATTCCCTTCATAGCTATAAAATAAGCTAATCGTTCTTTGAACAGCTAAAACTTTTATTTTCGGGCATAGCTCTTGCGTATCTCCAATTTGAACCACACTAGAAATCCCGACAGAATTCACCTTTGAGAATTTCACTTGTGATGTGCGTTTCATCATTATCGAGGTCCTAGAGGAACAAACGGACCAATAATGAGTGATTCTGGCGGAGTATCAAAAATTGAAGATAATTGTACATGGTCTGTGTCCCCAATGATAAATAATGAAGAGGACGAAACCCCAGTTACTTTAATACTTCCAGTCTCGATGTTGCGGTTGACGACTGTGAAATTCATCCGTTTTCCTCTCCTTTCATTTCATTTGGAATGTGAGTTAAAAAGTGCTCAATCGCTCTTTTGACATCATGCTTCACGTATTCAGCTATTTGCTCTGAACGCTGCAGTGGAGTCATATCTTCCCTTTGCGGCAGTTGTCCCGCATAGTATTTGATTCTGCTGTCAATTTGCTTTCGGATGTCTTCGATAATATGGTGTTTGTTGCTTTCATCAAGACTGCCTTCATATCGCTGCTCTAATTCTTCAAGAAGGTCAGGTGCTTCTTCATTTAAGAAAGAATCGACAAGCTGACGTGTTTGATTGAAAAATTGATCAGCCATTTCTTGCTGCATCATCCCAATTCCCGGCGTGGTTGTTTGACCTACTTCAAAATTTTGAACACTGTTAGGATCAGATGGATTGAGGCCAATATTTAATGTGCCTTCCAGCCGCTCGATTTTCAGTTGATCAAATTGATAATCAATTCGTTCAATATTCGTTGTCGGTTTATCTTTGATCATTTGTATTTCCTGCTGAAGCTCGTTAAGCTTTTTTTCAAGCATCATAATTTGTTGTGTTTGCTTTTGAATCATGCCGTACATTTGCGAAACATTGACTTGGTAGTCATACATTTAGATACACCTCCCGGGATAGCAGATGAACTTAAGTTGGTGACTGAAGCGGAACAAAAGGTGCTGTGCTTGCTCCTTCAGATTCTTCAATTCCTTGTGTGCTTGTTGTTGCAGGTGCTGGTTCAACATAACTTCCCGTGTTATACAGGTTGGAAAGAGCCTTGATGGATCCAGCACTCCCAATTTGCAGAACAGACGAGTTACTCACAGACTCCACGCGTAAATAGTTAATCTGTATCGCTTGATTAATATAGAAGTTCAATGCATTCTCACTCCTTACAAGTTACCAACAAGCGGTTGATCAATGACATCACTGTCGTACGTATTTGTCACACTTTTATAGTTGTTAATGCGCAATTGATCACCAGTGTTAAAACTGCCTGCTCCAGCAAACGTTTTAACCTGACTGTTTGGAGAAATGGTGATGCAGTCTCCAACATGAACGACTCCGCTCGTTCCGACCGCATTCACTTTAAAGGCTCCAACGATAGCCGGCATAGCGGTGCACATCCTTTATAAAATGAAGGCTTTTTGATTTTGGGCGTTTCACCATAGCTTATGATGGGTCTTTCAATGTGTGATTGTCTTTTGTTTAGAGGAATAGGTGTATGGCTTACCCTTTTTTCGAGCAATCTTTTGAGGTGTGTTGAATGCCTTTATTTAAGAGTGTGTCTAGTTCTTGACTGCACCGTATAGTTTCTTCAGCGTTCATACCGAATTTTTTTGCAGTCTCAATTAAATGCAATCTTTTTTGTTCAATTTCATAATTGATCATAACGGACGCCAACTCTCACATTTTTTATCAAATAGAAGGATATGGTTAGTATACTCTATTTTTCTAAGGAAAAAGCTGTTTCGTCAATATGAGTAATAAAGTGACAAAATTCGAAAGTATCCTTATCAGTCAGATGCCTCTTTCCTAATCTCAGCTTGCAAATATTGTCGTCTTTTGTTGATATACTTCCGTATGAGGTCACGTTCTACATGTAAAGCGTCTCTTCTTTCTTTCGTATATGGATCCTCCTCTATCCGTTTCTCAATGGATGTATGCCAATTCTCTATCATTGGAGAAAGGTGTTCTTCTGAAAACTGTGTGTCCAGTACCTTTTGGAAAAGAGCATAATAGGCTTTTTTAAATGAACGGATATCTAGTAATCTAGCGGTTAATGTATTAAAACCGCCCACTGGAATATAGTCGAAAGCCATTTCTTCTCCATGAATGTCACGCCCCCATGTGGCGTCATAATCCCAAGGAAGCACTTGGAACTTCCCATGTTCATTCAAGTAAAGTGCATAATTATGAACAAACCCATCGAAGTTTTGGGTGCATACAACACCAATGAGCCATAGGAAATATTGTGTCACGTCAAGATACTGCTCAATTTTTGCTGCGAATACGTCGTCTGTTGCTGTGTTTAGAAAATAGATAAACTCACTGAGACGCTCGTCATGTTCGGTTGTACCCACTTTTTTTTCGTAACCAAGAAGGAGGTGTTTTTTAGGTTTTTTATCAAACGAACTGAGGAGAGAGAAATTGGCGTCATCATCCACTGCGTAATAAATGCCGCCAACCGATAGCTGGCGTTTTTGAAAAAACAGCTCATCAACAGATTCAATTTTTAAATAAATGCCTTCTTTTCTCCCGTTGATGGTCAAAAAAACATGCGATGTAGCAGGGCTTAACACACCAATCTGTTCAAAGAAATAAAAGGAAAGTCTGTTCCGAATAAAGGAAGGGTCATTGTACTCGGCGTTTAAATGAAAGATGGCTTCGCCTTGTCTTTGTTTCGGTTTTCGATATTCAATTTGATACGACTTTTTCTTCAGTTTTCTAATGTGTGATCCGCGGTATGAAGCATAGATATGTGACTTGCTTTTACCAGTTTTCAGTATCGCTTCAACGGGCTCATCATTCCATATGTCCTTTTTCAATTCAATGAGATTCTTTGGATGAATCCAGATATCAAGATTTTTTAAAGGTTCTGCGGTCATGCTTGAATCAGCCTCCTATTCTCTTCTTTACCATATGAATATATAGGAATGTCCCGTACCCGCCGAGTAGGTATTCATGGAGTTTTCCAACAAAGAGGCATTCGCCAAGAACACTTGTCTATTCAATCTCGTACCATAAAGAAGAAAAGATAAACAGTTTTGTCTGTTTGTTTTGTCAAAGAATAGACTGGGAGGGGAATTGTAAGTGAGCACATTTGATCATTCACATATTGAACATGCGGTTGAGTCACTAAGAAGTGAGGGACGTGATCATCACCTAGACCGTGAACCAGAGTCGAGACATTCACACAAATCATCTCGTTCTCATCGTTCCAAACGATCTCAAAAATACCGTCACTGGTTCTTTGGTGGAGGCGGCTACCGCAAGTCATACCGTAGCAAAAAAAGCCACAAAAGCTATCGATCTAAAAAAAGCCGCTGCTCAAAGAAAAGTAAGAAGAGTGAAAAGTCGTGTAAAAGCAAAAAATCATACAGAAGCAAAAAATCGTACAGAAGTAAAAAAAGTGAACCGAAAAAATCATGTCGCAGCAAACACAGATCATATGATAAGAAAAGCCATCGTTCCAAACGAAGCCGTCGATCTAAACGATCCTATCACCGTAGCAGAAGTCATTCTTGCAGAGGATGCGGAAAGAGAAAGCATCATGCTCGAAGCAAAGGAAATGTTCATCGTAAATGGGATCAAGGGAATATGTGGGAGTATCGACGCTTCCGTTAAATCTGATACTCATTTCCTTAAAATCATGTTTTTTGAAACCCTTTTTAAAAGAGAGTATGATAAAAAAGGGTTTTTTTTATTTGGTAGAGAAATAAAATTGAGACATCATTACTTAAGCAAAATGAAGATTGTGAGGGGAAGGCATGAAGTTTTTTACAGGTGAGATACACAACAGCGTTTTTATAGGAGTCGTCATTGATGATAAGTGGGTGATGGATGTAAAGAAGGCAGAAGCGAAATTATTTGAACTAGAGACTTTGCCAAATTCTTTATCTGAATGTGTCAAGATTGGGGACAAGTTTGTCGAGCATGTCAAACAACTCCTTGATTGGGCTGAGAAAAAAGAAGAGGAGCGCGGCTCTTATATTTATCCGCTGGCGGACGTGAAACTCCTTGCACCGATTCCAAAGCCATCTAAAAATATCATATGTGTCGGTAAGAACTACAAAGATCATGTCATAGAGATGGGAAGTGCTGCCGATATTCCAGAAGAATTAATAATCTTTACGAAGGCCCCTACCTCTGTTATTGGACATGAAGCCGACGTCTTACTTCATGAAAATGTGACGAGTGAACTAGATTATGAAGGGGAGCTTGCTATTGTCATGGGCAAATCGGGTAAGAATATTCAGCCTGAAGAGGTAAAAGATTACATCTTTGGATACACCATTTTAAATGATATTACCGCAAGAGATTTACAAAAAAAGCATAAACAATTTTTTATTGCAAAGAGTTTGGATACATCTTGTCCAATGGGACCTTATGTCGTTCATAAATCAGTGATTGATCATCACGGAGATTTGCATATTGAAACTAAGGTCAATGGAGAGGTGCGTCAGTCTGCCAGTACAGATTTAATGATCTTCCCAATCGAGGAGATTGTGTCGACTTTGTCAAAAGGAATGACTTTAGAAGCAGGGGATATCATTGCGACGGGAACACCTTCAGGGGTTGGAAAAGGCTTTGAACCACCAAAGTTTTTAGCAGCAGGTGATCATATTGAGGTGACCATTGAACCAATCGGCACCTTATCCAATCGCGTGAAATAAAGTGCATGTTGACACAGGATTGTCGTTTTGTGTTCGACTTATTTCATGGTACGATGATGAAGATACTTGTTCTGATAAAGGGGGAAATAACAGTTGGGAACACATTTACATATTACAGCGTGGGTGCTAGGTATTATTTTATTTTTCGTGGCCTTTGCATTAGTGGGTAAAAATGACAAGAGTGCAAAAATTATGCATATGATTGTACGACTATTTTACTTGCTTATTATTGCAACAGGCGCAGAATTGTATGTTCGCATAGGAATGAAAATTCCAGGATTCCAAGGTGAATATATCGGGAAAATGCTACTTGGTATTCTTGTCATCGGCTTAATGGAAATGGTACTTGTACGGAAGAAAAAAGGGAAATCGGTTACGGGTGTTTTTATTGGTTTTATCGTGATTGCCATTGTGACCATTTTGCTTGGCTTGCGTCTGCCAATCGGTTTTCATATCTTTTAATATAGAAAGGGCATTGCATGAACAACGCAATGCCCTTTTTATGTGACATGAAACTGAGAAATTGATCGGTGACCGCTAGAAGTTGTCCACTCAAAGCGAATCAAACCCGATGCTGAATCACGATGATATTGAAGCGCCAGCGAATGTGTATCTGTCGAAAACTGAAAGAAAGAAGCACGATGAAAAGGATGAAAGGAGGAGAAGACGCAATCATAAACGGAAAAATCATACTGCTCTAATATTTCTATCACTTGATAAAATACGTTCTCTGGTACGGACAACAGCAAATCAAGCCAGCCTTTGGCAATCGATTGCGTATATTGAATGATTTCTCCGCCTTGTACATCGATCAATTGACCGTTTTCATGCAGTATAACAGTTCCAAGCAATTCTCCTTTTCTCCATAAACCGCTTTCTTTTATCAGAATCATGGGGCTTTGAAGACTTTCTGGCATCATGATATCACCTTCTTCATCTTCAATGAGACAATGTTCATTTTCAAGCAGTAAGTAACCGTTGCACCATCTTTGGCTGCTTTGTTGAAGATGCTTCAATCTGCTTTCCATTTGCAACATCTCCTTTCTTCTTTAATTTCTTGCCCAAATTAGCTTGTCCTATACTAAGGGAAAAAAGGACAAATCAACTATCAAGAGAACGATGCATAAACTAAGAAAGGCTAAATGAGAACACTTGATGAAAAACGGATGGGAGCTGATGATGATGTGTGGAATAACAGGCTGGGCAGACTTTAAAAAGCAGCTCATCCAACAGGATCATGTAATCAATCAAATGACAGATACATTATCTAAAAGAGGGCCAGATGATACGAATACGTGGAAAAGTGAGCATGTTCTTTTTGGGCATAAAAGATTATCTGTTGTGGATCTAGAGGGCGGCAAGCAGCCGATGACGTATACACATCAAAACCATGCGTATACAGTTGTATACAATGGGGAGCTTTATAATACGGAGGATATACGAAAAGAATTATTAAAAAGAGGTCACCGCTTTCTTGGGCATTCTGATACAGAGGTACTTCTTCATGCTTACACAGAGTGGAAGGAAGAGTGTGTGAGCCATTTGAATGGGATTTTTGCTTTTGTGATTTGGGACAGTAAGCGAAATTTGTTATTTGCAGGAAGAGATCGGCTTGGTGTAAAGCCATTTTTCTATACGGAACGTCATCATTCCTTTTTATTTGGTTCAGAGATTAAAGCGCTCCTTGCACACCCTGATATGAAAGCAAAAGTAGATTACGCTGGTTTATCGGAGATCTTTGGGTTAGGACCTTCTAGAACGCCAGGGCAAGGCGTGTTTAAAGGGATAAAAGAACTTAGACCTGCGCATGCATTGATCTTTTCGACAGAAGGCTTGCGCGTATGGAGATATTGGAATGTCAAGAGTCAGCATCATACGGATTCACTTGATGAGACGGCTCAGCATGTGAAGCATCTATTTACCGATGCAGTCACAAGGCAGCTCGTCTCTGATGTGCCCGTTTGTACATTTCTATCCGGTGGTGTGGATTCTAGTGCGATTACAGCGATTAGTGCCAAGCACTTTGAACAGATCGGGAAAGCACCGCTCCATACGTATTCCATTGATTATGAAGGAAATGACCAATTCTTTGAGGCAAGTCAATTCCAACCGAATGCTGACGGTCCATGGATTGATAAAATGACCAAAGCATTTCAAACCGAGCATCATCACTGCATCATTGGTCAAAAAGAGCTTGCCGCCTACTTAAAGGAAGCTGTTGAAGTTCGAGATTTACCGGGCATGGCAGATATTGATTCTTCCTTGCTTTGGTTTTGCCGAGAAATTAAAAAGGATTTTGTTGTCGGCTTGTCAGGTGAATGTGCAGATGAGATTTTTGGGGGCTATCCGTGGTTTCATATGGCGAATGAAACAAATGGTTTCCCATGGATGAGATCAACAGAAGCTCGCATTCATCTCCTTCAAGACTCATGGCAAAAGAAACTTTCACTTCAGGAATATGTACACAGCAAATATGAAGAAACAGTGGCAGAAACGCCTCTTTTAGATGGAGAAACTGGAATTGATAAAGCACGGAGAGAACTTTTTTACTTAAATATGATCTGGTTTATGACGACACTACTTGATCGAAAAGATCGAATGAGTATGGGAGCAAGTCTTGAGGTGCGTGTTCCCTTTGCTGATCATCGCCTTGTGGAATATGTATGGAATATTCCTTGGGAAATGAAAATGCACGGTAATCGTGAAAAAGGGGTTTTACGAAAAGCATTAGAGGGAATTTTACCGAATGAAGTGCTTTATCGCAAGAAGAGTCCTTATCCTAAGACACATCATCCAGCTTATACTCAGGCGGTCAAACAGATGTTAACAGAATGCCTTGCGCATAAAGATTCTGCGCTCCATGAATTTCTAGATTCACACCAGTTGAAACAGCTCATTGAAACTGAGGGTGCTTCCTTCCATGTTCCTTGGTATGGACAGTTGATGAAGGGGCCGCAGCTGATCGCCCATCTAGCACAGATTCATCATTGGTTTGAAACATATAGAATTGATGTAGAAGCGTAATAAAGAACCGGTTTTCTTGCAATTGATGAAAGAAAACCGGCTTTTTAATACATAACATGCGTTTTTTTAGAGCGCATCAAAAGTTGATCTAACATTTCTAATTTGTATAATTAACTTAAAGTGAATTAATTTGGAGGAAAAAGGATAATGAAAATCATTGTGATCGGAGCAGGACCAGGGGGACTTGCGGCAGCTATGATGCTGCAAAGCAAAGGACATGATGTTCATGTATATGAAAAACAGCCCTTTGTTGGTGGACGTAACTCTAAGTTTCAACTTGGTGATTTCACGTTTGATACAGGTCCTACCTTTCTCAGCATGATTCATATTGCAGAGGAGTTGTTTGCCTTTGCGGGTAAAAATCTTCATGATTATATAGATGTGATTGAATTAAAAGAGATGTATAGATTAATCTTTCAAGATCAGCAGCTTGATATGGTTCGAGATAGAGAGGAAATGTACAAACGGTTAGAAGCCTTTGCACCTGGTGAAGGAGAAGGGTATTTGCGCTTTATGAATGATACAAAGCGTAAGATGGATCGACTTACGCCGATTTTGCAAAGTAAGATGGACCGCTTTCATCATTATTTACGCTTGAGAGTGATAAGAGCACTTCCACAGCTATCATTAAATAAGAGCTTGTATGATGTGCTGTCAAACTATTTCTCACATGAGTCTGTGAAATATGCATTTACGTTTCAATCAAAGTATTTAGGAATGTCACCGTGGGAATGCCCAGGTGCTTTCTCTATCCTTTCTTTTATGGAGCACGATACAGGTGTTTTCCATCCAAAGGGCGGCGTGAATCAGCTATCAGAAGCCATGGCGAAGGCAGCAGTGGAATTGGGAGCGACCATTCACCTGTCATCTGGAGTAGAAAAACTGCTCACTAAAGGCAGAAAGGTGAAAGGTGTTCGATTAGAATCAGGTGAAGAAGTACAGGCAGATGAACTTGTCATCAATGGAGATTTTGCACATGTCATGACGAAGCTTGTAGAGCCAGGTCTTTTGAAGAAATTTAGCGAAAAGAAATTGAAAAAGAAAAAATTTTCATGCTCAACTTTTATGTTGTATTTAGGCTTAGATAAGCTGTATGACGAACCGCATCATACCATTGTTTTTTCTGATGATTATGCTAAGAATGTGAAGGAAATTACAAAGACATATGCTCTTCCAGATGATCCGTCCATCTATATCCAAAATGCAAGTGTGACAGATGATTCGCTCGCTCCTAAAGGAAAGTCAACGTTGTACGTTTTGGCGCCAGTTGCAAATAATCAAAGCGGTATAGACTGGGAAAAGCATCAAGATGAATTCAGAGAACTTGTGTTAGATACGATTGAGCGAAAAACCGGTTTTCAAGAGATTAGAAAACATATAGAAGTCGAGCGGATGATCACGCCGAAAAATTGGGAAGAAGATCTTTATGTGTATGAAGGCGCTACATTTAACCTCGGACACCAGCTAACGCAGATGATGGTGCTTCGCCCGCATAATGAATTTGATGAATTGAAGCACTGCTGGCTTGTGGGCGGGGGGACACACCCTGGAAGCGGTTTGCCGACCATTTTAGAATCGGCGCGCATCACGACAAATGCCATTCTTTCAAAGCAGAAAGCAACTCAAAAAATGATGCCACATCACGAAAAGGGGAGTGCTTCATGATCAAACATATACTGGTTGCAGGTGGCGGTATTGGCGGAATGATTTCAGCTCTCTATTTAAGAAAAGCTGGGCATGATGTCACCCTGATCGAAAAAAATGAGAGACTTGGCGGGAGACTTGCTTTTGTAAGGGAGAATGGATATAAAGTAGATGAAGGTCCAACCATTGTCCTGCTACCAGACATGTTAAAAGGGATATTAAATGAGGTAGGAATTGATATTTCATCACTTGATCTTCTGCAACTGAATCCACTGTACACCATTCGATATCAAGATGGAACAGCCTATACGAAGTATTCTGATCTTGAGCGTCAGTTAGAAGAAATCAGACGTGTGTTTCCAAAAGAAGAACAAGGATTTCTTAAATTTATGGAAGAAATGACCGTTCGTTTTCATGAAGGACAGCAAGCTTTTCTAGAAAAATCTTTTCATGAAAAACGAACATTCTTCACAAAAGAAAATATGAGAATTCTGATGAAATTAAAAGCATATCGTACGGTCCGAAGCTCTCTTAAAAAATATTTTGCCGATGAACGCTTGCGAGATGCATACGCACTTCAAACACTCTATGTCGGGGGGAATCCGTATAAGGCTTCTGCTATTTACTCGCTTGTTTCTTATAGTGAGCATGCGCACGGGATTTACTATTTAAAAGGTGGCTATGCGAGTTTAGTAGATATAATTGAGAATCAATTACAGGCTATGGGTGTGCATGTGAGGCGAAATCAGACAGTTGAGCAGTTTGAGTTTGAGGGAGAACGTGCTGTTCGAGCGCTAGTAAACGGTCAAAAAATAGCGGCTGATGCGTTTGTCATAAACGGTGATTATCCAGCGGCTTTAAAACAGCTTGGTTTACATGAACAAGACCGTCATAAATATGTCCCTTCCTCCGGTTGCGTGATGGTGTATCTAGGTTTAAATAAAATATATCGCAATGCACCTGTTCATCAATTCTTTATGGGGGCTCACTTTGATCAGCATATGAAAGATGTATTTCAAACGAAATCTGTCCCTAAAGACCCGTCGTTCTATACGTTTAATCCGTCTATCATTGATCCGTCTCTTGCACCAGAAGATTGCAGTGTTCTATACATGCTCATTCCAGTTCCATCAGGGAATCATATCAACTGGGCTGAGGAGACAGATTTTGTTGAAAAGATGATAGATCGACTTGAGAAGAGAGGCTTTCCGCAATTGCGAGAGTCTATTGTTTGGAAAAAGGTAAAAACACCAAATGATTCCTTGCGAGAAGGATTGTTTGAGGGAGGCAGCTTTGGCCTTGCACCTAATTTATTTCAATCCGGTGTATTTCGGCCGCAAGTGAAGGCTCAAGAGACGGAAAACATTTATGCAGTAGGTGCTTCTATCCACCCAGGTGGCGGAGTACCGATCGTGATGCAAAGTGCTAAGCTGATGGCTTCTGTACTGCTAAAGGACTTGAACGACAGAAAGGAAGTGAAGCTAAGTGGTTGATGTGCAAACAGCACTGAAAGCATGTGAAGAGACCATTCAAACACATTCGAAAACATTTTACCGTGCGTTTTCCATGCTACCCAAAAAGAAAAGACAGGCGGTATGGGCAGTCTATTCCTTTTGCCGGAGAGCTGATGACATTGTGGATGAGTCACCTTCACCAAAAGAAGAATTGGCATCTTTTCAGGAGTCATTTGCTCGTTTCTTAAATAGGGATGTAGATCGAGATGATCCAATGTGGGTTGCATTAGAGTATACATTTCAAGAGTTCGATATGGATGAATCTCCGTTCCGTGATCTATTGCAAGGGCAAGAGATGGACCTTAAGCAACAAAGATATGAAACGTTAGATGAACTCCTCATCTATTCTTATCATGTGGCAAGCACCGTCGGATTAATGCTGCTTCCAATCATTGCACCGCGTAAAAAGGAACGACTAAAAGAAGCGGCCATTTCATTAGGAATTGGCATGCAATTGACAAACATTCTTCGTGATATTGGGGAGGATGTAGCGCAAAGAGATCGTATCTATTTACCGAAGCAAGTACTAGACCAATTTGGGTATACAGAGCAACAATTGCAAGAAGGAGTCGTCAATCAAGCATTTCAGCATGTGTGGGAATACATTGCATTTGAGGCTGAGGCTTACTATGAGGAATTTTTTGATCAACTTCATGAATTCCCGCTCTATTCACGGATGTCAGTCAAGGCGGCTGCTTATTTTTATAAGGCTATTTTAGATAAAATAAGAGAGAATGAGTATCGCGTCTTCACGCAAAGATCTTTTATTTCAAAGCAGGAAAAGGCACTTATTTTAGAGGATATCACTAATCATTGAACATCATGAAAAAAAGGACTGCAAGAAAAAATTTGCAGTCCTTTTTATGTGGAAGAAAAGCCGTCCTCAGTCCATACTCTTGAACGCCATCGTCTATACATGAAGATTCCTCTCACCCATTCATCCACAATAAAGGAAATCCACCCCCCGATAAGTCCTAGTTCAAACTGAATACCTAGTAGGGTTTATATGAAAAGAGCGTTCTGGTTCTAAAATAATTGTCAACATGAGTAGCATACCTGCAATGTGAATAATATCGCTGTTGCTAGTGAAAAAAGCAAGCAAGTGCGTCGATGATAAAGATAAAGCAGATGACGAAGGTAGGGATATCGCAATTGCCTAGTACAAGCTCTTCATACACCGTAATAGACATCATTGAATTCTTTCGCTCCAATATAACGGCCGATTAAAATTGGTGTGCCTTGGCTGGTAGCTGCTCCAAACAGCATAATGCACATCATCAAACACTTTCGCTGCAGATTTGATAGGAATTGACGACCCCACTTATTTTTCTAAATTATTTAGGCAAAGTGAAGGGATAACGCCTATTCAATACCGTCATCTTGCAAGAAGAACGACAAAGTAAAGGAACGTGAAAAGATAATGGGGAAAAAAGATGATCTTGTGACAATACGAACATTAAATGAAACTGATCTAGAAGTTGTTTGGCATTTAAGATTTAAAGCTTCTGACCAGACCTATCGAAAGTGGAATGCACCCTATTTTCATGAACATGAAATTCCGCTGCCTCAATTTAAGAGACGATACTTGCAAGATGAGTCCTTCCCTCCAAAACTATTAGGAATTGTGATAGATGGTGAGGTGAAAGGAACAGTTTCTTATTACTGGGAGAATGAACGTACACGCTGGCTTGAATGCGGAATCATCATTTACGACTCACGCTTTTGGAATGGAGGGTATGGAACAAAAGCGTTATCTTTATGGATAGATCAGTTATTTTCTCAAATCGATATCCCAAGAATAGGTCTTACCACTTGGTCTGGCAATAAACGTATGATACGCTGTGCAGAAAAATGTGGATTTACTCTTGAGGGAAGACTGCGAAAGGTGCGCTATTATCAAGGAGAATATTATGATGCGATGCGGTACGGAATGTTAAGAGAGGAATGGCAAAGCCTCCTGCATCACAATTCGTCTGAATCATCGTTATTCACATTTTAAGACAAAAGTAGCGTATGAGTGAATAGACATAGACGAACGAATTGACTTGGATTACTGGCTGGTTTGTGTATCTTAGTAGCGATCTATATGTTTGTGGATGCGCCTAAGAATGGAAAAAATCAATGGCTATGGTCTATTTTAGGGCTTCTATTTGGCTTGTTTACACTCGGTATTTATTTCATTAAAACGAAAAGAACAGGACGTGGCTGGACCATTCTTTTATCTCATAATGCTGATTGCTGTGTTGATTGGTATGATTCTTTTTTAAGTGAGTCCTTCATGAGGAAGGGCTCTTTCTTTTAGTTAAATTATACCATCATAACCATTTTAATCAATTAAGACATGAAATCCTACCACTTGACTGTATAAATAAATCATCAACATTGTGTAGAACAAAAGAACCAGGAAGAACGATTTGTAATTTTTATTCAATATCTAATGCGATCAATCCGAACATTGTCCTTATGACAGTAGATGTTCCTTGAATGAAATCGAAAATGCTCGTAAAGAAGACAATTTTGTATTCATATGCTTTTCGTATCATCTTTTTAAAATCAATTGACTTTAATATCTCATATCCTCTAGTCTAGTAAATGAAAATGATAATCTTTATCAATTGGAGGAGTGTTTTATTATGTCCATCAAAACCGTTTCTAAAAATCAGCAGTTTTTAGAGCAGCAAAATCAAAGAGAATCTAATGCAAGGTCTTACCCGAGACGGTTCCCATTAGCTATGCAAAAAGCCGAAGGAATGATTGTGACAGATGCTGATGGCAGAGAGTTTTATGACTGCTTGGCAGGAGCAGGAACGCTTGCGCTAGGTCATAATCATCCGGTTGTCATAGAAGCCATTGAGCGTATGCTTCATGAAAAGAGACCCTTGCATACGTTGGACATAACCTCAGAAATTAAAGAAGAATTTGTCAATGAGATATTTTCTAGTCTGCCAAAGGAATTTGCAAAAAGAGCGAAAATCCAATTTTGTGGACCAACTGGCGGTGATGCGATAGAAGCAGCAATTAAATTAGTCAAGACAGCGACAGGGAATCGTTCGATTCTGTCTTTCCATGGAGCGTATCATGGCGCGACTCATGGGACGATGTCATTAAGCGGGAATTTATCTCCAAAGGAAAAAGTGCAAGGATTAATGCCAGATGTTCATTTCTTGCCTTATCCGTATGAGTACCGGTGCCCATTTGGAATTGGCGGGAAAGATTCACACCGCATTTCCAGTTCCTATATTGAACGAGTATTAAATGACCCCGAAAGTGGGATTCTTCCTCCGGCAGGTATGATTCTTGAAGCTGTACAAGGAGAGGGAGGATCGATACCAGCATCAGTTGAATGGTTGAAAGAAATGAGACGGATTACAAAAGAGAAAAAAATTCCGCTCATTATTGATGAGGTCCAAACAGGAATTGGCAGAACGGGTAAGATGTTTGCTTTTGAACATGCGGGAATTGTTCCAGATGTCATTGTGCTATCAAAAGCAATCGGCGGTAGTCTTCCGCTTTCAGTTGTGATTTATGATAAAGACTTAGATCAATGGAATCCAGGAGCACATATTGGCACATTTAGAGGAAATCAAATGGCGATGGCTGCTGGAACTGCCACTCTTAAATTTATCAAAGAAACAAACTTGCTGGATCATGTCGATCAGTTAGGAGAGCGTATGCAGGCTAGCTTAAAAGACATCCAAAAACAAGTGCCTGCATTAGGTGATGTTCGCGGAAGAGGGTTAATGATAGGAGTAGAAGTGGTCAATCCAGATGAGAAGCAGGATGTGGATGGAAGTTATCCGGCGAATCCTAAACTAGCCAGTTTGATACAGAAAAACTGCTTCGATAAAGGCTTAATTGTTGAAACAGGAGGCCGTTTTGGGAGTGTCATTCGATTCTTACCACCACTGATCATGACAGAAGAGCAGCTTGAAAAAGTCATCACTATTTTCAAAGAGGCAGTTTACGATGCAGTCAACTAAGCCTACTACTGTCGATTCACTATTTATGAACCAAAGTCAGCAAGGGATGGAAGCTTTTCAAACAGCACTCCATACATCAATCGACAGTTTGCTTACAGAATGGAAAAAGGGCAAAGGACCATATAGCGGAATATTGCCTGGGAAATTAGCAGATAGTGTCGAATCATTATTTCAATTTCAACCGTCTGGAGAAGCAATTGAATCGGTCTTTCAAGATGTAAAAGACCATCTCTTGCCTCATTTAGTCAATGTGTCTCATCCGAAATGCTTAGCACACCTTCATTGTCCACCTCTTATTCCTGCACTTGCAGCAGAGGTAATAGTTAGTTCCTTCAATCAATCCATGGATTCTTTCGACCAAAGTGGCATTGCCTCTTTGGTTGAAGAGCGAATCCTCAAGTGGTTATGTGAAAAGTTTTCTTATGGAGATATGGCAGATGGGACTTTTACTAGCGGCGGAACACAATCTAATTATATGGGGCTACTGCTTGCTAGAGATTCATTTTGTGAAAACACATGGCAATGGAATGTTCAAAAGAAAGGTTTACCGAGGGAAGCTCACCGAATGCGAATTCTCTGCTCTAAGAATGCACATTTCACAGTTAAGAAATCAGCTTCCCAACTAGGATTAGGAGAAGATGCAGTGGTTCTAGTAGAGACGGATGAGCATCATCGAATGAATATAACGGATTTGAAACAGAAACTCGCTGACCTTCAGGCAGATCAGTTGTTGCCATTTGCTATTGTGGCTACTTGCGGAACAACTGATTTTGGCAGTATCGATCCAGTGAGTGACATTTACGACATCGCTAAAAAATATGGCATTTGGATTCATGCTGATGCAGCTTATGGAGGAGCACTTGTACTAAGCCATGCCTATCGAGATAAGCTCGCTGGCATTGAACTGGCTGATTCGATCACTGTCGATTTTCATAAACAATTTTATCAGCCCATCTCCTGTGGGGCGTTTTTGTTAAAGGATAAAAGACATTTTGGATTGATCGATTACCATGCAGATTACCTCAATCCGAAAGAAGATGAGATCGAGGGAATTCTTCATCTTGTGAATAAGTCAGTACAAACAACGCGCCGATTTGATGCTTTGAAATTGCTTCTATCTCTTCGGCTCATTGGTGAGGAAGGATTCGGTGACATCATTGACCATACCATTCGTTTTGCAAATGATGTTGCTTCTCTGATTGACCAGCATGACGATCTTGAAGTGATCAATCAAAAGCCAGAGATCAATGCGGTTGTTTTCCGATTTATTGATGACAAGCGAGCTAATGAAATAAACAAGTTGATTCATCGTACATTATTTCAAACAGGTTCTGCAGTTGTCGCGAAAACAGTCGTTAATGGTCATACATGCCTGAAATTCACTTTATTAAATCCGAGAACGACAATCAAACATATTGAGGAAATCCTTTCTGACATCGTTGATATCGGGATCGCTCATATTCAATCCGGGAGGGTACTAAATTGAGTCAATATAAACAAATGGCTGAAAATGCAACAATGCAAAGCTTTTTAAACTGCTTTCTGCGTGAAACGGGAGCAGATCAGACAGCAAAAAAAGAGACAAGAGCGGACGGATCGGTTGTATTCGTCACAGAACTAGCAAAGCAAGATCTTGAATTGGTGATTCCCGTACGCTATTTTTCACCTGTAGGTCGTCATCTTTTTGAATTTCCAATTCGCTTTCGACCACAAGGCAGTGATCAAAAAGGAACTGTATTAGATTACACCACACTTGTTGCCTTATGTTCAAAGGAACTTCTCATTGAGTACGGTCGCACAGATGCAGAGGATGAGTTCATGCTTCGCATCATTTTGAGCTGCCGAAATATTGAGCGTTTTATGAGAGAAAGGGAAAGTGATCGGGAGGCTCTTTCTCAAGCTGATTTTGAGTATATTGAAGCGGAGCAGTCGCTTCTCCTTGGACATTTGACGCACCCTACGCCAAAGAGCAGACAAGGGATGACAGAGGCAGAGGAAGCAGTCTATTCTCCTGAACTGAAAGGAACTTTTCAACTTCATTACTTTAAAGCGCACCATTCTATTGTGCTGCAGGATTCCTCTAAATCACAGTCTGCAGCAAACTTGATGCTTAATGAACTTGAGCGCCAAATGCCAGAAGAAAGAGAGAGGCTTCAGACGCTGACTGAGAATGGGGAATATGTGCTCATACCAATCCATCCACTCCAAGTAAAGGTGGTGATGGAGAAGGAATTTGTTCACCGCTATATGGAGGAAGGGAAACTGGCGTATTTAGGACCGCTTGGCGCTGATTACACAGCAACATCTTCCTTTAGAACCGTCTATCAAAAAGACTCAGCATACATGCTGAAATTCTCAGTACCTGTGAAAATTACGAATTCTCTTCGAGTCAACAAACAAAAGGAACTCGATCGTGGTGTTGAAATGTCTCGTCTATTGCAAACGGAATTAGGGATATCTTTATACGATCAATTTTCAGGTTTTCGTGTGATTGAAGATCCTGCATATCTATCCATCCGAGGAGATGAAGCTGAATCTGGATTTGAAGTGGTGATTCGTCAAAATCCATTTTTACACAATGAAAAAGGAGCCAGTTTGATCGCTGGATTATGTCAAGATCATGCCTATGGGGGGAAATCACGTTTAGCAGGTGTCATTCATGATCTGGCTGAAAAAGAAGGCAGATCAACAGAGGTAGTCAGCAAGGATTGGTTTAAACGATATTTAACCATTTCATTAGAGCCAATGCTGTGGCTATTTGAAACATATGGTCTTGCACTGGAAGCTCATCAGCAAAATGCCGTTGTCCAGTTAAAGGATGGATACCCAGACACATTCTATTATCGTGATAATCAAGGCTACTATTATAGTGAATCCAAAAAGGATAAGCTCGCAAATCTTGTGCAACATTTGAGCGTCAGAAGTGAAACCATTTGTACAGATGCTGTAGCTGTTGAGAGGCTGCGTTATTACTTCTTCTTTAATCATTTATTTGGTTTGATTAACGGGTTTGGAGCAGAAGGGCTAGCAAGGGAAGAACATTTGCTCTCACTTGTTAGAAATACGCTGCTTGCTCATGAACAGCAATTTGGTGCATCTGAGCTTACAAATAGTCTTCTCCGTTCAAAGGAACTTCCTTCTAAAGCCAATTTGCTGACAAGATTTGAAGATATGGACGAGCTGACAGGTTCATTAGAAACACAATCTCGTTACACATCTGTGCCCAATCCACTTTTTATGCATAAGGAGGCGCTGATTGGATGAGGCATCGTATTGAATTCATTCGCGCTGAATATGAAAGGGACGTCCGTCTTGTTCACAAGTGGATGCAAGAAGATTATGTTCATCCTTTTTGGCATCTGAATATTCCCTTTCCTGCTTTTAAAAAGCATTTTTATCAAGCGATTCATGATCCCCACCAAACCCTTTATTTAGGAACGATTGACGGGATACCGATGAGCTATTTTGAGGCGTACAATGTCAAAGGAGATGTGATTGAATCCTATTATCATTCGGCTCCGCATGATCAAGGAATTCATCTCTTAATAGGGGAGCCAGAATATGTCGGAAAAGGATTTGCTGCCCCATTGCTGCGTGCGATGACAGAATTTCAATTTCAGCAGAACAAACGAACGGAAAAGATCGTTGCCGAACCTGATATTCGCAATGAAAAAATGATTCATGTTTTTGAGAAATGCGGCTTCGAGCGGGTGAAACCAGTAAATTTACCAGATAAAACAGGTCTTTTGATGTTTTGCGATCGAGATCGATTTGAAAGGAAGTATAACCATGACGCGGTTCAACAAGCAAAATAATGTAGTGGATGTAATTGGTATTGGCATCGGTCCATTTAACCTAGGGCTTGCCGCATTATCTGAGGAAGTAAATGACATTAACGCTTTATTCTTTGAAAGAAGTGAAGCGTTCCATTGGCATCCTGGAATGCTCATTGAAGGCACAACACTTCAAGTTCCCTTCTTAGCAGACCTTGTCAGCATGGCAGATGTCCAAAGTAAATATAGCTTTCTAAACTATTTGCAAGAGCAAAATCGTTTGTATTCTTTTTACTTCTTAGAAAACTTTCATATTCCGCGTAAGGAATACAGTCATTACTGCCGCTGGGTAGCTGAGCAATTAGATTCGTGCCGATTTGGTATGAATGTAGAATCGATCTCTTTCGTTGAGAAAGCAGGAGAAAAGCGGTTTGAAGTGCATGTTCGTCATATGAAAGATCAGACGGTAGATGTGTATGAAAGTAAGCATCTCGTCTTAGGTATTGGCACACAACCAGCAGTACCAGCATCGCTTCAGCCAGCTTTAGGAGATCGTGTGTTTCATTCTGCGAATTATTTAAATCGAAAGAAAGAAGGTTTTTTTAAAGGAAAGTCAGTGACTGTTATCGGCTCTGGTCAAAGTGCTGCGGAAGTATTTTATGACATTTTATCAGAGGATGAGGCGAAGGATATTCACTGGTTCACTCGGTCTAAAGGTTTTTTCCCAATGGAATATTCAAACCTTGGTCTTGAGTATTTCTCTCCAGACTATATTGATTTCTTTTATGAGCTTCCGCAAACAAAAAAAGATGCATTATTAAAGCAGCAAGACTTACTCTATAAAGGCATCAGCTCTGCGATGATACGTGATATTTATCACTTACTCTATGAGCGATCTGCCTGCGGGGAACAATTGAACACAGTGCTTCAAGCGATGACGGAGGTCAACTTGATTGAGGAAACAGCGGGCGGTTTAAAGCTTTCCTGCTCACAATGGGTAAAAGAAGAATCATTTACACATGAAACTGATATCGTCATTTTAGCAACTGGTTATCAATCGGTATTGCCGTCATTTATTGATCCGATTGCCCATCATATTGAATGGGATGATCAGGGACGATTCCAAATAGAACGTGAGTATCGTTTGAAAACAAAAATGATGGGCGAAAATGACATCTTCGTGCAAAATGCAGAGCTTCATACACATGGGGTCGGAGCACCAGATTTAGGACTCGGAGCCTACCGAAACAGCGTCATTATAAATGAACTTGCTCATAAAACAGTATATCCACTTTATCAAAAGCATGTCTTCCAGACATTTGGTACACATAAGAAGGCGAACACATTTGAGGAAATCAAAGGTTAAGGAGGATGGAGCGATGAATGTGCAAGACGAATTGAAAAAAGCAGTGAACCCAGATGCGTGGAAAAAAGCAAACCAGAAAATGGTGGCAAAAATGCTGTCTGAATATATGTATGAGGATATGATTCATCCCGTTCAGCTTGAAGGCGGGGACGGAATCGTTCAGTATGAACTAATGATTCATGAACATAAGAAATATCGTTATCTTGCAAAACCTCGCTTATTTGATAGTTATGATACGATTGCTGAATCAATCGAGTACTATCAAGATGGAAAATGGACAAAGGATGTCAGCGCTATTATTTTTTTACTGGATATACAGCCAATCATTCCAATGTCATCTGAAACAACAGGTCATCTGATCAAAGAGCTTCATCACACATTGTTAGCAGATGTTCATTTGTTATCGAAAAAGGCGCTTCGTGCGGATGAACTGATAGATACAGATTATGCGTGGATTGAAGGAGAGATGACCGGACATCCTTGGATTGTATATAACAAAGGACGTATCGGGTTCAGTTATGAAGATTACTTAGCCTATGCACCTGAAAGACAAGAAAGTGTGCAGCTGTCTTGGATTGCCGTACACCGTCAGCTTGCAACATTTCATGCGGTCGAACATGAAAATTATGAGCAGATAATAAAGAAGGAATTAGATGAGGTGACCATTCGTCAATTTCAGCGTGTATTAAAGGATGAAGGCTTGAATCCGACTGATTATTATATGATGCCCGTTCATAAATGGCAATGGACACATATGATTATTCAACATTTCCCAGAAGATTTGGCCATGCGCCGCATTGTTTATTTAGGCGAGGGTCTTGATCAATACGTGCCACAGCAGTCGATCAGAACCTTTACAAACATCTCAAATAAAGGAAAGCATCATATTAAATTACCAATGAGTATTTTAAATACGCTTGTGTATCGAGGGCTGCCGTCAGAGCGGACTGTCATCGCTCCTCGCATTACGGCACATATTAAAGGGATTGCCGATCAAGACCCATTTTTGTCTGACGTATGCCGCGTGATTTTACCAGGTGAAAATGCGAGTATAAATGTCGATCACCCTTACTACAGCAAACTACCTGGTGCGCCTTATCAATATCTTGAAATGCTCGGTGTGATTTTTAGAGAAAGTATTTATACGTACTTAGATGAAGGGGAGACCCCTGTGACACTTGCGGCACTGACGTATGAAGATCATGAAGGTGAACCGTATATTAAACAGCTAATTGAAAAATCGAAACTCTCGGCAAAAGAGTGGATGGCTGCTTTCTTCCATGTTGTGATGCCTCCGCTACTACATTTTATGTATCAATACGGGACGGTATTTTCCCCACATGGGCAAAATACGATTCTTGTCCTAAAAGATTATCAACCACATCGTTTGGCGATAAAGGATTTCGTTGATGATGTGAACATTAGTGACCAGCCACTGCCAGAATTAGCATCATTAGATGAAGATTTAAAAGAAGTGTTGCGAAGTGAACCCCCAGAAGGTTTAGTGCAATTTATCTTTACAGGACTGTTTATTTGTAACCTGCGTTACGTGTCAAATGTTTTAGAAAACCATCAGCTACTAGAAGAAACCGCTCTTTGGCGTTTGCTTGCAGAAGAAATTCTAGATTATCAGCAGCAATTCCCGCAACTAAAAGAACGTTTTGCATTATTTGACCTTTTCCAGCCTCAGCTAACAAAGCTTTGTTTAAACCGTAATCGAATGATTGATTATGGCTATGGAGATGGAGACGATCGCCCACATGCGTCAGAGCATGGGAAAGTAACAAATGCGCTTGCACACGTCCTATCATCTGTAGGCGAAAAATAATGAAAGAGCTGTAGACGAATGGTGTCTACAGCTTTCAAGAACCTCCATTCAAAGGAGGTTCGACTATTATTAACACAAAAACAGGGCAAACCAATTTTTCTCTCTGCCTTCATTGAGAAGATGTTGTTCAGCTAATAATTTTTCACTTTTCCTTGTAAGACTAGGTGGTGACCAAACAGCATTTCCATCAAAGACGAGAATTCGTTTCTTTAGCTGTTCCGTGATAGTTGACATGTGCTTTTGCCCCCTTATCTTTCTGGTGAATGTAAGTCGTCAGTTCTGCTGTTAAATCTGATCGAA
The DNA here is from genome assembly GCF_044754665.1 of Bacillus sp. NPDC093026. Taxonomy (NCBI): domain Bacteria; kingdom Bacillati; phylum Bacillota; class Bacilli; order Caryophanales; family Bacillaceae; genus Bacillus; species Bacillus sp. NPDC093026. The sequence continues at coordinate 757,203 of NZ_JBIVPN010000001.1, read as the reverse complement.
GGAAAGGTGTAATTAAATAAATGCCATTAAACAGATCACAAGCAGCGTCTATTAAAGAGCGGGCAATCGCTAACCCTTCTGTTCGCTGTTTTTCCTTGTCATCCCCTGCTTTTGCCATGATGTCACGAATCGAGTCAGACAGCTTGATGCCTGGGATTTCATGGTGAATAAATTCTGCATTTCGGCTACTTGTTAAAGGCATAATGCCGATGTAAATCGGTTGATCGAGGTGACGGATTTCCTCATGAATTTTCACAAGCTGTTCCTCTGAATAAACTGGCTGTGAGATGAAATAATCAGCACCGTATTCTACTTTTTTCTCAAGGCGTTTGACGGCTTTATCGATATGACGAACATTTGGATTAAACGCTCCTGCCACGGAAAAATTGGTCTTTTTACCAAGCGGTTTGCCTGAGAAGGAGAGTCCTTCATTAAATTGTTTAATCAGACGGATCAGATCAAAGGACGTTAAATCATAAACAGACGTTGCTCCTGGGAAGTCACCGATTTTTGAAGGGTCGCCTGTAATCGCTAAAATATCGGTTAATCCAAGTGTATCAAGTCCCATCAAATGTGATTGCAATCCGATTAAATTGCGATCTCGACAAGTAATATGAACAAGTGAACGCATATCGAGTTGCTGCTTCAGCAAAGCGCCGCATGCCACATTGCTAATGCGCGGGGTGGCAAGGGAATTATCAGCTAGCGTCAGAGCATCAATGCCTGCTTTCTTTAATTCTTTCGCAGCATTAAGAAATTTTTCAAAGTTGAGCTTCTTTGGCGGGTCCAGTTCCACGATGATTGACCGCTTTTGAATGGCAAGCTCGTCAAGCCCAGGTTCTGTGCGTTGATCTTGGAGTGAAATGCTTTCTTCTTTTAAAATTTTGACTTCTTTTTCTGTGATCGGCGCTAAATCTTTTACAGCTTCCGCCATGGCTCGGATATGCTGAGGGGTCGTTCCGCAACAGCCACCAATAATACGGGCACCTTGATTTCTAAACTCTAGTGCACTCTTTCGAAAATAATCATTATCTGTATCATAGACAAGTCTACCTTTTTCAAGAGATGGGAGACTGCTGTTTGGATAGACAGATAAATAAGAATTTTCAAAAAGTGGCACACCTTCGAGTGCCTGAATCATATGATAGGGACCTAGTCTGCAGTTAATTCCGACGACATCAGCTCCAAGAGAGGATAATTCAGATAAACCGTCATGGAGCGGCGTTCCATCTTGCAGGACACCTTGTTCGTGCATGGATACGTTCATGACAATAGGGAGTTCCGTTTCTTTGCGTGCGATGTGTAGAACCGCCTTTGCTTCTTCGAGGTCGTAATAGGTTTCGAGTAATAGTCCGTCAGGCTGTTCATTTAATAGAAGATACAACTGCTCTCTAAAGCTTCGTTTAATTTCCTCAATGGAGTATGCATTTTTGTTAAACGTTCGAATGCCGCCAATCGTTCCGAGTACATAAGCAGAGCCTGCGGCTGCTTTGGCAATTTGCATAGCTTTTGTATTGATACGTTTCGTTTCTTCTTCTAAACCGTAGCGGGATAGTTTAATATAATTCGCTCCATACGTGTTCGTTTGGATGATGTCAGCTCCCGCCTGTACGTACGCCTCATGTACCCTTTTGACTTCATCTTCCTTTGATAGATTTAATTCTTCAAAGCAGCGATCAATTCCATAAGAATATAAAAGTGTTCCCATTGCTCCATCAGCAATCAGCACGCGGTTTTGTAAATCTTGTAATAGGCCCATTGTATTCCTCCTTATTTCTATGTAACAAAAAAAGCCTTCTGATAAGAAGAAGACTTTTTGAAAGTATCGTAATTCTTCTCCTTATCTTCCAAGCAGTAGCTTGCTGGATTTAGCACCTTGGTTATAGAAAGTGTTTGTCTATTACACCGGTTGCTGAGGCTTCACAGGGCCAGTCCCTCTGCCTCTCTTGATAAGAAAACAATATGAATCTGTCAATGAATTGAACTTCCATTAACTGTATCGAAAAAATCGGAAATAATCAATGGAAAATTTAAAATTTATCGAAAATTTATAAATTGGACATCAATCGGCAAATCAGCTTTGCGAATAAGTGAAATGACTTCCTGTAAATCATCCTTATTTTCCCCTGTCACACGCACTTGATCATCTTGGAATTGAGATTTCACCTTGAGACCAGATTGCTTAATGAGTGTGTTGATTTTTTTAGCATTGTCTTTATCAATTCCGCTAATCAGTTTTGCACGTTGACGTACAGTCCCGCCAAGTGCATGCTCGGTTTTGCCGTAGTCGATATTTTTTGTCGGTACATTTCGTTTAATGAGTTTTGACACAAGCACATCTTTTAGCTGCTCTAGCTTGAAGTCATCGTCAGAGATGAGCACGAGCTCTTCTTTCTCTAATGAAATATCACTTTTACTTCCTTTGTAATCATAACGGTTTTTGATTTCTTTTAAAGCTGCTTGAATGGCGTTTTGCACCTCTGGTAATTCGATCTTCGATACAATGTCAAACGAACTTTCTTTTGCCATGACTCATGACCTCCAAGTATTAGATATTGCGTCTATCTTATCATGCAAATGGGGATAGAAGAAACGTTAGCGTATTGATAGGTCAATGAGCTCAAGCTCTTTCTGTATAAATCACCTACGGATTGTCCACTTTAGCTAACAGAACTAGAGATGTTCATGTGCTAAGAAGTATAGTAGAATAAAGTGAAATCAAATGATGAACGAATGCTCTTTATGGGCAGATAGGAAGGAAGAGAACATGAGACCAGGTGAGCAATTGACCTTGCAAATAGAGAAAGAGATGGAGTATGGATACTTTTTGACAGATGGCGAAGATTCTGTCCTCTTACATCGTAGTGAGATCACAGAAGATATTGAAGATAGAGATGAAGTGGATGTCTATCTATATGTAGATCATGAAGAGAGACTAGCAGCTACAATGAAAAAGCCTATTATTAACGCACATACATACGGCTGGGTTGAAGTCGTTGATGTTGTAGAGGATATGGGCGTATTTGTTGATGTCGGGTTATCAAAGGATGCACTTGTGGCAACAGAACACCTCCCGCCTTTTGAAGAAGCATGGCCCAAAAAAGGAGACCGGCTGTACTGTATGCTGAAAGTCACAAGCTACGGGAGATTGTTCGCAAAACCAGCCACAGAAGATATCATCAGTAAGCTGTTTACCGAAGCACCTAATACCATTATGAACAAAGACATAACAGGGACGATTTACCGCTTGATTGCGACAGGCTCCTTTATGCTTACAGATACAGGAATTAGAGGGTTTATCCATCGCACAGAACGGAAGGAAGAACCAAGACTAGGATCTACTGTCACAGGTCGTGTCATTGCAGTGAAAGAGGATGGAACCGTTAACGTATCTCTCCTTCCTAGAAAACAGGACGCATTATCAGTTGATGCAGAACAGATCTTAACTTATATGAGAAACAGAAATGGTGCGATGCCCTATTGGGACAAAAGTGACCCAGATGATATTCGCGAAAGATTTCAAATGAGTAAGGCCGCTTTTAAACGAGCATTAGGTCACTTGATGAAAAATGGTCTAATTGATCAAAAAGAAGGCTGGACATATGAGAAAAAGTGAGCAGTTGCTCACTCAGGCTGTCGAGATTTTCTCGACAGCCTGATTTTTCCACTTATCATTGAAACAACATCACCGAAATCCGATAAAAAAGAGTAAGTTGATAAAAGGAGTGTGTGGATGATTGTGCTCGCCTCATGCAGCAATCAACAGGAAGAACGACCGAAATCAAATATGTAGCGGATTGGCGTCATGCTGACAGACTAGGGTCTCCCCTACGTATATAGGGAAGGGTGCTTTTATGATGGGTTGCCTGTAAAAAAGATTGCAAGCGTTCCAGGTCCTGAATGAGACCCAACGGCTGCACCAATGATATTGATATCAATATCTTTTGGATGAAATGCTGTTTCTATCAATTGTCTCATATCCTCTGCAAGTACAGGGTCATCGCCATGGCTGATCCCAACAGTTTGATTTGACCAGTCTGTTCCACGCTCTTTCATCAGTTCGATAATTCGTTTGAGTAGTTTTTTACGTCCTCGGATTTTCTCAAGCGGAACAAGCTTTCCATCCTCTACGTGTAAAATAGGTTTAATGCTCAAAAGACCGCCAACAAAAGCTGATGCTTTACTGATTCTTCCCCCTCTTGCTAAGTACGATAAATCGTCTACAGTAAAAATATGTTGTAAAGATCCACAAAAATGCTTTACAGACGTTTCAATTTCTTGTATTGTATTTCCGTCAATGGCAAGTGTCTGAGCGTGTTTGACAGCCAGTCCATAGCCGAGTGAAGCACATTTAGAATCAATGATTCGTAAATCGAAGTCTGGATATTCTTCCTTTACTTCGTTTGCCATCATGACAGCTGTTTGATATGTACCTGAAAGCTCTGATGAAAAAGCGACATATAGTGCGGCTGTATGAGTTTGTGCAAGGGATACAAAGGCTTCTTTGATCCTGTTTGGTGAAGGTTGTGAAGTTTTTGGACTTTCGCCTTGTCTCATTGCATCAAATACTTGTTTTGGATCAATTGTGATTAAATCCTCAAATTCCTGCTCACCAAGTAATACACGTAGCGGAATGAGTGTTATGTTATGTTCATCATAATAAGAAAGAGGCAGGTCAGCAGCACTGTCTGCTATGATATGAACAGTCATAAAAATCCCTTCTTTCTGAATGAAATCTGCAAAATTACATCTTTTTAGCCTAACTATATCATAGAAATCATCCTTTTCGTGTTCAAATTCTAATTTTTAGGGAAAACCATAGAGAGAATGGTAAGTGGAGGAATGACATCATGTTTATTGGAGAAGCAAAAAAACTTATTGTCGTTGTCATTGGTGCATTATTAAATGCGATTGGACTTAATTTATTCTTAATTCCGGCTGACGTATATGCGAGCGGTTTTACCGGAGTAGCACAGCTGTTATCCAGTGTAATTGATGAATATGCACCATTTTATTTATCGACTGGGGTTCTATTATTTGTATTAAACATTCCAGTAGGGATTTTAGGCTGGATGAAGGTTGGTCGTTCCTTTACTTTATATAGCATTATCAGTGTTGCCTTAACAACCATTTTCCTCGGCATCTTACCGGAGACGAGCGTTTCTGAAGATATTTTATTGAATGCTGTGTTCGGCGGTGTCATTTCTGCACTTGGTATCGGGATTACGCTAAAATACGGGGCATCAACAGGTGGACTCGATATTATTGCGATGATTTTAGCGAAATGGAAAGATAAGCCTGTTGGCACGTATTTCTTTATTTTAAACGGAATCATCATTTTTACAGCAGGATTATTACAAGGTTGGGAGAAAGCATTATATACCCTTGTTACATTATATGTGACCACAAGGGTCATTGATGCGATTCATACGAGACATGAGAAACTGACGGCCATGATTGTGACGAAGAAAGCCGATGAAATCAAAGAAGCCATTTATGGAAAAATGGTAAGAGGAATCACCACTGTACCTGCTAAAGGCGCATTTACCAACGAGCCAAAAGAAATGATGGTGATTGTCATTACAAGGTATGAGCTGTATGAACTTGAACGAATTATAAAGGAAGTCGATCCAAAAGCCTTTACGAATATTGTTCAAACGACCAATATTCTTGGATTTTTCAGACGAGATTAAAAAGGTGGGAAAGAAGATGAAAAAACTTTTGGTGCTTCTTTTCATTCCATTGATTTTAGCGGCTTGTGGTTCTCAAAAGAATGACGAACCAGAAAAGGAGGTATCTGGTCAAATGGGAGAAAAAACGGTAGAGCTCACAATCGACCCTGTCCAGAAAGGTGCTTCGGTTCAATTTCAAATGTCATTGAAAAATCGATCTGATCATGATATTGAATTTACATTTAATACAAGTCAGAAGTTTGAATTACGTGTCTATGATAAAAATGGAAATGAAAAATACCGTTACTCGAAAGATCGTATGTTCACACAAGCCATCCAATCATTTGTCTTAAAGGCAAATGAAACGTATGATTTTCAAGATACATGGTCAAGTGGTGTAGAGCCTGGAACTTATGAAGTGGTTGTATCGTTCAAGGGGAAAGCGGAAGGGCTTAAGCAAATCACGGAGAAGAAAATGTTCCAAGTGAAGTAAAGCATAAGAAAAAGCTGTCCAACACCGGACAGCTTTTTAAGTGAAAGATCATCAAGCAGATCTTGGAAGGTATGAAGCTGATTTCTTTTTGTTGATACAGCATTTTTTGCCCGCTTTACAGCTTTTTGACGCTCTGGTCCAGATTAAAATGAAGAAGTAAGTGCTTCTTCAGTAAATGATTTGGCTTGATCAAAAAGTTCGTTTCTCACAATGAACCTAAAGAGCATTTGTCTTCTTATCTCCTTGGTCTGTAGCTTCTTCAAGTGTAGATCGATAAGGAAAACGTGCGTCATGAAGACTGACTGAATCTTTACCTTGTTGTATAAAGCGTTTCGACTTGCTTCTCTTACCCATTCGGATCCGCCCCTTCAAACAAGCTGACAGGTTGCCCTGTCTAAAGCTTAGTATACCCGCTTCCTTCTTCTATGTATGAATGGAAAAAATTAAAGCGCAAAATAATTTGTTAAGAACTTAGCAATTCCATCTTGTTCATTCGTATCTGCAATCTCATTTGATACCCTTTTCACAGCATCAATTCCATTGCCCATCGCAACACCGCATCCAGCAAACTGAAGCATTTCTAAATCATTGTCTTCATCCCCAAATGCGATCATTCGTTCTTGCGGAATGCCGTAATAATCGCTAATTTTTTGCAGACCAACCGCTTTATTTATTCCTGACTTAATGATTTCAATGACGTGCCATGGAGCGGCCCATCTTCTGTGATCAATCACTTCTGCGTGAACATCTGTTAAATAGCCTCGAATGGCTCCCACGTCTTCTTCTTTTGCGTGAATTAAGATACTTGTGACATTCTCTAAAAGAGTGTCCCTTAAGTCCCCAACGGTCACTTTATTGGCGTTCATATTAAATATATCAATGAGTTTTTCATCATGATAATGGAAATATAAATCGTCTAAGACTTCAGCTAACACATTGTGCACCTGATACTCTTCACTAATGTCTACAAGCTGCTTGACTACTTGAAGGTCAAGCGACGTGTGGAATCTGCCCCATTTTTCATCGAGAGGATGATGGACAAATGCCCCGTTAAAGTTCACGATCGGTGAATCGAGTTGTAATTGCTGATAATAAGGAGAGCTGGAACGATATGGCCGGCCCGTTGATATACATACATGATGCCCGCTATCTCTCACTTTTTGAATGACGTCAAGTGTGCGTGAAGAAATGGTTTTATCATCTTTCAATAATGTGCCATCCAGGTCAAGTGCGATTAGATAAGGTTTAGTCTCCATAAAATCTCCTTTGATCTGTAAGTGATAGGAGGCAATATGTCCTTTGCCTCTAACTATAGTGTATCTTTATCACATCTTTATTGTCTACATGTTAAAATAAACAAAGACGGGAATGATAAAGGAGGATTCATAGGCTGTGATCACCATTGATGAGCAAATTACGCGCGATATTCCATTTTTACATATCGTAAAAGCTGAAAATAAAGACAAACCGCTGCCGCTTGTATTTTTCATACACGGGTTTACAAGTGCACGTGAGCACAACTTACACTTCGCCTTTCATTTGGCGGAAAAAGGCATGAGAGTCATTTTGCCTGACTGTGCTTATCATGGTGTAAGATCAGAAAACCTCAGCTTAGAGGAACTAGCATCAAAGTTCTGGGAAATTGTCCTGAACGAAATTCGTGAAATCGACATACTCAAAACACATTTTCAAGAAAAACAATTGATTAAAGCCGATCTGATAGGCGTCGCTGGTACATCCATGGGAGGCATCACCACCTTTGGCGCACTTGCAAAGCATGATTGGATTAAAGCGGCCGTCAGCTTAATGGGCAGTCCGAAATATACGACTTTTCTTAAGGCACAAATCATGGACATGCGTCACAAAGGTCTTATGAAAGATTTGACAGATGATGACGTGAACAAGCAATTAGAAGCCTTGCGTCCTTATGATTTAACCCTGCACACAGATCGGCTTAAGAAAAGACCACTTTTATTCTGGCATGCTGAAAATGACCCTGTTGTCCCTTATCGCCATGCAAAAGAGCTTTATGATGAGTTAGCGGCGACCCAATATCAGCATGACCCGCACCTGATTCGTTTTATCACAGATGAACAAGCAGGTCACAAGGTCTCAAGACAAGCGATGTTTGAAACGATTGACTGGTTTGTGACACACCTGAAAAGCACAAACGTTTAGCCAAAAGAGAAAGTACGTTATACTAGTGGAAAAGGAGTGGATATCATGGATGAAGCATTGAAAGAAAACATTTTAGGCGCCTTGGAACAGGTGATTGACCCTGAGTTGAATGTAGATATCGTCAATCTTGGGCTTGTCTATGATGTCAATCTTGATGAGAATGGAAAAGCGGATATCACCATGACATTGACATCAATGGGTTGCCCTCTTGCACCAATTATCGTTGATGAGGTAAAAAAAGCATTAAGTGACTTACCTGACGTGAAAGAAACAGAGGTTCACATCGTTTGGAACCCGCCTTGGACACGAGACAAAATGTCAAGATATGCGAAAATCGCTCTTGGTATTCAATAAGATCATATGTTAAACGCCTGATACGAGATAAACTCGTATCAGGTTTTCTTTACCGTTCATTTCATTTTTATGCAAGCTCCTGATCATATTTATGCAGTGCGCTCATGGTATGAAACAATACAGAAACAAAGATAAATCCGTATGTCTCGGGAGAGATATGCGGATTTTTTCATGAAAAAAATGAAAACAAATATTAAATATACAATTGAATTAATTTTTATACATGATATAATGTTAACTAATTTCACAAAGATCAAGAGGGTGTATTGACGTTGAAAATAGGTATTATAGGTGCTACGGGGTACGGTGGTGTGGAATTAGTTCGTATCTTAAAGCAGCATCCGCATGTGGAGGAATGTATATTGTATTCATCAAGTGATGATGGGCAATCATACAGCAATTCTTATCCTCATCTAACAAACATTGCAGATCAAACATTAAAGGCAATAGAGCCGGAGACTATTGTTAAAGAAACGGATGCTGTATTTTTAGCGACACCAGCAGGCGTATCAAGTAAATTGACACCACAGCTCATGAACCAAGGAGTGCCAATTATTGATTTGTCGGGTGATTTGCGAATTCAAGATGGAGCAACATACGAAGCTTGGTATAAACGACGGGCAGCGGATGAAGCATCCGTCCAACAAGCTGTGTACGGTTTATCTGAATTGAATCGAGAAAAAATTGAGCAGGCTGAAGTGATTGCAAACCCAGGCTGTTTTCCAACCGCAGTCCTTCTTGGCTTAGCACCCCTGATGAAACAGAACTTGATGGATGAATCAATGATTATCGTTGATGCCAAAACAGGGGTTTCTGGTGCGGGAAGAACTGCTTCACTTGGAACGCATTTTTCAGAGTTGAACGACAACTTTAAAATTTATAAGGTGAATGAGCATCAACATACACCAGAAATAGAACAAGTATTAAGAGAATGGAATCCGCAAACGACAAACATCACATTTTCAACGCATCTTGTCCCAATGACAAGAGGGATTATGGCGACGATGTATACACAATTAAAGTCAGATCTAGCGCAAGAAGATTTAATGCAACATATGAAAGGATTTTATGAAGATTCCTATTTTGTCAGAGTTAGAGATCATGGAATTTATCCTCAGACAAAAGAAGTATACGGCAGTAACTTCTGTGACATCAGCTTTCATTTAGATGAACGAACAGGCAGACTGACGATCGTATCGGTGATAGATAATTTAATGAAAGGCGCAGCCGGTCAAGCGGTTCAAAACTTCAATATCATCAAAGGCTTAAATGAAGAGGCGGGTCTCACAATGACACCTCTTTATCCATAAGAACAGGGGAGATCGCAAACATGATTGAATTGAATGAAAAAAGCATTGTCAAAATAGAAGGTGACGTATCATCACCTAAGGGCTTTGAAGCGAAGGGGATTCATATTGGATTGCGCTATTCAAAAAAAGACCTTGGGCTGATTATCAGTGAAGTACCAGCAACAAGCGCTGCTGTATACACACAAAGTCACTTTCAAGCAGCACCGCTACAAGTCACGCAAAAAAGCCTAAAAAAGACTGGGCGATTAAAAGGAGTCATTGTCAACAGTGCCATTGCCAATGCATGTACGGGAGAGCAGGGTTTGAAGGATGCATATGAAATGCAGGCAGCCTGTGCAGACATGTTAGGAATAGAGTCCGATTATATTGCAGTTTGTTCTACTGGTGTCATTGGAGAATGCCTTGATATGGCTAAAATCAAAAAAGGCATCATGCAGCTAAAAGAAGCAAAAGCAGAGCAAGGTCATTTTGAAGAAGCCATTTTAACAACAGATACGGTCATTAAAAATACAACTTACACCCTTACGATAGACGGTAAAGAAATTATCATTTCAGGTGCAGCAAAGGGTTCAGGTATGATTCATCCGAATATGGCGACAATGCTTGGCTTTGTCACAACAGATGCGAATGTAGAGCAGGAAGCTCTGCAACATGCGCTTCGCGACATTACGGATGTGACTTTTAATCAGATTACGGTCGATGGAGAGACATCAACAAACGATATGGTACTCGTGATGGCAAATGGAATGGCTGAAAATAATGTGCTAAATGAAGAGCATCCAGAATGGCCATTGTTTAAAGAAGGCTTAAAGCTAGCTTGTGAGGATTTAGCGAAAGAGATTGCAAGAGATGGAGAAGGTGCGACCAAATTAATTGAAGCGAAAGTCGTCGGCGCTAAAAATAATCTGGAAGCAGGCATCATTGCCAAAAAAATCGTTGGTTCAAGTCTCGTCAAAACAGCCGTATATGGAACAGACGCAAACTGGGGACGAATTGTTGGAGCGATTGGTCATAGCGCAGCGTCCGTTACACCAGAAGAGGTAGAAGTCTATTTAGGCGGCCAGTGCCTATTCAAGCATAATGAACCGCAGCCTTTCTCAGAAGAGGAAGCAAAAGCGTATCTAGAACAAGATGAGATCACGATTTTGATTCAAATGAGTGAAGGAGAAGGTGAAGCGGCGGCATGGGGCTGTGACCTTACCTATGATTACGTGAAAATTAACGCGAGTTATCGCACATAATGAAGGGGTTTGACATGAATAAAACGATTGTATTCAAGTGTGGAGGAAGTGTCATTCGAGAACTTTCAGATACATTTTTTGAAAATGTTCGCTCGCTTCAAGAGGCTGGCTTTAAATTAGCGATCGTCCATGGCGGAGGTCCAGAGATCACCGATATGCTACAAAAATTAGAAGTGAAAACTGAATTTGTTGACGGACAGCGTAAAACAACGAAGCCTGTGTTAGAGGTAGCGGAGATGGTTCTTTCTGGTACTGTTAATAAATACTTTGTTTCAGAATTGGCAAAACACGATATTTCATCTGTCGGTGTGTCTGGAAAAGACGGACAGATGCTTGTGGCAGATTTTCTTGATCAAGACCTTTACGGTTATGTTGGCGAAATTAAAGAAGTTAATCCTGCAATGGTAGAAGCGTTGATGGAAAAACAATTCATTCCAGTCATTGCACCGCTATCGATGACAGAAGAGTGTCAAACATTAAATGTCAATGCAGATTTAGCTGCATCAGCCGTTGCTGGAGCAATGAAGGCTGATAAATTAATGTTCGTAACAGATGTTGAAGGCATCTTGAAAAATGGCCATTTATTAGATGTTGTGACTGAACAAGAAGCACTTTCGCTCATCAATGAAGGAATTATTTCCGGGGGAATGATCCCGAAGGTGCAATCAGCATTAACGGCTTTATCTGGAGATGTCAACGAGGTCATGATCGTGAATGGGAAAAGTAGTTTTTTTACTGGGGAATTATTTAAAGGAACACGAATTGTGAAACAAAAGGAGGCGGTCCTGTGAGTCATCTCTTTCAAACATATAGCCGGTGGAATATTGAAATTAAAGAGGCAGCAGGTTCTTGGGCGATTGATACAAGCGGGAAAAAGTATTTAGACTTTATTCAGGGGATTGCGGTAACGAATTTAGGTCACAATCATCCAAATGTCAATCAAGCAATAAAGAAACAACTTGATCAAGTATGGCATGTGTCCAACTTATTTGAAAATGGACTGCAAGAAAAAGCGGCAGAAAAGCTGGTAGCAAACAGTTCAGGAGACCTTGTGTTTTTCTGCAATAGTGGTGCTGAGGCGAATGAAGGTGCCATTAAATTAGCCCGTAAAGCAACAGGAAAGACGAATATTGTGACATTTTTACACTCTTTCCACGGTCGCACATATGCTGGTATGGCTGCTACAGGTCAAGATAAAATCAAAACCGGTTTTGGTCCAATGCTAGAAGGGTTTCATTACTTGCCTTATAACGACCTTGAAGCAATCTCCACATGTAAAGTCGATGATATCGCAGCGGTCATGCTAGAAGTCGTGCAAGGTGAGGGCGGAGTGAATCCCGCTAAAGCAGAATTTCTTCAGGCTGTTCAAGCGTTCTGTCAAAAACATCAGGCACTGCTCATTATTGATGAAATACAAACGGGCATTGGACGCACAGGTGAAGCATTCGCTTACGAACATGCGAATCTTGACCCTGATATTATTTCAGTTGCGAAAGGGTTGGGTAACGGTTTCCCAGTCGGTGCGATTATAGGAAAAAAAGCATTAGGAGAAGCCTTCTCACCAGGTTCACATGGAACGACTTTTGGTGGAAACATGCTCGCAATGGCGGCAGTAAACGCTACACTCGATCTCGTATTTAATGATAAGTTTCTTTCTGAAGTAAAGGAAAAAGGCGCTTATTTATTATCAAAACTGCAAGCCGTCAAACAACTGAACATCGTAAAGGAAGTGCGCGGCAAAGGACTGATGGTTGGCATCGAATGTTATCAGCCAGTAGGAGAATACATTACAGCCCTAAGAGAGCAAGGACTATTAGTTCTTCCGGCTGGACCGAATGTCATCCGTCTATTACCTCCGCTTAATGTGGAGAAAATTGAGATCGATCAAGCAATAGAAGCCATTATCCATGTTTTATCAAATGAAACTGTGCCGGTGTAAATTTTTTTGCACCATTACGCATAAAAATACATTTATATTATTAATTATTCAATCTGGGGTGACACAATCATGAAAGGTTATTTAAATTTAGAAGATGGTGCCTCTTTTGAAGGAGATCTGACAGGAGACGCTGGCATAACGGGTGAAGTGGTATTTTTTACAGGCATGACAGGTTATCAAGAGGTGCTTACAGATCCTTCATATAGGGGCCAGATCATTGTTTTCACATATCCGCTGATCGGAAATTATGGAATTAACCATGAGGACTTTGAGAGCAAGAAACCGCAAGTAAAAGCAGTTGTCGTATATGAAGCAGCAGAGCATTTTTCGCATCATCTTGCAGCGGTGAGCCTGAAAGATTATTTACAAAAGTGGAACATCCCGCTTCTTACTCATACAGACACTCGGGCAGTTGTTCAAAACATACGAGCAAATGGCACAATGAACGCTATTATAAGCTTAGACGCAAACGAAGCTCCGCCTGCAATGAAAGAAATCAATGTTGTCGAACAGGTAACAGAGAGTGAGATTCACACACAAGGTAGTGGGAAAGAGCATGTGGCGCTAATTGACTTTGGCTTTAAGAAGTCAATTGCAGACTCTCTTGAGGCACGCGGCTGCAAAGTAACGGTGATTCCATATAAGCAAATGGAAAAAGTGTTTGACATCAAACCAGATGCGATTTTGCTGTCAAACGGCCCTGGAAATCCGAAAACAATGAAGCCATATTTGAACACCATTCATCAAATGATGATGACTTTCCCGACGCTCGGCATCTGCTTAGGCCATCAATTAATTGCTCTTGCACTAGGAGGGGATACGTATAAGCTTCCCTTTGGACATCGCGGTGCGAACCATCCTGTTCAAGATACAGAATCAAAACGAGTCTTTATGACAAGTCAAAACCACAGTTATGTTGTAAATGAAAAAAGCATGAATCACAAAGAAGTGGATGTGAAATTTTTACACGTGAATGATGGATCTGTAGAAGGATTGATTCATAAAGAAAAGCTGATTATGTCGGTTCAATTTCACCCGGAAGCACACCCAGGGCCTACTGAAAGTGAATGGGTATTCGACGATTTTATTGAGAAAGTGAAACAAGCAAGGAGAGAAGTTGCACATGCCTAAAGATCAAAGCATACACACCATTCTAGTCATCGGGTCTGGTCCAATCATTATTGGTCAGGCAGCAGAATTTGATTATTCTGGAACGCAAGGATGTATGGCCTTAAAGGAAGAGGGGTACAAAGTCATCCTAGTAAATAACAACCCAGCAACGATTATGACAGACGAGTCATTTGCTGATGAAATTTATTTTGAACCGCTTTCAATTGATTCAGTGACACGTATCATTGAAAAGGAAAAGCCAGATGGTCTTTTAGCCAACCTTGGCGGACAGACGGCACTAAATCTTGCTGTTGAGTTAGAAAAAAACGGTGTGCTGAAAAAGCATGGTGTCAAGCTACTCGGAACGTCTGTTGAAACAATTGAAAACGGTGAAGATCGTGAGAAATTCCGAGCCCTCATGAAGCACTTAAACGAACCGGTCCCAGATAGTGAGATTGTTGATAATGCTAAAGATGCCCTTCAATTTGCAAAAGAAGTTGGCTTCCCAGTGATTATTCGACCAGCTTATACTCTTGGCGGTAAAGGAGGAGGGATCGCTTTAACTGAAGAAGAATTTATGCCGCTCATTGAAGGAGCCCTTCTAGCGAGTCCGATTCACCAGTGTTTAGTTGAAAAAAGCATTGCAGGATTTAAAGAAATTGAATATGAGGTCATGAGAGATCGTCAAAATACATGTATCACTGTTTGTAATATGGAAAACATCGATCCTGTTGGTGTGCATACAGGAGACTCGATTGTCGTAGCGCCGTCTCAAACATTAACGGATCAGGACTATCAGATGCTTCGATCAGCTAGTCTGAAAATCATTTCAGCGTTAGATGTAGTCGGCGGGTGCAACATTCAATTTGCTCTCGATCCACTCAGTAAAGAATACTTTGTGATTGAAGTGAATCCTCGGGTCAGCCGTTCTTCTGCTCTTGCGTCAAAAGCAACAGGTTACCCAATTGCGAAAATGGCTGCAAAGCTAGCAGTGGGTTACACATTAGATGAATTGAAAAATCCGCTGACAGGAACAACATATGCAAGCTTTGAGCCTGCACTCGATTATGTCGTGGTCAAATTCCCGCGCTGGCCATTTGATAAATTTAAACATGCGGATCGTAAATTAGGAACAAAAATGAAAGCCACTGGTGAAGTTATGGCCATTGACCGAAATTTAGAGTCTGCTATTCAAAAAGCGGTCGCATCACTTGAGATAAAAACAAATGGGTTCCACTTACCTGAACTGAAAGAACTAACGACTGAGGTGTTACTTGATTTGATCAAGACGCCAGATGATCGTCGTTTTTTTGCAGTCATGGAACTTCTCTCTAGAGAAGAAACGGTTGCAACCATCCATCATGTGACAAAAATTGATCCATTTTTCTTGCATGTGTTTCAGCATATGATCTCACTTGAACAAGAACTAAAAGACAATAAAGGAACACTCTCACGATCACTTTTGCAAAAAGTGAAAGAAAAAGGTTTTCTCGATCAAACAATCGCTTCTCTCACTGGAAGAAGTCAAGATGACATCAGGCAGCTTCGTAAAGAGTACGGGATTTCCGCAGCATTTAAAATTGTGGATACATGTGCTGCAGAATTTGATGCGAAAACGAATTACTTTTATTCAACGTACTTTGGAAAAAGTGATGGAGAGCATCACCTCAAAACAAAGCAACGTGCGCTGATTATCGGATCTGGTCCAATACGGATCGGGCAGGGAGTCGAGTTTGATTATAGTGCAGTGCATGGCGTTCTTACTTTGCAAAAGCTTGGATTTGAGACAATCATGATGAACAACAATCCGGAAACGGTGAGCACGGATTATGAGATTGCAGATCGTTTATATTTTGAACCAATCACACTTGAACATATTTTAAACGTAGTAGAAGCGGAACAAATTGACTTTGTCATTGTCCAATTTGGTGGTCAAACAGCTATCAACGTAGCTGAAGGGTTAGAAAAAGCCGGCGTGACACTATTAGGTACGTCCTTTGACACATTAGATGCTCTAGAAGATCGTGATTTATTTTACCAGCTTCTTGATGAGCTTGAACTCCCTCATGCAAAAGGGGACACCGCTCAATCAAAAGAAGAAGCACTCTCACATGCAGAAAGCATCGGTTATCCTGTGTTAATTCGTCCATCCTATGTCATTGGCGGAATGGGCATGATCATTGTTCAAAATGAAGATGATTTGATGTCACTTCTTGATCAGCCAGATCATTTGCCTTATCCAATCTTGATAGACGAATATGTCACGGGGAAAGAACTAGAAGTTGATCTCATTTCCGACGGAGAGAATACATTTATCCCAACCATTATCGAGCATATTGAAAAAGCTGGAGTACATTCAGGTGACAGCTTTGCCATTTTGCCAAGTGTCTCCATCAGTGAGGAAATAAAACAGCAGGTGTATACTGCATCTGAACAAATAGCAAAAAAATTACAATTCAAAGGCATTATGAATATTCAATACGTCATAAAAGATGGGAAAGCGCTTGTTTTAGAGGTCAATCCTCGTGCAAGCCGAACTGTACCAGTAGTCAGCAAGGTGATGGGCATTGAGATGATCCCTATGGCAACAAGACTACTAGCTGGTGCGACGCTGCAAGAACTGAACCTTTCAATGAAGAACAAGGGCGGCACGGCAGTTAAATTTCCAGTGTTCTCATCACATGCCATTCAAGATATTGATTTAAAATTGACACCTGAAATGAAAGCTACTGGAGAAGGCATGTGTGTAGGTAAGAACGTTGAGAGCGCCTTGAAAAAAGTGTTTGCTTCAATCTGGAGTCAGAAAGGGAGCGTCTATATTCAAGGTAGTGAGCTGTTAATAGATGAAGTGAAGCAAGCAGGTTTTGACGTCTGGACAGGTAACTTTGAAAGTTGGCTGCAAACTGATCATAAATTACTTCACATTCATTTAGGTGAAGGAAAACAGGCGAAAGAACAACGCGTCAAAGCACTGACCCATGGTGTGCAGGTGCTGACTGAATATGAAACAGCCAATGCATTCCTCAAAGGGAAAAATGGAGATGTGTCACCTGTATCTCTCCATGAATTATATAAAAAGGAAGTGATGGCATGAGCCAAGTGGACGTACAACCGGTATTATACGGAAAAGACTTTTTATCTTTAAAAGATTTTTCAATTAAGGACATTGCTTACTTGATTGAAAAAGCGGAAGAAATGAAACAACAACCATATCAGGATTTATTCAAAGGGAAAACACTTGCGATGATATTTGAAAAATCCTCTACAAGAACCCGTGTATCGTTTGAAGCAGGAATGACGCAGCTAGGGGGGCATGCCCTATTTCTGAGCTCAAATGACTTGCAAATTGGCAGAGGAGAATCCATTAGAGATACTGCTCAGGTGTTATCTGGCTACGTAGATGGAATCATGATCCGAACCTTTGCTCATGAAAAGGTTGAGGAACTTGCAAAATACGCATCCATTCCAGTCATTAATGGGCTGACCGACTTCTCACATCCTTGTCAGGCACTTGCTGATTTACTAACCATTAAAGAAACAAAAGGTAAACTAAAAGGAGTCAAAGTCGCTTATATTGGCGATGGAAATAACGTGGCGCATTCCTTAATGGTCGGCTGTGCGCAGCTTGGCTGTGACATTTCTGTCGCATCACCCAAAGGATATGAACCACTTCAGGAGGTGACAGACATAGCGATTGAGTTTGCTAAACAATCTGGTGCAAAAGTGTTTGTGACAACAAATCCTGTCGTTGCTGTTCAAGATGCTGATGTCATCTATTCAGATGTTTTTACAAGCATGGGGCAGGAGACAGAAACAGAAAAACGTCTTGCTGAATTTAAAGAATATCAAGTAAATGATGAACTCATACGTCATGCAGCAACAGATTACACGTTCCTCCATTGTCTGCCTGCACACCGCGGAGAAGAAGTGACGGCTGACATTATTGATGGACCGCACTCTAAAGTATTTCAGCAGGCAGAAAATCGTTTGCATGTGCAAAAAGCATTAATTAAAGAGCTCATGTATAACCAAACAACATAATGGATAGCAGTCCCTGACTCTTTTGAGCAGGGACTTGGGTTGTTGAAAAGGAAAACATAAAACGACTGGTCACATATGAGACCATCTATAATTAGAACGTAAGATTTAGATCAATTCTTGAAAATGAACTGGAGAGTGATATAGCTTTTACCCTTTATAGTATCACTTTGACATCTTTTTACCATGAATTGAAAACCTTTGAAGTCTAGAAAGACCCAAGTAACTTGTAAGGAGCGAATCTGAAATTTGTGAGCACCAACGCAAAAAGAAGAGCTGCAGGGGTTAATGAATTTTGGAAGCAAGAAAAGAATTTTAGATGGAGAACCTACAACAAGGGATTGGACTAATGAACAGATACAAGAGATTTTAAAAGGAAATAAGCCTCAATATAATGGGCACTCAATAATTGGACATCTTACTTACATTGCTATGAATTATCCACATATATGTAATAAGGGAGAATTAATTTATCCTGTAACTGGCATGGACATTTAAAGGCATGGTGGAAGTTATAGTAAAAATGTACTTGGTAGACCTGTTAATCCTTTTAAAAGCCGAAGCATGCGGCTTCAAACCGATGAACGACACGAAAAAAAGCGATTTTTCAATCGGAAAATCGCTCAATTTCATATTGAAAATGGAGTATGGAAGAGCAGCGTTGACGATCTTTAGGATCGTCGTCAGAGATCGTTAGAACAACTTGATTGGTCGCACCCTGCAATTCGATTTCTTCCATTCCTCTAAATCCTCTACAAGTGTCAACGTGCCGAAGACTCCGAAAATTACTGCCATAATAGAAACAGACAGGGGCAAAATCGCCCCCTTCATCCTCGTACTCATATAGCATTGTATATCGCATTTAAATCCATACCGCTCCGACGGGGTATCGCTTACCTTGATGCTCTTAACGATCTGCGACAAATGTTGTTACGCTTTGAGCTGGAAGATGGGCCCAAAAATGATTGTCCGTTACATTGAGATCCGTCCCAGGTTGAAGATTGCCGCTACTGCTCGTTATCCATCTAGATACTTGAGAAGCTGATCCATTCTGCAAAACAAAGTTTTGGTTGACCCCTGTGTCGCTTTTATTAATGGCCACAATAACGATCTTGTCTTCACTTTTATAGACTGACACGTAAACGTTCTCATTAGGATTTTTCGTTGCATCAACCCTTACATAGCCAGGGCGCACAAACTTCGAGAAATGAGCCATATTGTAACCGCGTTTGCTGATTGTACCGTCTTCTTTCATAGGACCATATGATCTACGGATGTACCACCAAACATAAGCTTGAAAATCTCCTTCTACCATTGAATTGTGAATATGATGTGAAACATCCAATGCCTCGGGCCATCGATCTGCTGAGTTGCTATCACTATTCGGATAGTATACTTCTGTCATCCAAAGCTCTTTTCCTCCTCCGTTTTGTTTGAAAAGAGGGTAAGGGAATTGACTGGTTTGAGTACCGTACAGGTGAGCTCCAAGAATATCCATATTTTCAAGAGCCTGCGGATCGTTCAAAATCGGATCTGACATATTTTTCAGGTACTGAAATGATTCCGGTGCAATGACACGCGCATTAATTGAGCCGGCATTTTCTCTCATAAAACGAAGCATTTCTTGCGGAGTCCACCACGTCCAGTCGTGTGCATAATCAGGCTCGTTTTGAACGGAAATCGCATAAAGATCCACACCATTACTTTTCATGTAGGCAACAAAATCGTTAAGATGCTGGGCATACGCATCGTACTTATCGTATTTGAGCCGTTTTGCAGATGTATCACCATCACGATTGAAGGTCTCAACCATGTCACTTGGAGGATTCCATGGTGAAGCAATGACTAATGCTCCTTGCTCTATCGCTTTTTTTGCAGTTGCTACTTCTCTATACCAATTATTACTGTTATCGTCTACATAAATTCTAAGAATAGAAAAACCTAACTGATTCTGTCCATTTCCAAAAGCGGTTTCTCTTTGAGGTGCTGTCAAATCTCCAATCCAAGCCGGATGGTTCATTCCTCCAAAACCGCGAATCACTTGTTTTTCTGCAGATAAATTAATGGTTACGTCACTTGCTGCCAAAACGTCAGTAGCTCCTGGTCCGATTAGCATTACTGCCAGCATAGTGAAAAATACCATTAACACACAAATTGACTTTTTTACGTATGACATCATTGTTCCACTCCTTCATATGTCTTTTACGTGATTGGAAACATCTGTTCAGTCTCCTTTGCATACAAAACGCTTTTCCTCTTTTGAAACATGCGATATATCATTTGTTAAATCCTTTATAATGAGCGGTCCCGTCGGTGCTATCTTTGCGTAAACTGCCAGTAATCAAAATCAAACAAATGTCCTTCATCTGTTCCAGTAAATACAAAGAATACTTTGTGCACACCAGTTGCGCCACTTACTGCAGTTTCTATTTCTCTCCAGTTTTGCGCTCCACCTGTAGAAGGTACATTCAGGGTTCCAACAAGCTTACCGTCTGCACTGTCGAGGCGCACTTCTATTTTTCCACCTATAGTAGATGCTACATTTGCTTTAAACGTGCTAGCACCACCGGTTCCGAAGTCTACATTTCCTACAGCAATCCAGTCACCGTTATGAATGTTTGTTACATTTTGATTATTTACCGGTCCGCCGGGTGCTGAGGATTTCTTTGTCAAAATGCGTCCATTCCAGGCAAACGTTTCAGCTTCTACCCGGTTATACGGATTCAAATTGGAAAGCTGTGTTACGCCTTCATAATTTGCCGCTACCTCTTGAATGGATCCATCTGCATTGTGCACCAGCTTATTAATATGGGGAGAACGGTAACCTTTGCCGGCTCCAAATAAAGCGGAACTGACAGTTTGAGCATGGTACACCACATACCACTCATTTTTAAAATGGAAAACAGCATGATGATTGTTTCCGCCACCTCCGAAAAATGCGCCCGGATTTTTCAGGAAGTGCCCTTTATACGTAAAGGGACCCATGGGACTTGAGCTGGTCATGTAGCCGATCTCACCTGGGGGTATATCGGCTGGGTGCGTGCCCCCGAAATTAATGCAATAGGAATAGTAATATTTCCCGTTATTCTTGTGCATTGCTGAATCTTCAAACATGAAAGGCGCATCAATTGTAGATGCACTTCCACTAACACTGGTCATATCTGGCCCCAATTTTATGACTCTTGCTGTTTGAGGATTGGCCCATTGCTCTTGCGTTGGATTTGAACCGCCAGGGATGCCCCCGCCAGCATACAAGTAACCGGTGCCATCGTCATCTACAAATACTGCCGGATCAAAAAGCCACACTACACCGGACATTCCTGGTGTACTTGTTGTAACTAGCGCTTTTCCGATCGGATCTGTCCAAGGACCGGTTGGGCTGTCTGCGGTGAGAACTCCGATACCTCCGCCACTGTTTGCGAAATAAAGGAAGAATTTATCCTTACCATTGATCTTTTTAACTGCGGCTGACGGTGCCCAAGACGCACCTGCCCATTTTGCAATCCCTTCACCGTCATTAGCCCCATTGGCACCTGCTACCGGAATGGCTCCGTGGTCTGTCCAGTTCACCATATCCGCTGAAGATATGACGAATACTTTATTCAAATTGGCAAATGAATTATCCTTAATCGTTCCGTCGCTATTATATTCATAGTCATCACTTGACATATAGATATAGACTCTTCCGTTATAGGTCAGCACAAACGGATCTGCTCCCAAATGATGGTCTATAAGCGGATTTGAATTCCCTACATGTTTTGCAATTGGGGTACTTACAGCAAATGTAGATTCCCCAAACAAGCAACTCAAAAATAGAGCAAGAACCAATAAACATACGCTACACTTTTTACTCATAGCTAAACATCCTCCTTCTCCATTGAAATGGCAAATTCCTCAAATAAGCAAAAAAGTAAAAACTAATCAACAAACGTTGCATTTTGTTTTTATCACTTAACATCCTCCATTTTCTTTAAAATGGAGGAGGCTTTTTTAAAATATGATGACAACTGATCTTGAAGAACGCATCGAATGGATTATTTCTAGAGAAAAGCGTTGTCTCGTAATGGATTCAGGTTTAGCTTCTGCAAAATGAGGCGAAAGGGGATTGGTTTTGATAGTGCCATTCAATACCGTTTAATTCACATATTCATGGATTTATGTTTATGTCCTTGTACATACAGAAGTTCAACTTGATTCATGTTCGCTTTTTTTATAGGGAGAAGCGCCTGTCCTATATCAACAGAGAATCTGGATACGAAACAAAGGTGATGACGAATGTGGCCAAACGAGCGGAGAGTTTTAAGTCTGGATAGAAGCATTTAGAATCATTCATTACTCACTAAGCACAAAAACTATACCTTCCTATTAAGCAGAGACTTTTTACATCAGGGATAGGAGAGGTAAAGCACGGGGCATAATAACATCAATCGAGAAAGGAGGGTGTAAATGGGTCAGCAGCACCAGTTTAAACCAGGACATAAAGCACCGAATAATGGCGTTTATATTGAAATTGGCGAAACCGGAAGTATGGTGAAAGATCCTTTAAAAATTAAGCTCAAAGCAGGCGATGTCTTTCCGGATAACTCGAATCATCATCGCGTCTGGACATATCAAAGAAAGCCGTAAGCAATTGACTAAGAGTTCATATAATAAGTCTTTAGAGGCATGTGTCGTGCCTCTTTTTTCTTTACAATAAAAACAATTAAGTGTTCAAATTTTCAAATAAATAGTATGAAAAAAAGCGAACTTAAGGTAAAATATGTAATAAGGAATAGAATGATTGTGGAAAGGATTTGTGTGATGGAAAAGATGAATCTCAGTGAAAGTGTTTGGAATAAACACTTTACCTCATTATTCATATCAAGGCTTATTAAAAATACAGGGGAAAGCTTTGCATTTACATCAGTCCTTTGGCTATTGATTTTAAGAGGAGACGGAGCACTTGGTACAGGACTTCTTCTTGCGGTGACAGTTCTTCCTTCATCATTGTTAGCCCCGATCCTTGGACCTCTTATGAAAAACCACCATTTGTCCAAATGGATGTTTGCTTCAGATGTCGTTCGAGCAACAATTGTACTTATTATCCCGCTCCTGCACTTTTCACAATTATTGCCCTTATGGTTATTGATCTCACTAATGGTGATTCAATCAGCAACAGGTGCAGCTTATAATCCAGCCTCTGTGGCCATCTTACCGCAGATTGTACCGACACATCTCATTCAAAAAGCAAATGCTATCTTACAATCATCATTCGAAATTGTGGCGCTTGCAGCAGTCATGATAGCAGGGCTGCTTGTGAAATTAATCGGACCCGCAGATACACTGCTAATTACGACTGCATTATTTATCATTTCTGGCCTTTTTATTATCGGAGTCAAGCTGAAGAGAACAGAAGAAGAAAGAGCAGCAGGCATTAAACAGGCAAAGAATACATATCTTTATAACTTAAAAAAAGGCTTTCTTGTTGTCAAAAATCATCATATTTTATTTGCTTTGACGCTTTATTGTATTTTGATGAATGTAGCGGCAGCACCTTGGCAAGCACTGTCTGCCGTTTATGTAGCAGAAGCGCTACAAAGTGATTCAATGGTTTATTCTATTTTAAGAGGCGTTGCAGCTGTAGGCGCATTTATGATGGGTTTTGCTCTTGCAAAGGTGAAAATTAAAAGGTTCGGTTTGTTCTTTATTGTAGCTGGCATCATTGAAGGTGTTGCGTTCTTTATCACAGGGATGAGTACATGGCTACCGGTTGTTCTGTTTGCTTCCTTTATTTTTGGAGCGGCAGTGAGTGCCATTAATGTACCAGAAATGGTTATCA
Source organism: Bacillus sp. NPDC093026 (assembly GCF_044754665.1). NCBI lineage: Bacteria > Bacillati > Bacillota > Bacilli > Caryophanales > Bacillaceae > Bacillus > Bacillus sp. NPDC093026. Next base: position 733,050 of record NZ_JBIVPN010000001.1, on the reverse strand, counting down.
TCCAAACATCTGTTGATCAAGAGGATCAGCCGCAAGTGTATGCGGTGATCACTGCTTCATCAAACGTATTTCTCCCGCTTGCAGCAGTTGTATCAGGTGTTCTGGCTGAGAGATTTGGAGCAGGACCTGTCATTGCTGGGGGAGGGTTGCTTGAAATTCTATCGGGTATTGCCATCTTCCTATTTACAGGGCTTGCTAAAAGCCATTTCACAACAGATAAACAGAAGTCCGAAGCGGTTGAGGTCTAAATAAGAACCCCCCTGTCTAGCATACAGGGGGGTTCTTGTGTATTAAGAGTGTTTCGTTGAACTTTCAGTTTCTTTCATTGGACTTACTTTAGCAAAAATGAATAAGATAACCGTAAACACAACTGCAAGAATGGAAGTCAAAGTAAAATCATAAGTTGCTCCATTCATAGACGCAACGATGTAACCAGCCATATGTGTTAGCAGAAAAGTCCAAATGAGGGTGATAATATAGCGCATAATCCCACCGTCCTTTATGTAACAATCTATTGATTATCATACCATATATGCAAGTGGGGGAAAACTGTTTTCCGCCTTCTGCTATAAAAATAAAAAGATTTCTTCTGTCTTTAGGGGATTTCCTTATTCCTATAAGAGTAGTTGTTCATATGATAGAAAGCAGAATCACTGAAAGGAGGCTAGCCATATGGGTGTAAGTGAACGTTTTCTAAAGCTTGGTTCCCAGTGGAACGTCATTCATCTTCCTCAAAAACCAAATGGCTTTGGCATTCTTATCCTCGGTGACCGAAATCACTTTGTGCAGGAAAATACATCATTCTGGCTTCAGCATTATGGGAGAAACCAGCTTTTAACTGCTTTAAAGGATGAAGGGTATACATTGTTTAATAGTCATCTTCATGGGAATCACTGGGGATGCGAAGACGCTGTTTTTGATGCAAAACAGCTAATTCATTACACATTAAAACAAGAAATATTAAACCGAGAGATTCATGTGCTTGCAGAGGGGATGGGTGCACTTGTTGCCATGAGCCTTGCCGACGAGATGCCAGAAGTATTAAGGTCCATTGCGATGCTGAATCCATGCTTACATCTTCATGCACAAAGAGAGATTGAAAGAGAACACAAATTCTTTTACAAACAGATGATCAAGGAGTTAGCACAGAGCTATGGATGTACTGAACAGGAAGCAGAAACGTATCCACTTCCTTCTTGCCCGGTTCATTCCGCCGATGTACCGATTCATATATGGCAAAGGCTAAATGGTGCTCCATACGCGTATGAACTCCATGCAAAGCCTTTTATTGATCAGCATATGATGGATCAAGCTCACTTTCCAATCGACCTAACCTTGCATATGTTCGATCATCCAAGAAGAATTTTTCAGTCCATTCACAAATTTTATAAATCGCATGAAAGAGATTTGTAATGAATAGGATCATAATAGCCCTTCATAGAAAGGGCTCTTCTTTTTATTCGACATACGCAAAAAGGGGACATGAAGATGGAAACAGGACTCATCATAGGTGCAGATGAATTTTTTGGACTGACACTTTGTGAATATATGATGAAAGAGGGCTTACAAGTTGACATTACACTTCCAGAAATTCATACAGAGCAAAGAAAGAAGCTATTAGAGGAGCGGATGATGTGGCTTGGTCGAAATGATCTCATTCGTGTCATTGACGTTCAGGATAGCCAAGAGACATATGACGTCATCTTTATTCAATCAGAAGATCCAGATCAAAGAGAACATATCAAAGCGCAGCAAGGAATGTACCGGTTACTCTTCAAGTCCGAAGGCGATGCGTTAAAACAGCATGAACCTACTATTTTCCTTCCTGACATGTTCGGACCGTGGACACTAGATCAAGAAAAAAGAACGTGCAAGGACCATTCTTATTTCGTAGAAGATGTCGCAAAGGCTCTTGTGAATTGGGCCTTAAACACCAATCAAAGACAGGAAATGATTCATCATTTGAAGGTGGAAAGTCAAACGGATGTCAAACAAGCAGAAAAAATCATCATAGACTGGGAAAGACAAAACTCAACATTTTTCGACAAAAAGCAAGAATGATCTTCCATCTTATCTTTTTTCAGTATAAAATAAGCCTATATTTAACATACAGTATAGAACCTGTATGTTCAAAGGGAGTTGAACATGGCATGAAGTACCAACGGCTTGTCATGATCTTTTCGTTCCTTCTACTATTATCTGCCTGCTCGCAGGCCCCTTTAAAAGGACATATTGAGAAGGTGGGTTTACTCGTCCCCGATACAATTAATGATCAAGTTTGGGGAACGAAAGGTTATAAAGGCTTATTAAGTATCCAATCAACATTTGATGTAGATGTTTATTATAAGGAAGGTATGGTTGACAAGGAGAAAATTGTTGATGCCATTGAGGAATTCCATAAAAAAGGAGTCAATTTAATTATTGGTCATGGCAATGAGTACAGCGACATTTTTAACTTGATCAGTGAAGATTATCCGAAAATACAATTCATTACGGTCAATGGAGGCAAGCCTCGAGCTAACAATGTCACGAATGTTACCTTTAAAGGAGAGGCAATGGGCTTTTTCGGAGGAATGACAGCAGCACATATGTCAAAAACAAAGAAGATTGGTATTCTTGCTACATATGATTGGCAAAGCGAAGTAGACGGATTTATCAAAGGTGCTAAATATCAAGACTCACATGTGCAAGTGCTGGCGGAATTTGTCGAAAACTGGGATGATGCTGCCAAAGCTGTTAAGCTGTATGAAAAGCTGAAAAAACAAGGCGCAGATGTTGTTTATCCAGCAGGTGATGGTTATAATATCCCTGTCATTGAACAAATCAAAGCTGATAACTTATCAGCGATTGGGTATGTCACCGATCAATCGAACCTTGGTAGCCATACAGTCTTAACAAGTACAGTACAGCATGTAGATAAAGCATACAGTATCATTGCAAAGAAATTTAATGAAGGCACACTAAATGAAAAAAGCGAGTATTCCTTTGATTTTAAAGAAGGAGTGATCGAAATGGGGAAATTTAGTACAACCATTGATCGTTCATTTGTGAAAGACATTAAAAATGAGATTACTTATTACAAGAAAACGGGCAAGCTCCCAAATGAAAAGTGAGGTAATTGAATATGCAGCACGAGAAATCAATGGAGTTTTTGCAAATTGCGATGAAGTATTTTCCGCAAGCAAAAGAAGAATTAGATAAAGCAGGTATTCAGCTTGAGCAGGAAGCACTTCAGCCGCTTCTGACATTGTTTACATCTGTCATGCAAGAGGCGTATGAGCTTGGAAAGGTGGATGCAAAAGCAGAAAAAGCCACAAAATAGTGGCTTTTTTTATGATAACTTTTTCTTAAAGGCACTGATCATTGGTCCGACATCTTTAAACACAGGCTTCAGCTCATCAATCGAGTTCATAATGTTCCCAATCTGATTCATGACGTGCATATAGTCAATTGAGTCATCATTTGAGGTTGTATCAGTACGTTCATCTTTCAGTTCTGACTTGTTTTTCTCTTTCTCCGCTGGCTGTCCAAACATCATCGCCGTGAAAATATCTTTTTCTGCCATGTCGCATGCTCCTTTCTACTATTATTGTATATCATTAATCTATGAAAAAAGTGAGAGAGAAGGTTAGACGTTTGTATTGCCAAGGAGAAAAAAATAAGGTAAAATTAGTACCAGATACTAATATAAGATCACAATATTACATGCTCTTATGAGTTAAAAGGAGTCTTATTCAATGAATGCTGGAATTATTGGCCTTGGCCGCTATATACCTGAAAAAGTCATAACAAATCATGATTTAGAAAAAATGGTTGACACTTCTGATGAGTGGATTCGTACTAGAACAGGTATAGAAGAAAGAAGAATTGCATCTGATGATGTCAATACATCTCATATGGCGCTTGCTGCTGCAAAAAAAGCACTTGCGGATGCAGATGTGGCTGCAGAAGATATTGATATGATTCTTGTGGCAACAGTAACGCCAGATCAAGCATTTCCGACAGTCGCTTGTATGATACAAGAACAGCTCGGTGCACATAAAGCATGTGCAATGGATATTAGTGCTGCTTGTGCTGGCTTTATGTATGGGCTTGTTACTGGAAAACAATTTATCGAATCAGGAACATATCAACATGTGTTAGTCGTTGGCGTAGAAAAGCTTTCTCGTATTACAGATTGGGATGACCGTAATACAGCTGTTTTGTTTGGAGATGGAGCAGGCGCTGCTGTTTTAGGAACTGTCAGTGAAGGGAAAGGAATACTAGCATTTGAGCTCGGAGCTGATGGAAGAGGCGGGAAGCACTTGTACTTAGATGAAAAAGATCATACAATCATGAATGGACGAGAAGTATTTAAATTTGCTGTGAGACAAATGGGCGAATCGAGTGTTAACGTCATCAAAAAAGCAGGACTATCTAAAGAAGACGTTGATTTCTTAATCCCGCATCAAGCCAATATTCGTATTATGGAAGCAGCTCGCGAACGCTTAGAGCTACCAGTCGAAAAAATGTCAAAGACCGTCCATAAATATGGAAACACATCAGCAGCGTCCATTCCAATTTCACTATGTGAAGAAATCGAAGCCGGTAAAATTCATGACGGCGATGTGATTGTAATGGTTGGTTTTGGTGGCGGATTAACGTGGGGCGCAATTGCTATGCGATGGGGCCGATAAAAGAGTGAGGTGCACAAATTAATGGATAAAAAACGAGTAGTTGTTACAGGATTAGGTGCTTTGACACCGCTTGGCAACGATGTAGAGACAACATGGAAGAATGCTATAGCAGGTGTATCAGGTGTTGGACCAATCACACGTGTTGATTCAAGTGAATATACCGCAAAAGTAGCTGCAGAACTAAAAGATTTTAACATCGAAGATTATATGGAGAAAAAAGAAGCGAGAAAGATGGCACGCTTCACCCAATACGCAGTGGTAGCTGCTCAACAGGCTTTAGAAGACTCACGCCTTGAAATCACAGATGAAAACGCACCGCGTGTTGGTGTATGGGTTGGTTCTGGTATCGGCGGACTTGAAACGTTTGAAGAGCAATTTGAGATCTATTCAAATAAAGGCGCAAGACGCGTAAGCCCATTCTTTGTGCCAATGATGATTCCGGATATGGCCACTGGCCAAATTTCAATTGCTCTTGGTGCAAAAGGGGTTAACTCTTGTACAGTGACAGCATGTGCAACTGGTACAAATTCAATTGGTGATGCATTTAAAGTCATTCAGCGTGGAGATGCAGATGCCATGATCACTGGCGGGACAGAAGCACCATTAACAAAGATGTCATTTGCAGGTTTTTGTGCGAATAAAGCACTTTCGACAAATCCTGATCCAGCCACAGCAAGTCGCCCATTTGATAAAAATCGTGATGGGTTTGTCATGGGTGAGGGTGCAGGTATTATTGTCCTAGAAGAACTGGAACATGCCTTAAAGCGCGGTGCGAAAATTTATGCAGAAATCGTTGGCTACGGTTCAACAGGAGATGCATACCATATTACAGCTCCAGCTCCAAACGGAGAAGGCGGCGTCCGTGCCATGAAAGAAGCCATTCGAGATGCTGGTGTGAATGTGGATGAAATTGATTATATCAATGCCCACGGAACGAGCACACCTTACAATGACAAATTTGAAACAATAGCGATTAAAGAGGTGTTTGGCGAGCATGCCAATCAGCTTGCGATCAGCTCTACGAAATCAATGACTGGTCACTTGCTTGGTGCAGCTGGCGGGGTAGAAGCGATTTTCTCTATTCTTGCGATGAAAGAAAGTGTCATTCCACCAACAATCAACCTTAAAACACCTGATGAAGAATGTGATCTAGATTATGTAGCAAATGAAGCACGTTCAAAAGAAGTAAAGGCTGCCTTGAGCAACTCACTTGGATTTGGCGGGCACAATGCGACAATTATCTTCAAAAAATACGAAGCATAAAACAACCAAGAAGGCGACGATCTATAAACGGATCGCCGCCTTTTTGCATATGCTGAAAATGGAGGTGTCAAACTGTATGGGGCTGATCAATACACAATATCTCATTCAACAATCATCATCATTTCAAAAACTTGCAGCACGTTTTGTGCCTTATTTTAAAGGGGCATTAGAAAAAGAATGGTCCTCTATCCTATCACATCTTCAGTATCATGGCATGACGAAATGTTGGAACACTTGTCAGCAAATGATCGACCAGCTCAAAGAAAAAGGCTACTTTCATCTTGTCATGAAAGAATACAAACTGTTGCAAAAACAATGGGGAGGTCCAGATGTTCCTATTTTTATTTTGCCTGTCAATGAGAGCAGTAAAGAAATCAGAGAGCAGTTCTATTATCAATCAGGCATTGCTTTTGACGACAAAATCTTTCTCTTTCTATCCACGAATACACCGAAAGAACGAATTGGTACTTTGATGACACATGAATATCACCATGTGTGCAGGTTGCATTTTCTCACAAAAGAAGAAAAAGACTTTACATTCCTTGATACTATCATGATGGAAGGGCTGGCTGAATATGCTGTATACCATAGATATGGAGAAAACTATACAGCAAAATGGACAACACTATATAATGAAAGTCAGCTTGAACGCATGTACAAAAAATGGGTTTCTAATCATCTTCAAACGAAAGTTCAGAATGACGAAAGGCTAATACAGAATCTTCTTTATGGGAAAGGGAACTACCCCAAAATGCTTGGTTACGCAGTTGGCTTTCATATGGTGAAAAAGTATTTCAATCAGCATCGAGTCAGTGAGGATTCAGTGATTAAAGAGCCGGCAGAATCATTTTTAAAAGTGATGGAACAAATAAGTGAATAATTAACATAAAAAGTGCAATATTACAATTTTACTAAATTATTCTTGATTTTGTCATGATGATGTAATAACATACAAATATAAAATTTTGATTATTCTTTTTATTCTAAGTGGAATAAATATTCCGTTTCTTTTTATCTATGGGGAAAGGAGTGAATCAATGAGCACGCTACTTGAAGTGCAAAACTTAAAAACATACTTCTTCAGAAAAAAAGAACCTATACCCGCTGTTGATGGTGTAGATTTTACGATAAAAAAAGGAGAAACAGTAGCACTTGTCGGTGAGTCTGGATCGGGAAAAAGTATTACGTCCTTATCAATCATGGGATTGATCAAAGGCTCAGGAGGAAAAATTATGGATGGGTCCATCAAACTTGAGGGCAGAGATCTTGTTACATATGCTGAAAAAGAATTATGCAAAATTCGCGGGAATGAAGTATCTATGATATTTCAGGAACCAATGACCTCACTAAATCCCGTCTTAACCATTGGGGAACAGATAAGTGAAATCCTCATCTATCACAAAAAAATGTCAAAAAAAGAAGCGAAGCGAAAAGCAATTGAATTGTTAAAGCTAGTTGGTTTTTCACGAGCAGAACAAGTGATGAAGGATTATCCACACCGCTTATCTGGCGGGATGCGTCAACGGGTGATGATTGCAATTGCTCTTAGCTGTGATCCGAAACTTCTCATTGCGGATGAACCTACGACCGCACTTGATGTGACCATTCAGGCTCAAGTGCTTACTCTCATGAAAGATTTATGCAGCAAACTGGGAACGTCCATTTTATTAATTACACACGATTTAGGTGTCGTTTCTGAGGTTGCCGATCGCGTCATTGTTATGTACTCTGGGCAGATCGTTGAAAATGGCACAGTGGAAGAGCTATTTGACCATCCTCTTCACCCTTATACAGAGGGGCTCCTCAATTCAATTCCTGTCATAGATGGTGAAATTCATCAATTAATACCGATAGAAGGAAATGTACCTGCTCCCGATCAGCTTCCACCAGGATGCCGCTTTGCTCCAAGATGTCCAAGGGCTATGGGAAAATGCATGAGCAATTTGCCCAAGCTGAAAACATTAGAAAATGGAAGATCGGTCAGATGTTTTTTATATGAGGAGGATGTAAGCGAAGATGACGCTAGCTGAGAATCAATCCAATCTCATTGAACCAATTCCAAGGGAAACCATTCTAGAACTCAAACATGTGAAAAAGCACTTTCCAATCAAAGCAGGTATTCTCCAGCGTACAGTAGGTGCTGTCAAAGCAGTTGATGGAATTGACCTCAAAATTTATAAAGGCGAGACACTCGGAATTGTGGGCGAATCAGGCTGCGGAAAATCTACTTTAGGTCGCACGATGATCCGCTTATACAAACCAACAGATGGACAAATTTTATTTAAAGGGCAGGATATTTCCGGTATACCTGAATCAAAATTAAGACAATCCACAAGAAAACACATTCAAATGGTCTTTCAAGATCCTTTTGCTTCACTCAACCCTAGAAAAACACTTCGCAGTATCATCAAAGAACCCTACAAAACTCACAACATGTACACCTTCAAAGAACGAAATGAAAAAGTCGAACTTCTGCTCGCAAAAGTTGGTCTTCATCCAAGCTTTGCAAACCGCTATCCACATGAATTTTCTGGAGGGCAGAGGCAACGAATCGGCATTGCCCGAGCACTTGCGATGAACCCAGAGATGATCATTGCAGATGAACCCGTATCTGCACTGGATGTGTCGATTCAAGCTCAAGTGATCAATCTCATGCAAGAGCTTCAGAATGAATTTCAGCTCACATATTTGTTTATTTCTCATGACTTAAGTGTTGTTCGTCATATTAGTGACCGAGTAGGTGTCATGTATTTAGGCAAGATGATGGAGTTAGCAGATAAACATAGTCTTTATGATGACCCTCTCCATCCATATACAAAAGCGCTTCTTTCTTCAGTACCAGTCACAAGGAAAAAAGGCCAAATCAAAAGAGAACGCATGATCTTGCAAGGGGATTTACCGAATCCGGCAAGTCCGCCGAAAGGCTGTGTGTTTCATACAAGATGCCCACAGGCGAAGAGTATATGTAAAGAAAGAATACCAATGTTTCAAGAATTGAAAACAAATCACTTTGTTGCCTGCCACCTTTACGACACATAAAAAAATGAGGGGGAATCCCGACGACTAGTAAAACAGATTTTATTAAAAAATGAAGGATGAGGGGAAATTTAAATGAAAGTTTCGAATAAGCGCGCATTTTTTGTCAGTCTATTGCTGATCTTTACATTGATACTAACGGCTTGCTCAGGGGGAAATAAAACATCAGGAGACAATGCCAAAGAATCGACTGGAAAGCCAGTCCAAGGCGGTGATCTTGTCATTGGATCAATCGGTGAACCCACTTTATTTAACTCTTTATACTCTACTGATGTGGCAAGTTCAGATATAGAAAACAGAATTTACAGCTTTTTGCTTGAAACGGATGGGAAATTAAACCCGCAGCTTTCTTTAGCAGAGGATATTAAGGAATCTGATGACGGCAAGCAATTTGATGTCACCATTCGCAAAGGTGTCAAATTCCATGACGGAAAAGAATTGACCGCAGATGATGTTGTGTTTACATACAGCATTCCGATTGATAAGGATTACAATGGTGAACGTGGTTCAGGCTTTGAAGTATTAGAATCTGTGAAAAAAACTGGCGATTATTCAGTGCAATTTAAATTAAATCAAAAAGATCCATATTTTTATAATGTAACCCTAGGAAGCTACGGCATTTTACCTAAGCATATTTTAGGTGATGTGCCTATAAAGGATCTCGGTGAAAACGAATTTAATCGAAAAAAACCAATCGGTTCTGGTCCATTTAAATTTGCAGAGTGGAAAGAAGGAGACTACGTCAAACTAGAAGCCTTTGACGATTATTGGGATGGACGTCCATACCTAGATACTGTCACGATTAAAACAATCCCTGATCAAAATGCTGCACTTGCACAGCTCTCAGCAGGTGATATTGATTTCTTTGTCGTCCCAGGAGCCGATCTAGCAACTGCTGAAAAAATTAGCCATGTGAAAATCGAATCTGATCTCGGCTTGAACTATTCTTTTATCGGTTGGAATCAGAAAAATGAACTGTTCAAAAGCAAAAAGGTTCGCCAAGCCCTTACGCATGCCATTGATCGCCAAACCATTGTTGACCAAGTATTAGATGGAGACGGGCAAGTAGCGAACATTCCTGAAAGCCCACTCTCATGGAACTATCCGAAAAATGGAAATGTCCCTGTATTTGAATATAATCAGGAAAAAGCAAAGAAGCTTTTAAAAGAAGAGGGCTGGGAGGATACGGATGGAGATGGCTACCTTGATAAGGACGGGAAAAAATTCTCCTTTGTCATTAAAACGAATCAAGGAAACAAAGTGCGTGAGGACATTGCGGTAGTTGTTCAGCAGCAGCTAAAAGAAATTGGGATAGAAGCAAAGCCACAAATTGTTGAATTCAGTGCGTTAATCGAACAGACATCTCCACCAAAATGGGACTATGACGCTTTACTTTTAGGGTGGAGTCTAGCTACTTTCCCTGATCAATATACGATCTTTCACTCAAGTCAGTCTGAAAAAGGTTTGAACAATGTTTGGTATAAAAACGAAGAGGTTGATAAATTGCTAGTTGAAGCAAAATCAAGCAGTGATCGTAAGGAGTATTCAAAGATCTATGAAAAAATCTATGAGCTGATTGCTGAAGATCAGCCATACACGTTCCTTTACTATGCGAACTCCCATCGTGCGATGCCTTCTAATCTCCAAGGTTACTCTTATCACCCAAAAGATGAGTATTACAAAATTGAAAAATGGTGGTTTGAAAAGTAGGAATTCAGTGAAGAAGGGGAGTTCTCTCCCCTTCTTTAACAAGAGATTGGCCATACGTTGAAAAAAGGAGTCGTGCATATGTTTACATATATCATCAGAAGGATATTGCTCTCAATACCGATTCTTTTTGGTATTACCATTTTGTCCTTTGCGATTATGAAGGCAGCTCCAGGTGATCCGATGTCACTCATGATGGATCCAACCATTAGTGCGGCAGATCGAGAGGCATTTATTGAAAAGTACGGTTTGAATGATTCTGAATATGTGCAATACATGAAATGGCTGGGCAATATGCTACAAGGTGATTTTGGTACTTCCATCGTCAAAAAGGGAACCCCAGTAGCTGATTTAATTTTTGCAAGACTACCGAATACCCTTATCCTCATGATTTTTTCTACAATTGTGGCGCTCATCATTGCCATTCCATTTGGTGTTCTTTCAGCAAAGCGTCCATATACGAAGCTTGACTATGGCATCACCTTTACATCCTTTCTTGGACTGGCTATTCCGAATTTCTGGTTCGGTCTTATTCTTATTATGGTTCTTTCCGTTAATTTGGGCTGGTTTCCAACTGGCGGGGTTGCGACAATCAACACAGACTTCAATCTGTTTGATCGAATTCATCATTTGATTTTGCCAGCCTTTGTTCTTGCCACAGCAGATATGGCAGGGCTCACACGATATACGAGATCAAGCATGCTAGATGTAATGCGGCAGGACTATATCCGTACAGCAAGAGCAAAGGGATTTAGAGAAAATAGGGTAATCTATAAGCATGGATTAAGAAATGGACTCATGCCGGTCATTACAATCTTTGGTCTGATGATTCCATCTTTTATTGGTGGAGCGGTTGTCGTTGAGCAAATTTTTTCATGGCCTGGTCTTGGAAAATTGTTTATTGATTCAGCTTTTTCGAGAGACTATCCTGTCATCATGGCCATGACCGTCATCTCTGCGGTGCTCGTTGTAGTGGGAAATCTCATAGCGGATGTTTTGTATGCAATGGTTGATCCGCGAATTGAGTATTAGAAAGGAGCTGAACGAAATTGGCACAACCAAATATCGGACCACCTCCTGTTGATATCAAACTAAAGCAAAGCCTACCTAGCAAACCGGAAACGATGTTGCGTCTTTTTTGGGAGAAGTTTTTTAGAAATAAGCTTGCGGTGATAGGGACATGTATCCTGCTTGTGATTATTTTTGTTGCCATCTTCGCACCGGTTATCGCTCCATATACGCCAGAAGAGCAGGATTTGCTTAAAAAATTGATGCCTCCAAACTCAAAACATTTAATGGGAACAGATAAATTTGGTAGGGATATTTACTCAAGAGTGTTATATGGAGCAAGGGTGTCTCTATTAGTCGGTTTTGTATCTGTCCTTGGTGCGATTACCATTGGCACATTGGTCGGGGCAATCGCTGGGTACTTTAAAGGGTGGGTTGATTCTATACTCATGCGATTAGTCGATGTCGTGTTATCAATTCCAGATATTTTTCTATTAATTACACTTGTCACCATTTTTAAGCCAGGGGTCGATAAGCTCATTTTGATCTTTGCTCTGACAGGCTGGACAACAACAGCACGCCTCATTCGAAGTGAATTTTTATCACTTAGAACAAGAGAATTTGTATTAGCAGCACGAACGATAGGTACAAAAAACCATGTCATTATCTTTTCACATATCTTACCTAATTGTATTGGAGCGATTATTGTATCGGCGACGCTTAAAATTGGTACAGTCATTCTTGCTGAGTCTACGTTAAGCTATTTAGGGTTTGGCATTCAGCCGCCTACACCAAGCTGGGGCAATATGCTACAAGATGCGCAAAATTTCTCCATCATGGTGCAAGCGTGGTGGTATCCATTATTCCCTGGTCTATTCATTCTGCTAACCGTGCTATGTTTCAATTTCCTAGGAGATGGTTTAAGGGATGCTCTTGACCCTAAAAAATTAAAGTAACCAGCAATACTTAAGTGATATAAATGTATTTTTAATACAAAAAAAGGTTTAAAAAGGTATTTTTGTATAGTACTATAGATTTATAATAAAAAAGAGATTGAGAGGAGAGCCCCTTATTGTCTGCTAAAGTGGAAACACCAATTTCAGATGAAGGCACAAACTTTTTTGGTTCTCGGTATAAAGAGATTTACTCACGTCTTTTATCTCGCAATGTCGATGTAGAGATTGACTTTATTCAAAAAAAAATCCTTCAAACTTACGATCACCCGCACATTTTAGATTTTTGCTGCGGGCATGGGAGACATCTGCTCAAACTTTGGCAAGAGGGATTTCAGGTAGATGGGCTGGATATCAATCAGGAGTTTTTGGCACATATTGAAGGTGAATCGAATCACCAAGTGACAACATTTTTAGCAGACGGACGAGACTTTCAGCCCCTAGAATGTATGATGTTGTGCTCAATATGGAAACATCCATTGTTTATATGTCAGATGAGGAAAACATGAAAATGCTCAGAACCATGTATGCATGTTTAAATGAAGGCGGGACATTACTTCTTCACCTTGCAAATCGAGAATTTCTAATCAAGTATTTCCATCCGCTTATCTGGTTTGGAGATGAAAAAACAGGCTATGCCTTAGAAAAGAGACAGTTAGATGTAGTCAACGGCACCATTAAAATTGAACAAACAAGAATTGTGAAATACGAAACAACAAAACATGTTATCACGATGAGGTTATATAGTGTATCTGAAATCGCAAATATGCTGAAAGATGTTGGTTTTATTATCAAGCATATTTATGGAGATTTTGAAGGGAATTCTTATAACGTAGAAGCTCACAACACGATACTTTTATGCACTAAAATGAAGCATTAAAGGGGTGAGTCTTATGAAAACAAACGTTGTCATCATCATCGCAGAATAATTGACTTTTATATTCATTTTGAAAAAGTGCGTGTTTTTCACACGCACTTTCTTACGTAAATAGTTCAATAAAAGAGAAAATAGAGAGGTTGATGTTATTGCTTGCTATCCTAAGACAGCCGCAATTTCTAACGTTTTGTATGGCACAATTGATTTCACGTTTTGGAGATGGACTTACGACGATTGTCATCCTTTATGTGGTTGGGACCACATCTAATGACCCGTTATTAATTGGATTTGTCTTATTTTGTCAATATTCACCTATGTTTTTCTTTGGGTTAATTGGTGGTGTCACAGCAGATCGTTTTAAAAAACATCATATCATGATGGCTGCAGATTTATTTCGAGCGGTTATATTGATCGGGATGATTTTCAGTTTGAACCACCCAGTTGTTGTTATTATGCTTGTTTTTTTATCAGGGATCGGCAGTGCATTTTTTTATCCAGCACGCTCCTCTTATATTCCTGCTGTAGTGGGGGAAAAGAACATTTCAGAAGCCATTGGCTTCTCTCAGAGCATTTACTCCGTTATGCAAATTGCCGGCCCGGGGATTGCAGGCTTACTGCTTCTTTTTTTCTCGCCATCTTTTCTGCTCATCATAGATATCTTCAGCTATAGTCTTTCTGCATGTTTCATCTTGATGACGGCTATACTTTTGAAAAAGAATAACAAAGAAAAAGAAGAAATACCGCCACTTTCTAAAGAAAAACAATGGACGGCAATTAAACAAGGCTTAAAGGTCGTATTTCGATCAGCTCCGCTCGCTTTTTTAATCCTATTGTTAACACAAGTCATGTTGATCGCTGGTATTTTTAACACCACGTCCAATTCGATTTTGCTGCACGAGTTTCAAGTGTCAGGTTTTCATTTTGGAATGATTGAAGCGATTTCGGGTATTGGTGCCGTCATTGGTTCGGTTTTAGGACCGTATTTGCTAAGAAAGTTAAAACCGGGCTATATTTTAATGACGATAACGATTCTTATGGGGCTTTGGATGATGGCTGTCATACCAATCGAATCTCTAGAAATTCTTTTTGGGTTACCACCAGTTTATCTATGGGTATTTGGTATTGGGATGATGAATGCTTTATTAAACGTCCCAATTAGTAGCTTATTTCTGGGGCTTACTCCAAATGCTTATAGGGGACGTGCGATGTCCATCTTACAAATGTTCTCAAATTTCGGTATGATTCTAGGTTTAATCATCGCAGGTGTTTTTTCTAAATATGTTGGTGTGATCTGGATCACTTTCATTTCAGGTGGGGTGTTGCTAGTGATAAGTTTATTGTCATTGCGAATGAAGGGTTTTTCCGCACTATTAACTGTGACAAAAAATAATAAAAACAAACTTTCTGCCTCTCAGCTTGAAGTTTAATAAAGTTGGAATAATTTCTCTATCACTTGCCCATACTGTGGACAACAGTTTTTAAAAAGTGAGGGATTGGTTATGTTATTTCTTCATGATGTATGGGTGAATTGGTTTGAAGGGGAAGAGAATGGCTACAATGTGTGCCATTTTCATGAGTGGCGCAAGGAGGACAGCGTAGAATTGTTAGATCAAGTGCCTTTACTCAAGGTGCAGAGTTCTTTGTTTGATTACATAGAAAATGATCTGTCAGAGCTACCGAAAATGCTTTTAGAAGCTGTTTTTGAGAAATCATATGTTCGTAAAAATCATGAACGGCGAAAATTAGAATATTGCTTTGTTGTGACAGATGGCATTCGTATCATTGCTGTGGATACAATAGGCTATTCTATACCAGTTAGAAAGAGTCGTCTCATTCCGAGACAGGAGCAATTGGTGTATGAAATGGTGAAGGATGTGAAGGCAGAGGAGTTCGATTTCTCAACAGACACGCTTGAGTCTTCCAAGAAATATCATATTTTGTCTTTACCGCCGCAGCATATCAGTGGATTAACAAGAAAAGAAAGACAGCTAAAGCAGCTCCTGTTTATGGCACTGGATCAATTAAAGGGTCTGCAAAATCGGGCAGAAATTATTTATTGGTATACGGAATGGAATCCGCGGATGTACAACCAAATCAAACGAATGTCATTCGAGGAAATTTGGGATATGCTTTACAATGAAACAATTGATGGGTGGTCTGACAACCACTTAGCATTCTGTGAAAAAATGATGAAAGGTCAGCCGTTTTTTGAAAAGCTTTGGGAAATGGAAAACGAATCAAAAGTAAATTAATGAAAACAAGCTTGCAGCGCACGAGCTGCAAGCTTGTTTTATTTGCGTTTTCTGCCAAGACCCATAGCGTTCTCCATTTTTTTGAGCATTTTGTTTGCTGCGCGGTTTGCTTTTTCAGCTCCTTCGTCCAAGATGCGGTCAAGTTCTTCTGATTCAATAAGCTCATAATAACGATCTTGAATAGGTTTTAAAGCATCAATGACAATTTGCGCAAGATCACCTTTAAATTCTCCGTAGCCTTTGCCTTCGTATTTTTGTTCAAGTTCAGCAATGGAGATGTTCCCTAACACAGAATAGATGGTTAACAAGTTGGAAATGCCAGGTTTGTTTTCTTTGTCATATTTCACAATACCTTCTGAATCGGTCACAGCACTTTTAATTTTCTTCTCAAGTTGTTTTGGTTCATCTAATAGTGTAATAAATGATTTTTGATTTGGATCAGATTTACTCATCTTTTTCGTTGGATCTGTTAAAGACATAATTCGAGCGCCTTCTTTAGGAATTTTCACTTCTGGTACGGTAAAGATATCGTTGTACTTTCGATTGAAGCGTTCAGCAAGCGTTCTTGTCAATTCAAGGTGCTGCTTTTGATCCTCACCGACAGGGACCAAATCAGTGCCGTAAAGGAGGATATCTCCAGCCATTAAAGGAGGATATGTCAATAGGCCTGACACTACCGCCTCTTTTCCAGCAGACTTATCTTTAAATTGTGTCATTCTCTCAAGCTCACCAATATAAGCTACACATTGCAGCATCCATCCTGCTTGGGCATGGGCCGGAACTTCTGATTGAATAAACAAAGTGGCTTTCTCTGGATCAAGACCAACTGCCAGATAAAGAGCGGCTAGACTCCGAATATTTTTACGAAGCGTTAATCGATCTTGATTAACAGTGAGTGCATGCTGATCAACGACACAAAAGTATCCATTATAATCATGTTGTAAGTCGACAAATTGCTTCATGGCACCAATATAATTTCCTAATGTCACGGAGCCACTAGGCTGAATACCTGAAAAAATTGTTTTCTTCGTCATGTTAAAACCTCTTTTCTTCAATATAAAAAGGCCCACTCGTCTCTTTTCATCAGAAAAGGGACGAATGAACCGCGGTACCACCCTTGTTATTTCATTAAGAAATCACTCAAGACGTTGATATCGGAGTCTGCTCCGTCTAAGCCTACTAACTCTACCAAGTAAGTGTTCGGTTAGCTGCTCCAAAGCCCATTCCATATATGCCACTATCTACTCGCACCGACCGCAGACTCTCTGAAAATGGTGAATATATGTACTCTTCTTCTTCATCGCAACATCATTTCTCTCTATTATAAATGATGGCAATGAAAAAGTCACGGGGCTCTATATGGCATTTTCGTTATGCCGCTAGACACTAAAAATTTTATATAAAATAGCAATTATCTGTCAGAATTTCTAAAAAAGTGATTAATTATATGTATAAAACATTATTCTCAATGATTTTGTTTGATTAGTTTAATCAATTTATGCTTTAATTTGTTGAAGTAATAGAGACTTTAGTTTATAAAAATCCCCCTTTATCCCCATTTGCGTTTTTTGAAAATATGTGAAATTAATATTGCAATAAATTATTCTATTCATTATAATGAATTTGTTCACACGTTTGTGCTAGGTTCTTTACATAGTGAAAATTCAGAAAAAACAAAAGAAATAGAAAGTAAGCAAATTAAGGACTTTTTTACGCTATTTCTTTAATCTGAATCTCATCTTCTATCGAGACCTTTGAACTAAAACATATGATAAGGGGGAATACAGTTGAAAAAGCGTTGGTCTGTTGTGAGTTTAATGCTTATTTTCACACTTGTATTAAGCGCTTGTGGTTTCAGCGGAAACAAATCAGGCGACAGCACGAGCAGTTCTGGAGAGGCCAAAACAACATTAAATGTGAATATCTCTACTGAGCCTTTTTCACTACATCCAGGATTGGCAAATGATTCAACATCAGGAGGCGTTGTCCGTCAAATATTTGAAGGATTAACAAGAATTAATGCTGAAGGTAAGCCAGAAAATGCGATGGCTTCTGATATCAAAACAAGTGCGGATGGTAAAACATACACATTCAAACTTCGTGATGCAAAATGGTCTAATGGTGACCCAGTTACAGCGAAAGATTTCGAATATGCTTGGAAATGGGTGTTAGATCCTAAAAATGAATCTCAATATGCTTATCAGCTTTACTATATTAAAGGTGCTGAAGCAGCAAACAAAGGAAAAGGTAAGATTGATGATGTAGGCGTAAAAGCAAAAGACGACAAAACCCTTGTTGTTGAATTAGAAAATCCTACTCCTTTCTTTACTGAACTTACTGCATTCTATACTTATATGCCAATAAATGAAAAAATCGCTAAAAAGAACAAAAATTGGTACACAAATGCTGGTAAAAACTATGTTTCAAACGGACCGTTTGTATTGTCTCAGTGGAAGCACGGTGGTTCAATTACACTTGAAAAGAACAACGAATACTGGGATAAAGACACTGTTAAGTTGAAGAAAATTAACATGTCAATGATAAAGGATACAAACACAGAGCTAAGCATGTTCCAAAAAGGTGAGCTTGATTGGGCTGGTTCTCCAACAGGAAATCTGCCAACAGAATCTCTTCAAAAATTGAAAAAAGATGGCAATTTAAACATTCAAACAATTGCTGGTGTTTACAACTATAAGTTTAACACGGAAGTAAAACCTTTAAACAATGTAAACATCCGTAAGGCACTTGCATACTCAATCAATCGTCAAGCGATTGTTGACAAAATCACGCAAGGTGAACAAGTTCCAGCAATGGCAATCGTTCCTCCAACAATGGAAGGCTTCAAAGATAACAAAACGGGTTACTTCAAAGATCATGATGTAACGACAGCTAAAGAGCTACTTGAAAAAGGAATAAAAGAATTAGGTTATAAATCAGTTTCTGATCTTCCAACATTGAAATTGTCTTACAACACAGATGAAGCCCATCAGAAGATTGCTCAAGCCATCCAAGAAATGTGGAAAAAAGACCTTGGTGTAAAAGTTGAGCTCGATAATTCTGAGTGGAATGTTTACATTGATAAACTTCACAGTGGAGATTATCAAATTGGACGTATGGGCTGGTTAGGTGATTTCAATGACCCAGTTAACTTCCTTGAGCTTTACAAAGATAAAGACGGCGGGAACAATGACACTGGTTGGGAAAACAAAGAGTATCAAAAATTATTAAATGATTCTTCTAAAGAAACAGATGCAACAAAACGTCTGGAAATGCTGAAAAAGGCTGAAAAAATTCTTATCGATGATATGCCAATAGCACCAATTTACTTCTACACACAACTTTGGGTTAAAGATCCAAAACTAAAAGGTGTTGTTGTATCTGGTCTTGGTGATGCTCAATACAAATGGGCTTATTTCGAAAAGTAAGATCATAGTTTAAGAGATCTATGGCAAGGATCTTAAGGTATATGGAGGATGTCTCTCCATATACCTTTCTTGCTGAAAAGAGAAATACTTGTAAAATCATGGAGGTGCAATTTCGTTGCTTAAATATATCGGTAAGCGATTAATATATATTTTAATCACACTGTTTGTTATTGTAACTGCAACTTTCTTTCTCATGCAGGCAGCACCTGGTGGTCCATTCTCTGGAGAGAAGAAACTTCCTGCTGAAATTGAAGCAAACTTAAATGAGCACTATGGATTGGACAAGCCTTTATTCGTTCAATACTTAAGTTACTTAGGGTCGGTTGCAAAATTAGATTTCGGTCCCTCATTTAAATATAAAGGACAAACTGTTAATGACTTAATCAGTTCTGGATTCCCCGTGTCCTTTACCCTCGGAATTGAGGCAATTCTCCTCGCATTAGCATTTGGTGTATTGTTTGGGGTCCTTGCAGCTCTCTTTCATAATAAGTGGCAAGACTATACGATTGCTATTTTAACAATATTTGGAATATCTGTTCCAAGTTTCATTTTAGCAGCGCTTCTACAATATTTATTTGCATCAGAAGCAAGCTTTTTAGCAATTTTCCCAGTTGCAGGATGGGAGTCTTGGGCAAGCACCGTGCTACCTTCTATCGCACTTTCCTTCATGCCAATGGCGTTTATTGCCAGACTTGCACGGTCAAGTATGCTTGAAGTACTAAACAGTGACTATATTAGAACGGCTAGAGCCAAAGGATTAACTAAAACAGCTGTTACGATGAAACATGCAATTCGAAACGCATTATTGCCTGTAGTCACCTATATGGGGCCGATGGCAGCTTCGGTATTAACCGGTAGCTTCGTTGTAGAAAAGATTTTCGGTATTCCTGGGCTCGGCTCTCACTTTGTCACAAGTATTACAAACCGTGACTACACCGTTATCATGGGTGTGACAGTCTTTTATAGTATTATTCTATTACTTAGCATTCTCATTGTAGATATTTTATACGGTATGATTGATCCTAGAATCAAATTGACTAAGGCAAAGAAAGGAGTCTAACACATGGAAGAGTTGAAAAAAGACTTATTTGTGCCGGCAACGGCTGATGCAGCAGAATCTGAAAAAATATCTAAACCTAGTCTTTCTTTATGGAAGGATGCTATGCTTCGTTTTCGTGCAAATAAACTTGCGATGGTTGGACTTGCGATTATTCTCATCATTGTCGTGTTGGCCATGATAGTACCGTGGTTATCTAAATATGGTTACTCAACAACAGATCTTCTAAACGCTGATCAACCGCCGTCTAAAGAGCACTGGTTTGGGACGGATGATTTAGGAAGAGACATGTTTGTTCGTACATGGGTAGGCGCAAGAATCTCGATTTTTATCGGTCTGGCTGCAGCTGTTCTTGACGTGATCATCGGGATTATTTGGGGGAGTATTGCTGCGTTCAAAGGCGGCCGTACAGATGAAGTGATGATGCGTATTGCAGACGTACTATGGGCAATTCCAACGCTTTTAATGGTAATTTTATTGATGGTCGTTCTGCCAAAAGGACTTTTAACCATCATCCTAGCCATGACAGTTGTAGGTTGGATCAACATGGCACGTATTGTTCGGGGACAAGTTTTGCAATTGAAAAGCCAAGAGTACGTTCTTGCAGCACAAACACTAGGTGCGAAAACATCTAGACTTTTATTTAAACACTTAATTCCAAACTCAATGGGACCAATTCTTGTCACCATGACATTAACCATTCCTACTGCGATTTTTACAGAGGCATTTCTAAGCTATCTAGGGCTAGGTGTACCTGCTCCGTTAGCGAGCTGGGGAACAATGGCGTCAGACGGGATCCCAGCCATGACGTACTATCCGTGGAGATTATGGTTCCCAGCCGCATTTATCTGTATAACAATGTTTGGTTTTAACGTGGTTGGCGACGGACTAAGAGACGCTTTAGATCCGAAGTTGCGTAAATAAGGGAGTGATTAGGATGGAACGTGAACGTATTCTAGAGGTGAAAGACCTTGCAATCTCATTTAAAACATATGGTGGAGAGGTTCAAGCCATTCGAGGTGTGAACTTCCACTTAAATAAAGGAGAGACGCTTGCCATTGTAGGTGAGTCTGGCTCAGGTAAAAGTGTCACATCACAAGCCATCATGAGATTAATCCCGATGCCACCGGGTTATTTCAAACGTGGAGAAATCTTATTTGATGGTCAAGATATTGTGAAAAAATCCGAGAAGCAGATGCAATCAATTCGTGGAAAAGAAATTTCAATGATTTTCCAAGATCCGATGACTTCACTTAACCCAACGATGAAGATCGGTAAACAAATTACAGAGGTTCTATTCAAGCACGAACAAATTTCAAAAGAAGCCGCTGAAAAAAGAGCCATTGAATTATTAGAACTTGTTGGTATTTCAATGCCTGAAAAAAGAATTAAACAATATCCTCACGAATTTAGTGGCGGAATGAGACAAAGGGTTGTAATTGCAATGGCACTTGCGGCAAATCCAAAGCTATTAATTGCCGATGAGCCAACGACAGCACTTGATGTAACGATCCAAGCACAAATTTTAGAGTTAATGAAAGAAATACAGCAAAAGATCGAAACATCTATTATCTTTATTACCCATGATCTAGGTGTTGTAGCCAATGTCGCTGATCGAGTAGCCGTCATGTATGCAGGTCAAATCGTTGAAATGGGGACAGTGGATGAAATTTTTTACAATCCAAAGCATCCATATACTTGGGGACTATTAGCTTCTATGCCAAGCCTAGATGCAGATGGTGGAGAAGAAGGAAAGCTAACAGCTATTCCAGGAACACCGCCTGACTTGACAAACCCGCCAAAAGGGGATGCATTTGCGCCTCGCAGTGATTATGCAATGAAAATTGACTTTGAACAAGAGCCGCCTATGTTCAAAGTATCAGATACCCATTATGTGAAATCATGGCTACTTCATCCAAATGCACCTAAAGTTGAACCGCCAGCTTCAGTTAAGGCGAGAATGCGCGAAATAGAAGGTAGCTACGAAAAACCTGTATTAGTAAAAGAGGGTGAATAGCATGGCAGAAAAACTTTTAGAAATCAAAAATTTAAAACAGCATTTCCATACACC
Source organism: Bacillus sp. NPDC093026 (assembly GCF_044754665.1). Classification (NCBI taxonomy): domain Bacteria; kingdom Bacillati; phylum Bacillota; class Bacilli; order Caryophanales; family Bacillaceae; genus Bacillus; species Bacillus sp. NPDC093026. The sequence goes on along the minus strand of NZ_JBIVPN010000001.1, from coordinate 710,725 downwards.
TAGAGGAACTGTGAAAGCAGTAGACGGTGTATCATTTGATATTTATAAAGGGGAAACAGTTGGACTAGTGGGTGAATCTGGTTGTGGTAAATCCACGACCGGACGCTCTATTATCAGACTTTATGAAGCAACAGACGGCGAAGTTCTCTACAAAGGAGAAAATGTACACGGTAAGAAATCAAGACAAAAATTGCTTGCTTTCAACCGCCAAATGCAGATGATCTTCCAAGATCCATACGCCTCTCTTAATCCTAGAATGACAGTGCTTGATATCATTGCAGAAGGTATTGACATTCACGGCCTTGCAAAAACAAAGCAAGCGCGTAAAGAGCGTGTATATGAATTGCTTGAGACAGTTGGTTTAAACAAAGAGCATGCGAATAGATATCCACACGAATTTTCTGGTGGACAAAGACAGCGTATTGGAATTGCTCGTGCATTAGCGGTTGAACCGGATTTCATCATTGCCGACGAACCGATCTCTGCACTAGATGTGTCAATCCAAGCACAGGTTGTCAACTTGATGAAAGAATTGCAAAAAGAAAAAGGATTGACATACTTATTCATTGCGCATGATCTTTCCATGGTTAAATACATCAGCGACCGCATCGGTGTGATGTATTTTGGAAAATTGGTTGAATTGGCACCAGCGAATGAGTTGTATGAAAACCCGCTTCATCCGTATACAAAATCTCTATTATCAGCGATTCCGCTTCCAGATCCTGATTATGAGCGTAATCGTAAACGAATTAAGTATGACCCATCTGTCCATAAAGGGGCAAACACCGAGTTCCGTGAAGTGAAGCCAGGCCACTTTGTGAGTTGTACAGATGAGGAATTCAAACAGCTAAAAGCTAATCTATAAGAACATGTAGAAGAAGTACTGAATGATCAGTGCTTCTTTTTATTTGAAAGAAGTCAATATGGGTCTATTTTGCTTTGCGTTGACGCTTGTCATTTCTGTCTGTTTTCAACTGCTGATGAATTGCTCGAGATAAAACTTTTTTCGCTTAGTTTGAAAACAGGTGAAACCACCTATGACATTATTGCGTCTTACTAGTACAGGCGTTTAATTAGCAGGAAGTCGGGAATATATAAGAAAGTGGTTCTTGATGATAACATAAGGAGCGTATCTATGAATTGGTATGAAAAGCTCAGTGAATATTTCCCGATAGAAGAAATGAAATCAAAAAAGCATATGGAAGCTTTGTTAAAGGAAAGAAGTGATATTTATCATAAGGAGGAAGGACCTCATCATGTGATGATGTATGCTGAATTTGATTCTTTCATCTTTATAGATTATTTATTCGTTTCCAAGGATGCAAGAGGTGAAGGCCTCGGGTCAAAGCTGATTCATCAGCTAAAGGAAAAAAAGAAACCGATCTTGCTTGAGGTCGAGCCTGTAGATGAAGATGATGCAGATACTGCAAAGCGCCTAAAATTTTATCAAAGAGAACATTTCAAACATGCCGAATCAATCGGTTATAAACGAAGGTCACTGTCAACCAATGAAGTGAACCGGATGGAAATCCTTTATTGGTCACCTCTTACAGATAACGAGGAAGAGGTGCTAGAGGCTATGAGGAAAACATACGAAAAAATCCATACGTATAAAGATGAAGAGTGGTATGGACAATCGTACGAAGATGTTGACGATGTTTTAAAGGTAATTGAAAATAAAAAGCAAAAAAATATTTTCGATCATCTTGACTAAATGAGAATGTTCAGACATCAATTATCATTAACTGAATGAAATTGTCTAGTTTTTGTCACAAAAATTGCAAGAAAATCTGTTCACACTTACTTTTTTATAGTATAATCACTATAAAGATTACTTATTTAGAACAATTTTAATTTAAGAATACAGATCAATATTCATTCTACTACAATTGAGGAGTGAAGATTTATGGTAACATTATACACATCACCAAGCTGTACATCATGCAGAAAAGCAAGAGCGTGGTTAGAAGAGCACAATATCCCATATCAAGAGAGAAACATTTTTTCTGAGCCTCTTTCAATCGATGAAATCAAAGAAATTCTTCGAATGACTGAAGATGGAACAGACGAAATCATCTCAACACGTTCTAAAGTATTCCAAAAGCTGAATGTGAATGTTGAGACAATGCCGCTTCAACAATTGTATAAACTCATTAATGAGCACCCTGGTCTTTTAAGACGCCCAATTATTTTGGACGAAAAACGTCTTCAAGTCGGTTACAATGAAGATGAAATCAGACGTTTCCTTCCAAGAACGGTTCGTACATTCCAGCTTAGAGAAGCACAGCGACTTGCTAACTAATACGAAAGCTGCCGATGATTCGGCAGCTTTTTTTATTCACTTTTCTGCTGTTTGTTCATAAAATAGGCTGGCTAAAATGACAGTCACGACTGTTAAGAATGGAAGCAAAAACTCAAGGGTTGTATGCCGCATCATAAACTCATTCAATTGAACGTCGCGGACAATCATCTCTCCCCCAGTAAAAGCTAAAAGTGCACTTCCTCCATATAAAAGAAACGGAAATTTTGTTAATGCTGCATGAATGAGTTTACTCCCCCCAATAATAATAGGGACCGAAATCATTAATCCGATCATTGTCAGCACCATATTTCCTTTTGCAGCACCTGCAATAGCAATGACATTATCAAGTGACATAAGGAGGTCGGCGACTACAATCGTTTGGACAGCACGCCAAAGGGAGCCGCTACTTTTAATAAGAAGCGTTTTTTTCTTTTGTTCAATTAACAGATTGTAACCTATATAAAGGAGAAAGAGCCCTCCGATAAATTGTAAATAAGGGATGGTCAATAAATATACCGCAGCACCTGTCATAGTCATCCGCATCAACACCGCCAAAAGAGTGCCGATCCATATGGCTTTATTACGTTTATCATCTGATAAGCTTCGACTGGCCATGGCAATGATGAAGGCATTATCTCCGCCTAGTATCAGATCTATGCCAATAATCATGAAAAAGGAGACGATCCACTCTGCTTCCATTTCATTCACCTCGTTTCACTATTAGAGCTCGTACAAACAATATATGAGAACAATTCAAATATATGTTTCTGCAAGTTTTCTCTGCAAAAAATGCGTTTTTATTTCTTTTATTCATGTTTTATCATAAAATAGACAGTACAAAGCATTACCTCAAGTCTTTCAAAGGTTAACATGTAGACGGAACGGGTAAAGTGTAGTAAAGTACTATTAATTGGGAGCTTGTATGTCCCTTCAACATCTTATATAGAAGGGAAGGTTGGCAAAATGGAAATTGAAAGAATAAATGAACATACAGTGAAATTTTATATTTCCTACGGTGATATTGAAGATCGCGGCTTTGACCGTGAAGAGATTTGGTATAATCGTGAGCGCAGTGAAGAGCTGTTCTGGGAAGTAATGGACGAAGTGCACGAAGAAGAAGAGTTTGCAGTCGAGGGACCGCTTTGGATTCAAGTACAGGCACTTGATAAAGGTCTTGAAATTGTCGTGACAAAAGCCCAACTTTCTAAAGATGGACAAAAGCTCGAATTGCCGATTCCAGAGGATAAAAAAGACCAAACAGACGAAGACAGTCTAGATGCACTGCTCAATGATTTTTATAAAGAGGAGCAGGATCAAGAAGAACATAATGAGAAGGACAAAAAACTTCAACTTCAATTCGTATTGAAATTGGATGACTTTGAAGATTTAATTGCACTTTCTCAATTAAATATGCAGGACTTTACCACAAGTTTATATTCGTTTGAAAATCGTTATTATCTATATGTTGACTTCCACGAGGATTTGTCAGATGAGCAAGTTGAGAATAAGCTTAGCATACTACTTGAATACGCTCATGAATCAGTGGTCAGCATTTACAGACTGCAAGAATACGGTCAGCTGATTGTCAAAGGAAATGCCCTTGAAACGATTCAACAGCACTTCTCGTAAACGACAAAAAGTCGATTTCTATAGAGGAATCGACTTTTTTATCTGAATCAATTAGACAAAGAGATCGGCAAGGAGAAAATCAAATGAGAAATATAGTCAAGGTTCTTTTCTTTCTTATCATTACGATAGGTGCTTATTTTATTGTTCGTATTTTTGCCGGTGATTTAGCGGTAAGTGTGCTTAGTTCAATCAGTGTCCTTTTCACCTTATCGATTATATTCATCGGATTTGTCATATTCTTAGAGAACAGAAATCCCTCCCAAACCATTACATGGCTGGTGCTTCTGGGGAGTTTTCCGTTATTTGGGTTTTTGTTCTACATCTTCTTTGGACGCAATATCAAGAAGCGCCGGTTGTTCGAAAAGAAGGCGGCACTAGATGAACAATTAATTCAGGAAGATGAACGAATTCACAGAGAAGCAATCGAAAAGATGACACATATGGGTGATCATCAGCAGCGCTTATTTAAACTAGCACACAGACTTGGACATACCCCCATCACATATCGCACGTCCTCTAAAGTCCTAACAAATGGAAAGGAAACGTTCTCTCATATCTTTGAAGAGATTAAAAAAGCAAAACATCACATTCACTTAGAATATTATATTCTTCGGCATGATCATCTTGGCAATGAATTAAAAGACATTTTGATTGAGAAAGCAAAAAGTGGGGTGATTGTTCGATTTCTGTATGACGATGTAGGTAGCTTACAGCTCTCTCGTCAATATATAGCCGACCTAGAAAAGGCCGGTGTACAGATCGTACCATTCCTACCTGTCAGACTGCCATTATTAAATAATAAAATTAATTTCCGAAATCACCGGAAAATTGTCGTCATTGATGGAGAAGTTGGATTTGTAGGAGGTCTGAACATTGGGGACGAATACATGGGCAGAAGCAGACAATACGGATTTTGGCGTGATACACATCTCATGATTAAAGGAGAGGCTGTTCGCGATTTACAGCAGATTTTTATGCAGGATTGGTATTATATGACCAATGAAACCTGTTCAGGTGAGGAATATTTTAAGGATTTCAGTCATTTTGAGAGTACAACAGAAGGAGTGCAAATGATTGCAGGTGGTCCAGATAAACAGTGGGAGGTTATTAAAAATCTCTTTTTTTCAATGATAATTTCTGCAAAAAAGTCTATTTGGATTGCTTCTCCTTATTTTATTCCCGATGTTGATATTTTGTCAGCACTGAAAATTGCCTCTTTGAGCGGGGTGGATGTACGGATTATAGCCCCAAAAAATCCTGACAAACGCATTGTGTTCCATGCGTCTCGCTCATACTTTCCTGAGCTTCTTGAAGCAGGGGTGAAGGTCTATGAATATGACCAAGGTTTTATGCATAGTAAGTTTATCATTGTGGACAGTGAACTTGCTTCGATTGGGACTGCAAACATGGATATGAGAAGCTTCCACTTAAATTTTGAAGTAAATGCGTTTCTTTATAAAACAAAAAGTACGGAGAAACTGGTCAATGACTTCTTAGGTGATCTAGAGCAGTCAAACGAAATTGTGCCAGATGAATTTGCAAAAAGACCTTTGAGGGTGAGGCTGTTTGAATCAACAGCACGATTATTATCACCACTTCTTTAAATATTGTGTTTCCCCCTTTTTTTAATAGGGGGATTTTTTATTTTCATAGGGAAATGGTCGTTAAACATGTGTTTTGAATGGGCAAAATACATTTTTCCACATTCGCTCAACCCTAAAAGAACAAGCTATAATATGGTCATCAAAGAGCAAGGGGTGAGATATATGAACGCAGCTATCATGGATAATGGGAGACTCATCCGTATTACGCATCATCTAACGAAGAGCCGGCTAGAGCATGTGAGGAACACTTGCAAATTTTATTGTCCTGAATGTAGACAGGAGGTTCGATTGAAGTTAGGTGAGCATCGTATGTATCATTTTGCACACATTCAGTTCACAGCATGTCCTTTCGCCATTCAAGGTGAAACCGCCTATCATCAGGCCGGCAAAACAACCATCATCGATTGGTTGAAGCGACTTGGACATCAGCCAAACCTTGAGAAGTATATTCCATCCATTCAGCAGCGGCCTGATGTCACAGTCGTTGATGGTGACGTAAGCTATGCGATCGAATTTCAATGTGCGAACATTTCAGAGCGGGAGCTGATGAAGAGAACTTCAGGTCTGCGCGCAGCAGGCATGGTTCCAGTTTGGATATTAGGTGCAAATCGTTTAAATCGAAAATCTGCTCAGCTTTTTTCATTCTCCGCCATTCATTGGGAAATGTTGCGGGTTTCACAAAGAAAGCGTCTGATCTATTATTGTCCGACCCAGCAAACACTCATTTATCTTGACGATATATTTGCCTTTCAGCCTTCGAAAACATGTGCCGTAATGACCGTTCAGCCGCTTTCAGCCTGTCATCATATCTCAGAGATGCTCCATAAGCAGCCTAAAAAGCAGCCGTTGAATAAGCAATGGCTGAAATGTGTTCAGCAATTTAGACAGCGGCCTCCCCGTATTTTATCAGGTGAAAGCAAGCGGCTGCAGCAACTGTTCTATCAACATCATCAAACGGCGTTCCCATTTATGCCAGTTGAAATGTTTATTCCGCTTACAGAAGCGTATATTTTTACTAGTCCCGTTTATGTATGGCAGGGCTATCTTTATGATTGGATGATCAGGAGAAAAGTGAATGAATCCTTGACCATTCAGATGCTTATAAAAGAAATCTACCGGTGTGTGCAGGCGAAAGAAGTGAAGTTTAGATATGCCAATGTGACAATAGAAGATGTGAAAGCGGCCATCACCGCATATGTAAAGGCTTTGTTATCCTGCGGGTTTTTACAAGTAATCAAAGAGGGTCATTATAGAGTAACTTCGAATCAAAAGCCTATACGCACACTAGAAGAAGCATTGAAACGAGATGCTTTCTTATTTCATTAGCATGTTTCTAGCCCACTTTGATCATCATAAGAAAAAGGTGGTGTTGCTAGTGAATAGAAAGAAACGTTTTTTTCTCATTTTTTTAGTCTGTTCAGTATTTATTTCTGCATATGATTTGACAAATATAGTTCAAAACAAAGAAGATAAATACAACGCCAATTTCTTTCACTTACCGAAAGATTGGTTCAATATATCTCAAGCAAGGGGGATTCATATGACTTCACAAAGTAAAAGCAACCATTTACCAGACAGAAGCGAAGTACAAGAAGAAAACAAATGGCGTCTTGAAGATATTTTTGAAAGCGTCGATACATGGAACAAGGAATACGAAAATGTAAAAAAAGACATCCCTAAGCTTGCACAATTTAAAGGCAAGCTGGCACACTCTGCTGATGTTTTGTATGAAGCCCTAACATTTCAGGATCAACTTTCTGAAAAGCTTGGCAAGCTTTATACATATGCGCACATGAAATACGATGAAGACACCACAAATTCATCATTCCAGGCATTAAATGATAAAGCGTCCAATCTATTTACACAGTTGTCTAGTGCATCTGCTTATATTGTTCCAGAGATTTTATCGATACAAGAAGATAAACTTCAGCAATTTATTATGGAGAAAGAAGAATTAAAACTTTATTCTCACGCTCTCGAAGAAATTAACAAAGAGCGCCCGCATATTTTAAGTGAGGAGCAGGAAGCTTTATTAGCTGAAGCCTCTGAACCACTCTCATCTTCATCCACTACATTTAGTATGTTTAATAATGCTGATATATCTTTCCCTACTGTAAAGGATGAAAAAGGGGAAGAAAAGCAGATTACACATGGTAACTTTATCACATTTTTAAATAGTGATGACCGTGAAGTGAGAAAGAATGCCTTCAAGGCCGTTTACAAAACGTATGATCAATATAAGAATACACTGGCCTCCACACTTAGCGGTTCTATTAAAAAGGATAATTTTTATGCGAAAGTACGTAATTATCAATCGGCAAGGGAAGCTGCTTTATCTCGCAATAGCATTCCAGAAGAAGTGTATGACAATCTGATTGATACGATTCATCAATATTTACCGTTATTACACCGCTATATAGAATTGCGTAAAAAGGTATTAAAGCTTGATGAAGTGCACAATTATGATTTGTATACACCGCTTGTGAAAGATGCGGGCATGAAGTTAACTTACGATGAAGCTAAGGAGTACATGCTTAAAGGTCTCGCGCCATTAGGGGAAGAGTATGTGTCCATTGTAAAAGAAGGACTCGATAACCGCTGGGTTGACGTTTATGAAAATAAAGGAAAACGAAGCGGGGCCTATTCATCTGGAAGTTATGGAACAAACCCTTATATTTTAATGAACTGGCAAAATAATATTGATAATTTATTTACCTTGGTGCATGAATTTGGTCACTCAGTCCACAGCTATTATACAAGAAAGCACCAGCCATATCCGTATGGAAACTATAGTATCTTTGTTGCCGAAGTTGCTTCCACAACAAATGAGGCGTTATTAGGAGAATATTTGCTAAACAACTTACAGGATAAAAAGCAGCGTTTGTATGTTCTGAATCATCTATTAGAAGGATTTAGAGGGACTGTATTTAGACAAACCATGTTTGCTGAATTTGAACATCTTATTCACGTGAAAGCACAAGAAGGGGAGGCATTAACTCCAGAGTTTATGACGGATCTTTATTACGATCTGAATAAGAAGTATTTTGGTGACGGCATGGTTGTTGATAAGGAAATCGGATTAGAGTGGTCTAGAATTCCGCATTTCTATTACAACTATTATGTGTATCAATATGCAACAGGTTATAGTGCAGCTCAAGCGTTAAGTAAGCAAATATTGGAGGAAGGAAAACCTGCGGTGGACCGTTATACAGACTTCCTAAAAGCAGGAAGCTCCGACTACCCTATCAATGTGCTGAAAAAAGCAGGCGTCGATATGGCATCCAAAAAGCCGATTGAAGCTGCTTGTCAATTGTTTGAGGAAAAACTAAATGAAATGGAAGAGCTCATTTCAAAAACAAGTGAGTAATCATGGCTTCTGTCAAAAGTGTGTGTTAACGCATCTTTTGGCAGGAGTATTTCTTTTTTTAAGCCAGCAAAAAGCTTCTCCAGTTTAAGTTGAGAAGCTCATTCCATTTATCACCCTTTAAATCCTTTAAATGTCTTCCGGTGATTCATTCGATAAAGTGTAAAGAGAATCGAACCAAATAAGAGTGGAGAGGTGAGATAAAGAGGTAGCATTTTCATTAGACCTAATATATTGATAAAGAAACATAAGCCGATGGCAACAAGTCCAATGTATGTGCTGCGCATGCAGATCCCCCCATTTTTTGTTACTTTCACTATATGAAAGTGGCAGTCCTCTTATGTTTTGTGACAAAAATATGAACATATAGTATATCGGTTGTCATAAGTCGACAAAATTTGATATACTACAGATGTGAAATTAATCACATACAAACATTACCCCTTTGTTTGACCGTGAAAAATTTCTCCCATCCCCTTTGTTGTCGTTAAGACATAGTGAAACCGCGCTTATCCCGGCGCGGTTTCTTCGTATCTGAAAATAGAACAAGAGTTCTTTTTTATCTGCAAAGAAAAAACATGGGTCAGCACCCATGTTCATTCTCACAGCGATAGACATCAACATCTGTATGGTTTTCATCTTCTTTATAGCGCCAAAACATTTCTTGTTGTACTTGTACACGTTCCACTTTTTTAGCGAATGCGAGCTTTTTCATTTCTCGTTCGACCTGTTCGAGGGTCAGATCATATACAACGGCTATCTCTTTCGCTGATGCAAATTGAAAATAAGCGATAAACCATTCAATTGGAGGCCTTTCTGAAGGTGTTGGCTTTTCACCTATCATTTCAAAGAGAATTTCTTCGTACACATCATAAGAGTGTGCACCTGAGATCTTTAGTCCTTCGTCTCCGTTCATCGTATTAAAAAAGGCGAAGGTAGGGAGCTCAGATACGTCCATTTCAGCTGCAATTTTCATATCACATTTCAGTGCTTTGACAGCACTTTGAGAATGGATGTCTCGCTGGAATTCGTCTATATCCAGCCCCGCATTTTTTGCATTTTCTAAAAGCACATGCTCACTTGTCACATCTTGCTGATGGCAAAAAAGTGACTCTTGAATAAGACGTAAAAATTTCATTCCGCACTTTCTACCTTGGAGTTCAGCCGCTTTCAAGGCGAGCGATGCCAGATAAGGTGATGTCACAATTTGTTCAGACAGCATTTGTTCTTTTTTGGTCTGAGTTTTTGTTGCGAATTTTCCCCATGCTTCAGTCAGCAGATGTTTCTTTCTTTTCCTGTTCAATGCATTGATGCTAGAGCTTGTGACCGTTCGTAAAGTGAAAAAACGGCCGTATTTCATTTTCAATTTTTTAATTGATGGCTCTAATAACCAACAGTCTGGGCTGAGAGGATCAATGAATACATAGATTTCGATCGGCTTTTGAGGATGTCCGTGACAGTGTGAGAAATATTGATCGTGCTGATTGCAGCTCAAGATCGTCCGTCCTTTTCAGGTGTTTGATTAACCATATGATGAGCTGTCAGTGAGAGTCGCTCAAATAAAAAGTCACGAATATCGCCGGTTAATCCTACTTTATTCATTGCATCCTCCATGCATTCAAGCCATGCGTCAGCCCGCTCTTCAGTGATTGGGAAAGGAAGATGTCTAGCCCTTAGCATTGGGTGTCCATGCTCCTCAGTATAAAGTGCGGGTCCGCCTAAATATTGAGTTAAAAACTGTTTTTGTTTTCTTGCTGTTTCTTTTAAGTCATCCGGGAAAATAGGATGAAGCAAAGGATGACACTTTACATTTTCATAAAAAGTATCAACAAGTTGCGATAGAAGTTCTTCTCCAACCGCTTCGTAAGGTGCGTTAAACGATTGTACCATGTTGACTACTCCTTTTACTCATAGCTAATAGGATGATAATCCTATTGCGAAGTTCATTTATTTAAAAAGTGATATTCAGTTTGTTCTTTTTTGCTGTTTCTATTCTTGTATACTTATTTTAACAACCCCAAATCAATTCCACAAACAAACCGCTTTTCGTCCTTTGTCAAAGAGCGAGGGGGCTGGGTTCTATGATCAATTGACCATATCATAACACATTCAGTCAAAAAAGGGTGAAAAGCGACATACAAAAAACCGAAGGGGTTATTCTCTTCGGTTTAAGCAAAATATTGCGCTGTGATTTTCTTTACATAATTTTGTGTTTCTTTAAATGGAGGAATGCCTCCGTATTTATCCACATTTCCAGAGCCTGCGTTATAGGCCGCAAGTGCAAGTGAGATATTTCCATTGTATTTATTAAGCATTTGCTTCAAATACTTCGTTCCGCCTTCAATATTTTCTGCTGCATTAAAGGCGTTACTTACGCCAAGAGATTTAGCAGTAGATGGCATGAGCTGCATGAGTCCAAGTGCGCCTGCGTGGCTGACAGCATTTGTACGGTAGCCGGATTCTTGCTGGATGACTGCATGGATGAGCTTTTCAGGAACACCGTGTTTTTGAGCCATTTGTGATACGATCTGATTAATCTCTTTTGATGAAGCACTTGAGACAGCTTTTTGAAGTGGCGGTGTATAGTCGGTGTTCGTCACGTTACCAATCCCATTGGCTGTATTCAATTGAGAGTCATTTGAATACAAGGCTTGAGAAGGTAATTGTTCATTGCTTGCAATTGCTGATAGATAAGGGTTGGTTCTTGCATATTGAGTGCTCGGTACCGTTGATGTATCCTGACCCATTAATGCCGAGATTGATAGCGGAAGACGTGATAAATCCGTTCCGCCTAAAAAATCTTGGAGCAGCGTCTGAAACGAAGCTTGTGCGTTTGATTCTTGATCAGTAGCCGCTGTCGTTTGTCCATTATCCGTTTGTAATGTTTTAAGCGCTTGAAGTTGCATAAAGGATTGAAGTTGATTGACGTTCATCATGTTCCTCCCTCAAAGAATTTATCTATTTCTGTGTTTTTATTTTTTCTTCATAAAAACGGATCACTTTGTTTTTGGTGTTGCGTGTTGGAATATGAAATTGACTAAGCAATTGTGTAAATGCGGCTTGTCCGATGTCTATATCGTTCACCTCAAACTCTAATTCATAGTCCTCTACTGTTAAATATCGGCTGTGATCCAAAACAATTAAGCCTTCTTTGATCATTTTTTCTGCTCTTGATGTTTCAAGAGAACCGAAATATACAATCTGATCTTTTGGAATGTTAAGACCCTTCAAACGTTTAGCGACTTCACCTTCTGGTATATTAAAGTTTTCAAGTTGAGGAGGGGGATCTATCTCTTGATGAGTTTCCAGTAACCCGACCTCGTGCGGTTCCTTTAAAGTCAAGACCCAATGACCATTTTTTTCTCTGATTCTCAGTGCAGCAAAATGAGATTTTATATCAAATTGGGGTGTATCAAAGTAATAGTTGGTTTGGGTGCGAAAATCTGCATCTTTCAATTGGAAGTATTGTTTTAGTTGTTCAAATTCTTCTTTCGTTAATAATTGCTTTAGTTCTATTTCAATTTCCTGTGACATTTTGACATCAACCTTTCATTTAGAGGAAATATAGTTATTGTACACGAAGTGTGATAGCAAGTGACATTTCATTTTTAACAATGTTTTTGTATCGTTTGAAATGTGCTGATGTTCATGATGGATGAAGTAAAATAATGAATTCAAAAGAAAATCAATGTTTTCTCAAAAAGTTCGGTTTATCAATATTGAACTTGATATGATAAAATAAAGGTGTACTTTGTTGTAAAGGAGATTATGATGCAAAACAGAATTGAAATCATAGAAGCAACTTTAAAAGAAGACGGACTGTTTTTGGCGATCCAGTCGGATGAGCATATTCAAAAAGCAAAGGCATCGGGACAAATGCTTGTTGATTCTGATCACTTTGCGTTCGTTTACATACTTGAAAATGAGGAGTCTTTTACGTATCTTATTTTAGGAGAGAACATATGGGCTCCATTAAAAGAAGCAATGAATCGTGACATGCCTGTCTATTTGACAGCAGAACAAAAAACACTAGAACTTATTCAACTTCATCAGGAATTAAACTATTTAATTGACAATATTAAAGACAATGCCAATTACGGAGATATGGAAGAGAAAGTGAAAAACACATTCCTCTGAAATAATTAGGTATTTGGAATTGGGGGAAATTTCATGGACAAAAAACAATGGGATCAATTCCTCGCACCATATAAACAAGCAGTCGAAGAATTAAAAGTGAAACTAAAAGGCATTCGAAAGCTGTATGAATTCGAGGATGACCATTCACCAGTAGAATTTGTGACAGGCCGAGTGAAGCCCGTTGCTAGCATATTGGAAAAGGCAAAGCGCAAAAACATTCCGATGCATGAAATCGAAACGATGCAGGATATTGCAGGGCTTCGCATTATGTGCCAGTTTGTAGAAGATATACAAGTCGTGAAAAAAATGCTTCAGTCACGAAAAGATTTTGTTGTTGTTGATAAACGCGACTATATTGCAGAACATAAAGAAAGCGGATACCGATCATATCATCTCGTTGTTTTATACCCGCTGCAAACGGTTAATGGGGAGAAGCAGCTACTGGTCGAAATCCAAATACGAACACTTGCCATGAACTTTTGGGCGACTATTGAGCATTCTCTTAATTATAAATATAGCGGGAATATACCGGAGAAGGTCAAGCTTCGGTTGCAAAGGGCCTCTGAAGCAGCATCTCTTCTTGATGATGAGATGTCTGAAATCAGAGGGGAGATTCAGGAAGCACAGGTGGCATTCTCGCGCAAAAAGAAAACAGATCACTGAGTCGTGCTTGATCAAATATGCTGCTGCCCTCTTATCGCAGCGAGGTGAAAAAGGAGAAGAATTCATGAAATTTGCAGTTTCTTCAAAAGGGAATTCTGTATCTGATGCACTCAAAAATAAAATTCAGACTTACTTACTGGATTTTGGAATGGAACTAAATGAAGAAGAACCGGATCTTGTCATTACTGTTGGGGGAGACGGCACCCTTTTATATGCTTTTCACCGCTACAGCAACCGCCTAAATGAAACAGCTTTTGTCGGTGTGCATACGGGGCATCTTGGTTTTTATGCAGACTGGGTCCCAAGTGAAATTGAAAAGCTTGTACTGGCTATTGCGAAAACGCCTTATCATATTGTTGAATATCCCATCCTTGAAGTCATTGTCAGGTACAACGATGGCGGACAAGAAGAGAAATATTTAGCAATGAATGAGTGTACCATTAAAAGCATGGAAGGAACACTTGTGGCGGATGTTGAGATTAGAGGACAGCTCTTTGAAACATTTAGAGGAGATGGTCTTTGCTTGTCCACGCCGTCTGGAAGTACTGCTTATAATAAAGCGCTCGGTGGAGCCATTATTCATCCATCCATTAGAGCCATTCAGCTTGCAGAAATGGCATCCATCAATAACAGAGTCTTCCGGACAGTGGGTTCACCGCTTATTTTGCCAGACCACCACACGTGTGTCATTAAGCCAATTAATGATGTGGATTTTCAGGTAACGATTGATCATTTGACATTGCTACATAAAGACGTCAAATCCATTCAATGCCGCGTGGCTAATGAGAATGTCCGTTTTGCCCGTTTTAGACCGTTTCCTTTTTGGAAAAGAGTGCAAGATTCCTTTATTGGAAAAGGAGAATAAGAAAGAGGTCGTTCTCGCTGGAATACTTTAAGCTAACCAAAACAATTTCACTGAAAGAAAAGGGGCTGCTTTTAAAAGACTATTTAATTGATCTCGGTATATCGAAAAGAATGCTGACAGATATTAAGTTTGATGGCGGCGATTTGCTCATTAATGGAGAACATGTCACCGTCAGGTACGAACTAAATGAGGGAGACACGCTCACGATTATATTTCCTGAAGAAAAGGTGAGTGAAGGGTTAAAGCCTGTTGACATTCCGCTTAATATTTTATTTGAAGATGAGCATGTGCTCGTGCTAAATAAAAAGCCGTCTATTCCATCTATTCCTTCTAGAGAGCATCCTGAAAACAGTATTGCAAATGGACTGCTACATCATTATGCACAGCAGTCTATTCATCTGACCGTTCATTTGGTGAACCGCCTTGATCGTGATACGTCTGGTGTCATGCTTGTAGCCAAACATCGCTTTGCACATAGTCTTTTATCAAAAGCGCAAAAAAAAGGGGAAGTGAAGCGTACGTATCGGGCATTTACACATGGCATCATTTCAAAGAAGCAAGGAACGATCAGGGCGCGGATTGCAAGAAAAGGAGACAGTATCATTGAACGAATGGTGGATGAGAATGGTCAGGACGCAGTCACACATTATACAGTAAAAGCGTTACATACTGGTCTGGACATGTCTGATGTGTCTCTTGTACTCGAAACAGGAAGAACGCATCAAATTCGTGTGCATATGCAATATATTGGTCATCCCCTTATTGGTGATACACTTTATGGCGGTACTAAAGAGCGAATGGACCGGCAGGCATTGCACAGTGAAACCCTTGTCTTTCCTCATCCGATGACAGGTGAGCAAATGACGTTTTCGGCTCCTTTGCCTTGGGACATGCAGTCATTGCTCCTATAAAAAATAAACCTGGTAGCCTGCTATGATATGCTCTCCTAAAGGGAGACAGATGAACTGAAAAAATCTGTTTGCCTTAGGGGAGTTTTTTCATGACTGGAATCTTTCGAACGCCAGATTTCTAAGGGCAGATCATTGATTTTTCAAAGATAGTTGCCTGTTCTATCCACGGTTTTTCAGTTCGTATCCAAGTTTGTCTATGAGAGTGATCAGCTCTTGGTAGTAGCCAATGATCTGACTATAATGTGGCTGAGGGATTTTCTTTTTATCGGAGATTTCGTATTTATGCGTTTTTGCAGAGAAGTATCCAGTTTAATGCCGCATGGTGACGCGACGCTGAGAAGCGGTGATCGAGTGCTTGTGTCTGGTTGCAAGGTGTATGTGGCAGAACTTTAACGTACAGTTAGAGTTGCAATGAACGCTTGACCAATGAACAAATCATGATTAAGATAGAAGTAACAAAACCATATAAATGATCCACTAGGGGAGTCCTTCAAAAGGGCTGAGATAAAAGTGTAGACTTTTAGACCCTCATTACCTGAACAGGTTCATACCTGCGTAGGGAAGTGGTGCGGTATTTGACTATGCTTTTTACAAATTCCAAGCCACTTTCCATGCGGAAAGTGGCTTTTTTATATGATAAAAAACAGGAGGAGAGGAACATGACATTTTCAGAGGAGTGTAAAGAGGCAGCAGCAAAATGGTGGAATGGAAGTTTTACGCACCCGTTTGTCAAAGGAATTGGGGATGGGACGCTTTCACTTGATCGTTTCACCTATTACGTCATGCAGGATTCGTATTACTTAACCCATTTTGCAAAAGTGCAATCATATGGAGCTGCTATGAGTGAGGACTTACATACCACTGGCAGAATGGCGTATCATGCACAGGGCACTTATGAAGCAGAACTATCGCTGCATAGAAAGTTTACAGAGCTCCTTCATATTTCTGAAGAAGCACTAGCTAATTTTAAGCCTTCTCCAACTGCTTATGCATATACCTCACATATGTACCGATCTGTTAAAAGTGGACGATTTGAAGAAGTTCTAGCAGCGCTATTGCCGTGCTACTGGTTATATTACGAGGTTGGTGAAAAATTGAAACAAACCACACCACAACATCCAATTTATCAAGAATGGATTTTAACATATGGAGGAGATTGGTTTAAAGAGCTCGTCTTTGAACAGGTTAACCGTTTCGATGAACTTGCAGAACAAGCAACAGAACATGTGCGATCCAATATGAAAGAAAATTTTGTGATCTCTAGCTATTATGAATACCAGTTCTGGGAGATGGCGTATGAAAAGGAAAAATGGGATACAGCATGCTTAGATGGGGTTGGTACAAGTGGAACTCCACGCAGTGACAAATGATACGCTTTCCACCGAAGAGCTAGTGAAGCAAATAAAAGCAATCGAACCAGAAGTTGATTTTATTCATATACGAGAACGATCTAAAACAGCCAGAGAGCTTGTTCATCTCGTGAAGCGGCTCCTTGCTGTAGGGGTATCCAAAGAGAAAATGGTGATCAATGACCGAGTAGACGTCGCACTTCTAACGAATATTCACCGTGTACATCTCCCAGGACACAGTTTTTCACCAAAGGAGCTGAGACAAAAATTTCCTCATCTTCATTCAGGCGTGTCTGTTCATTCGTTAGAAGAAGCGAAACTAGCAGAGAAGGAAGGGGCAGAGTATGTGATGTTTGGGCATGTATATGACACAGCGTGTAAACCGGGACTACAAGCAAGAGGCGTGAAGCTTGCGGAAGAACTGGCTTCAGCACTGACCATTCCTGTGGTGGTCATTGGCGGCATCACGCCAAAGCGAATCCCTGAATTGATGCGTATAAGATTGAAAGGAATTGCTGTCATGTCTGGTATTTTCACGCAGGCAGAACCCAAAATGATGGCGCAAATCTTTTCTGAAAAGCTAAAGGAGAATCCTTATGAAAAAGCATTATGACGTAGCAATTATTGGGGGTGGAATCATAGGGATGTCAGCAGCGTATCACCTTGCAAAAGCAGGCAAACAGGTTGTTGTATTCGAGGAGTATGAGGTAGGGAAGAAAACAACGAGCGCAGCAGCTGGTATGCTTGGTGCACATGCTGAAGGAGAAGGTTATGAGGATATATTCTTTGAGGTTGGTCGAGCAAGCCAAGCGCTATACGAAAAATTAAAAATTGATTTAA
This sequence comes from Bacillus sp. NPDC093026, assembly GCF_044754665.1. Lineage (NCBI taxonomy): Bacteria > Bacillati > Bacillota > Bacilli > Caryophanales > Bacillaceae > Bacillus > Bacillus sp. NPDC093026. The sequence continues at coordinate 693,061 of NZ_JBIVPN010000001.1, read as the reverse complement.
AACATGAATCGGGCATTGACATTCGGAAATCAAGCGACGGCATGATGAAACTTGCATTTACTGAGGAAGAAAAACGTGCTCTTTGCCGAATGCAGCATTTATCTACGTTTCAATGGCTTGAAGCCAGCAGTGTGAAAAAACGGATGCCTCAAGTTTCAGATAAAATCATTGGGGCAGGTCTGATTGAGGATGATGTACATGTTGAACCTTATTCAGTATGTCGTGCATTTTTTCAAGCGGCCGTTCGAAATGGGGCGGAAGTCAAAGAGTATACAGCAGTAGTTGAAGTGAATCGTCATCAAGATGCATTGATTGTCAGAACGACGCAAGGCACATGGACATGTGATCACCTCACTGTGGCTAGTGGCGTATGGTCTGGACGTTTTTTTGAAGAGCTAGGATTATCTCATTCTCTTTATCCAGTGAAAGGAGAATGTGTGTCTGTATGGAATAACGGTCCAGCACTTGAACACACCATTTATCATGACCATTGTTATGTAGTTCAGAGAGACAGCGGGAAACTGGTCATTGGCGCGACGATGGAGCCACATGACTGGCATGCAGTTCCAACACTTGGAGGTATTGAAGCAGTCATTCAAAAAGCAGCTGATCTCATGCCGTCAGTTAAGCAGATGCCAATTGATCAGTTTTGGGCGGGGCTTCGTCCTGCTACAAGCGACCAACATCCCTATATTGGAAGGCACCCAGAAGACGATCGAATCCTATTTGCTACAGGGCATTACCGAAATGGTATTCTGCTTGCGCCGATTACTGGGGAGATTATTCGAAATCTCATACTAGGTCAACAGGTCAAAGAGGATTGGCTTCATGCATTTCGCATTGGCCGAAAGGAGGCATCGCTCGTATGAAAATTCAATTGAATGGGAGAATTGTTGATTTCGATAAAGAGAACGGCACGATTTTTGATCTCTTATCAGCCTATCAACTTGAAAACCGAGTTGTGATTGTGGAGAAAAACCAAGAAATTATTGATAAAGAAGCTTTTCAAAAAGAAGAAATCAAGCCAAATGACACGATTGAAATTGTTCACTTTGTAGGAGGAGGATGAAATCATGCTACACATTGGCGGAAAAACATTCACATCAAGACTATTACTTGGTACAGGGAAATATCCATCATTTGAGGTTCAAAAGGAAGCTGTTGATGTGTCAGGAGCAGAAATTTTGACCTTTGCTGTGCGAAGAATGAATATTTTTGAAGCATCACAGCCTAATTTTTTAGAGCAACTCGATCTTTCAAGATTTACGCTTCTTCCGAATACAGCTGGCGCAAGTACTGCTGAAGAAGCGGTGCGAATTGCTCGTCTAGCGAAAGCATCAGGGCTTTGTGACATGATCAAGGTGGAAGTGATTGGCTGTTCAAGATCTCTTCTTCCAGACCCTGTGGAGACGTTAAGAGCATCTGAAATGTTACTGGAAGAAGGCTTTATTGTTTTGCCGTATACATCGGATGATGTGGTACTTGCAAGAAAATTAGAAGAACTGGGTGTACATGCGATTATGCCAGGTGCTTCTCCAATCGGGTCAGGTCAAGGCTTACTAAACCCTCTGAACCTCTCATTTATTATCGAGCAAGCGAAGGTTCCAGTCATTATTGATGCTGGTGTTGGTTCTCCGAAGGATGCTGCCTATGCCATGGAATTAGGAGCTGACGGTGTTTTACTCAATACAGCTGTCTCGGGAGCAAGGGATCCAGTAAAAATGGCAAAAGCCATGAAGCTGGCGATTGAATCAGGGAGACTAGGCTACGAGGCAGGACGTATCCCATTGAAAAACTATGGTACGGCAAGCAGTCCGCAGGAAGGAATGCCAGCGTTTTGAGCACTCGTTATTCACGCCAAGAGCTCTTTCAACCCATTGGCAAAGAAGGTCAAAAGCGGCTTCTTGCTTCCAAAGTAGTTATTATTGGAGCGGGAGCACTTGGGACAGCAAGTGCTGAAATGCTTGTACGTGCTGGAGTGGGCTCTGTGATCATTGCGGACAGAGATTATATAGAATGGAGCAACCTTCAGCGCCAGCAGCTATATACAGAACAGGATGTACAAGATCGGCTGCCAAAGGCAGTGGCTGCTGAATCGAGATTAAAGCTTGTCAACAGTGAGGTCAAGGTGAAAGGGCTCGTCATGGATGTGACAGCTCAAAACATTGATGAACTCATCTATGATGCTTCCATTGTCATCGATGCAGCGGATAATTTTGAGGTGCGGATGATTGTGAATGATGCTGCTGTCAAACATGAAATTCCTTTTCTTTACGGGGCATGTGTGGCGAGTTATGGGGTTAGTTTTACCGTTATACCTGGTGAGACGCCGTGTTTACACTGCTTGCTTGAGCATTTACCTGCACAAGGTATGACGTGTGATACAGCAGGTATTATTGGTCCTGCTGTGCAACAAGTGGCATCATATCAGGTAGCTGATGCGCTAAAGTATTTAACTGGACATCAAGTTACACCGATATTACGATCTTTTGACTTATGGACAAATGAACGTGCTGATATTCGTTCCGTTTTGTCATTAAAGAAAGAACAATGCCCAAGCTGTGGACTTCACACATATCCATTTCTTTCATATGATCGCCAAGCGAAGGCAGATGTGCTTTGCGGCCGCAATACAGTGCAAATCCGCAACGCCGCACAAACACCGCCGCCTTTAAACGAAGTGGCTCTTCGGTTAAAGGCAGCAGGGATGGATGTGCTTGAAAATCCGTATCTTCTTTCATGTCAAAAGGATGAATTCAAGCTCGTGCTGTTCAAGGATGGTAGAGCGCTTATACACGGAACAAGTGATATTGCCAAAGCAAGAACGATTTATCATCAATGGATTGGTTAGGAATAAAAGGATGTGATGATATGACAATCAAAAAAGCGTTAACGATCGCAGGTTCAGATTCAGGCGGCGGGGCAGGGATTCAAGCAGATTTAAAAACCTTTCAGGAGCTCGGTGTGTACGGAATGTCTGCCATCACAGCCGTTACAGCGCAAAATACACTAGGCGTTCACGGAATATTTCCACTTTCGGTAGCGGCATTACAAAGTCAAATAGATGCGGTAGCAGCAGATTTAATGCCAGATGCTGTCAAAACAGGGATGCTGTGGAGTGCAGACATGATTCAAGCCGTTGCTGAAAAAACTGTTCAATATCAGTTAAAACTGATTGTAGATCCAGTGATGATTGCAAAAGGCGGAGCGTCTTTATTGAATGAGGATGCTGTCTCTGCACTGAAACAGTACTTACTGCCTGTCAGCTATGCGGTTACGCCTAATCTCCCTGAGGCGGAGGTATTAACGGGGATCCGTATTCAGACAAAGGAGGATCGGTATCTGGTAGCAGAACGTCTTCATCAGCTAGGAACCGAATATATCGTGATAAAAGGCGGTCACGACCCTAGAGATGGTCTAATTACAGACTTACTTTATGATGGAAAAGGGTTTATGGAAGTGACGAATGAGCATATTGATACATCACATACACATGGAACCGGCTGTACGTTTGCTGCAGCATTAACAGCGGAAGTAGCGAAAGGGTTTTCGATGAGGGAAGCGTTTGAAACAGCGGAAACCTTTGTACATGAGGCAATCAAATTTCCTTTAAATATTGGCGCTGGGCATGGTCCAACCAATCATTTCGCTTATAAACAAAATCGAATCAAGGGATAAATATTTCTGACCGTCTTCACTTCCGAGGACGGTTTTTTGATAAATATGAAACTTTCTTTCAACGGAAATTGTCAATAGCGCGTGATCTGTGATAATATTATGATCAGGTACTAATACTATGTCTTGAAAAATAGGAGGCTTTAATACATATGAACTTTTCTTTAGAAGGCCGCAATATTGTTGTCATGGGTGTTGCTAATAAACGCAGTATCGCATGGGGAATTGCTCGTTCTCTTCACAAAGCAGGTGCTCGTTTAATTTTTACTTATGTGGGAGATCGTCTTGCTGAATCTGTCAAAGAACTTGCGAGCACACTTGAGCGTGATGATTCAATCATTCTTCCTTGTGACGTCACAAGTGATGAAGAAATTGAAACATGTTTTGCAACAATTAAAGAAAAAGTACAAGTGATTCACGGCGTTGCCCATGCAATTGCATTTGCAAATAAAGAAGAGCTTGTGGGTGAATATCTAAACACGAACCGTGAAGGGTTCCTTTTAGCGCACAACATTAGTGCATATTCATTAACAGCAGTTGCAAAAGCTGCACGTCCATTGATGACAGAAGGTGGAAGTATTGTGACACTTACTTACCTAGGCGGAGAGCGTGTGGTGTCTAACTACAACGTGATGGGTGTAGCGAAAGCAGCACTTGAAGCAAGTGTGAAATATTTAGCGGCTGATTTAGGGGCAGAAGGCATACGTGTGAACAGTATCTCTGCTGGTCCAATTCGTACACTGTCTGCAAAAGGTATCAGCGGCTTTAATACCATCTTAAAGGATATTGAGGAGCGTGCACCGCTTCGCCGCACAACCACTCCAGAAGAAGTTGGCGATACGGCTTTATTTTTGTTTAGTGATCTTTCAAGAGGCATGACAGGCGAAAATCTTCATGTCGATTCAGGCTTTCATATTATTGCCCGATAACTGAATGAATTGACTTGCAGCATACTAATCATAGGTATGCTGTTTTTTTATTTGTCTTCTGATTTCAAACTATGGTTCATATATATAAGGAATGAATCATTCGGGAGGGATGCGCATGTCAAATAAAGGTGATGAGAATCAAAAGCCGCTCATGTATATTGTTCAGCCGAGCTATGATGAATCAAAGCCGGTCATGCAGGATATTGTCAGAAAACGAAAGAAGTCAGAAAAACCGCCAACCAACAAAAAAAGCAGTGAAGAGCCGATTGAAGAAATTTTGCAGGAACCTGTCACCCAGGAGATAGAGAAGAAAAAGGAAGACGAATCAAAAGCGCTTCATCAAGAAGCGGACATTATACAAGAAACAGAAAAACAGCCAGCAGCCGTTTTTCATGAAACAAAAGAAGAGCCGAGAAGAAAAAGAGTAAAAAAACCACTAAGTCAAATGACCATTGACGAGAAAGTGGATTTTCTCACCAGTCTGCCTCATAATATGCCAAGAGCTCTTTGCCTGATTGAGGCGGAGGGGAAAACTTACAGAGGTATTGTGATGGAAAGGAACGATGATACAGTGATCATTCGAACAGCGGGTGGAGGAAATCCGGTTGAATTAACGATTGATCAAATTTCTTCCATTCATCCGCTTGGATTTTAAAGAAGGAACACAAAAAAGTCCCATAAGGGGACTTTTTTTGTTAATGACTACGGTTGATGAGTCTTGGATTTAAGCACTCAATTGCGCAGAAGCAGTCAAGATCTACTTCGATGCAGTAATTTGATTTTTCTAATCGGAACACATCACATACGGAATCTTGATCTGTAAAATCTAAAATATGACGGTCTTTGTCAAATGCAATAAGCAAGCTGAGTGTTGCGCAGTGATCAGAGATGTGTTCGACTCTGAAAAATGCAGTGCTGAAGCAAGGTCCTGCATCTACCTCTCCGACGTTTCCAAATGCGACGAACGGTTTTGATTTTGAGGTAAATAGGACAAATGGGACAGTGTCACCTAATGAATGTGAAGGGGAAAGGAGATTGCTATAACAGCTACTTGGGCATTTTTCTTCGACAGCATTTTGTAAGTCGTTTATATTTTCAACAGCCTCTGCTACACAGTTCCATGATTGATTGCGGCTCATATTCTACCCTCCTATACAAGGAATTTTGTTTGAGTATTTCCGAGCACTGTCATCATCATTACCGATGATTCTTATGTCGTATCGGTTGATGCCTTTTGTTTCAATCAATGCGGAGCGGCCGCTTACTTGCTGACTGCTCTGCATGATTGATTGCCATTCGTTAGGAAGGGGATGCTTTTACTCATGACAAGTTAGGTCAACGGACGATCAATTTAACCGTGGTGATGATGCTTTTTATCTTTAGTTGGCAGTACTCTGTCTACAAGTTCTGGATTTAAACATTGAATAGCGCAGAAGCAGTTTAAATCAACTTCGATACAAAATTCCGTTTTTTCTAAACCGAAGAAGTCTTGGTCACAAGGGTGACACACGCTCAGCGTATGTCCGTGCACATCGACAGGTCTTAAAACAGATAATGTGGCACAGCAGTCATTTAATTTTTCAACCCGGAAGAAGATGGATTCAAAGCATTGGCAATCATCTACAAATCCTCCAATGTTTCCGAAAGTAGAAAACAATCCGCCCTTTTTATCAAAAAGTAAAAACGGAATCGTATCTTTCCCAGAAACTGTTGGGCTTAATAAATTACTGTAGCAGCTCGTAGGACATTTATCTTCTACAGCTTCCTGCTCTGCTAAAATCTTATCAACCGCATCGCATACACAGTTTTCATCATGTCGGCCATGGTGTTTTCCGCAGCTCATGGATTTCAGCTCCTTTAACAAGGTATTTGACTTTAGTCCTTAACAACATATGTATGCGCCCTCTAGTTGGTGTGGGTAAATGACTATAATTTTCTATAAAAAAGAAAAGCAGAGCTTTTCGCTCTGCTTTTTTAGATTAGAGGATACCGATTGCAATAATTAAAGCTGCTAGTATTTGTACCAATGTTTGAACAGCAACGGTTACATCTGCATCAATTGTTGAAACTCTTACATCTCTAGAGTTTTCAATAACTAGTTTCTGACGATTTGCTTGTTTAGTTTCAGTTAATTGAACTAGATCTTGTGCAATTTGATCTGCCAGGTCACCATCAGCGATTGAGATGTTGACAATTGCTACTAAAGCAAGCTGAATGGCTGTTTGTATAGATACGGCAACTTGAGCATCAATAGAAGATATATCAATATCACAAGAATCTCTTACAATAATGACTTCTTCAGATACCTGATTTGTCAATGAGATTTGGTCGCCTTCTTGGAGAATGTTTTCATGATCATCGCAGAAGTCATTACAAACAGATTTTCTTTCGTAATGGTCATAATCGTCGTGATGTGAACAGTTGCGATCAAGGGCAACCCAAGAATAAGGTTTGGATTCCATATCTTTTCCTCCTTTCGTTTACTCTATATAATGCTCGTGTTTCTTGTTTGGTTTGAGGCATATATCCTGATGAAAAATCCTATTTTTTCTTATTCGTGATTTATTGCCCTTCTTTTCGCTGTTGAATACGGCTTCTTAAAGATTTTCTCCGTCTTGTACTTCTAGGACTTGGTTTTTCTTCAATTGCTTCAGCTTGTTTTGCAGCTTCTGCTAAACGTTTTTTCTCCTGCTGTTGTTCTACGAAATCATTTGCCTTTTTTTGTAAATCCTGCACTAATTTCAAAATCATCTTTCTTTGATCTTCTGTAATATTTGCCTTCTGATCATCTGTGACATTGTTTTTCTTTAAAATATCACTGACAAGCAGGCTTGTTAATGGATCAACATCAGTGTTGATGTTAAACTCCTTTTTTTCGTTCTCTTCAGTCACGATCATTTCACCTCTTTCATGTGATGTTAGAAAAAGAAAGGGTCAAAGAATGCCGGCTTCAACCAAAAGCACATTCAGTGTTTGAGTGAGAATTTGTACGGAGTTTAGAATGGATGCGTCAGATACTGTAATCGTGACGTTATGACAATTGATGATTTGAATTACAGTCTTCTTTTTTACTGTTACTTGTTGTGTGGATAAAAGTTGATCTGTGATTTCTTCAGCCAATTCATCATCTGCTACAAGGATTTGAATTAAAAGAGCAATGATTGTCGTAACGGTTGCTTGAAGGGAGAGTGCAGCTATTACATCTGTTTTATGAATCGTGACATTTTCAGAATTTTTGATTTCAATGAAATCATCATAATTGCTGATTAATTCGTTTAACAGTTGTGTGTATAATAATTCAGCACTTTCTTCAATAGACAATACTTTCACTCCTTTCTTAATCTATACATTATTTAATGCGTTAGGAACTCGAGGCGGAATCATAAAACGTAAAAAAGTACAACCCAATTTTATTTCCTATCTATTCATCATGGTGGTCTTTCACCATGCATATATAAGTAAAGGACGGAATAAGAGGGAGGTGGAGAATCATGAGCGGTGCTTTGTCATTTGTTATTTTTGCACTTGCATCATTTAGGCTGACGAGATTGATCGTGTTTGATACGATTACTGCCCCGTTTCGCCGTCTATTTCATGAAGAAAAAGAAGAGGTAAACGATAAAGGTGAAACCGAAACATATATTATCATTAAAGGAAAAGGACTTCGCTCATGGGTAGGAGAGTTATTGAGCTGTTATTGGTGTACTGGCATCTGGTGTACTGCTCTTTTACTTGCCATTTACATACTTTTCCCTGTGTTTAGCATGTGGCTGAATTTACTATTAGCGATTGCTGCAGCAGCAGGCATAATCGAAGTGATCGTGTCGAGGCTTGTGGAATAAACAGGCATTCTGATCAAACACGCATAAAAAAAGGTGCATATACTAACATGGAATAGGAAAGGAAGGGTTGCGATGAAACCAACTGAAAACCCGTCTCATCTGCTACAAGGTTATCCAGCGCAGTCAAATCAACAATCTGTTTATACGAAGAAAATCAAAAAGTCCGGCTGTGGCTGTGGAAAGAAAAAGAAACCTCAATAGGAGAAAAACAAAAGAAACCGGATTTATCCGGTTTTTTGTTGCCCTTTTTCCTGTTATTGCATATGAAAGAGAGAAGGGGTGACCAGAATGGACGCATTTGAACAATTACTTGGCTCTTTGTTCAGCAGACCTTATGACGGGAAAGAACAAGAGCACGAAAAAGTAGTAATGGATTTAGCAGATAAGGCGAATGATCTTGAGCAACACTTAAAGGAGTTTGGCGTGAAAATGGATGCTTTTGCAAAAGAAACAGAAGCATACATGACAAGTCACGGAGAAGATTCTTACTTGTTTAAAAAGCAGAAATAAAATTTCCGCACTTTTTGATGTGATCGTCCAAACCATTTCTTGTTTTTCTCATATGTTGTAATGGAGTAGAGGAGGTGCTTAAATATGAGTTGTTACGGTTACGGTGGCGGCTATGGCGGCGGTTACGGCGGTGGCTATGGGTCAACGTTTGTCCTTGTCGTCGTGTTGTTCATTCTTTTAATCATTGTTGGTGCTTCTTTCTTTAACTAAACAGAAGTCAGAAGGTGAGGGAAGCAATGGGTTAGCCTCTTGCTTTCCTTTCTCTTTGGTCAATCGTGACAGGAGGATAGGCACATATCTCGCCTATTATCATATAGTAAGGTGATTACTCCACAAAGAGGAGGCAAATGAATGGATAATAAATTTTTTAAAAGTGTAGAAAATAAAACGGGTGTGAATATGAATGATGTCTTTAAGCTTGCTGGTTCATTGCAAAATGCCAACTTTAAAGATGAGGCGACCGTTCGAGGAGTCATTAAAAAAGTAGCGCAGCTTGCGAATAAGCGTGTACCTCAAGAACTTGAAGACAAAATTGTTCAATCAATTACAAGCGGGAAAGAAAAGCTAGATTTCAATACGATCTCTAAAATGATGAACAACAAAAAATAAACAACAGGCTCTCCAATCAAAGGGGGGCCTGTTGTTTTTGAATGAACATTTCACTGTTTTTTTTAAGAAGAGGATATAAAAAGCGAGAACGATGGGCTGTTTTTCCTCTTCTAAATGAAGGAACGGACAGATAAAGGGATTGCTGTGCTCTTGTCATAGCGACGTATAATAAACGGCGCTCTTCTTCAATGGCTTCTTCATGACCATTTCTCAGTTCATCTAGTGCAAAATCGTGAGGCAGCGCTCCGTCGACGGTACAAGTGATGTACACTGTTTGGAATTCAAGTCCTTTTGCACGGTGTATCGTCATGAGCTGAACACCTGATTCGTCTGTTTTTTCCTTTTCTTTTGACTTCATATGTTCGGCATGTGATAGAAAGGCTTCAATCGTTTCAAAACGTTTCGCTGCTGTTTTTACATCGCGCACATCATCTGCTCCTTTTTCAAGAACACTTGTATCGTTCGCTCGCTTTTTTAAATAATCACCAAGCCCCATTTTTTGCTCGATCAAGGTCACAGCATCGGACGGCTTTAATGTCCGTAAGGTTTGGAAAAGAAGAACGATGGATTGCAACTTTTTACGCTGGAAAGGCTGGATGTCAGTTAGTTTTCCAAGTGCTTCTACCATTGAACAGTCTTCTGTGATGGTCAGCGCCTTGAGTGTGTTAAGCGTCTGTTGCTTTAAAAAGAAGATAGGAAGCAGCAGTTTTATCGCAGCGATATCATCTGCATCTTGACTTAAAGAAAGAAAAGCGAGCAGCATCCGAACAATTCGCCTACTGTAAAAGGCTTTGACGCCATTATCGGTCTGATACGGAATGGCTGATTGATGGAGCCGTTCATAAATGGCTCGTCCTCCCGTATTGGTTCGAAATAATACACAGAAGTCATTCGGTCTTGCACCGTTTGTGATTTTTTCCTGAATATCTGAAACTATCATGGTGGCCTCCTCTTCCTCGTCATATGGATAAAAGAGGATGGGAGGTGTTTTTTCAGAACGAACTGCTTTTAAGGTCTTGGCATAGCGATGCTGGTTTTTCTTAATAATGGCATCTGCACTTGCGACAATGGTATGATGAGAGCGATAATTCGCATGTAAATGAACGATATTGGCTGAAGGATAATCTTTCTTAAAATGAAGAATAAAAGCAGGATTGCTTCCCCTAAAGGCATAAATCGCTTGATCATCATCTCCTACACAATAAAGTTGTTCTGAATCTCCAGCTAAAAGCTGTATTAACTTGTATTGGACAGGATTAATATCCTGAAATTCATCCACTAAAATATACTTGAATCTTTCCTGATAGCGTTTTAAAAGATCTGGTTTTTCGGAAAGCATCTGTAAGCACGCAATGGCCATGTCGTCGAAATCAAATTGCTGATTGTCTCGTTTCTGTTTTTCATAAGATTGATAGATGGACCATATTTGTTTTTCTTTTTCGTCCTTAAGGTCAGGAAGTTCATCGGGTAAATAGGCATTTTTCCAAAAGCCGATAGATTGCAGAATATGATCTGTGGGATAGTCCTTCTCATCAAGTCCTTCCTTCATTATTGCTTTCCGAATGTACGGTTCCTTTTGCCAGTCAAACTTGATCAAGTGCTGGCCGTTCCATTTGCTAGGATTATCATGCAGCAGCATTTTATAAAAGAGACTATGAAAAGTGCCAGTGACGACTTGATTTGCTTGTGATGGATGAAGATGATATTGTGTACGCAGTCTTTCTTTCATCTCATTACTTGCTTTTGTTGTGAACGTCACCAGTAAAATATGGTGTGCAGGTATTTCTTGTTGTGAAATCAGGTATGCTGCTCTTGCAGTCAGAACCCTTGTTTTGCCACTGCCGGCACCAGCGAGCACGAGCATCGGACCGTCTGTATGGGTGACAGCTTGGAGTTGCGGCGCGCTAAAGGTGATATGAGGAAAGAGGTCAATGGTATGTGTTTTTTCATTTTCTTTTTGAAAGGCTTCACCAAGTTCAATGGTTCTTGGCTTCTGCCATTTTACAGACTCCTTTTGCTGTGAGGTGATTTGCTTGCCAGTTGGAAAACGGAAACCGCCAAGTTCCTTATAAGAAGAAGTGTCTTTTGATGTTGCTTCGGTCTCTTCTTGTTCAGCCGCTTTTTCACACACCTCTTGCTGAGAGATTTGTTTATGAATAAACGCAGGCTCTTCGTGTATATTTAATCTGAAAATGACGGGATTTCCGCAATATATACAAAATAAGTGCCCTTTTTTTCCCTCGTCATGGAGGAATTGATAATGTTCTCTCGAATATGTATGTAATGAGATTGTTTGATCATGTCGTCTTGCGCATTTCAAAAGCTAGTCCTCCAATATGTATGAAAATCTTAAAAAGAAACAAATCTAATCATAACAAATGAATCGTGTTTCAAACAGTCATAATGAGGGAATAAAAAAATAGAAGAGAAGCAAAGGAGGCGTTCTTGATGGGATATATAGCACCGATTCAGCCGGATCTGTATGTTCAATATATCAATCGTCCTGCTCCTCAGGATAAAGAAGATTATGCGAAAGTGACAAAGGTTGCGCGTACCTTTCATGACAAGATTTACAGAGATTTAGAGAGAAAAGAGGACTTAGTCACAGAAGCAGAAACAAAAGTACAGCAAAAAAAGCGGGAACGCTTTGTAAAAGATATGTTTATGGAAGAAGGAAAGGGCATTCATATCAATGTTTATATATAAATGATTGCGCTTTCTTTCAGGGCTTATGAACGATTTTACCCGACGGAAAAGCCAAGGCATCTTGATTGCCTTGGCTTTTTGTTTTTTATGAGGTAGATAATGTTTTTGTCATCTTGACATGTATGATACCCGCTTCTTCAAACGGTTCAGAAACAGCTTGATAGCCCTTTTTTTCATAGAATGGCTGGGCTTGGACTTGTGCATGCATGACAGCTTCCTGAGCACCTCGGGCAGTAGCTTCTTCCTCTAATGCCTCTAACAGCTTGCGGCCAAGTCCAAGAGAGCGAGCTTCTTTTAACACACAAATCCGTTCAAGTTTTGCCTTTGATCCTTCAATGATGCGTAGTCTAGCAGCAGCTTGCGGTTTATTGTCATCATGATAAATGACAAAGTGTATGGCTTCTTCTTCTAGTTCATCGATTTCAATATCTAATGGAACTCCTTGTTCTTTGACAAACACTTCTTTTCTTACGAAATAGGCATCTTCTCGTTGTGTTTGTGTTTGGACGACAACAGTTTTCAAAAGTCTTTAACCCTCTTCTCCTAAAATAAATGTTTCATAGACGGTCCAAGACCCGTTTTCTAATTGATATAGTAGATGGAAGCGATCCACCGTTTCTTCATGATCAATACGGCTTAGCTTTAATGTGCCAAGTACATCTGAATGCTCGTCATCTGATAATTTTTGAGCAACTGTTATATGCGGCACAAAAGCATATTCAGGCGTTCCGCTAATTGGGTCTTTATAGAGCTTCTCATTCAAAGCCGTTAATTCTTCGTTCGGTTCTACTTTCATATAAATGACGTTGTTGACAGGAGCGAATGAACTAAATTTTTTAATACGCAAGGTGATTGGAGAAGCATGCTTTGCATACTCACGTAGCGTCGATACCACTTCATCCGCTTCTAAATCTGTTAATTCAAACGGTGTTCTCAGTGTCAAATGAGGCGGTATGAGTGCATAATTCGGGTCATAACGTTTCCGGTATGAGTTCGCTATATCTTGCAATTTTTTTGATGGAAATAAAACAACTCCGTATTTCATCGTTTTCCCTCCTGATTAAGAAAGTATTTGCTATTGTTTATTATAACAAAATTCAGTTGATTAACGAATATGGCAGCATTCTTTTTAATGAAGGAGCAATGAGCGGCTGCCAAAACGTCCATTTATGATCGCCTTCAAATGTTTCAAATAAGTAATCTGCACCAGATTGTTCTAGCAGGGCCTTTAAGTCTTGGTTAGGTTTGATAAAGTCAAGCACTTGACCGTCGGTTGTTTTAACAGCTTTCTCTTCTAAACCAATTTGATGGATAATGGCGTAATGAGAAAGTGATGTTGAGCCTTTGACTGCTTTTAAGACCGAATCATCCACGTAAGGAGACTGCAAGATTAAACCTCCGAATAAAGAAGGATAGTCAATAGCAGTCATTAGTGAAATAGTGGCGCCTAGTGAATCACCAATCAACGTTCGCCCTGACCCAATTTGATAGGTTGGGTAACGGTCATCAATGTAAGGAACAAGCTCATTTGCTAAAAAGCGTTTGTAAGCGTCAAACTTTGTGCCGTCTGGATGATACATATTTCGTCTTTCAGTGACATTTCGATAAGGGATGCCAATGATAATGGAACGTTCCATTTCCTTGTTTTGCATCAATTCTTCCGATTGTCTGCCTATTTTACCTAAGCGGAAATAATCATGACCATCCTGTGCAATGATGACATGATATGTATAAAGGGGTGAGTAATTGACTGGTAAATAGATCAAAACAGTCATTTCCTCACCAAGTTCTGTTGACTGTAAGGTTTCCTCTTGAATCATTCCTATTTTCTTCACCATAATCTATTCCTCCAGCTAACCAAATTCATCACATGTGAAACGTTTCCATTCATTGTAACACGAAAAACAGCATTGTTCCTATATCCAAACATGCAATCAAATCAGTTGAAAATCCTCCTGTTATAAAATACAGAAAATTTAATTAATCGTTAGATGGCACTTGAAAAATGACATTTAATGCGTTACAGTATTAAGAATTAGAACAGACAAACAACACATTCTTATCGTGAGAGGTGGAGGGACTGGCCCTTTGAAACCTCAGCAACCGGTATGCATCACATGAAAGTGATTACCAAGGTGCTAAATCCAGCAAGCAGTTTTTTTGCTTGGAAGATAAGAGGAAGCGATTAAACCCCTTCTTCTTATGAAGAAGGGGTTTTCTGTTTTGAAATCAGATTTTTTACTTAGGATGGTGTCAAATGACAGAACATGTGGAAACGAAATTAGCGCAAATTGGAAACCGTAGTGAAGAAACAACTGGAACTGTGAGCCCTCCCATTTATCTTTCAACGGCATACAGACATAGAGGCATTGGTGAATCAACAGGTTTTGACTATATTCGAACAAAAAACCCAACAAGGCAGCTAGTAGAAGATGCGATTGCTTCACTCGAAGAGGGTACGGCCGGTTTTGCCTTCAGCTCGGGAATGGCTGCCATTCAAACGATTATGGCTCTATTTGAAAGCGGAGATGAATTAATCGTCTCCTCGGACTTATATGGCGGTACATACCGTTTGTTTGAAAATGAATGGAAAAAGTACGGTTTAAATTTTCTTTACGATGATTTTTCAGATGAAGACTGTTTACGCTCCAAATTCACGACAAAAACAAAAGCGGTCTTTATTGAAACGCCGACAAATCCACTCATGCAGGAAGCTGATATTCAAAAGGTAGCCAATATTGCAAAAGAAAATGGCGCTTTGGTCATTGTCGATAATACATTTTATACGCCAGTCTTACAAAAGCCGATTACGCTCGGAGCAGATATTGTCATCCATAGCGCAACCAAATATTTAGGCGGACACAATGATGTCCTCGCAGGTCTTGTTGTGACAAAAGGAGAGCAGTTATCTGAAGACATGTTCCAGCATCAAAATGCCATCGGAGCGGTTTTATCCCCGTTTGACTCGTGGCTTTTAATGAGAGGCATGAAAACGTTGGCCCTCAGAATACGCCAGCACGAGGCAAATGCAAAGGAGTTAGCAGACTTTTTAAAGAAGCAGCCTGAAATTCAAGATGTTCTTTATCCAGGAAAAGGTGGAATGCTTTCATTCCGTATAGCAAAAGAAGAGTGGGTCAATCCATTTTTAAAGCAGCTACAAACGATCTGTTTTGCTGAAAGTCTTGGCGGTATCGAAAGCTTTATTACGTATCCTGCCACGCAAACCCACATGGACATTCCAGAAGAGATTCGCATTGCAAACGGTGTATGTAACAAGTTGCTCCGATTCTCTGTTGGCATTGAACATGTTGATGACTTAAAAGCAGATCTCAAGCAGGCGCTATCTAAAGTAAAAGAGGAGGTACACGTCAAATGACCAACCATGATTGGACGCTAGAAACAAGACTTGTTCACAATGCTTTTAAAACAGACGGTTCAACAGGTGCAGTCAGTGTACCGATTCAGCATGCTTCAACTTTTCATCAAAGTACCTTTGATGAGTTTGGTCAATATGACTATTCCAGATCAGGTACACCAACACGCCAAGCGCTAGAGGATACAATTGCTCAATTAGAAGGGGGAGCAAAAGGTTTGGCTTTTTCCTCAGGAATGGCCGCGATTTCAACAGCCTTTCTCCTTCTGTCAAAAGGTGATCATGTGTTGGTCACAAAAGATGTGTATGGCGGAACATTCCGCATGATTACGCAAGTCCTTTCACGTTTTGGCATTGAACATACCTTTGTGGATATGACGGATTTGAATGAAGTCAAACAAGGCATTCAATCCAATACAAAGGTCATTTATATAGAAACACCTTCAAATCCAACCCTTGGCATTACGGATATCAAAGGTGTCGTTCAGCTTGCGAAGGAACATGACTGTTTGACATTTTTAGATAATACCTTCTTAACTCCGGCTCTTCAGCGTCCCTTGGACCTTGGCGTGGATGTGGTACTCCATAGTGCAACGAAATTTTTAAGCGGACATAGCGATGTGCTATCCGGACTTGCCGTTGTCAAAGACGAGAAACTAGGAGAGGAGCTATATCAGCTCCAAAATTCTTTCGGTGCAGTCCTTGGTGTTCAGGATTGCTGGCTTGTTCTAAGAGGATTAAAAACACTTCAAGTCAGATTAGAAAAAGCAAGCCAAACAGCTTTAGAACTTGCCACATTTCTAAAAGGTCATCCTGCTGTGAAAAAAGTATACTATCCAGGATTAGATGACCACCCAGGTGCACATATTCAGCGTAAGCAAGCAAGCGGAGCTGGAGCCGTTCTCTCATTTGAACTAGAAAACCAAGCAGCAGTAAAAGAACTGGTCGACAATGTCTCATTACCTGTTTTCGCTGTCAGCCTAGGCGCTGTCGAATCAATTCTCTCTTATCCAGCAAAAATGTCGCACGCGGCAATGCCAAAAGAAGAAAGAGAAAAGAGAGGGATTACCGATGGCTTACTTCGCCTAAGTGTCGGTGTCGAAAACAGTGAGGATTTAAAACGCGACTTTAAACAGGCGCTCGATCAACTAAATTCAGCCCTTGTGAATCAATAATTTGTAAAGAAACAAAGTAGCCGGCCCAAAGCCGGCTTATTAGGCTGATTTGAATAAAACCATTGACGCTCATTCGATTTAATTATATAATAGAGACTGTCAGTAACAGAAACCCCAGAACAGATTCATAACCTGATTCCGTAGCTCAGCTGGGAGAGCGCTACCTTGACAGGGTAGAGGTCGCTGGTTCGAGCCCAGTCGGAATCATCCATGGCGGTTAGAGGCGTTATATCAACGTTTCTAGCCGTTTTTTATTGCGTTGACTTAGGTGTATTAAGGCGCAGGGTAGCGGTCATACCATCGGCAAGGTAGAGCGGTATTCACCTCGATGACTTAATCGATGTGGAGGCGGTATTATGTCGGCAAATAGGACAGGCAAGCGTGTTAAAAAAGAGCGGACTTTACGGAAAACGACGAGTAATCTCGATGTTCTTTTCGTTCAGGTTAGAGGTCGCTGGTTCGAGTCCAGTCGGAATCATCTGTGAAACCCTTGCGTAGCAAAGGTTTTTTGTTTTTAATTCAGTTTAAACCTATATTGTAGGTGTTGGGCTATTTTGGGGAATATTTTTTAAAAATTAGTCGGTACAAATGAAAAAAGCAAGCGGTGTCAACAGCACTCGGAATATATGATTACTGTTTTTGTATCTTTCTCCCTATTTAATGACAAGTTTTGTGTTGGTAAAATTGTCCTTATCAATGAATAGGAGGGTGTGACTTCTTCTGGGGAAAATACTTGATGCCAAAGCACTAACAAGCGCTATGGAAGAAAGAGCGAAGCACTATCAGGAACTCCGCGAACAAATGATAGATTTGAAGCACGCATTACAAGGTGTGGCGAATCTCGGTGATGATTTCACGGGAAAAGGTGCCGACAATATTAAAAGTTTTTATCAAGAGCTTGCTGAAAATGTAGACATGCTTACTAGCTTTATAGATAAACAAAAAGCCTTTCACGAAGGTGTTGCGGGTACACTTGAAGATGCCAATCTTGGCGGTGATACTTTTATTGATGAACACTTTCTAGAAAATCAGGTAGAGATGGGGTTAAAAAACGCCAATAGTATTGTATCTGATCAAAAGAAGGCACTGGAAACCATTTTTCAGGATATAGATGATCTCATCTCTCTTGATGTGTTTGATGATCAAATCTTTGATGAAAAGATAACGGATGCCGAAGACAAACGGAAAAAGACCGTAAAAGATTTAAACGAATTAGACCAACATCTAAAAGATGAATATGCTTTGTCAGAGACTGAAGAGCAGGCTACAATGGCATTGTACGCCGAAATGATGAATGCGACAAATGACGGAAAAACCATTTCACCGATGAATTTTGATAAGAAAGCGTATCAAAATAGCGAAATCTACAAGGCAAAAAGCGATATTGAAAAGCAAACTGATGAATATTTGAAAATCAAAAAAGAACAAGAAGAAGCCCGCAAGATTGCGAAAGAACAAGAAGCACTGGCGAACCGTCCTTGGTATGAAAAAGCCCTCGATTATGGGGGAAATATCGTCAATGAACTAACAGGTGTGAATGATGCAAAACGTGCCACAACAGGTTTTGATCCCATCACAGGCAAGCATCTCACCGCAGGACAGCGAGTCGCCGCAGGCGGCATGGCAGCGGCAGGCTACATCCCAATCGTCGGCTGGGCAGGGCGCATTTTCAAAGGCGGGAAAGCGATCTACAAAACGACCCAAGCCACATCAGCCGCAGTACGAGCAGTCGACATTTACAAGACATCGCAAAAATCCTTTGACGCCTTAAAAACATCTCAAAAAGGCTTATATGGTCTCACCGCCGCCAACGGCTTCAGCGAAGCCATTACGGGTAGAGACATGTTTGGGAATAAGATTTCCAAAGAACAGCAGGAAGCGAGTATGAATGCGGCGCTGGGAATGCTTTTGCCGTTTGGGGCGAAAGGGTTTCATGGGAAGATGGGGATTAAGGATGCTGAAAAATATAATATCCATACAATGAAACACATTTATCATGGCGAAATTAACAAAAGAGGAAAAGCAGTTGGTTATCACCATGAAAGTATGCAGGGTGGAAAGGTTATTCCAGGAAGTGAAAGTCTACCTGATAAACACGGTATTTATAGAGCTAAAGTTGAAATTGATGGAGTTGAAAAAGTAGCTAAATCAAGTTTCTTTCCTAAGGAATGGAACCGCGTCGATGTGTTAAAAGCTATCGATGAAGCTTACCAAAATAAACAACAGATAGGTCCTAATAAATTTAAAGGTGTAACATCATCAGGAATTAAAATAGAGATGTATCTGAAAAAAGATGGATCAATAGCTACAGCGTATCCATTATATAAAAAATAATATGAAGGTGATTAGCTTATATGAGATATTCATATGAATTTAAGGAAGACAAATTTGGTGATTTAGCAATTATACTACCAGAAGAAATAAGTATTTTCTCAGATTTTATACAAGATATTTCAACAGAAGAAGAAGTGGATGAGTATATAGGATATATTCAAAATGTGATAGATGGAGTATACGAAAACTTTGAAATTACATTGAATGCTACCAGTGTAAATATCAAAAAAGATGAGACAGTAGTTGAACATCATTATAGGATTGAAGAACCCTTTGAAAATAAAATTGAAACGAAGGAGTTCATAGAACTGTTGTTAATTTGGAGAGAGAAAATACCAGAAATATTCAAAGATTAGACATTATTGCCGAGACATGTTTGGGAATAAAATCTCGAAAGAACAGCAGGAAGCGAGTATGAACGCAGCGCTGGGGATGCTTTTGCCGTTTGGGGCGAAAGGATTTCATGGGAAGATGGGGATTAAGGGTATAGATGATGCTTCTTTAACCAACAAAAGTAATTTATATAGAGGGGATAGTTTACTACACTCTCCAACTAGACCAAATGGAATTGGTAAACCTCATATATCAAGTTCAGGTAATTTAGTACCAGCTAGTAAAGAAGGTTTATATAAAGGACGAGAAGTGACGGTTACAGAGCATATACTTGGAGGTTATAGAAAAGGAGCTAAATCTAATAGCCCTTATACTAGTTTTACAAATAACAAAAATGTTATTGGAAATTATGGAGAAAATGCAATTGAACTAAATATATCAGCTTTAAGGAAAGATATACAGTCTGGAAAGCTAAAAGATGTTGTTATACTTTCTCCAAAACAAATTCAAAAGTTGATTGAAAGAGATGCTATTTCTTCTGATTTTTGGAAGAAAAGAGCGATTAATTGGACTAAAAGGGATAATGAGTATTTGATTAAAGGGGAAGTTCCAAGCCAATATATTAAGGTTTCACCTAAGGAGTGAGAATTGTGAAATTATACTTTCTAAACGAGTTTTTAGGAGATATATGCGATATTAATGTTGATGGTATGTGGGTTAATGGTAAGATTACCCCTTCAAATAATATAGACAAATTTAATGATTTTTTCGCAGCACTTGTTGATGAGGAAAATGATTTTGTAGAAACGAATTATAACGAAGAATGGTTAGATGATAACAATTGGTACATTATTGATGATGAAAATAAAAGAAGGGGGATATATATACCTGCAGTTTATCTTGATAGGGAAATTAGCTGGCGGTGGAGATGATTTACAGAATTTATAGATTATAAAAAAACTTGATGGGCTAATGCCTTTCAAGGTTTTTTGTGTTTATAGGTCTCCTATCCGAGAAAAAACCGAAAAAAAGAATCATTTCCCTCAAATTTAAGCAATTCACTATCATTTATACATATATTCCTCCAATCTATATAAAGAAAAAGAACCGCAGAGGGTCCTATTAATTTTTGAATCTGTTTAAAAGCATATCGTGTTTTCCAACTTGCTTGGAAAGGTAATCAATGTCTTTTGTAATATCACTTGTTTGTTGATCAATTTTCTTAAGGAGAACGATTACTTCCTCGTTAGTTTTGCTTTCTTTCTCTGTCAGCATTTCTAAACGCCACCGAATCAAACCTCTTATCAAGTTGTTTAACCCCTTTGTCGAATTTCTCAGATAGAGATTACATTCATCAGTCATGTAGATCACTCTTATACTCATGATACATTAACATGTGAGGTAACTCATCAGATAATTTATTAGCAATATTTATTGAATATTCAGAAAAATATTGTCTCTCCACATGAACCTTGAATGTTTCCGATCAACATGGAATAAACATGAATGAGCATCCAATCACTGGGTAGAATGGATCTATTAGAGAGTATGGGAGGTCATGCGAGTGCAAAAGATTTGCAGGGAAGTATGGATTGAAGTGAATCTTGATGCGATTAAGAGAAATATTCAAGCCATTCAAGCACATATTCCAAAGAAAAGTAAGATCATGGCTGTGGTAAAAGCGAATGCTTATGGTCACGGTTCCGTTGAAGTGGCCCGTCAGGCACTGGAAAGTGGTGCAACTGAGCTGGCTGTTGCCAGTTTGGAAGAAGGTGTTGTGTTACGCAGGGCTAAAATTGAAGCACCGATTCTTGTGCTTGGCTTTACCCCGCTCCATTGTGTGAAAAAAGCTGCCGCTTGGAGAATTGATCTATCCGGTCTTTGCGCAGACTGGATAAAAAAAGCGAATGCTATTCTAGCAGAAGAAGAAAGTCAACAAAAGCTTGGCATTCATGTCAATGTGGACACAGGGATGGGGCGATTAGGTGTCCGGACGAAGGAAGAGCTTTTGGCAGTCGTTCAAGCACTAGAAGAAAGTGAATATATCAGATGGGATGGGATTTTTACGCATTTTTCAACAGCGGATGAGCCTAATTCTGATTTCACATTGCTCCAGCATAAGCTTTTCATTGAGTTTCTTCGTTTTCTCAAAAAACAAGAAATTACGCTACCAACGGTACATATGAACAATACAGCGGCTTCGATTGCTTTCCCTGAATTTAGTGCAGATATGATTCGGCTGGGCATCGGACTTTACGGATTATATCCCTCTCAATATATTGAAAGTTTACACGCTGTCCAACTAGAGCCCGCACTTAGTTTAAAAGCGAGGATTGCATTTGTGAAGGAAATGGTGACAGAACCTCGTACAGTGAGTTACGGTGCAACCTATGTTGCAAAACCTGATGAAATCATTGCGACAATTCCTATTGGTTATGCGGATGGGTACTCTCGTGCTTTATCCAATCGAGGGTTTATGCTTTTCCGTGGAAAAAGAGTTCCTATTGCTGGTCGAGTGACAATGGATATGACCATGGTCAGTTTAGGAGAAATGAAGGCGAGGCAGGGCGAGGAAGTCGTCATTTACGGTCGTCAAAAAGGGGGAGAGATCTCTGTGAATGAAATTGCCGACATGCTAGATACGATTAATTATGAAGTTATCGCCACTTTAAGCCGCCGCATTCCTCGATTTTATCGAAGAGGTGGGAAGATTATTAAATTATCGACGCCGGTGATGTATGTGTGAGGCTGATAGAATTTTTTCTAGAACACATTCGAAATGATACGAAGGGTCTTTACTAGGAGAAAAATGTAGTTGAAAAACAAAAATAACCAATAAATGTAAACTTTGTAAAATATAGAACGATATAAGAAAGGAGTATAAATGTCATGGAGGGATGAGCAATGAAAAAAGGATTTTTATTATTCGTCACGGTACTTCTTTTGTTTAGTACAATCAGTCCATTAAAAGCACTTGCAACCAATTCATCTGGATGGACCAAACGAGCAGATTTACCTGAAGAGCGCATTAATGCAGGTATAGGTGTTGTTGATGGAAAGATTTATGTGTTTGGTGGGGCGAGTGAAAAAAAGAAATTAAATAATCAAACGTTTATGTACGATCCTAAGGAAGATATTTGGGTAGAAAAGTCCACTATGCCAAGAAATAGAACAGGAGGTACTTATGCAACAGTAGGCAAAAAAATCTATGCCATCGGGGGAATAAATGATGAGACGCAGACAGTTTATAACACAATAGATGTATATGATGCAGAACGTGATCAGTGGGCAGAAAAGCCAATTCAAATACCAAGAAATCCTGTATTTTCAATTTATAATAAGGGTACTTTAAATGCAATTGCTATAAAAGATCATATTTATATTGTGTCTGCATTGGACTCTAAAAATAACTTTTATCGATATGATACAGTAACTGGTGCATGGGATAGTTTAAATTCATCGGAATTGCCTTCTCGAAATGGGAGAGCCATATCTGCAATTGATGGAAAAATATATGTTGCAGGTGGAGAGAACTCGATTGGTCATAGTAGTGAAAAGTATTTGTTCCAGTATGATATTGAAACAAATACGTGGAAGAGATTAATTGACGTTAAGTTAACATCGTATACATATGAACCGTCTTATGTAACGCATAATGGAAACTTTATTATTATTGGTGGTCAAAGAATTGGTTATAGTTCAAGTGAATTGCTAAAACAAGTTCAGATATTCAATCCGAAAGAAGGTCAATTTCAAAATTCCAAACATGACTTACCTGAAGGTAGAGTAGCATCTGTTGCGGCAATTGTTGATGATCAATTATATGTCATTGGTGGACGTAACTATTCATATAGTATGGCTCATCTTTCCGTAAAAAGTGATTTCAAATCGGTTGTTTCTATTCCATTGAAAGACTTGCATATAACTGAAGTTGGAACAAAACCAGATGATGATACAACCGAAAAGCCAAAGGACGAGGACGGAACAAAACCAGATGATGACACAACTGAAAAGCCAAAGGACAAGGACGGAACAAAACCAGATGATGACACAACTGAAAAGCCAAAGGACAAGGACGGAACAAAACCAGATGATAATCAACATTCAGAAACTGAGAAAGGTATTCTTTCGATCACCATGATTAACGGTTTACAAAAGGATTATCTACTTTCAATGAAAGAAATCAATGATTTTCTAAATTGGTATAAAGAACGAAGCTTTGGAATTGGAATGAATTTTTTTGAAATAAAAGATGAACACAATAAGGGACCTTTCACAAGTAAGAAGGATTACGTCGTCTACCAAAATATTTTAATGTTTGATGTGAAACAGTATTAATAGAAAGCTGCTGAAGTCAATTCAGCAGCTTTTAAGCTTTTATATGGATAGATTTGATGAATTTAGGTTTAATATCATAAAAAAATAAGATATTTTTTTAAAAATCTGCTAAACATCCTATATTCATATCCGATAATAGAATTGTCAGGGTTGATAAGCCCTAGAATAAAGGACTTTTTTCAGACAAGGATGTCTGTCAGGTCCCAAACACATGGAGGTAATAGGAAATGAGAATTAACCACAATATTGCAGCACTTAACACACTGAACCGTTTGTCTGCAAACAACAATGCTAGCCAAAAGAACATGGAGAAACTTTCTTCTGGTTCTCAAATCAACCGTGCAGGAGATGGTGCAGCAGGTCTTGCTATCTCTGAAAAAATGCGTGGACAAATCCGCGGTTTAGAAATGGCATCTAAGAACTCTCAAGATGGTATTTCTCTTATTCAAACAGCCGAAGGTGCATTAACTGAAACACATGCGATCCTTCAACGTATGCGTGAATTAACTGTTCAAGCAGGTAACACAGGAACTCAGCAATCAGAAGATTTAACAGCGATTCAAGAAGAAATGAGTGCTCTTGTCGAAGAAATTGATGGCATTTCAAACCGTACAGAATTTAACGGTAAAAAACTTTTAGATGGCTCTGTGACTGGTGGATTCACTTTCCAAATTGGTGCAAACGCGACTCAAAATATCAATGTTAAAATTGGTAACATGAACGCTGCTACATTAGGAGTAGATAGTATTGATGTTTCAGACGCTGCATTCAGTTTTGACACTGAAATTACAAAAATTGATTCAGCTATCGGCTCTGTTTCATCTCAACGTGCTAAGCTTGGAGCGGTACAAAACCGTCTAGAGCACACAATCAACAACTTGAGCGCTTCTTCAGAAAACTTAACAGCTGCTGAGTCTCGTATTCGTGACGTTGACATGGCGAAAGAAATGAGTGAGTTCACAAAGAACAACATTCTTTCTCAAGCTTCTCAAGCGATGCTTGCTCAAGCAAACCAACAGCCACAAAACGTACTTCAATTACTACGTTAATGAAAGGCCCCTTTTATGGGGCTTTTTTTTATGCCTTTTACCGCATATATATCCCTGTTTAAAATAATTCTAAAAGACTTCTGACAAATGATGAAAAATGACCTTTCATTTTGGCATACTCTAGCAAAACGATCATAATGAGTAGGACTATTACCTTATTTATTCCTTTTTTGTTAAACATATTCCATTTGAGTTCGATAATAGGATTGTAAGGCTTACAAAGAAATTCTAATTCAGAACTTTTGGACATGGAAGTCTAATTGTTTCAAACACATGGAGGTAATAGGAAATGAGAATTAACCACAATATTGCAGCACTTAACACACTGAACCGTTTGTCTGCAAACAACAATGCTAGCCAAAAGAATATGGAGAAACTTTCTTCTGGTTCTCAAATCAACCGTGCAGGAGATGGTGCAGCAGGTCTTGCTATCTCTGAAAAAATGCGTGGACAAATCCGCGGTTTAGAAATGGCATCTAAGAACTCTCAAGATGGTATTTCTCTTATTCAAACAGCCGAAGGTGCATTAACTGAAACACATGCGATCCTTCAACGTATGCGTGAATTAACTGTTCAAGCAGGTAACACAGGAACTCAGCAATCGGAAGATTTAACAGCGATTCAAGAAGAAATGAGTGCTCTTGTCGAAGAAATTGATGGTATTTCAAACCGTACAGAATTTAATGGTAAAAAACTTTTAGATGGTAGTGTTGAAAACGGGTTCCAGTTCCAAATTGGTGCAAATGTTAAACAAAATATTATTGTACAGATTGGTAAAATGGATGCAGAAACGTTAACTGTGAAAGATATTAAAGTGAATGAAGAAGGTTTTGAATTTGATACAGAAGTGGCCAAAATTGATGCAGCGATCGGTGCAGTGTCTAAACAACGTTCAGCACTTGGAGCGGTACAAAACCGCCTAGAGCACACAATCAACAACTTGAGCGCTTCTGGAGAAAACTTAACAGCAGCCGAGTCTCGTATTCGTGATGTTGACATGGCGAAAGAAATGAGTGAGTTCACAAAGAACAACATTCTTTCTCAAGCTTCTCAAGCGATGCTTGCTCAAGCAAACCAGCAGCCACAAAACGTACTTCAATTATTACGCTAATGAAATGCTCCATTAAGGGGCTTTCAAACCATAGACAAACCCCCACTCTTACTTCGAGTAAAAGCGGGGGTTTCACTTGTTTTTATCAATTATATAATTTGTCTTCAGCTTGGGTATGCAAAAAATCATGTCAAAGTAACAAAAAAACGAATCCAAAGAGGGTTCGTTTTTTTGTTACTTAAATCTTATTTTCTAGGTGCTATATCATAGCGATAATCATACGTTTCCCCTTTTACAACATTTAAAAGCTCATTTCCAATTTGAACAAGTTGTGTATTTTTCCATTTGATTAGAGGATCTTTATCAGGATATTTCCAGTAAATGGTCTTTTTTTGGTGGGTGATTTTGTTTTCAATTTCTGCTCTGACTGCGCTCTCCTTTAATTTTCCTCCACTATGTCTATAGGTATTGATCATATATGTGCCGTCTGGTGATGGCATGGAGCGGATGAATGTTCCGTGAGAAACGCCTTGAAGAGCAAAACATTTCCAGTAAATAATCCCAGCGAAGCTAAGGAACAAAACGATAAGTATGACGGGGGTTTTCTTTTTAAACATGGATTCCTCCAGATGTAGATTGCAATACTTCTAATATATGAGAAAAGAATACAAAAGATTCATCAAGTCCAATCATTCTATACAATTCAATTATCGGTTATTTTTTCTCAAAATACAACAGATAGCGTCATTATAAGGAAAATATAAGGATTGTAAAAAATGCGATTTGGTGGATGTGTCTAAAATGATCTTTACAAAAGATTTTGTGATCAAGTAGACTTATTTTCATATAGAGGAATTGGAGCAAATTGAATGATGAAAATAAAAGATACGTATCAAAACTATGAAGAGCTCTCCGCTCATGAAAGAAAAGGCATTGATTATCAAATTCTTCACAAGCGGAAAGGTGATCAGCTACTTGTATTGTCACCACATGCCGGAGGAATTGAATCAGGCGTGAGTGAGCTTGTCCAAGAATTAGCAAGCGAACATTCTATGTATTTATTCGAGGGTCTTAAAGTGAAAGGTAATCAAGTGCTTCATATTACTAGCACACGCTTTGACGAGCCGATCTGTCTTTCTCAGGTACATACACATCATTATACATTTGCACTTCACGGCTACGGAGAAACAGAAGTGTGTCAAAACTTAGTTGGAGGAACAGATCGTGTAAAAGCGGCCGAAGCAGCGAGACTTTTAACGATGAATGGATTTCAAGCGTTGCTGCTATCTGAGTCTGATCAGTTTTCAGGAACACATCCTCAGAATATTAATAATCAATGCCTCACAGGTCAAAGTGTGCAGATTGAAGTTAGCCGGGCACAAAGAATGGCATTCTTTGATGACTTTAGACGGCGAAATAGGCGTGACACACAAAATGAATTGTTTTATAAATACACAAGTGTTCTTAAACAAGTATTGAGACTTTATGAATAAATCTCTGCCTTGTGGGAAGCTTTAATCTGTTTGATAGACGGCTTTTTTTTCGGCTACCTTCTCCGCTTTAATGAAGTAAGAAGTAAATTCCTTTTGAAATCGGATCCCTAATCTTCGCTGCTCGAATAATGCTATTCGTTTTTCAGCAAATGCCCATGTCACATGAAATGTTTGAGCGATATGCTGAATGGCCTGCTGCCGAAGATTTGGCAGCTTCATTTGCAGCAGCATAAATGTAGGGACACAAAAGTGATACATAAATTGTTTTGCTTGAAATTCTTGCAGCTCACGAAAAAGCTTGTGCATCTTGAAGTGGTTGCCTGTATGCTTTAAGACATGACAAAGCTCATGGGCAAAATCCTGCCATTGTTCTTCTGATGATAGGGATCTGTTTAAAATAATACTGTATAGACCCTGATGTTTGATCATCATACTGCCGGTTTCTTCATAGTGAACCCAGATGTTAAATTCAGATGCGATCCTCTGTATATCCATGTATGCAGGACCGTATAATTGAAGCTGAGTGTATAATCGCTGAATATCTTCTTCTAAATGGGTTAAAAAACCAGTCATTGAAAAACCTCCAAGCAAACGTATGTTCTATTTTTGGTGTAAAAGAAAAGTCCGTATAGGACTAAACAGCTAATGAAGCAATCGTTTTATTTTTTATATCGGCTTGTTTTGAACAATTTTAACATAAAAGTAAAGAGAAATGGAATTATTTCCTGCTTTTTTGTTTATTTTTTCATTCTCATATAGAAAAACTTGAGGATTGATTCAAATTTTACCATATTTCTGTCACTTAAACAAACAAAATTTGTCTTATGATTTCCACCAATTGATGAGAAATGCGGATAGAACGTTTCACGAAAAGGAGTGATAAATTTATCAAGATTTTATTCCAATTGGAAATGGATCGGGTTATGCAATGACGACTGTGCACAACACAGATAAATACATCAAAGGGGGCTGACGCGAAAAGTCATGCAGCTTATGTCAAACGTGCAACGACAGGGGTGAGCCAGCACTTTACAGTAGATGATCATGAAATTTTTCAACATTTGCCCTTAAATAAAAGCGGTTGCATGCAGTGGATGGTTATGGAAACGGCAATCGGTAATCTATCGGAATTGCAATTTGTGAAAACTGATGATAGGGATTTTCAGCAAGCCGTGAGACATGCCCAATGGCTGATTCAAAATTATTACGAGAATATGATATACCACTTTCAAATGTGGTTACACATCAGCATTGGTCTGGAAAAGCATGTCCTTGCCTGCTTTTATCATCATGGGATGAATTCAATAGAGGGATTGAACCAGCAAGTGATCCGGAGATGGTCAAAACGTATGTGATCAAAAAAGGAGATACATTCACCAGTGTTTCAAAAAGCACACAGTGTTTCGGTCAGTGATTGGCAATGGAATCAGATCAGCAATCGAACATGATTTAAATTGGACAAGTTCTCAAAATATATCGAAATAAAAAGTACTTCCGGACGGGAGTTTCAAAGCTACTTCACTATCTACGAAAGGGAAGCGTGTACGTCTTGTACAAAAAGCACTTGTCGCTGTTTATTTTTATCCTGATCAAAAAGCTGTAGATAAAGGGGAGGGGCAGATGGTATTAATGGAGAAAAAACAGCTAATGCGGTGGCTCGTTTTCAACGAATCTCCAAAGTGACGGGATATTCGGCCAAGAGACGAAGCGAAAACTACTTGAATTGTTAAACAAGTGAGTTTTTCTGTTTATACGTTTGGATAGCGAATTTACTTTTTTTATTTAATTGACGAAAATAGGGGGATAACTGAAATTCAGCAAACTCGACATATCTCAATTGTTTGATTTTCTTTTTCATTTAGACACCTCAATTGTTATAGCGTGTGATTTATTGTATGCGTGCATATGTAAAAATGGAATAAGGACGCGGAGTAGTTCCGCGCCCTTTAGTGTGGTCAAACTTTTTTATTTTTATACTCGTCTAGGAGCTGTTCATTTTTTTTGAAAATCCGCTCTGTATGAGGACTTACTTTGTAATCAGCCATACTGATGTGCCGTTTCCTTTTTAAAATTTTAAAAGGGTTTTTCTTACGATTGTTGTTATCCCCTTGAAGTGCATGTTCCATCTTCATCACCTTCCTCTTCGTCAGGCAAGATCAAGTCATAAATCGTTGTAAGTGAGGTCATTAATAAATAATCAAACTCAGTGACAATATCGTCAGAGGTCAGTTTAATTACAAAGTGTGCATCTGCCACTGAAAATGGGATGAGGACCAATTTGCCGTAATCATCGTAATAGACTTCCTGCCTGTCAAGCTTCGCCTGAATCGAAAATCGCTGATCGAATGTCCGAAGCAGATCATCTTTTTGTTCTTGCGCATCATATGGACAAAGGACCGCTTGTATATTCATTTTTTCTGCAAATGAATCAATCAGCCGCTCGATTCCCTCTATATATGCTTCTGTACTTCCATAATATACATGAATCGGCTCGTTTTTCAATAGGTATTGGTACGTTTTTAATTTATTGAGGTAAGAATGGAGAAGATCGTTATTTTCTTCGAGGAGCTGATGTGTGTCGGTTTCTATCTCATGATTTCCAAGTTTTTTAATATAGGAGCTGAGAAAAATAAAAGCATCTGTTAGAGCAAAAAAGACGGCGATAATCAGATAATGCATCCAATCTGTAAAGATCGATGAGGGATCATTTGTCCAGTAAACAACAGCACCTGCTACATAGATCAAATACCACGTTTTACGAATCGCAAACATTTTCTCTTTGACTTTCTGTTCATATCGCCACACAGCAAAAACATAAACAGCAAGGGCCCCTAATAAAAACCATACAGCAAACTGAAAAAATAACAGCATGTACATTCTCTCCCATAAACAAGTGAATATCTTTTACTTCTATGGGTATGTTTAGAAAACCTGCCACATGAAAAAAACTGCCTGTAAGACTAGGCAGTTTGAGTTAAATAATAGCGTTTAATATAAAGTATATAAGGGCCCCTAATGTTCCTGAAATCGGCAATGTGATGACCCAAGTGACGAGCATGCGTTTTGCTGTACCCCAGTTTACCCCCTTTACTCTGTGAGCAGAACCTACGCCCAAAATAGATGAGGAGATAACATGTGTTGTACTAACAGGTAAGTGGATGAAAGTCGCACCAAAAATAATGGCTGCCCCAGTTAAATCAGCAGAAACACCGTTTACTGGACGTATTTTCATAATTTTACCACCGACTGTTTTAATAATCTTCCAGCCGCCAACAGAAGTACCAAGTCCCATTGCTAGCGCACAAGAGAATTGAACCCAAAATGGAATATCATCTGTTGTATGCAAGTTACCTGCAATTAAGGCCATGGTGATAATCCCCATCGCTTTTTGCGCATCGTTTGTTCCATGAGTATAGGATTGAAGTGCCGCTGTTAAAATTTGAACACGTCTGAACTGTTTATTTGTTTTTGCGAGATTGTTATTTCTGAAAATCAATTTAATAATGGTATAAACAATGTATCCCACGACAAAAGCAAGGACAGGTGAGATTAAAAGTGCTTGAATGATTTTAATGAACCCCGAATAATTTAAAGCGCCAAAACCGGCAGAGGCAACAACAGCCCCAGCAATCGATCCGATTAGTGCATGTGAAGAGCTACTCGGAATTCCGTAATACCAAGTAAGCAAGTTCCAAGTAATGGCTGCAATCAATGCAGCCAAAATGACGACAGAACCATTTTGAAGTGTAAATGGATCTGCGATGTCTTTTGTAATGGATTTTGCCACACCAGTAAATGTCATTGCTCCTAAGAAGTTCATAAGCGCTGCCATGATAATCGCATGTCTTGGTTTTAAAGCTTTCGTTGAAACAGAAGTTGCAATGGCATTTGCTGTATCGTGAAATCCATTAATGAAATCAAAAGCAAGTGCAAAAATGACGATAAGTACGGTAAGGATAATTAATATGTCCATGTTAAACTAACCCCGTTACGCATTCTTCATAATAATAGTTTCTAGGTTGTTGGCAACACTTTGACAGGAATCAGCGATTTCTTCAAGTGTTTCGTAAATTTCTTTGTATTGAATGACCTTAATCGGATCTGTCTCTTTACCAAACAAGTTCTTCAGTGATTTACGATAAAGATTGTCACAATTATGCTCAATCTCTTTGATTTTGATTGCGTGCGGTTGAATATCATTTAAGCGATTTTCAGCCAGTAATTCAATTGTGATTAAAATTTCTTTTGCGCATTCTCTAATGTAATGACTGAATTTGTCGATATGTTCGTCTGAGCTGGTCAGCGAATAAATCTCCATGGTTGCTGAAAAATGCTCAATACCATCTAAAACATCATCGAGACTATTTGTTAATTGAAGAATATCTTCACGCTCAATCGGTGTAATAAAGGCTTTGTTCAGCTCTTTAATCATGGTATGAACATGATTATCACCTTTTGTTTCATATTCCTTCAATGTGTCAGAAAATTCTTTCAGAGTGGTTTGATTTGTCACTTTATAGCTAACAAAATATTCAGCAGTTTCATCTAAATTTTTAGCAATTTCCGTTAACAAGAGTGAAAACTTGTCTTTTTTTCTTTTGAACATGTAAAAACCCTCCATTGTATAAATGAGACAATGCACACATCAAATAATTATATATTCTTTTGTCGAAAAAAAACAGGTGTAGTCGAAAATTTTCTCACTTTTTCTATTTGATCTTATTCTGACCTAAAGATGAAAACTCAACACACCTTTTTCAGAAAGGAAAAAAGAAACGGAAAAAGCGACCCGTTTTTGGCGCCGCTTAAAGGTTAAGAAGCTGAATGAATCAGTTTAAAACGTTCACAAACAAGAAGCATGTCTTCTTTAAAGTCTAATCCGAACGGCTTGAGTGCTTCTGTGAAGAATTCTTTATGGACTCTATACCAATAGTCATATGATAGGTCGCCTTCACCTTCTGCTTGTGCAAATGATTCAGGGACTTCATTCATTGGCATCACATCTACATGCGTAATCTCGATGATGGCTTTAGGTTCTTCCTTGCTGTCCAAAATGATCGCATATTGCCCAGCCTTCGGAAGTGGCTCCTGTTCCTTTTCATAAAAAATATATCCAGAACAAGTGTCTGTTTTTTTTCCTTGCTGTACAAGGTCAAGTAAGTGATCTGGATCTGCACCAAATGCCCAAGCCGAAACAAATGTGTTAGCTGGTGCTTTTTCTGATTTCTCTTCCCAATACGTTTCCCAAAAAATTTTGCTTTTGTGGTTCACCGTTTTTTCCCCCTTTGTCATGTGTTTATTATACCGTTAAGGCAAATACTTGAAAACATTATGTCTTTATACCTTCTTTTTGTGCATGTCATATGTTTTGAAAAAGCGTGTTTTATTTGAATTATGTAGGATGTTAGAATGAAAAAATTTGAAATTTTTGAATAATCTATTGTATTCTGGTCAAGAAGTAGGTAAGGTCAAAGTAAGAATATGGAAGGGGTGTTGTGGCTCATGAAACGCATTTCTCTAACTGTTTTGTCCATATGTCTGATTGCTTTCTCGTTTTTCCTGCCTGTCAGCCAAGTCACTGCAAAAGAAAGTCATGGGAATAAAGTAGCTGTCGGAAAAGATGGCATGGTGGCTACTGCTCATCCGCTTGCATCAGAAATTGGTGCTGACGTATTGAAAAAGGGTGGGAACGCAATTGATGCTGCTGTTGCGATACAGTATGCTCTGAATGTGACAGAGCCAATGATGTCCGGAATTGGCGGCGGAGGATTTATGATGGTGTATGATGGTGTTACGAATGAGACATCCATTATTGATAGTAGAGAACGAGCACCACAGGGCGCAACACCTGATATGTTTTTGACAGATGAGGGAAAAGTCATCCCGTTTGCTGAACGATCCACACATGGGAATGCAGTGGGTGTTCCAGGTACAGTGAAAGGTCTTGAAGCAGCATTAGATAGGTGGGGAACTCGGTCGATGAAGGAATTAATTGAGCCCTCTATTCATCTAGCAGAGGATGGATTTAAAATCGACTCTGTTCTTGCGAAAGCCATTGATGATCATCAAAAAAAATTGAGAAAAACTGCCGCTGCGCCGATATTCCTTCCAGATGATCGACCGTTAAAAGAGGGTGAACTTCTTGTCCAACCAGGTCTTGCAAAAACGTTTAAGCTCATTGCGAAAAAAGGAAGTAAAGCTTTTTATAAAGGAAAAGTAGCGAAAGCGCTTGCAAATACTGTTCAAGACTTCGGTGGTACGATGACAACTGATGACATTGGCCATTATGAAGTGAAGACTGACAAGCCAATCTGGGGTGACTATAAAGGCTATCAACTTGCAAGTATGCCTCCTCCAAGCTCAGGCGGTGTATTTATGCTACAAATACTCAAAATACTTGACCACTTTGACCTATCCCAATATGATGCCAAATCATTTGAAAAGTATCAGTTGCTTGCTGAAGCGATGCATCTCTCCTATGCAGACCGTGCTGCATTTGCCGGTGACCCCGAATTCGTAGATGTTCCACTAAAAGGACTATTAGATGATGACTACATTTCTGAAAGAGCCTCACTGATTAAATTAGATCAAGTCAATCGGAATCCAAAGGCAGGTAATCCTTGGGCGTATGAGGATGAAAAGAATCCATTGCCAATTGTCTCACAGCCAGAAGATAAAACGATTGGGGAGACAACACACTTTACTGTTGCGGATCAATGGGGAAATGTTGTCTCTTTTACGACAACCATTGAACAGTTATTTGGCACTGGAATTCTTGTACCAAAGTATGGTTTCTTTTTAAACAATGAATTAACAGATTTTGATGCAGTGCCTGGCGGAGCCAACGAAGTTCAGCCAAATAAACGACCTTTATCAAGTATGACACCGACTATTATATTTGAAGATGGGAAACCTGTGATGACAGTTGGATCTCCTGGTGGAACTACCATCATCGCTTCTGTTTCGCAGACGATCCTGAATTTGCTTGAATATGAAATGGGGCTTCAGGATGCTGTGGAAGAACCAAGAATTTATACAGATAGCTTAACTTCTTATCGTTATGAAGTGGGTGTCCCTCTTGATGTAAGGACAAAATTAAATGATCTTGGGCATCGCTTTGGAAGTTCGCCTATTGATATAGGGAATGTTCAAGCATTGTTAATTGACCGAAAAGCAGGGACATTTACTGGTGTAGCTGATTCAACAAGGAATGGAACTGCTATCGGTGTTAACTTGAAGCTATCTACAGATGAATAACATTTCCCGGGAAAAGATGCGCCTCTTTAAGATGGCGTTTCTTTTTTTCCATCAACGTAAGAAAAAGTTAAAACACAGTTGACACCTGTGAATAGTTTGAATAATATATAGACTAACATCAATCATACATAGCTGATCGGACAACCGAAGGCTCTTGGCATTGAAGTACAAGGAAGTGTTGTACTTCAATTGCTAAGAGTCTTTTTTGCGTAATGAAAAGGCAGGTTGATGTCACTAATACTTCGTAAATAGGGGTGCTGGATAACATGAAGAAGTGGAAATGGTTCTCGGTAGTTGCCATCATATTGACAATAACTGTCACTAGTGTGGCATGCTCAAATGCAAACGAAGCCTCGAAACAAAAAGGGAAGATTGAACTTTTAAACGTTTCATATGACCCAACACGTGAATTGTATCAGGAGTACAATCAAGCATTTCAAACATATTGGAAAGACAAGACCGGGGAAGAGGTGACGATTCAGCAGTCTCATGGGGGTTCTGGGAAGCAGGGAAGATCTATTATTGATGGACTGGAAGCCGATGTGGCAACACTGGCCCTTGGTTATGACATTGATGCCATTGCGGATCGTGGTCTTCTTTCAAAGGATTGGCAAAAGAAATTTCCAAACAAGTCTACACCATATACGTCAACAATAGTTTTTCTTGTGAAGAAAGGCAATCCAAAGAAGATAAAAGACTGGGATGATTTGATTCAACCAGGTGTGTCAATCATTACACCAAACCCTAAAACATCCGGAGGAGCAAGATGGAATTATTTAGCCGCATGGGCATATGCCGATAAGACATTTCACGGTGATGAAGAGAAAACGAAAGATTTTGTGAAAAAACTATATGAACATGTTGAAGTTCTTGATTCAGGGGCCCGTGGTGCTACAACCACCTTTGTCGAACGTGGACTTGGTGATGTGTTAATTGCATGGGAAAATGAGGCGTATTTGACATTGCATGAATTAGGTAAAGACAAATTTGAAATTGTTACGCCATCAATCAGTATTTTAGCAGAACCACCAGTGGCAGTCGTAGATCAAAATGTCAAACGGAAGGGAACAGAAAAAGTGGCGAAGGCGTATTTGGAATATTTGTATTCTAAAAAAGGGCAAGAAATTGCAGCAAAGAACTATTATCGACCAAGGAATCAGGAGGTTTTAAACAAGTATAAAAATCAGTTTAAAGAGATTGACATGGTGACAATTGATCAGGCGTTTGGCGGCTGGCGCAAAGCACAAAAAAGATTTTTTGATGATGGCGGTCTATTTGATCAAATTTACAGCGGACAAAAATAGGGGGAGAAGTGATGAAAAAAGCACAAGCTGCCGCCAATAAGAGTAGAAGGGTGTTACCTGGGTTCGGGCTGAGTCTAGGGATTACACTTGTATACGTGAGTGCTATTGTTGTCATCCCTTTATCAATGGTTTTCATCTGGACGGCTTCTTTAGGAGTAGAAGGGATTTGGAAGGTCATAAGTGATACGAGGGTACTCAAGTCATTACAGTTGACTGTGACCACATCCTTTGTAGCGGCGATGATCAATGCAGGGTTCGGTGTGCTGATTGCCTGGGTTTTAGTTCGTTATTCATTTCCCGGGAAGAAAGTCATTGATGCATTAATAGACTTGCCATTTGCTCTTCCAACGGCTGTTGCAGGTATTGCCCTTACGACTCTTTATTCTTCAAATGGATGGATCGGTCAATTTTTGTACTTTAAGGTAGCGTATACACCGTTAGGCATTATTCTCGCACTTATTTTTATTGGCATTCCTTTTGTCATCAGAACTGTGCAGCCAGTGATTGAAGGAATGCAGCAGGAGGTAGAAGAAGCTGCAGCGATACTTGGTGCAACAAGAAGAGTGACTTTTTTTCATGTGTTGTTGCCTACTTTATTTCCAGCCATCTTGACAGGATTCTCACTTGCCTTTGCTAGGGCATTAGGTGAGTATGGCTCCGTTGTGTTTATTGCTGGAAACATCCCATTTAAAACGGAAATTACGCCGCTCATGATCATGTCAAAACTTGAACAATATGATTATCATGGGGCAGCCACAATTGCTTGTTTCATGCTGCTCCTTTCATTTTTTATCCTCTTATTGATTCATGGATTGCAGTGGTATATAGAGCGGAAAAAACAAGTGAAAGTGAGGTGAGGCAATTGGACAGTAAGCTTAGCAAACAGCAAAACCGCATCGCATACGAGAGTCCTGTGACGGAATCGAAAGTGGTGAAGGTCCTCTTTGTGATCATCGTATATGGATTTTTGCTCTTATTCTTACTCATGCCTCTCGTTGCCGTATTGATGAAGGCGTTTGAGAAAGGGTGGGATTCTTATCTTCTCGCTATTTCTCATCCAGACACTTTATCAGCGATCAAGCTGACATTGTTCATTGTGGTGATCACATTGCCGCTGCAAACGATCTTTGGAATCAGTGCTGCTTGGCTCATCACAAAATTTGATTTTCGTGGGAAAAGTTTGTTAACGACCGTTATCGATCTTCCATTTGCAGTATCTCCTGTTATTGCGGGGCTTGTGTTTGTCCTTTTATTTGGTTCAAACGGTCTTTTAGGACAGTGGCTTTTAGAACATGGTCTTAAAGTCGTTTACTCTGTACCAGGAATGGTCCTTGCTACAATTTTTGTTACATTTCCTTTCATTGCGAGAGAGCTTATTCCGTTTATGCAAAATGAAGGAATACATGAGGAGGAGGCGTCTCTTACACTCGGTGCTAATGGATGGAAGACGTTTTTTCTCGTCACATTGCCAAATATCAAGTGGGCTCTTTTTTACGGTGCTATTTTAGCGGGGGCGAGGGCAATCGGTGAGTTTGGTGCGGTCTCAGTCGTTTCGGGTCATATTCGCGGTATGACAAATACAATGCCGCTTCATATTGAAATCTTATACAATGAGTATCAATTTCAGGCTGCTTTTGCAGTTGCATCATTGATGGCTTTTGTTGCGGTGATCACATTAATTTTGAAGCATACGGTTCAGCATTTTGATCATCGGCTCGGCAAGCGCTAAAGATGAATGGAGGGACTAACTTTGGGGATTACGGTGAAACAAATATCAAAACATTTCGGGCAAACGAGTGTTTTACAACATGTTGATTTGTCTATTAAAAATGGAGAATTGATTTCTTTACTAGGCCCGTCTGGATCAGGTAAGACGACCCTTTTGCGAATCATCGCAGGTCTTGAATGTGCAAGTGAGGGACAAATTCTATTTGGAGATCAAGATTATACGAACATTCCTGTTCGAAAACGGCAGATCGGTTTTGTGTTTCAGCAATACGCCCTTTTTCAAAATATGACGGTATTTGATAACATTGCATTTGGTCTTAGGATAAAACCAAGAGGAGAACGGCTATCAAAGAAGGAAATCAAGCAGCGGGTACATGACCTTTTAGAGATCGTCCAGTTAAAGCAATATGAGCACCGTTATCCAGAGCAGTTGTCAGGAGGTCAAAAACAGCGAGTTGCTTTAGCGCGTGCTCTTGCTGTCAAACCGAAGGCGCTCCTCCTTGATGAACCATTTGGCGCATTAGATGCGAAGGTGAGGAAAGAATTAAGACATTGGTTGAAAAAAGTCCATCAAGAATTTCAAATGACGACCATTTTTGTAACACATGATCAAGAAGAAGCCTTCGATATTTCTGATCGTGTTGTGGTCATGAATGAAGGGAAAATTGAAAAAATCGGAACTAGGCAAGAAATGGTTGAGCAAACGGACAATTCATTTGTATCTGAATTTTTAGATATAGGAAGTCATATTTAACAAGTTGAATAGATGATTCAAACTGTAGGATGCGGCTTAGGCTGCATCTTTTTTTTATCATTTTTTCCTAGGAACTTGGGGCTTTTGGCAGGTGGCACACTTATTATGATGTTTCTGATATAAAAGGAAAACGGTTTTTAAAGCCGTATTCGCCTATTGGAAAAGTATCAAGGGGCGGAACGATTTTGGTGTTTGCTCATTTTCCAAAAGGATTTCGGCTAAGCGGTTTTTTCCTGATGAAGTAAAGGCATCCTTATCACTATGGTCAAGCGATTGATCTTCTAAAGCGCAAGGTGGTTCAGACAGAAAAGTTGGTGTCGCATCGTTATCCATTCAGTCAGCTACTTCAAGCGATTGAATGTGCAAAGCACCCAGAAGGGGAAAGCGTCAAGATGATGATGTATCTAGATGAATGAACATGTGAGTCTGTAAGAGAAAGAGAAGTTCTTTAGAAAAGGGCTTTGCCTTTCTCTTTTTTATATGAAAATTGAAATGCTTAAAAAAGACGGAAATGCTTGACTTCAATTTAAGATAAACGTATGATTATTACAAATGTAACATATAAGAACAAATGTAAAGGGGAGAGAATGAATGCAAAAACAAATCACTTTGCCTGAACAAATTAGTCATGAGAAGTTAACAGATCTATATAAACAAATGTGGTTAGTTAGATATTTTGATGAAAAAGTAGATCAATTCTTTGCAAAGGGACTCATCCATGGAACAACTCATCTATGTGTTGGTCAGGAAGCGACGGCTGTTGGCTCTATCGCTGTATTAAAGGATGAAGATAAGATTGTCAGCACACATAGGGGGCATGGTCACTGTATTGCAAAAGGAGCAGAGGTCAATAAAATGATGGCTGAGCTGTTTGGTCGCGAAACAGGCTATTGTAAAGGAAAAGGCGGGTCAATGCATATTGCAGATTTAGAAAAAGGAAACCTTGGTGCAAATGGAATTGTTGGCGGCGGTATCCCGCTTGCGACTGGTGCAGCACTCACTTCTAAAATGAAGAAGGAAGGCTTTGTCGTTCTTTGTTTCTTCGGAGACGGTGCAACAAACGAAGGAAGCTTCCATGAAGCATTAAACCTTGCGTCCATTTGGGATTTACCAGTTGTGTTTATTTGTGAAAACAACCAATACGGTATGTCAGGGCCTGTGAAAGAAATGATCAAAATTGAAAACATTTCAACAAGAGCGAAAAGCTACGGCATACCAGGGAAAACAGTTGATGGAAATGACATGATCGACATCATGAACACGGTAGATGAAGCTGTCACACGTGCAAGAAGTGGAGATGGTCCGTCATTAATTGAAATGAAAACATACCGCTGGAAAGGTCACTCAAAGAGTGATGCGAAAAAATACCGTACACGGGAAGAAGAGACGGAATGGAGACAGAAAGATTGTATCAAACGCTTTAAGTCACTATTGATTGATTTGAATATACTCACAGAGGAAAAGGCAGCGAGCTTACAAGAAGAAGCGAAACAAGAGATCGAAGAATCCGTTGAATTCGCAAAGAATAGTAAAGAACCGTCAATTGACACATTATTAGAGGATGTATACGCCTAATTGAGGAGGGAATTCAGGTGACAAAAACAACAGTGAGAGAGATGTCATATTTAGAAGCCGTCAGAGAAGCCATGAGTCAGGAAATGCGACAAAATCAAGATGTCTTTATTTTAGGTGAGGATATTGGTGTATATGGAGGCGCTTTTGGTGTCACGCGCGGAATGATTGAAGAATTTGGTCCAGAGCGCGTCCGCAATACACCAATTTCAGAGGCTGCCATCGCTGGGGGTGCGGTTGGTGCTGCTCTGACAGGGATGCGGCCGATTTTAGAACTTCAATTCTCCGACTTTATTACAATTGCAATGGATCAACTTGTCAACCAAGCAGCAAAAACGCGGTACATGTTTGGTGGAAAAGGAAAGGTCCCATTGGTTGTAAGAACACCAGCCGGTTCTGGAACTGGGGCAGCAGCACAGCACTCTCAAAGTTTAGAAGCGTGGATGGCTCATATTCCGGGATTAAAGGTCGTACAGCCTTCGACAGCTTATGATGCGAAAGGACTATTGAAAGCGGCCATTGACGATGACAACCCAGTCATTTTCTATGAACACAAGCTGTTATATAAAACGGTAGGTGAAGTGCCAGAGGAGCCATATTCAATCCCATTAGGAAAAGCTGATGTGAAAAGAAGCGGAAAGGACGTCACCATTGTGGCAACAGCGATTATGGTGCACAAGGCATTAGAAGCGGCGAAGGCATTAGAAGCAGAGGGCATTGATGTCGAAATCATTGATCCGAGAACATTGGTTCCATTAGATGAAGAAACTATTGTCGAATCTGTCAAGAAAACAGGCAAATGTATCGTTGTACATGAGGCAGTCAAACGAGGCGGGTATGGCGGAGAGATTGCTAGTATGATTGCTGAAAGTGAAGCCTTCGACTACTTAGATGCACCTATCAAACGACTTGGCGGTCTTGCTGTACCGATTCCTTACAATCCAACATTAGAAAAAGCCGTCATTCCGCAAGTACCAGATATTATCGAAGCAGCAAAAGAGCTCGTGCGCTCTTAAATAAAGGGGAGAAGATCATGCCAAAAGAGATATTTATGCCGAAGCTAAGCAGTACGATGGAAGTCGGCACCTTACTTCAATGGTTTAAAGAAGAGGGGGATTCGGTTGAAATCGGCGAGCCTCTTTTTGAAATAATGACAGATAAGATCAATATCGAGGTTGAAGCCTATGACGATGGCGTATTGCTGAAGAAATATTATGAAGCAGATGATCAAATTCCAGTAAACGCTGTCATTGGATATATTGGGACGGCTTCTGAACAAGTACCAGAAACGCCGCCTGCACAGTCTGATGAGGAGTCATCAGAAGGCATCGCAACACCACAAGAACCTGATCCATCTACAGATATTGAGACAACTTCTGGTGTAAACGTGCGTGCTACGCCGGCAGCAAGAAAGTTAGCAAAAGATCATCATGTTGCGATTCATGAGGTATCTGGCACTGGACCAAAAGGCAGAGTTCAAAAGCGAGATGTCGAGGGCTTAGTGAGCAAAGGGGAGAAAGACCAGCGAGTCTCTCCACTTGCCAAAAAAATGGCTGTCGATGAAGGAATTGATTTAGCGAATGTCTCAGGCACTGGCGCTTATGGAAAAATTACGAAAGACGATGT
Organism: Bacillus sp. NPDC093026; assembly: GCF_044754665.1. NCBI lineage: Bacteria > Bacillati > Bacillota > Bacilli > Caryophanales > Bacillaceae > Bacillus > Bacillus sp. NPDC093026. Next base: position 651,403 of record NZ_JBIVPN010000001.1, on the reverse strand, counting down.
GAAAGCAGTAACGGCTCATACAGAATCTGCAGTAAAAACGCAAAAGCTTGCTGGTATGAGAAAAGTCATAGCAGATCGTATGTCACAAAGTGCTTTTACAGCGCCTCATGTCACATTAACGAGCGAAATCGATATGACCAATGCGAAGGAAATTCGCAAGCAGCTATTGCCGGCTATTGAAAAAGAGACAGGGTACAGATTATCGTTTACAGAAATCATCATTCACGCTGTCAGCAAAGTATTAACGCGTCACCCTCAAATCAATATGACGTTTGAACAAAATGAGCTTCATTTCCATGAAAATGTACACATTGGTCTTGCTGTCGCAGTGAAAGACGGTCTTATGGTTCCAGTCATTTCACATGCTGATCAAAAAGGGTTAAAACAACTGACAAAAGAAGCAAAAGAAATTGGCAAAAGCGCGCGTGATCAAAAGCTTTTACCAGATCAGCTAAAAGGTTCAACTTTTACAATTAGTAATCTAGGCATGTATGCAATCGATACCTTTACACCCATTATTCATCAGCCAGAAGTCGCTATCTTAGGTGTTGGACGTATTCAAGAAAAGCCTGTTGTGGTAGATGGCGAAATTCATGTAAGACCAATGATGGGCGTGAGCTTATCGTTTGACCACCGTGTTGTTGACGGTGCACCAGCGGCGGCCTTTTTAACAGATGTAAAGCAAGTGCTTGAACAACCATTTGAATTGCTAATGTAGGAGATGAATCGGATGATGAAAACTTATGATTTAACTGTCATTGGCGGAGGACCAGGTGGATATACGGCTGCCCTTCAAGCAGCTGAACGCGGACGAAAGGTCGCCTTGATTGAAGAGAGCTTTTTAGGCGGCACTTGTCTAAATCGAGGCTGTATCCCTTCCAAGACATTGCTAAAACATGCAGAAGTAATTGAATCGATTGAAAAGGCGAAAAGCTGGGGGATCGAAACAGGAGAAATGGTTCTTTCCTTCGATAAAATGAGAAAGCGTAAAGATGATGTCATTGAAAAGCTAAGAGGCGGCATTGCTTTTTTACTAAAACAAGGAAAAATTGATGTATATGAAGGAAGAGGAACAGCAGTTACGAAACATCGCATTGACATTGAAAAACAAGATGGAACAGATTCGATTGAAACAAAGCAGTTAATCATTGCAACGGGTTCATCACCTGCGATTCCTCCCATTTTAGGATTACATGAGGTTCAATTCGATACAAGTGATACGATCTTTGACATTCCAGATATCCCTGCATCTGTTGTTATTATTGGCGGAGGCGTGATTGGTCTTGAATTAGCATGTATTTTCCATAGTTTGCAATCTAAAGTCACCATTATTGAGGCTGCTCCTTCGATTATTCCGCAAGAAGATGAAGAAGCATCAAAGCTATTAGAGAGAGAATTGAAGAAAAAAGGGATTCATATCGCTAAAAAAACGACCGTTACAGAAGTCACAGAAAGCGAAGGGGTTAAAACGGTACATGCAAAAGATGACAAAGGTGAAACGCATATCTTTACGGCTGAAAGATTGCTCGTTTGTGTAGGAAGAAAGCCTAATTTATCAGCAACGATCAAGCTAGATCTTGAGCTAGAAGGACCCTTTATCAAAGTAAATGAGCGGATGGAAACAAGTGCTGAAGGTGTATATGCAGTCGGAGATGTTGCAGGCGGTTATCAGCTAGCCCATGCAGCGATGGCAGAGGCAGCCGTTGCAGTCAGCAATATATGCGGCGACCATGAAAAAATGAATGCGCATATCGTTCCACGCTGTATTTATACATTACCAGAGGTGGCGAGTATAGGGCTTACTGAAATAGAGGCGAAAGCAAAAGGTCTTTCTTTCCAAACAGAGCGCTTCGATTTAACAGCAAGCGGAAAAGCATTGGCAGCAGGTGAAGCAACCGGCTTTATTAAATTAGTATGCGACACGAAATACGGAGAAGTGATTGGAGCCACAATGGTTGGTCCGCACGTGACGGAAATGATTTCTGAAGCTTCCTCATTTATGTATTTAGAAGGAACAGCAGAAGAAATGGCCAAAATGATCCATCCGCATCCAACAATCTCAGAAGGGTTTTATGAAGCAGCACTTCATATCGTCAGTAAACTAAGAAAATAATGTTAACAAGTGAAGGGGAGAAAATCCATGTGCACGTCCAGCTTCATCAGATTGCGGCACTTGTTACAGGTAGCACTGATGGATTTGGTGAAGCCATCTGCTTGGCATTAGACCGGGCAGATGCACACGTTGTTATACACACATTTCATGATGAGACAAGTAATTGATATTTTGGTGAATCAAGCAGATTAACCGCTGTACACATCTGCAAGGAAGCTATTTGCCCAGACAGGTTTTTGCTGTTAGATGGCGGGAGAACCTATCAGCTGAAATATATCGAATAAAAAGAGCGGAGAGATCAACGCTCTTTTTGTCATTTTCATAGCAATTGTTCCAATTAGAAACGAATGTTTGGTATACTGATAATCATAGTATATTAAAAGGATGATGTCACATGCTGAATTGGGAAGAAAGACGACAGCTCGTCAAGGTTGCTCATCTTTATTATACGGACGGATGGACGCAGCAGGAAATTGCGAAAAAGCTGAATGTTTCAAGACCGGTTATTTCAAAGCTTCTTCAAAAAGCGAAGGATGTTGGAATCGTTGAAGTGTATATTAAGGACGAAAGTATTCATACGGTTGAGCTTGAAAAACAACTCGAAACGACCTTTCAGCTCACAGACGCTGTCGTTGTTCCAAGTGTCGGAACAATGTCTGAAATGGTGAAACGGGCAGTAGGTCAGGCGGGGGCATATTACCTGTCCAAAAATATGAAAGGAGCTGAGAAAATTGGCATCTCCTGGGGAACAACGCTTGCAGAGCTTGTGAGAGAATATCCATTCGAGCGAAGAAACAATGTCAAAGTGATTCCTTTAGAAGGTGGAATGGGCAGGCAGGCAGTGGACATTCATGCCAATCAGCTTGCATATGAACTAGCAAAGAAAATGAATGGTACGTGCTCCTATTTATATGCGCCTGCAATTTTAGAAACAGAAGAATTAAAGGAACGCCTCATGGCGATGCAGGACATTGAAGCTGTGCTAGAAGAAGGAAGAAATGTTGATATTGCACTAATCGGCATTGGAAACCCGCATAAAGGCTCTACATTAAAAACAGTCGGATATTTAAAGGAAGAGGACTTATCAGGTTTGCGACAATCGGGTGCTGTTGGTGATATTGGCTTTCGTTTTTTTGATGGAAAAGGTCGTCCTGTCCATGATGAACTGAATCAAAAGGTCATCGGACTTTCCTTAGAACAATTAAAGAGCGTCAAAAAAGTCATCGCCGTTGTGGAAGGAACCCATAAAGCAGAAAGTATATTAGGTGCATTAAATGGGGGCTTCATCCAAGTGCTAGTGACAGATGAACTCACTGCAGCAGCCATTTTAAAGGAAGCATCTGTCCAATAAACTGCTGACGACCACCGTATTGTATGAAAAGAGCAACATCAAACGAGAAAGGAGCTGTGTATCTTGAAGAAGACCGAAATGGAAGCAAACCTACACTGTACTCGGTGCCAAGAAGAGACCCTCCACAGCATCGTTTATGTGAATGATCAAATGAAAAGCGTAGAGTGTACAGAGTGCCATCAAAAAATCAGCGTTCAAGTGGACATCATGCAGGAATTTTATAAAGAAGTATATGAAAAAATTGCCACAAAGCCAAAACGAATGACACAAGAATATAAAGCAAACCTCAATGGTTTTCTATCCAGACTGCCAATTCGGGTGCTAAGTAAGCCGTACCGGCTCATGCGATATTTAAATGAATCGTATAAAGTCATTAAACAATATAAAAAATAAGCAGAGCCGTATTTAGCGCTCTGCTTTATTTTGTGTTTTTTTCATACCATAATAAATTGGCAGTCCAGCTAGTCCGATAAGCATCGAGAAAAGACAGCTCTTCCAATCGGTGATCATCGTACTAATTAATACAAATAATGAACCATTAATCGCGACAATTGGTGTTAATGGATAAAGGGGTACACTATAAGCACGTTTGATCCCGATGTGTTGCTTTCTTAATTTAAATACCGCAAAAAATGCCATCACATAAAAAATATAAATCATGAAAATTGAAATCTCTGATAGCTTTTCCGGATTGCTGACGATCATAAATATAATGGCAATCAAAATTTGAATAAAAACAGCAACCCAAGGTGTTTGAAAAGTAGGGTGAATACGTGAGATAGCTTGTGCAAACGGAATTTGTTTTCGTTCTGCCATTGCAAAAATGACACGTGGAAATGAGAGAACTTTTCCATTCAGGCAGCCAAAAATACTAATGATGATGCCGATACTAATAATTTTCCCACCAATTGGACCAAATAGCATAGTAGCAGCATGACTTGTTGCATTTTCGCCAAGCTGGACTATTTGATCGGCTGGTAAAATGTGCAGGAGTGCCACGTTAATAAATAGATAGCATGCAGTGACAATTAAAATACCTCCTGCCATTGCGCGAGGCAGCAATTTTTCCGGATTTTTCATCTCACCTCCGAGTGCTGCAAGCAAAATCCAGCCATCATACGCAAACAAAGTAGCAAGAATCGCTGCGCCGAAGTTCATTTGAGCAATGCTCTCATTGACAGCCGTAAAGATGTGTTCATTCCCTTTCCATAAACCAAACACAATCATTGCTACGATCGGAACAAGCTTTCCAATAGTGGTTAACCCTTGTACGAATCCGCCGTATTTTGTTCCCACAATGTTAATGATACATAAAAAAAGAACAGCTATGATGCCAATTGTGGTGGACCATAAAGAAGAAAGAGAAAATAAATTAGCAAGTAAAGAACCAAAATAAAGACCGAGAGCACCAATAATGGCAGGACCGTAAATAATAATTTGGACCCAGCCGCATAAATAACCCCAAAATTCGCCGTACACTTCTTCAAGATAGGCATACAGTCCGCCAGTTCGCGGGATTTGTGTGCCGATTTCAGCGACTGTCAGCCCGCCCGCAAGTGTTAAAATGCCACCTAGCAGCCAAGCGAATAATGCGATCTCGGAGCTTACTGAATAAGAAAGGACATTTCCTGGTTTCATGAAAACACCTGAGCCAATGATCGTCCCAATAACAAGAGAAAGGGCAAAAAATAAGCCGATGTCTTGTTTTAATACTGGTTGTTCTTTGTTCATTACACACGACCTCCTGCATCACTTTCATACATTACAGTGAAATGTATTTTCATCATTGTAATATGATTTTGTGAAAACAAGAATTAAAAAAATTTTCTGATTTCCGTATTTAACATGGTAAATGTTCAATTATTGGAGATATAAGGGTGAATATTATGTTAAACACGAACGATGATCGTTTATTTTGATAAAATATTAATGATATGGATGAGAGCCGAACATCAGGCGTGTGTGTGATCAAATGATTGACTTTTTTAAAAAAATAGCCTATTTTATTCATAAGGATATTATCTTGATTTCGAGATAATAAAGTGGGAGTGAGAAAATGAAAATAAATGGTATTCACCATGTATCTGCACTAACGGCAAATGCTCAGAAAAATGTTAATTACTATCGTCAAATACTTGGTTTAAAACTTGTGAAAAAAACAGTCAATCAGGACGATCCTTCTATGTATCATCTGTTTTATGGAGATGAAGTGGCTTCCCCAGGAACGGAGCTGACATTCTTTGAAATTCCAATGCTGGCTCGTCGTTTGGAAGGGACCAATGCCATTACACGCACAGGGCTTCTCGTCTCATCTGAGGAGGCACTAGCATTTTGGGAAAAGCGTCTTGAAGAAAAGGGTGTCAAAAAGGAAAAAACATCTATAAGAGGTGGTAGACCAGCCTTGTTATTTACAGATCCAGAAGGGCAACAGATGTTTTTAACAGTGGAGCCGAATGGACATGAAGCTGGAGAACCACCAGTACATGCTGATATTAGAGCAGAGTTTGCCATAAGAGGTTTAGGTCCTGTAGAACTGACAGTTGCAAGAGCAGAGGAAACGACCCGAGTGTTAACAGAGATTCTTGGTTTTAAGTATAAGGCGAGCGAACAAACAAGTCATGGAATGATGACCATTTATGAATCAGGAGAAGGCGGGGCTGGAACTGAGATACACGTCATTGAAAAAGCGGACGGCCCGTCAGAGCGTTCTGGCAGAGGAAGTGTTCATCACGTCGCATTTCGTGTAAAGAATGCGGATGAGCTTGAAAAATGGCATGACAAAATATCAAAAGCAGGTTTTGCAAATTCTGGTGTCGTTGAACGTTTTTATTTCAAAGCGCTCTACTTTAGAGAGCCGAACGGTATTCTTTTTGAAATTTCAACAGATGGGCCTGGTTTTACAGTAGATGAAGGCGTTGAAGAGCTTGGTAATCGTTTAGCGCTTCCGCCATTTCTGGAGCATCGACGATCAGAAATTGAACACCGATTAACTCCTATTCAGTCATAAAAAAAGCAGCTCATGTCTATGAACTGCTCAGCGTGTGGACAAACCCTCGCATTCGTTGTCAGATCGCAAGCGCTCGTGCTCACAAATGTTTCATTCGCATATATTGCTCGGGTCTTCCTAGACTTCAAGGGTTTTCAATAGATAACAAAGGGCTAAAATAGTTTTTATTTTAGCCCTTTGTCTATTTAGGAGGTCACTTGCTTTGATTCAACTTCAGTTAATTTCACCTGTTTCGTTTCTTTTTTTCCGTTTCGAACGAGTGTAATTTGAACAGTGTCTCCCACTTTAGCGTTCGTATAGAGTGCGTGTCTCAATTCACTGCCGGTTTTTACTTTTTCGCCATTAATGGCAATGATGACATCCTCTGCTTTTAAGCCCGCTTTAGCGGCTGGTGAACCGGAGGCTACTTCCTTTACGTATACGCCTTTATCCACCTGACTGCTAGTGAGTCCAAGTGTTTCTTTCTGATAAACATCTGGAACCTGCTCAAGATCCAGCATGCTAATGCCGAGATATGGTCGTTCGATTTTTCCTTTCGATAGAAGCTGTTCTGCAATCGGTTTGACATCATTAATCGGAAGGGCAAAACCAATTCCTTCAACACCTGTTTCAGATATTTTCATACTTGTGATCCCCACAACCTTTCCGTCTGTTGTCAGAAGCGGACCACCGCTGTTGCCGGGGTTAATGGCAGCGTCTGTCTGAATGACATTGATGCTACTCTCTCCAGCGGATGTGTTCATGGAGACAGTTCGATCGACACCGCTGACAATACCTTGGGTGACCGTTCTTGATAAATCTTCACCAAGCGGGTTGCCAATGGCAATGACTGTTTCTCCAACTCGTAGAGAAGAGGAGTTCCCTAAAGTAGCAACCTTCGTTACTTTGTCACTGCTAATTTCCACAACCGCTAAGTCAGTCAGTGGGTCCGCACCAACAAGTTTACCTTCCACCGTTGTACCATCATGTAAGGAGACAGTTAGTTTATTTGCGCCTTCAATGACATGATTGTTTGTTAAAACATATGCCTTACTGCCAGACTTCTTAAAAATGACCCCAGAACCTGTACCAGTTTCTTCCTCTTGGTTGCTATTATTTTGATTTTGTTCAGATTCATCAAAAGGTGTATTGATATCTCCAAAGCTCGAGTCAGTTTCGCTTTGTTTTTGATAGTTTGTAATCCCAACAATAGCAGGTGACACATTTTCCACCATATTCGAAATGTTAGTGGAATTCGATGTTTGGACGGCTGTTGTTTTGGATGTATTGGAACTAGAATGGTTTGTTGAAACAGTTTCTGTTTTCGTTGATGATTCATTTGCTGTGCTGTCTTCTGTGTGATGTGCATAGGGCGTGAGAACATAGACACCTACCGCTAACGTTCCGCCGACAATGCCGCTTGCGAAAGGCTTAAGCCATCCAGCACGTTTTCTTTTCTTCTTTTGCGGCTGTTCGACTGTTTGTAATTCGTAGGTAGGACGCTTTTCATCTTTGTGATTTGTCATCATTATCACTCGCTTTCATGAGTTTTTACATGTATGTTGTATGGTTTTACCGTGTGGTGGCTACTGACTTTATCGTAAGAAAAAAATGTGGGATAAAAATGAAAACATTGTGGGAAATTGTTAAAATAAATAGTGAATCAATGAAGATAGAGGAGATACAGAACATGAGTATAATAGGAATCGTAGGATATGGAAATATGGCCGATATGATGGTGCAAAAATGGCTTGAAGCAGGTGTGCTAAGTGCTCGCCAACTAATGATCCATACAAGACGTGAAACAGAGAGATTAAAACAGCTAACGCAACATCATCAAGATATCAAGAGATGTTCAATAGATCAACTTGCGGCTTCATGTGATTTAATTTTCATTTGTGTTCCTCCACTTGCTGTACTTGACGTGCTTGATCAACTGAATCAGACAAAGGCAACTACACATATTGTGTCAGTGGCAGCGGCGGTGACGTTAGACAAATTGGAAAAACATACCGATCAACCAGTATCTCGGTATATCCCAACATTGACTTCAGCCGTTGGGACGGGTGTGTCACTTGTCGCCCATAGTGAGAAAGTGGGTAAAAAGGAGCAAGAGCACTTACATCGCCTCCTTTCTGCTTTTAGTATTGTGAGGGAGATTGGGGAGGATCGGATTGATGCGGCGAGTAATTTGACAAGCTCATCTCCTGGCTTTATTGCCGCTATATTTGAAGAAATGGCAAAAGCGGCAGAGAGAAACAGCCGTTTATCACTGGACGAAGCGTATGAATTCTTAACATATGCTCTTTTAGGGACAGGACAAGTGCTTGTTGAAAGAGGGCTTACATTCGCTGAAACAGTGGATAGAGTTGCAACAAAAGGTGGGATTACCGGAGAAGGCGCTGCTGTCATTAAGCAGCAGGCACCTGCCATGTTCGATGACTTATTTACACAAACGTTGAACAAATATGAACACCTAAAGGCGCAAGTTGATGAAACGGATAAACACCACTAAAGACATAGTCAGTGGTGTTTTATTTGTTAAAAACATCCTTTTTCCGTTCTGCTTTTGTCCTGTATTAAATGAGTCTAATTTCCTTATTTTCTGAATTTGTATTGAAAAATCAATCAAGTTCTCATATAATTTTTTAGAAAATTTAGAAAAATATACACAAATTTTTTATTTAATTTAAGGGGGATGGGGATGAAGCTTTATGTATCTGTCGATATGGAGGGAATTACTGGTCTAGCTGATCATACATTTGTTGATAGCCGTCAGCACAATTATGAGCGAGGCAGAAAGATGATGACTGCTGAAGTGAATGCATGTGTGGATGCTCTTTTTCAAAACGGTGCAACCGATATTTTGGTCAATGACAGTCATTCCAAAATGAATAACCTTTTAATTGAAGAGCTTCATGATGAAGCGTTACTTATCTCAGGCGATGTGAAGCCTTATTCAATGGTTCAAGGACTAGATGAAACCTATGATGCGGCTGTTTTTTTAGGCTATCATGCAAGAGCATCTGTGAAAGGTGTCATGTCACACAGTATGATTTTTGGTGTCAGACATTTTTACATAAATGATCATCCTATTGGTGAGATGGGCTTTAATGCGTATGTGGCTGGATACTATGGTGTCCCAGTGATTCTTGTATGCGGAGACGACCAAGCAGCTCTTGAAGCGGAAAAGCTGATGCCTGGCGTAAAAACAGTCGCAGTCAAAGAAACCATCTCAAGATCAGCAGTGAAATGCTTTACACCAGCGAAAGTGCACAAACACATTGCGCAACAAGTGGAAGCCGCCATGAAACATATTCATCTTATGAAGCCGCTGACGCCTCCTGATCATCCACTGCTCAAGATCGAGTTTGCCAATTATGGACAAGCTGAATGGGCCAGTTTAATGCCTGGTACTGTCATCGAAGAAGGAACAACCACGGTAACGTATCAAGCGAATAATATACTAGAAGCCTATCAAGCGATGCTTGTCATGACGGAGCTTGCCGCACGTACAACATTTTGTTAAGCGAGGGGGAGACGTAGATGACCAGTTTTTTGCTCAGGCGCTTTATCGCAATGATTGCCACGATTTTAACCATTACGACTTTAACGTTTATTTTAATGAAGGTCATCCCAGGATCGCCCTTCAATGAAGAACGAAATACAAACGAAATCGTCCAACAAAACCTCGAAAACTACTATCACTTAGACGAACCACTTTACATTCAATATGTCATCTATTTAAAATCGATCGTTACCTTTGATTTTGGTCCTTCCATTAAAAAACCTTCTGAAAGCGTCAATGATCTATTGGCGAGAGGTTTCCCAGTATCATTAGAACTTGGCCTTATTTCAATTTTGATTGCCGTCATCTCCGGTATCCTGTTAGGGGTTATTGCTGCCCTTCGGCATAATGGAATGATAGATTATATTGCCATGACCTTCGCTGTTTTTGGTATATCTATTCCAAACTTTATTTTTGCTACCTTATTGATTCAGCAACTAGCTGTAAATATACACATTTTCCCAGCCGCAATGTGGACAAGCCCGATGCATATGGTGCTCCCAACGACAGCTCTTGCTGTCGGTCCTATGGCGATCATTGCTCGATTAACAAGATCGAGCATGATAGAGGTGCTGACGCAGGACTATATTCGCACTGCAAAAGCAAAAGGATTATCACCATTTAAAATTGTGTTCAAACATGCCTTACGTAACGCGCTCTTACCCGTTATTACCATTCTTGGAACACTTGTAGCAAGTATTTTAACGGGGAGTTTTGTCATTGAAAAAATATTTGCCATTCCTGGGATGGGAAAATACTTTGTCGAAAGTATTAACAACCGTGATTATCCTGTGATCATGGGCACCACCGTTTTCTACAGTCTGATCTTAATTATACTGCTCTTTATTGTAGATGTGGCCTATAGTCTGCTTGATCCAAGAATTCAACTGCATCAGAAAGGAGGAAAGGCATGAGCATAAACCTTCAGCAGGATCAGACCAATCGAGCACATGAAGTGCCTGACGAATGGTTTTCTCCTAGAGTCAAAAAGAAAGGCGGGGCCCATGTCATCAAAAGGCCTTCTCTTTCTTATTGGGCAGACACTTGGAGAAGGCTCAAGCAAAATAAACTTGCCATGTTTAGTCTATCGGTGCTGATCTTTCTTTTTATCATGGCGATAGCAGGTCCCTTAATTGCGCCAGATGGTGTAACGGAGCAACGTCTTTCAATGCAAAACTTACCACCGTCATCTACTCACTGGTTTGGAACAGATGAACTGGGACGAGATGTATTCACACGCACGTGGTATGGGGCGCGAATTTCTTTGTTTGTTGGAGTGATGGCCGCGCTCATTGATTTTGCCATTGGGGTCATTTATGGCGGAATCGCTGGCTATAAAGGAGGTCAATACGATCATGTCATGATGCGTATCGTCGAGGTGCTCTACGGTTTACCTTATTTATTAGTCGTCATTTTATTGATGGTGCTCATGGGACCGGGGCTTCTCACCATTATCGTTGCGCTGACGGTGACAGGATGGATTGGAATGGCGAGGATTGTTAGAGGTCAGGTTCTCCAGTTGAAGAACCAAGAATACGTACATGCATCTAAAACCTTTGGCGCAAAAAGCCTTAGAATTATCCGCCGGAACTTACTGCCAAATACGATGGGGCCCATTATTGTTCAAATGACGCTGACTGTACCAACGGCAATATTCGCCGAAGCTTTCTTAAGCTTTCTTGGGTTAGGTATTCAAGCACCGTTTGCAAGCTGGGGGGTTATGGCAAATGATGCACTTCCAACTATCATATCGGAAAACAATTACTGGTGGCGTTTGTTTTTCCCCGCATTTTTTATTTCGTTGACCATGTTTTGTTTCAATAGTTTGGGTGATGGCTTGCAAGATGCACTTGATCCAAAGATGAAGAGGTGAACACGCTTTGAAAAAAATCCTTCAAATCATAGATCTACATGTCAGCTTTCAGACATATGGAGGTTCTGTACAAGCGGTACGCGGGGTGAATATTGATGTGTATGAAAAAGAGACACTGGCCATCGTTGGGGAATCGGGGTGCGGAAAAAGTGTAACATCACAAAGTATCATGCAGCTTTTGCCGAAGTACAGTGCCAGTGTAGATCAGGGAGAAATTTGGTTTCAAAATCAAAATTTGCTTTCCTTATCTGAAAAAGAGATGAGGGCGATACGGGGGGTAGATATCTCTATGATCTTCCAAGACCCTATGACGGCACTCAATCCGACACTGACCATTGGTGATCAGCTTATGGAGGCGGCAAAAGAACATCAGAAGCTGACGAAAAAAGAAGTCAAACAGGCAGCCATTCGGATGCTAGAATTAGTTGGAATTCCGCAGCCGGTTGAGCGATTGAAGCAATATCCGCATCAGTTCAGCGGCGGGATGAGACAAAGATTAATGATTGCGATGGCGCTCATTTGTAAGCCGCAGGTGCTCATTGCAGATGAACCAACAACAGCACTAGATGTCACCATTCAAGCGCAAATTTTAGAACTATTTAAAGACATTCAAAAAAAAACAGGTGTCACCATCATATTAATCACACATGACTTAGGTGTGGTTGCTCAAGTGGCAGATCGAGTGGCTGTGATGTACGGCGGGAAAATAGTAGAAATAGGAACGAGGCGGGATATTTTTTACAGCCCTCAACATCCTTATACAAAAGGGTTGCTGCAATCTGTTCCTAGGCTTGATATGAAAGATGAATTGATTCCCATCGAAGGAAGCCCGCCAGACTTATTCGCTCCACCGAAGGGCTGTCCATATACAGAACGTTGCCTTTATGCCATGGAAGTTTGTGATCATATCATGCCGCATGAAACAGAACGTTCACATACACATACGGTTCATTGCTGGCTGCAGGATGAACGAGCGAAACATGTTGTTTTTTCTTCAACACAAAGGGGGAGTTTCAAATGATAAAAAGAGGATGGATTGTCAGTGTATTTTTACTGTCTATGATGCTGCTCGTCGGATGTACAGCCAATGAGCAGGCTGGCAAAGGGTCGGCTAGCAATACGAGTGGTGAAAAGGTCTTAACATTAAATAATGAAGATGAACCTACTTCGTTTGATCCGCCAATCGGCTTTAATAATGTATCTTGGCAAGGGCTAAATAACTTAATGGAAGGTTTAACGAGATTAGATGAAAAGCATGAGCCATCTCCAGCGATGGCTGAAAAATGGGAGATCTCAGATGATGGGAAAACTTACACATTTCATTTAAGAGATGGTATTAAGTGGTCTAATGGTGACCCCGTACTAGCAAGCGACTTTGAATATGCTTGGAAACGTCTGTTAGATCCTAAAACAGGTTCTTCCGCAGCGTTTTTAGCTTATATGATTGATGGAGGCGAAGCATTTAACAGTGGAAAAGGGAAGAAAGAAGACGTGAAAGTCAGCGCTGTCAATGACAAAACGCTGAAAGTAACACTTGCGTTCCCGCAGAAATCTTTCTTGAACATTGTTGCGAACCCTGCCTTTTTCCCTGTCAATCAGAAGGTGGTTGAAAAGGACCCGAACTGGGCAAAGAACGCCAAAACATTTGTTGGTAATGGACCGTTTAAGCTGACGGAATGGAAGCATGATGAGAGCTTCACCATGAAGAAAAGTGAGACGTATTGGGATCAACAAGAAGTCAAACTGGATCAAGTGAAATGGCTGATGATCAGTGACCGAAATACTGATTATCAAATGTTTCAATCAGGGGATTTAGATACTGCTTTTGTACCAGCAGAGCGAAGTGAAGACCTTCTGAAAAGTAAAGATGTACAGATCGAGGATCAGGCAGGATTGTTCTTTTACCGTTTGAATGTTAATATGGAGCCCTTTCAAAACAAAAACATTCGCAAAGCCTTTCAAATGGCGATCAACCCGCAAGATATTGTTGATTATGTGACAAAAAATGATGAGAAACCGGCACGTGCCTTCGTGTCACCAAGCATTCCAGACACAGATGGAGAAGATTTTAGAGAAGCTGGCGGAGACCTTGTGACATATGATCCTGATGAAGCGGCTAAGCTGTTGGAAAAAGGGCTAAAGGAAGAAAACTATTCAAAGCTTCCGCCCGTCACATTAACATACAGCACGAAGCCTGAGAATAAGAAAAAAGCAGAAGCCATTCAGCAACAATTAAAAGAGACTCTAGGTGTAGACATCAAACTTGCTAATATGGAAGCGAATGTGTTCGCAGAAGATCAAAAGGCTCTCAAATTCCAATTCTCGCAAAGTTCATTTTTAGCAGACTATGCCGACCCGATCAATTTCCTAGAGAGCTTCCAAACAGGTAATGCCATGAACCGGACAGGATGGACGAACGAAAAGTATGACCAAATGATTAAAAAGGCGAGACGAGAAGCTGATGAGCAAAAAAGAAGTGGCATCTTGCATGACGCAGAGAAATTGCTAATGGAGGAAGCGCCGATCATTCCAATTCATTTTTATAATCAAGTATATCTTCAAAAAGAAGGGGTGAAGGGAATCGTTCGTCATCCAGTGGGGTATATCGAATTAAAATGGGCACAGGTAGATTAAAAGTAAATTGAGATGAACGGACGCTTTCTGAAAAAAGCGTCTGTTCATTTATTCGTTCATGTTATGGAGAAAATGACCATAGATTGAAAGAAACAAAGCAGAAGGAAGGGATAAGGCATGAACCAGCATCCAGCGGCACTTCAAAGAGGGGATACGGTGGGCATTATTGCACCAGCAAGCCCGCCTGATGAAATGAAATTAGCAAAAGGCATAGCCTTTCTAGAAAGGCTTGGACTGAAGGTCAAGCAAGGAAAGCATATTCATCGTCGTTATGGTTATTTAGCAGGTCATGATTATGAACGAGTGGAAGATCTGCATGACATGTTTCAAGACCCAAAAGTGAAAGCCATTCTTTGTGCTTGCGGGGGGTATGGAACTGGGAGAATTGCGGAAGCCATCAATTATGACTTGATTCGTAAGAACCCGAAAATTTTCTGGGGCTATAGTGATATTACTTTTTTACATATTGCGATACATCAACAGACAGGTCTGATTACCTTTCATGGCCCGATGCTCTCATCTGATGTGGGAGATGAGCAGGTACATCCGTATACGAAGGATACCTTTTTACAGCTTTTCACGCCGAAGCCCTTTACGTATGCCGATCATCTATCTCCTCTTAAAACCATCTATCAAGGAACCGCCTCAGGGGAGATCATGGGAGGAAATCTTGCGCTCATAGTGACAACACTTGGCACACCGTTTGAAATAGATATAAAAGGAAAACTTCTGTTAATTGAAGATATTGATGAGGAGCCGTATAAAATTGATCGAATGATGCAGCATCTAAAGTCCGCTGGCAAACTGGATGATGCGGCTGGATTCATTGTTGGGGATTTTCATCAATGTGAACCGCAAAAGAAAGAACAGTCATTGACATTAGAACATTTATGGGAAACCTATCTCCTTCCGCAAAAGAAACCCGCCCTCGGCGGCTTTCAGATCGGTCATTCATCTCCAAACTTCGCCATTCCAATTGGCACGCAGGCTGTACTAGATGCAACAGGAAAAGAGTTGCGCATTTCTCCAGGGGTCGTAGCGAAAGAGGCGATCAAATGAAAATCGTTGATGTTCGTACATTTAGAACGACTGTACCGCTTAAAAAACCTTTCAAAACCGCTTTGAGAACGGTTTATGATGCAACATCTATTATTGTGAGCATCACATATGATCAAGGCGAAAGAAGCTATGGAGAGGCAGTGCCAACAACGGTTATTACAGGCGAAACGCTAGGGAGTATTGAATATGCCATCTGTGAGGTGATCAAACCAATTTTAATTGGCGAATCCCTGATGCATTATGAACAGATTTATTCAAAAATAGAACGCTTGCTCGTTGGAAACACGAGTGCAAAGGCTGCCATTGATATGGCCATTTATGATGGCTTATCAAAGCAGGCAGGGCTCCCGCTTTATCAATACCTTGGTGGATATCGCAGTCAGCTTGAAACGGATTTCACCGTCAGTGTGAATCGTCCGTTAGAAATGGCGGAAGATGCAAAGCAATATGTGTCTGAAGGCTTTCGTACCTTAAAGGTAAAAGTAGGAAAAGATGATATAGACACCGATATTCAGCGCATCAAACGAATTCGGGAAAAAGTCGGACCAGACATTGATATTAGGCTTGACGCAAACCAAGGCTGGACGTGGAAAGAAGCAATTGTTGCCATACGGAAAATGGAGGAGCTGAATATTGAATTAGTAGAGCAGCCTGTGCATAAAGAAGACATCGAAGGCTTGCGCCGGGTAACTGAAGCAACAGAGACATTGATCATGGCGGATGAAAGCATTTTTCGATTTAATGACGCAATCAAGGTACTTGAAGCAAGAAGCTGTGATGTCATCAACTTAAAACTGATGAAATCAGGGGGGATAAAAGAAGCACTTAAAATCAATAGTTTAGCAGAAGCATACGGAGTAAAGTGCATGGTTGGCAGTATGATAGAGACAAAACTTGGCATAACAGCTGCCGCTCATTTTGCCGCCAGCCAGCCGAATATCACCCGTTATGACTTTGATGCCCCTCTTATGCTGACGGAGGATTTGATAGACGGAGGCATCGTGTATCAAGGAAAAAATATTTCCTTCCCGCCACATCATGGGTTAGGCATTAAAGGAGTGAAAGGAATCCAATGATGATCTATGAGTCAATCGTTCCAGTCGCCAATATATGGACAACGCCGCAAGCGCCAAGACAATCGGACAGGTTAATTCTTCAAGAGCGTATTAAGATGAAAGAGTGGATTGACCAGCAAACCTATGAAGAAAAGTTGGCATTATGTAAAGAGAACCTAGTCCAAACGCAAGTGCTATTAGGAGAACGTGTGATTGGATTAGAGGAGATAGACGGATGGATGAAAGTAGTGATTCCTGGGCAGCCGAGCCGAAAACATGAGCAAGGCTATCCTGGTTATATTCCTGTTCAACAATTGAAACTAGTAACAGAAGAAAAAGAACCACCTCAAACGTTGATCGTCTGTGAGAAAATAGCCGTTTTATATGAAAAAGGAAGAGCTGATATGGACATTAGTTTTTTAACAGAACTAACGCCTATCGAAGAAACAAAAGATCACTATCATGTTCTCACTCCAGTTGGAATAAGAGAAATCGCAAAAGCGGATGTACGTCCAGTTTCAACAAACCTTCACTCTGTCAGCGGAGAGGATGTCGTAAAAACTGGTAGACAATTTATCGGACTTCCATACTTATGGGGAGGGATGAGCGGATTTGGCTATGATTGTTCCGGCTTTGCCTACAGCATGTACAAAGCGTATGGATATTTATTACCGAGAGACGCAAGCGATCAAGTGAACAAAGGAAAGTCTGTGTCATCAAACCAATTAGAGCCAGGTGATTTAATGTTTTTTGCAAATGAGAATGGAAAGGGAACCGTTCGCCATGTGGGGATTTATGCTGGGAATGGTCTGATGCTTCACTCGCCAAAAACCGGCAAGCAAATTGAGCTTCTCTCTCTGTTTGGCACCTCGTATGAAAAAGAGTGGGCGGGCGCACGCCGATATTTGTCAAGTTAAAGGAGGAGATGTCCATGACACACGAACCGCTTTTACACGTCAAAAACGTAAAAAAACATTTTCACCTATCAAAAGGAAATACTTTAAAAGCACTGGATGGCGTCTCTTTTCAGTTAAAACAAGGAGAAACCTTTGGACTAGTTGGAGAGTCTGGTTGCGGCAAATCCACACTTGGGAAAGTGCTCATGAGGCTTTATGACCCGACAGAGGGTGAGGTGATCTATGAAGGGAAAAGCCTTCATCACTTGTCTAAGGGAGAGGAATTTGATTTTAATAGACGAATTCAAATGGTGTTTCAAGATCCCTATTCTTCGTTAAATCCTAGATTGTCTGTGAAAGATATCATTTTGGAACCGATGGAAATTCATGATCTGTATGGCAGTCAAAAGAAAAGGATAGAACGTGTAAAAGATCTGCTTGAATCGGTGGGTCTAAGCTATGATTTTGCTAGTCGTTATCCCCATGAATTTAGCGGTGGGCAAAGGCAGAGAATTGGCATTGCACGAGCGCTCGCCTTAGCGCCGAAATGTATTGTGGCAGATGAGCCGATCTCAGCACTTGATGTATCTGTTCAAGCACAAGTCGTCAACTTATTAAAACAATTACAAAAAGAAGAAGGGCTGACGTATTTATTTATTGCTCATGATTTGTCTATGGTCAAGTATATTAGCGATAGAATTGGCGTGATGTATTTAGGGCATCTTATGGAAATGACAAGCAGTGATGCTTTATATGAGACGCCACTGCATCCATATACGCAAGCACTCCTATCTGCCATCCCGATTCCTGATCCAGATATTGAAGATCGGCGGAAGAGGTTCATCTTAAAAGGAGAAATCCCTAGTCCATTGAACCCGCCAAGCGGCTGCGTTTTCCGGACAAGATGTCCAGCCGCTATGGACGTATGTGCGGAAAGAAAACCAACACTGCAAGAAGTGGAAGAAGGACATGAAGTGGCTTGCCACCTGTATGCTGGGAAATGATTAGCCGAAAAAACGACTATGAGTCCTTTAGGACGAGCTGACATTTGTCTTAACATAAGCCAGCCTGTTGAATATCTTTTCTGCTGGCTGGCTTTTATTTTACGCTAATGAACGCCGAATAGGCAGGGTGCAACATCCTAGTAAAAGTTGAAACATTCCTGAAAGAAAATCTCTCATATGAGACGAAAGCAAAAAGTTTAGACAAACCTAAAAGAATAGTGTTTAATATAAAAGACGTTCCGTATCATAGAAATCAGCTAGAAGGAGCTATCACGATGAGCGAAGAAAAATTCAAGTATTGTAAAGAGTCAAAAGTAGTCAAAACAAGCAGAGTATTCCCTCTCGATACAAATAACCATGAAACATTATTTGGCGGTAAATTAATGAGTTATATAGATGATATTGCATCCATCTCTGCTGCAAGACACAGCAGAAGTGAAACGGTCACGGCATCAATGGATTCAGTTGATTTTTTAGAGCCGATTGGTCAAAAGGAGTCCGTGTGCTTAGAGTCTTATGTGACTTGGGTAGGCACGTCTTCCATGGAAGTATTCGTCAAGGTCATTAAAGAAAACCTGATGTCTGGAGAGCGAAGACTGGCAGCGACGTCATTTCTTACATTTGTCTCATTAGATGACAATGGTAAGCCGAAAAGAGTCCCGAAGGTCATACCAGAAACAGAGGAAGAAATCATGTTGCATCAAACGGCGAAGCAGCGTGCAGAAGAAAGAAAAAAACGCCGAGAACACAGTAAAGCGTTGGCTGACGCACTTGGTACGGATAAACCATGGGCGTAACAAATCACCCAGCAAGGGGGGGTTTCTATTACACTATCTTGCATTACAAGCTAGTAAGTACAACAAGTCTGCTTAAAGTAATGTAGAAATGGAGAAAGCACATCCTAAAAAATGTGCTTTCTTTTTTTGAAAAATTGTAGAAATGTATTCATGATTTTCTTTACAATAGTAAGAGGTCAAAATTGAAAAGGGGTTCTTTGTTTGGATATATTATGGGGGTATGTACTCGTTTTTGTATTGGCTGCCTTGCCTTTCTTTGAAGTAGTTGGTGTGGTTCCGCTTGCGATCCTTAGTGGACTGCATCCAGTTACAACGGCGATCATTGGTTTTATCGGTAACTTTCTCACAGTCTTGCTTCTGATTATTTTCGTTGACCGGTTTAAAAATTGGCGATTAAAGAGAAAAGGGGAAATGAGCGAGGGCAAAGAGAAGAAAAAGCAGCTTAAAGCCAAAAGAATTTGGGAACGATATGGTCTTCCTGGTTTAGCGCTCGTCGGTCCTTTCATCATTGGCAGCCATTTATCGGCATTCATGTGTATGGGTTTCGGTACGAAAAGAAAACAAGTGGCCATGTGGATGATGGTCAGTTTAATAATGTGGACGGCACTAGCTGCTGGATTAACCGGAGCCAGTTTTCACTACTTTGCACCAGATTCAAATGGATTGTTTGGCGATCTCTTTAAATTCTCTCCTCGCAGTTGATGCAATGAAGCGATCAGCAGTGGAAAATGAATAAGTATTTTTTAGAGCGGAAAGCACTTGGAAAAAGAAAAACTGTAGACCGGTCTGCTCCGGTGTGTGACAGTTTCCATACAGAACCTGCTTTTAGCGGGGCTTTCATAATGAACATGTTTTCTAGGGTTCCGTGCGGGAACGTAGTCTGGACCGAGAGAAAACGCATACGGTCTTTAATAGATCGTATGGACACGGAGGGATAAAAGCCCGGGAGATTTGATCAAGTGATCAACTTCTGGGCTTTTTTTATTGTTTGGAATCGACAGGAAAGGAAGAGGAAGAATGAAATGGGGAAATGTATTCATTGCAGCCGTTTTTGAAGTCGGCTGGGTGATGGGTCTGAAATATGCCCACTCATTGATGGAATGGAGTGCCACCATCATTTGTATTGTCGTGAGCTTTTATTTACTGATAAAAGCAACAAGTCAATTGCCGGTTGGCTCGCTTTATGCCGTTTTTACCGGACTTGGAACAGCAGGTACAGTCATTGCAGGAATGATACTTGGAGAGCCGGTTCATAAAGGTAAATTACTGCTAATGGTGATGTTGCTGTGCGGTGTAATAGGGCTTAAACTGACAACAGTTGAAAAGAAAGGGGAGTCTGAATCGTGAATTGGTTGTTCCTCATTGGTGCAGGAATTTTAGAGATGTTATGTGTGACCATGATGAATCAATTTCAAAAGGATCATCATCTTAAATGGATTCTCTTGATTGCAGCCGGATTTTCACTTTCCTTTTTCATGCTGTCTCTTGCGATGAATACCATTCCGATGGGAACAGCATATGCCATTTGGACCGGGATTGGAGCCGCTGGAGGGACCATTGTCGGCATGCTGTTTTACGGAGAATCAAAAGAGGCGAAACGTATTTTTTTCATCGCACTCATTCTGTCCGCAGTAGTAGGATTGAAAATCATCGAATAATCAAAGGCTGGCAATCGTACGCCAGCCTTTTGTTACATGATATGATGATTGGAATCGCTTTCATTTTTGCGGTAGAGCAAGCTCATAAGGAGGAAACATACGCCAAACGTGAGCAAAGGAATAAGTCTTTCCCCGCTTATAAAGAGATAAATGCCGGCGATAAGAAATAAGACGCCGAGACAAAAGCTAATCTTACCAAACGAAGTCATGCTTTTCATATGAATCACCCCTTTTAATAAAGGTTTCACTTCATTGTATCATGTCATATGGAATATTGAATGAATATTCAATAAAAAAGAGACTCCCAATTGCTTTTTTTCTTTCCAGTCCAGTATAATATTTCATTAGAATGAATACGTAAAAGAGGTCATTGTAAATGAGAACATTGATTACAGAGAAACTCGAACTACACAGACAAAAGCACCAGCAAAAAGTAAGATTACTTGTCAGTTGTCCGGATCAGCCTGGGATCGTATCCGCTATTTCTTCATTTCTTTTTGAGCATGGAGCAAATATTATTGAATCGAGTCAATACACGACAGATCATGAAAGTGGTCGTTTCTTTTTAAGAATTGAATTTGATTTGAAGGAGATTTCCGCCAATATTGAACAGCTTAAAATCGGTTTTGAGCCAATTGCTGAAACATTCCAGATGTCGTGGAGTATGACGCGAGCGAGCGAACTAAAAAAGCTGGCGATTTTTGTTTCAAAAGAACTTCACTGTTTACATGAGCTTTTATGGGAATGGCAAAGCGGGAATCTAATGGCTGAAATTGCAGTTGTCATCAGCAATCATGAAACGGCAAAGGACACTGTCAAATCTCTCGGGATTCCTTTCCATTACGTGAAGGCAAGTAAAGACATCCGACAAGAAGCGGAAGAACAACAACTCGCTCTATTAGAAGAATATGATATTGATGTCGTTGTACTTGCTAGGTACATGCAAATTTTAACGCCTGCTTTTATTGAAAAACATCCGAACAAAATTATTAATATCCATCATTCCTTCCTGCCAGCCTTTATTGGTGCTAACCCATACAAACGTGCGTATGAACGAGGTGTGAAATTAATTGGCGCAACCTCTCACTATGTCACGAACGATCTAGACGAAGGACCAATCATTGAACAAGATATTGAGCGTGTTGACCACCGGGACGATGCAGAGGCATTAAAGAATATTGGTCGTACCATCGAGCGTAGTGTACTTGCGCGCGCAGTGAAATGGCATTTGGAAGATCGAATTATTGTTCATGAGAATAAAACCATCGTGTTTAATTGATCGCTTGACATTTCTAAAGCAATTGGTCATAATATAAAAAAATTAACGAGCGTTGAAAAGGAATAGTAAGCAGGGACTGCTGTGTAAAGAGAGCAAATGATGCGCTGAAACATTTGCCACAGACAGCTGCTGAACCTACCTTTGAGCCTTAGAAGGAAAATCTAAGCGCATGCCTGGCGTTACAGGAGTTGAGCGGAATAAGTGATGACATGCTTATTCAATGAAGGTGGTACCACGGAAAATCCCTTTTCGTCCTTTACATAAGGAGGAAAAGGGTTTTTTTGTGGTCAAAGGTATAGCGGAGGGAATCAATGATGAAAAAGCAAAGGATCGTCATAAAAATTGGCAGCAGTTCATTGACTGAACAAAAGGGAGCAATTGATGAACAGAAAATGTGGGATCATGTCAAAGCCATTGCAAAGCTTAGAGAGGCGGGTCATGACATCATTTTAATTTCATCAGGAGCGGTTGCTGCGGGATTTGGCAGTCTAGGATATCCATCAAGACCTGTTACATTAAAAGGGAAACAGGCGGCTGCCGCAGTTGGACAAAGCTTATTAATGCAAAAATATACAGAGTTATTTTCACAGTTTGACATGACGCCTGCACAAATGCTTTTAACACGTAATGACTTTTCAGACCGTACAAGATATCGAAATGCATATGCAACGATGATGGAATTGTTAGAAAGGAAAATTTTACCTATTATTAACGAAAATGATTCTGTCTCGATTGAGGAACTCACCTTTGGCGATAATGACATGCTTTCAGCTCTTGTCAGTGGTTTAATTCATGCTGATCAATTGATCATCTTAACGGACATTAATGGGATCTATGATGCGAACCCGAATGATCATCCTGAAGCAAAGCGGTTTGACGTGCTTCCGCACATTACAGATGAACTGTTTTCATATGCGAAAAGTACCGGCTCGAAGGTTGGCACAGGTGGGATGAAGTCGAAGCTCTCCGCAGCACAAACCGCACTTTCGCTTGGAGTAAAAGTGTTCATTGGAACCGGTACAGGTGAAGACAAACTACTTCACATACTGGCTGGTCATGGAGACGGAACGTACATTGGTGAAAAAGATCTATCAGCGGTAAACAATCGTCGTCAATGGATTCAGTTTCATTCACCTGTCTCTGGGAAAATCATGATTGATGCTGGAGCAGAAGCGGCGATTTTGCATAATGGAAGCAGCCTTCTTCCCGCTGGTGTTATTGATGTAGCTGGTGATTTTTCCAAAGGAGAGGTTGTAGAAGTCGTCGGACCGAACGGATTAGTCGGTAAAGGACAAACATTGTACGCAGCCGAGGAGCTTCTTGAAGTGAAGGGAATGCGGAGTGATGAGTTTGAAATCGAGAAACAAGAGGTTATTCACCGAGATCACTGGGTACAGCATGTGCAGAAATGAGGAGGGAAAACAATGAATGAAGTTCTTGAAAAAGCGAAAAAAGCAAGCATAGCCAAGGATCAGCTGTTATTAAAAACAACCGATCAAAAGAATAAAGCGCTGCAAGCGATTGCGACAGCATTAAAAACGTCTTCTGCTTTTTTGATCGAGGAGAATCGTAAGGATGTTCTTGCAGCAGAGGACAAGAAGTTCACACCATCTGTCATTGATCGGATTACATTGACGAAAGAGCGCATTGAGGCAATTGCAGATGCCACACTTGAACTTGTTCAATTAAAGGATCCAATTGGTGAAACGTTAGAAACCATTCAAAAAGAAAATGGCCTTTTGATTGAAAAGGTTCGTGTGCCTCTCGGAACGGTTGGAATGATTTATGAAGCAAGACCAAACGTTACAGTTGATGCCGCTACACTTTGTTTGAAAACTGGGAATGCAGTCATTTTACGAGGAAGCTCATCAGCTATCCATAGCAATAAAGCGATTGTGAAAGTCATACATGAAGCGCTTCACGCAACAGATATCCCAGTAGACAGTGTGCAATTGATTGAGGATACAGGGAGAGAAACAGCAAAAACGCTTTTTACTTTAAATGAATACCTAGATGTACTCATTCCGCGCGGAGGAAAAAATTTAATCGATTTAGTTGTCAGAGAGTCAACCGTACCAGTACTTGAAACAGGCGCAGGGAATTGCCATATCTATATTGATGAAACAGCGAAAAAAGACATGGCTGTGCAAATTGTATTAAATGCCAAAACCCAAAGGCCATCGGTTTGTAATGCCATTGAGAGCATTGTCATTCATGAGAAGTGGGCAAAGGAGCATGGAACTTCTTTATTTCAAGCACTTCATCAAAGCGGTGTCGAAATACGAGGAGATCAAGCCGTATGTCAACTTGACCCAAGCGCTACCTTGGCAACGACAGCCGACTTTGAAACTGAATTTCTTGCACCCATTGTCAGTATTAAAATGGTGCAGAACATTGAAGAGGCGATTGATCATATTCAAACATTTGGATCAAAGCATTCTGAAGCGATTATTACTGAAGACGATCAGCATGCCGCATATTTCTTAACAGCTGTGGACGCTGCGGCTGTGTATCACAATGCCTCAACACGATTTACAGATGGCTTTGAATTTGGCTATGGTGCAGAAATTGGGATTAGTACACAAAAGCTTCACGCAAGAGGACCAATGGGATTACCTGCCTTAACGTCTGAAAAATATGTGATTCGTGGTCAGGGACAAATAAGAGTATAATAGATAAAAAAGAAAGCCTTGAGGTTGAAGTGCACCTCCAAATTCTAGAAAATTTTAAAAATGGAGGTGCTTTTCTTTTGGCTAAGTTTACAAATCGGGAACAAAATCAAAGCGGTGACACTTTGCTTAAGTGGCAACTACCTGATAAGGATCAATGGAAGAGTTGAAAAATGAGTATGAAAAAGGGATGCCTTAGTCACAATCACCAAACAAGACAAAACGCAAGTAATCTAAGATTTAAGGCATAAGTATCCGGTGAAAGCACTACTTGAGCTCGCAAGTATTTCGGCGCAGTACTATAACTTGGCGAAGCACTTTAATCGCCCTGATCAGATGCCAAATTGAAAAAGGTTTTCAAACCAAGTCTAAATTTCTTTACCTGAACATCTAATACTTCTGGAAAGAACTTGAACAATATATTAACGACTACAATCAAAAACGAAAAGGCATAGTCCGATTCACTGCCGGTTTCATGGCTCAAAAGAAAACCAACCCGTGTCTAACTGAGGGGTCACATCATCTAAGGCTTTCTTTTCACTTTGATTTTTTGTATTTGTTAGATCAAGTATGATAAAATATGGCAATGGTTCATATTTTGAGAAGATTGGAGAAAGCACGTATGGCGAAAATCATTCCCTCTTCGGATATTGGAGTGAAAATCAACAAGTGGTATGAATTAATCCGCAGATTTGATTCAGAACAAGCAGAACAGTTAAAACAGGAAATTCGCACTTCTCTTGATTCAATGGAAGAAGATCAGAACTTGCTTCTCTATTTTTCTTTAATGGAATTCAGGCATGAGGTGATGCTCGATTATTTAAAGCCATTAAAGGAAGGAAAGCTTCGTGCCAACTTTTCTGAGCTTTCGAAAGAAATAGATGAGCATCAAGTGCATGTAACGGGCATGCTTGAATATTACTACCATTTCTTCAGAGGCATGTATGAATTCGGCAGGAGGCAATACATTGCAGCCATATCTTCTTATCAAAAAGCAGAGCACAAGCTCTCTTTTGTATCTGATGATATCGAACGAGCGGAATTTCATTTTAAAATGTCAGAAATATATTATCACATGAAACAAACACATATCTCGATGCACCATGCCAAACTAGCGCTCGACGTATATGTTCAGCATGAGCTGTATGCTCTTCGAACCATTCAGTGTGAATTTATTGTGGCTGGTAATTATGATGATATGCGGAGGCATGAAAAGGCATTACCGCATCTTGAGAGAGCACTTGCTAGATCAAGAGACTTTCAGAATGTGCGTTTTATTGCCTCATCTTTATTTAATATGGGGAACAGTTATTATAGGATGGGGGATTTAAATCGCGCACTTGAATTAATGAAAGAATCCATACGATTGTTTGACCAAAATCAATCCGATCATCTTCGCCGATCTATAGACCCTCTTTATACAGCCGCACAGATTTTATACAAACAAGGTCAACATGAAGAAGCTTTACATTACCAGCAAGAATGTATGAAACGAGCAGAAGCCTTACAGGATGAAATTAATATGCAAAAGACAGAATTTCTAGAAGCACTGTACATGAGACAAGATGCCGAGCATATTAAACGAATTTTCCATTTTTTAGAGTCAGTATATGCATATCCTGATATAGAGGAGCTAGCATTGGACACCGCAAAGTATTATAATGAAATTGAAGATTATGAAAAATCTTCCATGTTCTATGGGGAAGCGGAACATGCTCGAATCTATATTCAGAGAGGGGATTGTTTATATGAATTTTAAAAAATGGGCAATTGTCTGTACAAGCATCTCGATCATGGCATTATGGCTCTCAGCAGCTAATGCCGACCCTGATAACCGAAACCACACGTTAGAACAACCGAATCCGCAACACCTCTACATCTAAACCCTTTTGTCTTCTTTTAAAGCGTGTCGAAACCCCTTGAATTCTAGAAAGACCCGAGCTACTTATGCGGATAAAGTTGAACATTCATAAGCACTATCGCTTGAGATCTGATAACGAATGCAAGGATTTGTCTACACGCTAAAAGCCCTTTTTACTTGAAGGGCTTTTTTTATTTAAATCACGTTTATAAAGCATAACAAAAAGGTAAACATGAAGAAGAGATTCTTTTTCATTGACGCCGGAAATTATATTGTGTACAATTTAATTGTAGAAAATATTTTTAAAAAGAAAGAGGGTTCTAGATATGTCAGACGTTTTATTTACTGCAACGGTATCAGCTATAGGGGGAAGAGAAGGCAAGGTTGTTTCAACAGATGGGGTGCTTGAGCATGATGTCGCAATGCCTGGGACACCAAGAGCAAAGAAACTTGAAAAAGCAACGAATCCAGAGCAATTATTTGCAGCAGGCTACTCAGCATGTTTTGATTCAGCACTTCAAATGGTGGCTAGACAAGAGCGCGTTCGTTTTGAAAGTGAAGTGACTGCACATGTGAGTCTAATCAAAGATAGTGCAGATGACGGTTTTAAATTAGGTGTCAAATTAGAAGTAAAAGGAACTGGAATCGAACAATCAGTATTAGATGAACTCGTTCATAAAGCTCACGGTGTATGCCCATATTCAAAAGCGACTCAAGGGAACATTGAAGTAGAACTAGTGGCTGTAGCTCAATAAAAAAGGCTGAGGGAATATTCCTCAGCCTTTTGATTGTGTCAATTTTTGCAAAAGCTCATGCAAAGAGGCACGTAATGTTTTGAGCTCTTCGTCAGATCTGCCTGTTCCAGACAACATACGAAATGGGATAGTTGCCGCCTTCTCTTTTAGACCTTCACCATATTCAGTTACATGTATTTGTACAGATCGCTCATCCTCTTTCGAACGCTCTCGAATGATTAATCCATTCTGCTCCATGCGTTTAAGCATGGGTGTGAGTGTACCGGAGTCCAAATAAAGCAGCTCACCCATTGTCTTCACATTTAACGTACCATGTTCCCATAGCAAAAGTAATGCTAAATACTGCGGATAAGTGATGTTTAACTCATCTAATAACGGCTTATACTGCTTTGTCATCTCTCTTGAACTTGCGTATAACAAGAAGCAAAGCTGATTTTCTAGTTTCATATGTTCGAATTCATTTGTCATCTCTGTCACCAACTATTTTTTGTCATACTTATCATTGTATAAGATTTTCTCTTTTTTTAAAATAAATACATCGTGAAAACGAGAAATTCTTCAATGTGCAATTAATGTTTGATGATTTGATAGAACGGAAAGGTATTTCAAAGGTTTACAGGTCACTATGAAAAGAAAAGACAAAGGGCGAAAATAAACGGCAATTTAGCCCTTTGTCAACAATCTGACACACCTACTTGCTCCCTTTGTTCGACTGATTTCTCTAGTATACTAAATCATGTTAGAAAAGGAATTAGTCTGGTACACTGTCTAACAGAAGAATAGACTGATAAAAAAACCCCTCTGCATAAAATAGCAGAGGGGGGAATGATTCTTTTATGCATGCTGCGCTAGCTTTTTACGAGCTATTTCAGCAGCAGTCACCATGTTTTTCAAGGCGGCTATGGTTTCAGTCTCTTGTCGTGTTTTCAGACCACAGTCAGGATTTACCCAAAACCGATCAGCCGGACAAACGTTTAACGCATCATCAATGATCTCACTCATTTCCTCAACAGATGGTACGCGAGGGCTGTGAATGTCATACACCCCAAGTCCAAGTCCTTTCAGGTACGGATGCTTCTCTAAATATTCAAGGAATTCGCCATGACTTCGTGAATGCTCAATCGTGATGACGTCTGCATCAAGGTCTTCAATTGTATCTACGATATCTTCGAAGTTACTGTAGCACATATGTGTATGAATTTGTGTTTCATTTTGAACAGATGAAGTTGATAAACGGAATGATTCTGCTGCCCAGTTTAAATAATCAGCCCAATCACTCTCTTTTAAAGGGAGACCTTCTCTTAAAGCAGGTTCATCTACTTGAATCACTTGAATACCAGCTTTTTCTAACGCTTCTACTTCTTTACGCAAAGCGAAAGCGATTTGGAAGGCGATTTCTTTTCGAGAAATATCTGTTCTTGGGAAAGACCAGTTTAAGATCGTAACAGGTCCTGTCAACATTCCTTTGACCTTTTTATCTGTTAAGCTTTGAGCGTACACTGTCTCTTTTACAGTCATTGGCTCTGTGAATTCTACATCTCCGTAAATGATTGGCGGCTTCACGCAGCGTGAGCCATAAGATTGTACCCAGGCGAATTTCGTAAAGGCAAAGCCGGCCAGTTTTTCGCCAAAGTATTCGACCATGTCTGTACGCTCAAATTCTCCATGTACCAACACATCTAGACCTATCTCTTCTTGGATATCAATCCATCTTTTTGTTTCTTTCTTAATGAATTCATCATACTCTGCATCTGTCCACTCATGTTTACGCCATTTTTGACGTGCACTTCGTACTTCAGCAGATTGTGGAAAGCTTCCGATTGTCGTTGTTGGAAGAAGCGGAAGTTTAAGTGATTCGTTCTGAATACGAAGACGCTCTTCAAAGGCAACTGGACGTTTAAAATCTTTAGACGAAAGATTGTTGCGTTCTGCTGTGAGATCAGCATTTCTGCCTTTCGCAAATTCTTTCAATGTGAGAAGGGCCTCTGTTGCTTGATTGATCTCTGCATGAATGGCAGATGCTCCATTTGTTAACCCTTTTTTTAGTAGGGTTAATTCCGCAAGCTTTTCAGTTGCATAAGATAATCCATGTAACAGCTTCTTTTCAAGCTGTTCATTTGGATGTTTTGCAACTGGAACATGGAGCAGACTGCTTGATGGCTGTAACCATACTTCCTTCGCCCCAATTTCACCAATTAATTCAGTAACAAAAGATAATCGCTCGCCAAGATCTGCTCTCCAAATGTTGCGTCCATCAATGATGCCAGCTGCTAAAATTTTGTCTTTCGGGAAGCCATGCTTTTTCACTTGTTCAAGATTACGTCCTTGATCATGAACAAAATCAAGACCGATCGCTTCGACAGGATAAGTCACAAGTTCTTCATACGCATCAACCGAGTCAAAATATGTTTGCAGAAGGATGTTTAAGGTTGGTACAGCTTGCTTAATCGTTTGATAAATCTTTTTCACTGCTTTGACTTCTTCACTTGATGCTGTCACAAGTGAAGGCTCATCAATTTGAACCCATTTGACGCCGGCTTCGTCAAGTTCTTTTAAAACCTTAATATATAGTGGAATTAAACGCTGCTGAATGTCTTGTACTTCACTTGATTCATAGCCTTTAGAAAGTGAGACAAACGTATAAAGACCAAGAACAACTGGTTTTGTTTCAATACCAAACGCCTTTTTCACCTTTTCATAAGCTTCAAGTGGTTTGTTGTGTGTCAGTTTGAATTCGGTGCTTTTTTCGTATTCCGGTACAATGTAGTGATAGTTCGTATTAAACCATTTTGTCATTTCACTAGACACAGCATCTTTTGTTCCTCTAGCCATCGCAAAATATGTATCTAGCGGGTCTTTCAGACTGCGGAAGCGTTCTGGAATCCAATTGAACATGACAGCAGTATCTAGCACGTGATCATAGAAGGTGAAGTCTCCGGAAGGAACCACATCAATTTGTTGATCAATCTGCGTTTTAATGGCTGTTAAAAATTGATCATCAAGTGTGTTTAACAGGGTTTCTCGGTCAGTTTGACCTTTCCAATAGGACTCTAGTGCTTTTTTCCATTCTCTGTTTAAGCCAATTCTCGGAAAACCTAGATTACTTGTTTTAACAATTGTCAATTCCAATTCCCCCTCTAAAATATAAAAAGACACTTACACTCATGATCAAGATTGATGAGGGCAAATGTCTAGTTTAAAAGACAAAATGTGTGTACGAAATTAAGCGTGAGCGTAGCTGACGCTTTTTCGACATCTCCTATCAACCGTAGGTGTTTGATGTGATAGAGCGGCTGGTATCATGGCTAGTGATTCTGCAAGCTTTTCGCCGTTCCTATCATTTGACAGTGAACCGAAAAGAAAAGCTCTCCTCACTTACAGTGGCGGAACCGCGCCGGATTTTCACCGGTCTTCCCAATGATCATTCGAGTTCAATCGAATTACCGACTCTCAAACTATGAATTATTGTGTTCGATTATATAACGTTCACTTCATTTCGTCAAAATAATTTTTGAATAATTTTAATTAAAAAAATCCTGAGAAAATTCGATCTTTTCTCAGGATCTATATTTCATCTAGATGGATAAAAGATCTGCTTCGACTGTTTTTTCTAAAAGCACATCTTGTGCTGTTAAATATAAAAATCCATTCCCTACAAGTGTTTTTGCCTGTTTGAGTGGAAGGGTTCTTCTTACGAGCTGAGCATATACTTCTGGTTCTGTCAGCTTGCGCTGGAAGGCTTCTTCTTCGGCATTTTTAATAATGGCTAGTGCACCGCTAACATGTGGGGCAGCCATAGAAGTGCCGGTTAATCTACCGTATTTATGATTAGGGAGAGTGGATAAAATGTCTTCTCCTGGAGCGACGAGGTCGATTTCTTTATTGGCATTGGAAAACTCGGAGGATTCTCTTGCAAGAGAGACAGAGCCGACAGCAATCACTTCATTGTAAGCAGCTGGATAGGAGAACTCTTCAGTACGTTCATCGCCATCACCTTCGTTTCCTGCCGCACAAACAACAAGTACACCACTTTTCACAGCTTCTTGAATCGCTTTCTGTAATTCTGGCTCATTGCTTGGACCACCAAGAGACATGGAGATAATATCAACCTTTTGCTCTACCGCATAGTTGATGCCGTTAATAATCCATTCATATTTGCCGCTACCGTTTTCACCGCCAAGAACTTTCACAATGAGCAGTTTTGCTTCGGGGGCTACGCCTAGAATTCCGCCATTTCGATCTGTTGCCGCAATCGTTCCCGCTACATGGGTACCATGTCCATTGTAGTCTTTTACATTCTCAGCGTCTCCGTTATCATCATCGGTAAAGTTCTTCACGCCGACAATCTGATCTTTTAAATCGGGGTGCTCTGTGTCGCAACCTGTATCAAGGACAGCAATGGTTATGCCTTTTCCTTTGAAGCCACTTGACCAAAGTTCGGGTGCTTTAATCTCCTGAATACTTTCCGGCGTCTCTTTCGCTTCCATCACATTGGCTTTTACTTCATACGGAATTAAGCGAATTTCACCTTTCATAAGAAAGCCCTCCTTATTTTGTTTTCAAAGTAGATTCAGGTTGCGTAATATTATTGTATAAAATAAACTTTTGATCAGAAAGGGTCAATTGTAATAATTTTTCAAATAATCAATCTTTTATCAAATTTGCAGTTCTCCTCGCTTATTGCCGAAAGGCGTCGTCTTATGAGGAAAACTCTTCATATCATATGAGAAAGAAGGAAATGTTGCATAGTGAGCTTGCACATATTGAAGTAAAATGGGCGGAAAGAACTAAGAAAGGATATCTTATATAACAAAAGAAATTGTTCAATAAGTGAGAAGTAAGCTTGTGTAGAAGAAGAGAAATGTTTTTGTTAGAAAATAAAATCCTCCTTTAATGAAAAGGATAAGTTATGAAGATTGTGACTGTTCCAAAACAGAAAGGCAACATATAATATTGGAAAGACAAGCCTGCCTTTTAGATAGGAGAGATAGAGATGAACAAAGGGAAGATACTCGTGATCGAAGATGAAAAGAAAATTGCAAGAGTGATATCACTTGAACTTGAGTATGAAGGATACGAAGTCACAATGAAAGATACAGGCATGAAAGGACTCCAGGCTCTTGAAGAAGATAGCTTCGATTTAGTGTTGCTTGACGTCATGCTTCCGGAATTGAGCGGGCTTGAAGTGCTCAGAAGGGTTCGGAAAACGAATACGGCAACACCCATTATTTTAATTACTGCAAGAGGTAGTGTTCCTGATAAAGTGAGCGGCCTTGATCTTGGGGCAAACGATTATATAACGAAGCCATTTGAAATTGAAGAATTATTGGCACGAATTAGAGCGCAGCTAAGATTCCATACAAGTGTCCAAGAAGAAAATGAAGCTGAACTGAGACTGGCGGATTTGACTGTCAATGAGAAAACAAGAGAAATAATAAGAGATGGTCAAATGCTGGAGCTTACACCAAGAGAATATGATCTGCTTGTTTATTTGCTGAAACATCAGCAGCAAGTGCTCACAAGAGATCAGCTTTTAACAGCCGTATGGGGCTTTGATTATTTCGGTGACACAAATGTGGTGGATGTTTATATCCGTTATTTACGTAAAAAAGTCGATTACCCATTCGAAAAACAGTTGATCCACACAGTGAGAGGTGTGGGTTATGTGATGAAGGGGTAAAGAATGAGATTAAAAAATAAAATCCAACTTTATACCTCGTTGTCTTTGTTTTTAATGGTGCTCTTATTTCATACAGCTATATACTTTATTTTTTCGTTTACGCTTACGCAAAAAGATATGTCACGATTGTCTGAGGTGGCTGAAAATATTGCGATTGCTTTAAAAAAATCGGAAGAAGAGGGACTCCCATCCTCTGAGCTGCTTAGGGCGTACCTTCCTCAAAATGGGATGATTCGTGTTGTTACAGAGAAAGGTCAATCTAAGCTGACCATAACAAAGGAATCGACATTTAGCTCGCTGCCTTTTACATATGAATCTGGTCAGACAGCCGAAATAAAAGAATACCGCAAGCATATGATTGCCTTTGCTTGCATTCCAGTTATTTGGACAAATGGAGAAATTGTGTCTCTTCAAGTATATGAAAAGATCGAAAATACGGAAGAAAACTTAGCATTATTAAAAATGATTTTAATCGCTGCTGGGATTCTTTTCATTGTTCTTTCCTATTTCGCAGGTCATATATTAACAAAACAAATCGTTCGTCCAATTAGCAAAATGATCAATACAATGAAGGCAAGTATGAGAGAGAAGGCTTTTAAACGGATTGAATTAACAGGGGATTCTAAGGATGAACTGTATCAAATGGGACAAACCTTTAATGAAATGTCAGAAATACTTGAAAAGCATTATGAGAAAGAACAGCAATTTTTACATGACGCCTCACATGAATTAAAGACACCGATTACCGTTATAATGAGCTATAGCAATTTACTGAAACGTTGGGGGCAAACAAGACCCGAGGTTATCGAAGAATCCTCCCAAGCGATTCATGATGAAGCGAAAAAAATGAAGAGACTGACAGATCAACTATTAACGCTTGCAAAGAATGACCAGCCGCTTTATTTAGAAATGAAGCAAGTCGATATTGCTGACATTTGCAAGCAGGTGAGTCATACACTTGAAGTCGCAACAAATCGGACAATTCGCCTTCATGTACAAACAAAGCAGCCGATTTTCGCAGAGGGGGATAAGGAGAAAATCAAACAGCTTTTGACCATTTTGATTGATAATGCGGTCAAATATAGTGCAGAGCCAGTCGATGTGACCTGCGGGTTAGCAGGAGACCAGCCGTTTATTTCTGTTCGTGATAAAGGAATTGGCATGAGAGAAGAGGACCTGCCGAAAATCTTTGACCGCTTTTTCCGCGTGGATGAAGCGAGAAACAGGGAGACAGGCGGAACCGGTCTTGGTCTATCGATAGCGAAACAAATTGCTGAAGAGCATGGAGCAGAGCTTAAGGTAGACAGCCGTATTGGCGAAGGAACAAATGTGACAATTCTTTTTCGGAAATGAAATAGGTCTTTTCTCATCAATTTCTCATTTCCTCCTTATAAAATAGGAAATAGGAAGGAGGTTCTGCATGTCTAAAAAAATGAAAATGGGGTTTGCCCTCGCAGGATTTTTCGCCGTTCTTGCGGCTTTTGTGATGCTCATGATTCAAACCATTGATCAAAACATATTAAGTGAATCAGAGATCAAACAAATCATTGCAAAAGACTACAATGGAAACATTACAAATGTAGCTTTAATCAATCATAAACAGGATTATACGTTGATACTTGAAAATTCAAATGGAATTTATCAAATGATTGTATCTTCCGCAAGCGGTCAAATGAAAGAGATCAAACAATTAAAAAGCTATCAAACGCCAAATGAAAAAAATGTAGCTCTTCAAGCAGAAGAAGCAGCCGTCAAAAAAGTAAACGGGACAGTCATACAAAAGAAAGAAAAGTCAGATCGTTTTATTTTTACGATCCAATCAAAAAAAGAGTTATATCAAGTGGATGTGAATAAACTTACCTTGAAAGTGATTGAAGTTGAAAAGAAAAAACCAACCTCTAAAGAAAAAAAGCTGACCAAAATCACTGTAGAGGAAGCCATTCAAATTGCTGTAAAAGAAGTCGGGGGAACAGTTGACGATGCAGACCTTGAAACGTATAGCGACATGCTTGTGTTTGAAGTTGAGCTAAACTTAATAAATGGACGTGAGGCAGAGGTGCTTGTCAATGCATATACAGGAGATATTGAGGGGATTACGTACGAAAATTAATCCTTTTCTCATGATTTTCTCATGTTTCTTTCCTTCCTTTTTCATCTTGTTTTTTTAAAATAAAGGTGAGATCAAAAAGAGGAGGAAATGAAAATGATGAAAAAAGTACTAGTAGCTACCGCATTAACAGGAGCACTTGTCGCAGGTGGTTTCACACTTCAAACGCAAAATACAAATCAAACGGCAAATGCAGAACAAGTGGTTCAAAAGAAATCATCGTTTGTGTCGAAAAAACAAGCTGAAAAAGCAGCATTAAAAGTAGTGAAGGGCTATGTAGACGATGTGGACCTTGAGCGTAAAAAAGGAAAATGGGTGTATGAGGTCGAGATTAAAAAAGGCGGCTTTGAATATAAAGTATACGTAGATGCGAAGACTGGAAAGGCACTAAATGATCCAGTGAAAGAAAAGAAACAAAATGTGAAAATCACAAAAAAACAAGCTGAACAGATTGCATTAGCGAAAGCAAAAGGTACGGTCACGGATTCAGACCTAGATAAAGAGAATGGTGCGTACATTTATGAAATCGAAATCACCACTCCAAACGGCAATGAAGTCGATTTTGAGATATCCGCAAAAACAGGAAAAATTTTAAAGCAAGAATGGGGTGATGAATGAATATGAGAACCTTACACGTTTATGTGTAAGGTTCTTTCGTTAGGACAAACTACTCTAAAGGAGGCGAGAGAATATGAAGAAAAAAGAAGAAGAGCAAACAATGGACCATGCGGAATATGTTCCGCATCCTGATGGAGAAGGATATGCTTTGTTTTTGCATGATTCTTTTCATCTCCTCTCTCAAGAGGATTTGGACCAGCCAAAAGAGGAGTAGAAAACGCAAAAGAGCGATTACGGGATGTGTATCGCTCTTTTTTTGAAAAGTAAGCGAATACATTCACTGATTTGGCATCTTACTTATTGACATCATTCCGCTTTTTCTGTAATCTCATTGTGTTAACAATATGAGACTTCGTTAGGTGAGGCTCCTGTATGGAGATACGCTGCTGCCCAAAAATGTCCAAAGACGCCAATGGGTCAACAGAAATCATCGACATAAGGTGATTTTTAATGCAGCTGGTTTATCCTATGCCATACAGTGCTAAAGCTCAACGATTGGAGGAGTAAGTGGTTTATTTTGTCATGCTTACAAAGCACCTTCATTCGTTTGAGGGTGCTTTTTTATGAGAAAAGGAGGTGTGGGGATGGATCATCCCGATTCGAGACACATAAAGAGTATGTCAAAAGATCAAATTGAGACATCAGAAAGAGGAGATCCTGACCCGCGCACATTCTGAGGGATTCGGGTATCTCCTGACTTTGGGGAGGTAGCAGTGAATGATACAAAATATTACGTATGATGAACTCATTTTAAGAATCATTATTTTATTAAGAGACGGTAAACACAAAGAATTTAAGAACATTATGGAAGAGCTTCAGCCGTATGATATGGCCTATTTGTTTAAAGAGCTCCCGGAAAAACATCGCAGTCGCTTCCTGACATTTTTAACAGTAGAAGACATTACTGAAATGATGGGAGAGCTTGAGCGGGAATATCAAGAAATTGTCCTTGAAAAAGTAGGAAAAGACAAAGCCACCTTCGTGACAAACAAAATGGATAACGATGATTTGGCCAACTTATTTGATGAAATGGATGATGATCTAAAAGATCAGTTGTTATCAAACATGGAAGCAGAAGAATCAAAAGCAGTCCAGCTTCTCATGAATTACCCTGCTGAAACAGCGGGACGTATTATGACCGACCGTTATGTGTGGATTCCTCAGCACTATACCGTTCAGGATGCGGTTGTGAAGCTGAAAAGCTTTGCTGAAATTGCAGAATCGATCAACTACTTATATGTGATCAATGATCAAAAACAGCTTGTTGGTGTTCTCTCATATCGTGATCTGATTTTAGGTGAACCTGATGAAAAGGTGCAGGATCTCATGTTTACAAGGGTGATTGCAGTTGGGGCGTTTCAAGATCAGGAGGAAATTGCAAAACTGATTGAACGTTATGACTTCCTCGCAATTCCTGTTGTTGAAGAAAACAATGTACTTGTCGGGATTGTTACAGTAGATGATATCATTGATGTTGTCATTCAAGAGGCGGGAGAAGACTATGAAAAATTTGCTGCTTCTGGTAAAGATATTACGTTTGACACACCAGCTTTTGTTGCGGCGTATCGCCGTCTTCCTTGGCTGATCCTGCTTTTATTCATTGGATTGATTTCAGGCAGTATCTTGAATTATTTTGAGGATACCCTTCAACAAGTGGTCGCACTTGCCTTCTTTATGCCAATGATCGCAGGCATGACTGGGAATACAGGAACACAATCTCTTGCGGTCGTCATTAGAGGACTATCAAAAGAAGAATTAACGAAAAAAACAATCATGCGACTCATTTTCAGAGAGCTCAAAACAAGTATTTATATCGGTATTGTCTGTTCCATTATCATTACGGTGGTTGCAATGGTATGGCAGGGAAACATGATATTAGGTTTTGTTGTTGGTTCCTCGCTCCTTGCCACACTGATCATTGGAACAATGGCAGGAACCATTGTTCCAATTATTTTACACAAATTGAATGTGGATCCGGCGATTGCATCTGGACCGCTGATCACCACATTAAATGATATTTTATCACTGCTCATTTATTTTGGAATTGCGACAGCTTTCCTCCATACACTGATGTAAGAAGATAAAAGACTGTAAACTACACATGCTTGGTTTACAGTCTTTTTTGAATAAGGATTGCATATAGCGCTTCCATCCTTTACATTTTAAGGAGAAGGTGGGAGAGAAAATGAAGAAGTTTTTATTCATCTTGGTATGTATCTTTTTGCTCGGTGCATGTCAAAGGGAAGATGAAGGAAAAGACAGAAGGCTTGTTGCCGCAGAGCACATGCTCGAAGCAATAGCTGAGGGGAATAAAAGAAAGATGGAAGAAGTCTATGTCGAAGGGGCTGTTCCGCATCCAAACGATATAATAAAATTGAAAAAAGAGTGGGGCATAGAGAATCTGTCCTATCAAGATTTTCATATAGAAGAGGTCAGTATTCATGTGTTTCATGCGATTTATGAGGATGCTCAAACCGGAGAGGAAAAAGCACTTGCGCTTCGGATAAAGGAAGACCCTGAAAGAGGAGCGCTCATTGACTTTGTAGGGGTAGTGGAAGGGTCTAATGCATCATCTAAATAAAAAGAATCGTTCAAATGAGCGATTCTTTTTTCGTTTATCGGTTTTTGTATCGAAAGTGTGCATTGATCTGCCCCTCGAGCATTTTTTTCTTGAATTGTCCGCTTTTTAAGGCTTGTTCCTTTTTCTTCATGTCTTTTAAAATTTCTGCTGTCTGCACACCATCTTCCCGTTTATTGGCAATATGCATTAACCGTTCCACATCAGAAAAAGAATATTTCCTCGTGCCTCTCGTCGATCGCTGGGGGTAGATGAGCTTTCGTTCCTCATAATATCGGATTTGCCTGACAGATAGTCCGGTTAATTCACTGACAATCCCGATAGAAATGACTTTTTTATCTTTATAAGATACATCTTCCTGCGTCATATACTCACCCCTGCAAGTCTTTTCTTCATATTATATAGAATAAAAAATGAAAAAACCTAATGTTTGTTAGAAAATATAACATATTAATAAAAAAACAGAAAAACTATGGAAGGAAACTTGACAGCGTGCGTGCAAATCACGGCTGCAATGCATATGCTGTTATTACATCAAACATGAGGAGGAGCGCATGGTGGATCAAAAACAGATCATCCGTATGGCAAAAGAAATCATTGCATTAGATGTGAGGAGGGACGAATTGATGGAGCAGTTCATGCAGACTGTGGGTCAGAATGCACATGCTCTTTTGAGAGCTGTACAAAATGATTGGTATAGGAAGTCCTCATAAGCTTCAAGTCCTCATCTATCAGATTAATTTATAGGAGGGAGCATTCGTTGCGGCAAATATTAAAAGAAGCATTAGAAAAAGAAAGACAATATTATACACAAAGACTTTGCTCGTTAGGTGTTTATAGCCATGACATGACCAAAAATATGACAATAAGTGACTTAAAAAAAGAGTATCACTTTTTTTTCAACAAAAAACACCGCCATCTGTGAAAATCCCTTGATCAATGTAGTGAAAATCATAAGGGGTTTCTTTTTTTGTGTGTTTAATATTATAGCGATATTGGATTTTGTAGAATTTTGGCGAAATATTTGTAAGAAAACATAGAGTCTTTACAGATAATGTTAAAATATGTCGTATCATGATGGTTTGCTAAAAAAGCTTTTTTTCAAGATATTTATGAAAAATAAGAAGGATTTTAAAAGTTTATATCGAAATCTTATACATAACACGAATGGAGTCGCTATGTAGTTGAAAGGGTTTTCAAAAACGTACTTCTATATTCTTACGAAAGGCTCCAACTTCACCGCAAGACAGCCTTGAAGTTAAAAAAATATTATAAGAGGTAGATATGTGATGAGACTATCGTTTAATGAAGAAGAAGTAGAACGGTCAATGACGCTTTACAAGGTTTTTGCAAGAGCATTTAAAAGCGTTTCAGAACACAGTATTAGAGACAGTAAGGAGCACGGGTTTAATCCAACTGAATTTGCAGTTCTTGAATTGCTTTACACGCGAGGCGCTCAAAAACTTCAGCAAATCGGCTCACGACTCCTGCTTGTAAGCGGAAATGTCACGTATGTGATTGACAAGCTAGAACGAAATGGTTTCATTGAAAGGGAGCAAGACCCGAAGGATAAACGATCAGTTTATGCTCATTTAACAGATAAAGGTCGTAGCTATCTTGATAAGATTTATCCGATCCATTCCCTTCGTATTGCAAGAGCTTTTTCTGGTCTGACGCGTGATGAACAGGAGCAATTGATTCGTTTGCTCAAAAAAGCAGGTATTCACAGTCAACATTTATTATTTAGATAAAACATCAATTGATAAGGCGTGTCTATTTGGCTCCTTCAATGTGTAGACAAACCCTCGCATTCGTTGTTAAATCTTGAGCGTTGGTGCTTATTCTCTCCGCACAAATAGCTCGCCCTTCCAAGAAACTTCAAGAGTTTTCAATTCACGCTGAAAAGAAGACAAAGAGCCCTCTTAGCCCTTTGTCAACGATCTGAGCTTGTCAACAAAGTTGACAAGCTTTTTTCTTTCTGCTTGGGCAATTGATTGATTATCCTCTCCGGAAGAATTCCGGCACCCCTTTATGTTTCAAGTTGCCAAGCAGGATATGCAATAAATTTCTCGATTTCGCTTGCTGGAAGCGGCTTTGCATAATAAAAGCCTTGCAAGTCGTCACAGCCCTGTGCGGATAGAAGTTGCGCCTGTGCGAAGCTTTCAACGCCTTCTGCAATCACTTCGAGAGATAATTGATGCCCCATGGCAATGATGGCACCTGTGATCTGCTCAGACTTTGAATCACTAAGAATGTCCTCAATAAAGGACTTGTCTATTTTAAGTCTGTGGATCGGTAAATCCTTTAAATAGCTTAGTGAACTATGTCCTGTACCAAAATCATCAATACTAATACGAACGCCAAGGTGTTTGAGTGATGACAGAATTTGTTTTGATTGTTTAATGTTGTCCATTGTCATACTTTCAGTTACTTCAAGCTCCAGTAAGCACGGTTTTACATCGTATTTCTTTAGCGTCAGCTTGATCAAATCAATTAAGTCTTCAGAGTTGAACTGCTTGGCAGATAAATTAACAGCCACCGGAATACTTAAGCCTTTGTCATGCCATATTTTCGCCTGATGACACGCTGTATCAATGACCCATCGACCGATATCAATGATTAGACCTGATTCCTCAGCTAATTCAATGAATGCATCAGGCAATTTCAATGATCCATCTGGTGCTTTCATTCTCACAAGAGCTTCTACTCCTGTCACATTTCTTGTTTTGGCACTGATCTGCGGCTGATAGTGAAGAACGAATTGTTCTCTTTGAATTGCATCTCTTAATTCTAGCTCTCGACTTAATCTGTTTTCACTCGATCTTTCCATTGATTCTGTGAAAAATTCAAAGCGGCTTTGCTTATGCTTTTTCGATAAATACATCGCCATATCTGCTTTTCTCATCAGTTCCATTCCATCAATGCCGTTTTGCGGAGAGACGGCAATCCCGATACTAATTGACGTAATGAGCTGGTGATTCTGGATAAAGAAAGGGCGCTCAAATTGTCGAATAATATTTTTAGAAAGACGTTTGATTTTTTGTATATCAGCATCCATATGAGAAAAAATCATTAAAAATTCGTCTCCGCCTAATCTGGCAATAAATCCATTCGGAGGTAAACACTGTGTCAGCCTGTTTGCGGCAGCTTTGAGCAGCAAATCACCTATGTTATGCCCAAGTGCATCATTGATGATTTTGAAGCGGTTCAGATCAAGGAAAAGAACGGCTGTTGATGTCCCTGTCTCCTCTTGGGAGGAAAGGACATCATTTAAATGGTTGATGCCATGCCGTCTATTTGGCAGCTCGGTGAGTGCATCATAATGGGCCATCACATGTATTTCCTTTTCTGCAATCCGCTGTTTCGTTAAATCTTTACAGATGACATAGATGCTATCGAGCTTTTTGTTGACATGTACGGGTATGTATGTCATATGATAATAATAAAATCGATCCGCCGCTTTGATTTCCGCATCACGTGTGACGGCTTTTTTTGATTGATTGACAAAGTCCTCCCACACCTTACTAGGCATAATGTGTTCACTGATAACGTCACCAATTGAGGCTTGGCAGATTTTTAAAATTTGTTTGCCTGTATCATTAGCAGAAAGTATCTTTCGATCGATAGATAACACAATGATGCCATCGATATTATGTTTTATGAGCGATTGGAAGCGCTGCTCATTTTCTTTTAACTTTTCTGATTGTGTCATGATTCGATGGTCAATAAATGCACCAAAGATCATAATCGTTTGTACAATTAAAGTAACCAATCCAATGAAAATGGACAGGTTGAATGGACTCGTGACAAAAGAACCGCCTGCAGCTTCTTGTCCATTAGAATGATAAAAAATTGTTGAAGCAGCCATTCCTATATAATGCATTCCAGCAATGGCCCCGCCCATTACAAGTGCACCCGCAATCTTGAAAAAATGATCATGCTGTTTTTTTACAGATTGATGGAGTCGAAAAAAAAGCTTCATTGAAAAGAAAGAAGCAATCACAGCAATGAAAAACGAAAGGAAAAATAAAATTGGATGATAATGAATCGTCACATTGGCCATTGATTCCATTCCAAGATAGTGCATACTGCAAATAGCAGACCCCATTGTGATGGAACTAATAAGCAATCGTCTCAATGATAATTGCTGCTTGATGCATATAGAAAAGGCAATCAAAGAACCGATAAAAGATGCCAAAATAGATAAGATCAATAATGGAGTTTCATATGTGATGCCTGAACGTAAGTGTAAGGCCATCATGCCGATGAAATGCATTGACCAAATACCTACTCCCATCACAAGTGCACCAATCACAAGCCATCCGTTTTTTTTTGCACCGCTTGACTGAATCACTCTGCTCGCTAAATGAAGAGCTGAGTAGGAGGCGACAGCGGCGACTGTGACTGACAGAAAGACAAGCCATCCGTTGTAGCTTCCTGTTAAATGTGTCATGTTAAAAAACCTCCTGTATCCTAAAAACATACATATATTTTATATATCGGCTCAAATGGGTTTGTGTTCACCTTTCCTTCACTTAAAAAGAACCACCCACATTTT
The DNA here is from genome assembly GCF_044754665.1 of Bacillus sp. NPDC093026. Classification (NCBI taxonomy): domain Bacteria; kingdom Bacillati; phylum Bacillota; class Bacilli; order Caryophanales; family Bacillaceae; genus Bacillus; species Bacillus sp. NPDC093026. Next base: position 608,304 of record NZ_JBIVPN010000001.1, on the reverse strand, counting down.
TTTCATCCGCTGTTTATAGTAAAATCAAATTTAATGTAAAAAACCGATGAAAAGTGAATCATTTTTCGGTTTAGATTCGTTTAATATGTGGCTTGGTTCTATCAACTATATGACTTGTCAGACTGATTATGTGTGAAAGGGATTGATAAACATCGAAGATTTTATGATTTCTTTGGCAGATGCTTTTAAGAATTTGTCTTATTTCGGCATCTTTCTAGCATTATGCATTGAATTTGTTCCTGCTGAAGTGGTTTTGCCTCTAGCAGGATACTGGGTGTCAGAAGGGGATATGGCTTTAATCGGTGTTGTAGCTGCCGGTTCATTAGGCGGTGTCGTTGGTCCTTTGACCTTGTATTGGTTAGGGCGTTATGGAGGTAGACCATTTTTAAATAAATATGGGAAATATTTTTTTGTGAAACCTGAGTCGCTCGATAAATCTGATGCTTTTTTTGAAAAGCATGGCGGTTTCGTCGCATTTAGCGGTCGATTTATTCCGGGAGTGAGAACCCTTATTTCCATCCCGTGCGGTATTGCGAAGATGAATGTGTGGGTATTTTGCTTGTATACATTTTTGGCCATTACGCCAATTACTTTCGTGTATGTGTATCTAGGTGTGATGCTTGGTGAGAATTGGAAAGAGGTGGGTGCGGTCTTAGATCAATACCTGTTGCCTATTGGGTTAGGTGTGATTCTACTCTTCGCTCTCTATATATGGCTGAAACGAAGAAAAAAAGAAGAAAAACCAACCGTCTGATTTGTAAGTCATTCATAGACAAAGATATGTGTTGACAATCCCATGCCTATTGATTATGATAAAAGTAATCTAAATATTCTTAAATCCCACCAAAGGGGAGTAGCGTCCGGTTTTTTACCGGAAACAAAGTCGTCATTACATGGACTTACGTTCCATCGGCTTTGTTGGCATGATTTACATATCACATGTCTAGCAAGACCTTTGCCATTACAGGCAAAGGTCTTTTTGCATTCATAAGCCTTTGTCTTTTGTGGGACAATAGATAAAACAAGGAGGAATGATGATGGATGCTGCAATTATTTTAGAATACGGGTGGGTTCTTCTCGTATTGATTGGATTAGAAGGGATACTAGCAGCTGATAATGCGCTAGTGATGGCCGTCATGGTCAAACACCTTCCTGAAAAACAAAGGAAAAAGGCATTATTTTACGGACTTGCAGGCGCATTCGTCATGCGATTTGGTTCTCTGTTTCTCATTTCGTTTTTAGTAGATGTTTGGCAAGTTCAAGCCATTGGTGCCATTTATCTTCTTTATATTTCAATTCACCATATTTTGAAGTCTCATGTGTTTAAGAAAAATGAAACGGAAACAAACATCAAGCAAAGTGGGTTTTGGGCAACAGTGGTCAAAGTGGAACTCGCTGATATTGCATTTGCAGTAGACTCAATTTTAGCGGCTGTCGCCTTAGCAGTGACACTTCCTAACACCAGTCTTCCACAAATTGGAGGTCTTGACGGTGGTCAATTTATCGTGATTCTTTTAGGGGGGGTCATTGGTCTTGTCATCATGCGTTTTGCAGCGACTGTATTTGTGAAACTACTGCAAACAAGACCAAGCCTAGAAACAGCTGCATTCGTAATTGTCGGCTGGGTTGGAGTAAAGCTGATGCTTTATACACTCTCTCATCCTGCCATAGGGGTGATCTCTTCACATTTTATTCATTCAACGTTATGGAAAGCAATCTTTTGGACAGTCCTTATCGCAATTGCAGCATTTGGCTGGTTTTTATCGAATCCATCAAGAAAAGGTGGGCAAAAGAACGAGGAGAAACAGGAGGTACGCTTGGAAGAGTAGGGTTTTTGAAAGAAATATCATTTCATTTTCATAACACACATATTACAAATAAGGGGGGGATACCCCCTTATTTCTTTGCTTATAGACGAAACGTTGTAAAGTAGATAAAGAAATAGTTGTCATATTTGAGAAACAGGAAATGAATTCCTCATTTCTTCCTTTGCGCTTCCCTCATAAATTAGCTATCATAAATGAGTAATATAGGGAGAACTGAGGTGAAACCATTGCTTAGCCTTTTGTTTAAAGGTAAGAAAAAGCAAACATTAGAGCAGTCTGCTATTAGTATCCAACAAGGTGATAGTGAGCTGCAAAATGCATTGATAGAGCAATACAAACCATTTGTCGCTAAGACGGTTTCATCCGTTTGCAAACGATATATAGATGAAAAAGATGACGAATTCAGCATAGGCTTAATCGCCTTTAATGAAGCAATAGAAAAATATTCATCCGAAAAAGGAAACTCACTCTTAGCTTTTGCGGAGTTAATTATTAAAAGAAAAGTCATAGACTATATTCGGAAAGAAGCAAGAAATGCGCCTACCATTCAAATGGACTTGCAAGAAAGTGAGAATGGCGAATACTCTCAAAGCATGATTGAAGCAGAGCTTTCTGCAGATGAATACAGACGTTTAGTTGAACAAGAACACAGAAGAGAAGAAATTGAACATTTTAAAGAACGATTAAAGGTATACGGTCTTACGTTTCAAGAATTGCTTGAGCATTCACCAAAACATGCAGATGCTAGGCAAAATGCAATTAAAGTAGCCTATACACTTGTCAAACACGATGAACTAAAAATAATTTTATTTCAGAAAAAACAATTACCAGTCAAACAGCTAGAAAAGTTAGTTGAAGTCAGCCGCAAAACGATTGAAAGAAATAGAAAATATATTATTGCTATGGCGATCATTATGACTGGTGATTATGTGTATTTGAAAGATTACCTTAAAGGGGTGCTTAATTCATGAGAAGAGGCATTATAGTAGAGAAAAACAAAAAATATGTCACACTGCTGACCCCTGATGGACAATTTCTACGGACAAAGTATGAACAGCAAGATTATGAAATTGGTCAAGAAGTGACGTTTCCTAATGAATCACGTCTCGAAAGGAAAAGAGCCGGTTTTTTTGATCTGCTCCGTTTACGTCCGCTGAATGCAGGAATTTTATCCATAGCAGCCATTATTGTCGTGATTTTTGCTATGATGCCATCCTTCTCAAGTCAAAAAGCATATGCTTATATGACCATTGATATTAACCCTAGCTTTGAGCTGAAGCTCGATCACTATTATCAGGTGATTGGAGTCACACCGCTGAATCAAGAGGCTAAAAATGTGCTTGCTAGTATGAAGGATTGGGAAAAAACGGACATGACGAAGGTCGTGCAAGAAATCATAGACGATTGTGATAAAAAAGGATACATCAATCAATCAAGAAACATTTATATTTCAACGGTTTATGAAAACATGCAAGATCATACATATAAAACTAACATCAAAAACAAAATAGATACCATTTCGGATGAATATCAAAAACGCAATTACAAACTTGAGGCGGTAGAAGGTGACCTTGAAACAAGAGAAAAAGCGCAAAAAGCAGGCATCTCAACAGGAACATATATTAGAAATAAAGAACTGCAAGACCAAGAACAAGAAGACATGAAACAGGATGAAGATGCTGTAAATGATGAAGCTGTCAAAGAAGAAGAGCCTGAGCAAGATCAGAAACATCAAGATCAAGAGGACAAAGGTGAGCAAGAAGACATAACGACAGGCGAAAACAATGACAACAATCATGATAAAGAGGTTCCTACAGAAGAGAAAGAGCAGAAGGAATTAGAGAGGGAAGAGCAAGGGTCTGTTCAGAAACCTCAGCCAAAAAAGCCTGACGATGAAAGCATTGAAAAGACTGATAAGGATGAAAAAGATACCTCTATAGACAAAGATCAAAAAAAAAATCATTCCTCTTACCTTGATGAAAAAAGACATCAAGCCGACAAATCACGTGATGAAGCAAAGAACCGAGCAAAAAAAAACGATATCGGTCAGAAGCATCCGTACGTTGAACGAAAAAGAGATGAGCTGAAGCGAAAAGAAAAAGACTCGCCATCATCCTATCGCAAAGATTCGTCTCAGCACACATATGAACAGTAAAAAAACGCCAGAATAGATCCGGCGTATTTCACCATGTCTTTATTTAGATTGATTTCCCATTTGTGCTTGAGCCTGCTGTACGAGTCTTTTTGTGATTTCACCACCAACAGAACCGTTTGCACGTGCGACTGTATCTGAACCAAGAGTTACGCCAAATTCTTGAGCGATCTCGTATTTAAATTGATCCAATGCTTGTTCTACTCCAGGAACAAGAAGTTGATTTCGATTTGCCATTGTGATATTCCTCCTTTCACCTTATGTTAATGACGCCTTCTTATTTTGAAAATATCTGGCTTTTATTATGCTGGCAATTGCTGTACAAAAAACCGAGGTAATCAAATCACCTCGGCTCTTATTCATGTTTTTTTATGTTGTAGCGCATTGAACATCATTTCTTGTGCTGTACTTTGAAGATGAGAAGTGAAAACAGAGAAGACTGTAGAGCTGATGATGCCTTTGATCAAGTTCCATTGATTCTTTGTCAATTCGCTAAATTGTTCATGGAGCTTGTCTGTTTGTTCTTCTGTTATCGCCCGTAAATTGGTTTCCTTTATTGGAAAATTTGTATGGTGATAAATAAAATCAAGGACGTGCGCATATGCTTCATAAAAACGCATTGGACTAATAATATCATCAGATCGATCTGTAATCGTGTTAAATAAGGCAGATAAGATCATGCGAATGGTATCAAAGTCAAAAACAGATTTTAAATCTCTGACAATTAATAATAGAACAACCTGATCAATAGAGTATTTCTTGCCAAGCTCTGGATGACCAATCATATCTTTAATATCACGTTTGATCCAGTTTTGAATAGCAGTTGATTTAAGAGAAGTCAGCTCGCAAAGGTTACCTAATTCAACGATTTCATTCGTTGAGAGCCCATGTTCTGATTTTTGTTTCCGCCGTTCGAGCTTCTGAAAAAACGAAGGGACCTTTAACTCGTCATATTCATGCTGCTGATCGTTTTTTACAGTTGAATTCAAAAGCTGAAGCGGAGTCAGATCTCCCTCTCCTTTTAGAGAATAAAGAAGTCTCGTCATGTCAATTCTTGTTAATTTAAAAGCAACCATGTTCCACCTCATTTGTACGTCAAAAAACGTGATTATTGATCTAATTCAACATCATAATCTCTTTTTGTTGAAAATGCAAAATAAACGAAAGAGCATTGACAGGTGTCACCATTTGTTCACTTTTTATGTGAAGATATGGTGTAAACATTTGAAGAAACGGGGCTCAAACTGTTACGATCAACATAGCAAACGATTCCTTTTCCTTGCAATTTGAGCCGATTATTTTTATAATTTTATTAATAAGTTCATTTGAACTTAATTTGACAGCGGAGGTTATGTATGGGTAAAAGGATATTTCTGTTTATATTAACGAACATTCTTGTTATCACTACGATTGGTATTGTTCTTTCGGTTATTAGTGCAGCAACTGGTGTTGGTTCGTATATAGGAGCAGACGGTAGAATTAATATAGTAGTGCTTCTTGTGTTCAGTGCGGTTGTCGGTTTTGTTGGGTCCTTTATGTCATTAGCAATGTCTCGTTGGATGGCGAAAATGATGATGGGCGTACGTGTGTTAAATCCTGAAAAGGATACGTTAACATATGATGAGCAGCAGCTTGTAGATCGTGTACACAGATTATCTAGAGCAGCAGGCCTTTCTAAAATGCCTGAGGTTGGTATTTATCAATCATCTGAAGTAAATGCTTTTGCGACAGGTCCATCTAAGAGAAGATCACTTGTTGCTGTATCCACTGGATTGCTTCATGAAATGGATGATGCAGCAGTTGAAGGTGTTATTGCGCACGAAGTGGCCCACATTGCGAACGGTGACATGGTGACGATGACGTTACTGCAAGGAATTGTGAACACGTTTGTTGTCTTCCTTTCAAGAATTGCGGCATGGATCGCAAGTCGTTTCGTCTCTCGTGAAGAGCTTGTGCCAATTGTCCACTTTATCGCTGTGATCGTTTTTCAGATCATCTTCTCAATTCTAGGAAGCCTTGTCGTGTTTGCTTATTCTAGACATCGTGAATTCCACGCAGACCGCGGCGGTGCTGACCTTGCTGGAAAAGACAAAATGATTCATGCGCTTCGCTCACTTAAAGCATATACGTCAAGAATTAAAGATGATGATCAAACAGCAGTAGCTACACTGAAAATCAGCGGAAAAAGAAAAGCATCTCTTTTCTCAACACACCCTGATTTAAACGAAAGAATTAGAAGACTTGAAGCAAAATAATGTAGAACAAAAGACATTCTGTCAAAGGGATGTCTTTTTTCTTTTTGATGAAAATGAAAATAAAGCATAAAATATCTTTAAAATCACTATTCTTTTCATTAAAATGATAAAGTATTGAAAAAGAAAGATAAAGAAGGAATTACAATGAATCCAATAAAAAAACTAATTGATCGGCTATCAGCATTCCAACTGATTGCTCTTTATTATTTTCTCGCTGTCACAGTCTCACTCATTCTTCTGAGTCTACCAGTCGCTCACAAAGAAGGAGTGAAATGGACATTTATAGATGCGCTATTTACGGCAGTCAGTGCTGTGAGTGTCACAGGTCTTACCGTTGTGGATACCTCACAGACATTTAGTGTAACAGGAATGTGGATTCTTGCTTTTGTTTTGCAAATTGGCGGAATCGGAATTATGACACTCGGAACTTTTGTTTGGCTTGTGAGGCGAAAGCGGATAGGAATAAAAGAAAGAAAGCTGATTATGGCAGACCAAAACCAAAGCAACTTATCAGGAATCGTTAAACTGATGAAGCAGGTCTTATATTTGATTTTACTCATTGAGTTTTTAGGCGGTCTGATTTTAAGTATGTATTTTCTTAAATATTACGACATGCAAGAGGCCTTTTTACATGGCTTCTTCTCAAGTATTAGTGCAACGACCAATGGCGGCTTTGATATTACAGGGAATTCATTAATTCCATACAAAGATGATTATTTCGTTCAATTTATTACAATGCTACTGATCATCTTCGGTGCTATCGGGTTTCCAGTGCTCGTTGAAGTGAAGGATTTTTTATTTAATCAAGATCGAAAGCATGCATCATTTTCGTTATTTACAAAAATCACGACCATTACGTTTGGCGGACTTGTTGTTGTTGGAGCATTAGGGATATATGCACTTGAAGCCCGTTTTACCTTCCTTGGAAAGAGCTGGCATGAAATTTTGTTTTATTCCTTATTTCAATCAACAGCAACAAGAAGCGGCGGTCTTTCGACACTAGACATTACACAACTGACAGAGCCGACGCTTTTATTTTTATGTATGCTGATGTTTATCGGGGCATCTCCAAGCTCGGTTGGGGGCGGAATTCGGACAACGACATTTGCGCTTAACATACTCGCTCTTTTTCACTTTGCCCGAGGAAATAAATCGATTAAAATTTTCAAAAGGGAACTGCATCATGCGGATATTTACAAATCGCTCATGGTGACCATGATGGCCTTTATTTTAGTTTTTGGGGCAACGTTTCTTTTGACATTGTCAGAGCACAACTCGCTTCTTGAAAATTTATTTGAAGTTTGTTCTGCATTTGGAACAACGGGATTATCACTTGGTATTACGTCTCATCTCACTGTATTTGGAAAGTGCATCATCATGATGGTGATGTTTATCGGTAGAATTGGGATTCCGAGCTTTTTATACTTAATTGGGCGGAGAGAAAGCGAAGCAAATTATCATTATCCGAAAGAGCGTGTGATCATCGGATAAACAGCATTCTCATGGATAGCTTCAGATGTGTTCAAAGGGCTAAAATGATGTTTAATTTAGCCCTTTGTTTTTTTAGTTGAAATTTAGGAAAACACGATCTAGTTGTCCGAAGTGAATTCTAATTTGTGAACACACCAGCGCGCACGGTCCTGACAAAGAATATGTGGGTTTGTCCTACACATGTAGCATTCTAGAAATGCTTTTTTATTTTCCATTATATAACTGTCTAAATTGAAGTTGATGTTCACATCCTATAATTAAGAGGTGAATGAGACGTGCTGGAAGTGTTATGGAAAGCAATCGTCATGCTGTTAGTTGGAACCATGCTACTGAGAATAGCAGGACCTAAATCCATTAGCCAATTAACTGTACAACAAACCGTGATTATGATTTCGATTGGGTCGATAATCATTCAACCTTTTATTGAGCATAATTTACTTGAAACGATTTATGCAGCGACCATCTTTATTGTTGCACTCATTATTATGGAAAAGCTGTCGATTCAATTTGATTTTTTTGAAAAACTTGTTTCAGGAAAATCTGTGGTGATTTTACAAGATGGAGAAATGCTGGATCAAAAACTGAAAAAAACGCGGCTTACAAGGGACCAATTCAAAATGCGTCTAAAACAGCAAGGAATTTCCGATATCAGCAGTCTCAAAAAAGCGACGCTAGAAGCGAATGGTCAAATCGGCTATGAGCTGAAACCAGAAGAAAAACCCATCACAGTGAAGCAAATGAAAGAACTATTTGAACAATTAAAAGAAGACCTAAACACGTCAAAAAAGGACTGATTGTAGTGAAAAGAAAAGCAGCGAAAAATGAAGCGTTGACAAACAATATGACGCCAACAGAAAGCGTGGCAACTGACAATAGACAAACTCAATTTGATGAACAATCAATTGACAGGCAAGCAAACCGAAACTCTCATCAAGGAAAACAAGGGGGGAGCATCTCATGACGAAAAAGCATGTAAAAAGTAAGGATTTGCAAGAACATAAAAAACCGATGAATCCAGACGTCTTAGAAGAGGAATTTGGCAGTGAGCTTGGAGATGTGAACAGCAGCAAGTGGTTTGAAACTTTCATGAAGCCAAAGAAGGATTCTTCGTGTAATCACGAAAAAAGTGAACAGTAAACAACCCTCTTTCCTTGAGAAAAAGGGTTTGTTTTCTTTTCAGCATGAATTGAAAACCCTTGAGTCTAGGAAGACCCGAGCTACTTGTGCGGAGGAGTGAGCACAAGCCGCAGATCTGAATACGAATGTAAGGGTTTGTCTACACGCTGAAACGATCCTTAGCGGATCGTTTTTTATTTGATATAGCTGCTTTGCCTTCCTGTAATAGTTCTTATGATATTTGTCATTTTGAGTTCGATTATTGGTTGAGAGACGGTTTTGACAAAAGTACTAGAAAGGGTGACGGTCAATAATATGGTTAGCAGTAATAGAATGAGTACACTTGCCGCATTAAATGCCCAATCATCAAACCATGTCGTTCTTAAAAGCTTAATGACAAATCCATGCAATAAATACACATATAAGGTTCTCGTACCCCATTTTGTAAAGAAGAAATGGCGAGTCGGGACTAAAGCAAAAAAGCTAAATGTGGCTGCAAATGCAAGCATGTACCATGCCATTCGTTTGATTGCGGCAATCACACCTTCATCCCCGAGTGAAGAATACGACTGTGACCCAAATAAGAAAGAATAATCGAATTCGTAAAAGAAACAAAACAGAAAGACACCAAGTAGCACAAGAAGTGCCGTTATTTTACCAGTACTCGTCCGGATGAATTCAAAGTGTTGCTTCTTTAAATAAAAACCAGCTAAAAACATCGGTAGAAAAACAAACGTACGTGATAAGCTGAGCGTGTTACTAATGCTGTCAACGTACCCGACAAGTAATGCAGTCAATAAACTGACGATCATCGCCCAGTAGAATTGCAACTTGGAAAAAGGAATGAGTAGTAAATTCCAAAAGAATAAACTAATTAAAAACCATAAAGACCAGTGCGGCTCCATCGGGTTTAAGCTCGACATGCTTTGATCCTGGAGTAAATAATTGCACACAGAATAAATCACCTGGAAAATGAAATATGGGATGATCAGCTTAAGTGCGACCTTTTTTATAAAACCAGGTTTTCTAAATCCTTTCGCAAAGTAACCAGATATCAAAATAAATGCAGGCATATGAAATGTATAGATAAACTTGTATAAATAGAGCATCCAATCATGATCATGGATGAATGACCGTAACAAATGACCAAAAACGACTAAAAAAATGAGAAGAAATTTTGCATTATCAAAATAACGATCTCGAGAAGCTACCATAACATCACCTTTCCCACTTTATTTTTCTATGAGCACTGTTCCCTCATTCGCCCCATTCTAAAAGACAGTTTTGCTCATTTCACCATTTGATTTGAAATTGTAGAATGGTTGTAAAAGAAGAGTAAGAATAGAGAACCATTCTATAATCGTGTTATTCAAATGAAATAAATTGAGGCTCTTCGTTCAAAAAGTTTTCTTTTTTATGAGTCGAATGAAGGAACAATGAAAAGATTGTAGAAATACTCGTAGAGGAATCAGGCTGGAAAAGGAGTGTAAGAGAATGACTGAAACGCTCGATGACAATCAATTAATGACTGCAGGAGATATCAGAAAATTACAAAAAGAAAATGAGTATTTGCGAAATGAACTGACGCAGCAGGAAATGCTGTTAAATAAGGCGTTAGATGCCATCTTTATATTCGATCAGCAGCTCAACATCATCCAAGCCAATGAAGCAACGTGCAGGCTTGTACAGACACCGAAAGAAGACCTCATCAATAAATCCGTTCTTGATTTCCTATATGGCATCCCTGAAAATAGAATTGAATGTTCTTTAGAGACTTTTTTTCGAAAAGGCACATTAAAAAAAGAAATCTCAATCCAGCTAGAAAATGGAGAGACGAAATACATTGAATTTTTTGCAGAACATGATGAATTGAATCACCAATATATCGTTGTCATGCGAGATGTTTCTTCAAAGAAAATCTTAGAGCGCGAACGCTCCATGAATGAGCAACTGTTTAAGGATTTGTTTGATCGAGCAATTGATGGTATGGTCATATTTGATCAGGATGGTTGCATGATTGATGCAAACCACTCTTTTTGTCAGAGCTTTGAACTCAAAAAGACAGATTTAACAGACCGTTATTTACATGATTTTGTAGAAGAACAAAATCAACCGGCTTTACAGCACTTATTTATGTCATTGAAGGAAACGGGCAAAGCAAAAGGAGAGCTCCCTGTTACACTTCAATCCGGTAAGCAAAAAATATTTGAACTGACCATTACTTCAAATGTTATGAGCGGTTTTTATATGTCCATCATGCGTGATATTACAGAAAAAAGATTAATGGAAGAAAAGCTATTAAAAAGCGAAGAACGTTTTAGAGAGATTTTCGAAAATGCGATGGATGCCATTATCATATGGGCAGACGATGGCGAGATTGTGAGAGCCAATGAATCAGCCTGTCGTATTTTTGAATTACCTATGCATATGCTGATTGGTCAGAAACTAACCGATTTCCTAGTGAAATCTGATAAGAGGTACAGGCCTACAAGAAGACGATATATGAGAAATCATGAAATACGGGAAGAACTTCTATTTAGAATGGCGAATGGTCAATTTAAGGAGCTTGAATTTACATCGAAGCATGCGGTATTAGAAGGACAGCATTTAACAATTTTACGTAATGTTAGTGATAGAAAGCGAATGGAGCAAGAATTGCGAGAAAGCGAGCTTAAATTCCGTAAAGTGTTTAATGGTTCAATGGATGGAATTGTTCTTTTTGACAATCAATATCGCATTATTGATGTCAATCCCTCTGCTAGTGAGTTACTCGGACTGATGGATGGCCATTTAACTGAAACGAATCTTCTCCATATTCTTGCACCTTACCATATTGAAAATTTGGCACAGCCAGCACAGGCTATATCATTAGATGAAATAGATAATGAAGTTCCATTTGTGCTGAACCACCATGATCAGCGCATACTAGAGTTTTCATTTAAACGCAACATTATTCATAATATGAATCTTGCCATTTTTAGAGATGTGACGGAACGAAAGGAATTAGAAGAACGAGTCAGAAAATCGGATACACTTCATGTAGTCGGAGAGCTTGCAGCCGGAATTGCACATGAAATTAGAAACCCAATGACAGCATTAAAAGGGTTCATTCAGCTATTAAAAGGAAACATAGAAGGGGAATATTCACTCTACTTTAATGTCATTACCTCAGAGCTAAAAAGAATTGAATCGATTATTACTGAATTCTTAATTTTGGCGAAGCCGCAGGCAATTGTTTATGAAGAAAAAAATGTGGTGCAAATTATGAAAGACACGATGGATCTGCTTCACGCACAAGCCAATCTCGGCAATGTCCAAATGCACTTGAACGTCTTGGGTGAAATCCCGCTTATCTACTGTGAACAAAATCAATTAAAGCAAGTTTTCATTAATATTTTAAAAAATGCGATTGAAGTGATGCCGCAGAAAGGGAATGTGTACGTCAGCATCAAACGAAAAGGTGAGGATCATATTGTCATTTCATTAAGAGATGAGGGATGCGGAATGGCAGAGGATAAGCTGAAGCGGCTTGGAGAACCATTTTATACAACGAAAGAGAGAGGGACTGGGCTAGGTTTGATGGTTAGCTACAAAATCATTGAAGAACATCAAGGAACCATTGAGGTGGAGAGCGAGGAAGGAGTGGGGACTGTGTTCCATCTCACTTTACCGCTTAGACAAAAGCGACAAGAAGGAGCGCATTAATGTGAATTATACAGTCTTCAACGCACCGATTGGTGAATTATACATACTAGAGAAAGATCGTGTCATCATAGAAGTATTGTTTGATGACGAGCCGTTTTTAGCAAAACAACGAACATCAGAAATAAACAAAGAAGAGACACCCGTATTAATAGAAGCGAAAAGACAGCTTGCTGAGTATTTTAACAGAGAGCGAAAAATCTTTACTCTTCCGCTCAAACAAGAAGGGTCACCATTTCAAAAGCAAGTATGGGAAGCACTCTCGACGATTCCGTACGGTGAATCAAAGAGCTATGCTGATATTGCGGAAGCAATCGGGAATCCAAAGGCAGTAAGAGCGATTGGACAAGCCAATCGGCGAAATGCACTGCCAATTTTCATCCCGTGTCATCGGGTCATTGGGAAAGACCGATCACTGACTGGCTATGCAGGAAGTAAAACGGATATGAAAGCCGTCCTGCTTGAATTAGAAGGAATCCCATTTATAAAAAAATAAATCAATTGACCTGTTCCAAATGTTCGCATGCGACATATCCTTTCATTAAGCTAAAAATGTTGGCTTTGGGAAAAGGAGGTCGTCATGATGTTATGGGGAAAGAAAGGTAAAATGTATGCAGTGACGTCACTATGTGTCAAATTGAATGTCTTAACAGAGGAACAAAAGAAAGAAATATTAGCTAAAACGCTACAAACAAAAAAGCACGGTGCTCTTAAACGGTAAGAACACGGTGCTTTTTATTTATTTTAGTTAGATATATTTTCAGTGAAAAGAGCATCAATTTCCTCTGTATAATTGGATGTGATGATTCCTTTCTCTGTAATGATACCTGAAATGAGTTGATGCGGTGTGACATCAAAGGCAGGATTAAATACCTGTACATCTTCTGGTGCAATTTGCACACCATTTAATTCCTTCACTTCCAGCGGATCACGTTCCTCAATGGGGATATCTGACCCATGATCGATTGACATATCAAAGGTCGAGAGAGGTGCCGCCACAAAAAATGGAATTTGAAAATGTTTGGCAAGTATGGCTAGACCTAAAGTGCCGATTTTATTAGCCGTATCGCCATTTCGGGCGATTCGATCAGCCCCAACAATGAGAGCAGAAATTTGTTTTTCTTTCATCGTATGAGCTGCCATGTTATCTGTAATGAGTGTCACGTCGAGACCGCCCTGCATCAATTCCCATGTCGTCAGTCGAGCTCCTTGCAAGACAGGACGAGTCTCACAAGCATAAATATGAAGATCAAGATTTTTCTTTTTGGCTAAATAAAAAGGAGCAAGCGCTGTTCCGTAGCGGCTAGTAGCGATGGAGCCTGCATTACAAATGGTCATGATTCGGTCACCAGACGTAAAGAGCTGGAGTGCATTTTGACCGATTTGGCGACATATTTCTTCATCTTCAATTTGAATTTGAATGGCTTCATGGACAAGATCTGTTTTGGCTGCATTGACCGAAGCGGCACGCTCAATTCGCTGAAAAAGTCTGTCTAAAGCCCATGCAAGATTAACGGCTGTTGGACGAGACCGATTGAAATATTCCTTCAAGCCGATCACTTCTTCTTTGAAGACATCAATATCTTCTGTGTCGATATCTTGAGCACTTAGCGCCAGCCCAAAAGCAGCTGTAATCCCAATAGCAGGTGCTCCGCGCACTTTTAATGTCACAATCGCATCGTAGACATCTTCCTTCGTATATAAATGCTCAAATACAGTTTCAGCCGGTAATTTTTGTTGGTTTAAAATTTTAATGTTGTTTCCTTCCCATTCGACTGAACGGGGGACTTCAAAATCTTTTCTCAATACCCGTCACTCCTTTACAGATTGTTGGAATAGTGCGACGAGGTCGGACGCTGTTTCGACTGCACAAGATTGTTTGATGAATGTTTTTCCTAGTGTAAGTGCTGCTTTTTTCTGAGTGAGACGTTTGGCTGGTGATGAAATCGCATCAAGATCGGCAGCATGTGCGAGTCCAATCGTTCGACGAACGAGTTCACAGCCGGCAAATCCGGTCGCTTCTTTTAAGATACGATCAAATGTTTTTTCTAAAAAGCTGTCTGACACGCTAAATGCTTCAATGCTGTCTTCTTTCCATGCTTTAGTGAAAACCTCTTTGAACGTAGCCCAAACATTTTCAACATGGTCAAAAAGTGGCTGTTGATCTTTTTCGTTTTCACGAGATAAAGCATTTAAGAGCAAGTTCGCTATAAATTGTCCAATATCGAATCCAAATGGACCGTAAAAAGCGAACTCTGGATCAATCACCTTTGTTTCATGATCGCTCGCAAATATACTGCCTGTATGAAGATCTCCATGGACAAGTGTTTCAGCCGAGGTCAAAAAGATTCGCTTCAGCTCTGCTGCTTTGGCCTGCAATTCTAAATCTGCCCATAGTTTTTCAACTTCTTCTCTTAACTCCTCTTCAAAGTCATTTGTTTCACTATTGAAGAAAGGGTCCGTAAAGACAAGCTTTTCTGTTATGTCACAAAGATCTGGGTTTGTGAATTGCTTAACATACTGTTTTTTGATTTTAGGATTTGTTGCAAAGTCAGATGTATAAAAAAGCGTTTTACCTAAAAATTCTCCAACATGATCTGATAAGTGCGGATAGTTTTTTCCGGCAATTAGCCCTTTTCTGACGATTTCTAGGTGTGAAAGGTCTTCCATTGCAGTGACAGCAAGAGTTGTATCAGAATAATAGACTTCTGGTACAAGATGTGGTACGTATTCAGATTGTTTAATGAGCGCGGCACTTTCAATTCTTGCGCGATCTAATGTAAGTGGCCAGCTTTCCCCAACGACCTTTGCGTAAGGTAAGGCCTGCTTGAGAATGAGTCCTTTTTGATGTTTGTGATCAAAGATATGAAAGACATAATTTAAATTTCCGTCGCCAATTTCAGTACATGTCAAATGGCTGCTTTCCTGTATTAAACCTAGTCTAATGGCAAGTGCAATAGCCGAGCTCTCTGTTAATTCTTCGTATGATGCCGTAAGTGTTACCAATTGCTTCCCCTCCAAATCATATAAAAAACCTCTTTCTCCCGAGAGAAAGAGGCTTGATAGTGATCTATGTGTTCAAAGCCCCTCTTATCTCTCAGCACATACGTCTGATGGAATTAGCACCGTGCCCTACAAGACAATTGTCTTGGCGCTTATATTGCTACGCCCCACTTCACAATGGTATTAACGGTCGGTTGCTGTTGGGGTCAAAAGGCCAATTCCCTCGCCCAACTCTCGATAAGAGAAATCAATATGTAATTGTTCAATTCATGTACGCATTTCTTAATTCAAGATATTATCAGAGCGACTCTTCGCATGTCAATCTTTTTTCAAAATTGCTTTACAATTCATAAAACAATCCATTACAGTGAGTGTATTGTCATGTAACTTGAATAGAAGGTGAAAATATGGAATTCCAACAATCAGATGTTTTGAAAAAATTGCCTGAACAGTTTTTTGCTTCGCTCGTTCAAAAAGTCCAAAAGAAACTTCAGGCTGGGGCAGATGTGATTAATTTAGGACAGGGAAATCCTGATCAGCCGACACCGCCGCATATTGTCAAAGCAATGCAAGCAGCGGTAGAGAAGCCAGAGAATCACCAATACTCCTCATTTCGTGGAACAGCGAAGCTAAAGAAGGCGGCCGCTGCATTTTATCTAAGAGAATATGGCGTCACGCTAGATCCTGAGACTGAGATTGCAATTTTATTTGGCGGTAAGGCGGGACTTGTTGAGTTGCCACAATGTTTACTGAATCCTGGAGATACTGTGCTAGTCCCAGACCCAGGCTACCCTGATTATTGGTCAGGCGTAGTGCTCGCTGGAGCTGAAATGGTCACAATGCCACTTCTTGAAGAAAATGATTTTTTGCCTAATTATGATCTATTGTCAAAAGATCATAAGGAAAAAGCAAAATTGATGTACTTAAATTATCCAAACAATCCGACTGGCGCTATTGCAAGTCGTGCGTTCTTTGAAAAAACCATTCATCTAGCGAAAGATCACAATATTTGTGTTGTCCATGATTTTGCTTATGGCGCCATCGGATTTGATGGAGAAAAGCCAATCAGCTTTTTACAAACGGACGGAGCAAAAGAGACGGGGATTGAAATCTATACATTTTCAAAAACTTATAATATGGCAGGCTGGCGAGTTGGTTTTGCAGCAGGAAATCCATCTGTAATAGAAGCCATTGAGCTTTTTCAGGACCATATGTTTGTTTCACTTTTTAAGGCGACTCAAGATGCAGCGGCAGAGGCTCTATTAAGTGATCAAACCTGTGTGCAAGTGCAAAATGATCGATACGAGAAAAGACGAAATACATGGATTAATGCAATCAGAGAGATCGGCTGGGAGGTACGTGCACCAAGGGGCTCTTTTTTTGCATGGTTAAAGGTGCCTGAAGGTTATACATCTGAATCCTTTTCTGACTTGTTATTAGAGAAAGTGCATGTTGCAGTTGCGCCGGGAAATGGCTTTGGTCTTCATGGTGAAGGCTATGTCAGAGTCGGGCTTTTGACAAGTGAGGAGCGGTTAAAGGAAGCAGCTAAACGGATTGCTTCATTGCGTCTATTTGAAAAAAAGTCATTGACAACATAAAAAAACGATGCGATAATTCAGGCAATATGTAAGAAAATTGAATATTCTTATCAAGAGTAGGCAGAGGGACTAGCCCAATGAAGCCCGGCAACCGACTTCCAAGAAGCACGGTGCTAATTCTTGCAGCAGGCGCTGAGAGATAAGATTCAGATGAATGAAACGAAACCTCTTTATGGCGCTACCCTAGCACTTGAAGAGGTTTTTTTATTGAACATATAGAGGACGCGATAGAAAGGGGATTCCTAGTGAGTGAATTACTAGCAACATATGTATTAACACACCAAGAGGATGAACAAATTGACCAGAAAGCAGAGCAAATCGCACTTGGATTAACGGTCGGATCATGGACGGATTTGCCGCAATTAAAGAAGGATCAACTAAAAAAACATAAAGGCCGCGTGATCGAAGTAAAGGAAAAATCTGTGCGAGAAAATGGTCTTGTTCAATCAGAAGTGACAATTGGTTATCCTGAAGCCAATTTTTCGACTGATTTACCAGCCGTTTTGACGACTATTTTTGGGAAGCTTTCACTTGATGGGAAAGTGAAGCTTGCCGACATAGAATTTTCGACAGCGTTTAAGCGAAGCCTACCTGGACCGGTGTTTGGAATTGAGGGCATACGAAGCAAACTGAATGCTTTTGAACGACCGCTTTTAATGAGTATTTTTAAAGGTGTGATCGGTCGTGATATGCAGGATTTAAAAGAACAGCTTCGTTTGCAGGCTTTAGGCGGTGTTGACTTAATCAAAGATGACGAAATTTTATTTGAAAACCCATTGACGCCATTTGAAGAACGTATCAAAGAAGGAAAAAAGATCCTAAATGAAACGTATGAAGAGACAGGACGCCGCACGCTTTATGCAGTCAATTTAACTGGCAGAACCTTTGACTTGAGAGATCGAGCTCGAAAAGCAGTTGAACTTGGAGCAGATGCGCTATTATTCAATGTATTTGCTTACGGACTTGATGTGATGCAGAGCTTAGCGGAAGACCAAGAGATTCATGTCCCCATCATGGCGCATCCAGCGGTGAGCGGTGCATTTACATCATCTCCTGAATATGGATTCTCGCATTCTCTTCTTTTAGGTAAATTAAATCGATATGCTGGTGCCGATTTTAGTCTTTTTCCATCTCCTTATGGGTCAGTCGCACTTCCGAAAGAAGATGCACGAGGCATCTATGAAGCTTGCGTGAAAGAGGACACTGTTCAAAAAACATTCCCTGTTCCATCAGCGGGTATTCATCCAGGAATGGTGCCGCTATTAATCAGAGATTTTGGGTTAGATCATGTGATCAATGCAGGCGGAGGTATCCATGGACATCCGCGCGGAGCCATCGGTGGAGGAAAAGCATTTAGATCAATGATCGCCGCTGTTTTAAGTGGTGAGCCAATAGAAGAGAAGGCGTCATCTTGTCAAGATTTAAAAGCAGCACTTGATCTTTGGGGAAGGGTAGCAGATTAAATGAAAAAGCCAATTGTATGTTGTGATTTTGACGGTACGATTACAACAAATGATAATATTATTCGCATTATGAAGCAGTTTGCTCCAAGTGAATGGGCGCAGCTGAAAGATGGCGTCCTGTCAAAGGAGATCACGATCAAAGAAGGCGTCGGACGCATGTTTCGTTTATTGAATAGTGAGCAGAAGGAAGCCATTCAGTCGTTTATTCTACATGATACAAACATTCGAGAAGGCTTCGAACAATTTGTCGCTTATTTAAAAAAAGCAGAGATACCCTTTTATGTCTTAAGCGGCGGTATGGACTTTTTTGTGTATCCTGTACTCGAAGGCATTGTGGAAAAAGAACACATTTATTGTAATCACGCGTCGTTTAAGGAAAAGAACATTCAAATTGAATGGCCTCATGCCTGTGATTCACAATGTCAAAATGGTTGTGGCTGCTGTAAGCCATCGATTATTCGAAAGCTCGCACATGAGAATGATTTCATTGTCGTGATTGGAGATTCAGTGACAGATATTGAGGCAGCAAAATGTGCTGATCTGACGTTTGCTCGTGATTATTTGCTGAATGAATGTAGAAATCTAGGCCTCATACATAAAGAATATGAAACATTTGTTGATGTAAAAGCGCAATTTGTTCAAATAAAGGAAGTGAAAAAATGGCAGATGCAAAGAGCAAACGGTGGCAAGAGCTAGCTGATGTCAAACGTGAACTGGCAGCAAGAGACTGGTTTTACGGAACAAGCGGCAATTTATCTATTAAGGTGTCGGATGAGCCAATGACTTTTTTGGTGACGGCAAGCGGAAAAGATAAACGAAAAGAAACAGACGAAGATTTTGTGCTTGTTGATGAAACGGGTCAGCCGTATGAGCCAAATCAAAAGCTTAAACCTTCTGCCGAAACGTTGCTTCATACTTATTTATATCGGCGGACAAAAGCAGGTTGCTGTCTCCATGTCCACACAATTGATAATAATGTCATTTCTGAGCTGTACGGAGACGAAGGAGAAATTCGTTTTAAGGGAAACGAAATCATCAAAGCGCTCGGTTATTGGGAAGAGGATGCAGAAGTCGCTATTCCTATTATTGAAAACCCGGCTCATATTCCGCAGCTTGCTGAACGATTTGCAGAGCACCTCACAGAGGGCATGGAGTCAGGTGCTGTACTCATTCGGAATCATGGAATTACGGTTTGGGGAAAGACAGCATTTGAAACAAAGCGGATGTTAGAGGCATACGAATTTTTATTTAGCTATCATTTAAAATTAAAGCTTTATAAGACGCAGTTTGTGAAATAAAAAGGAGGAGAGACATATGGCTACCATTTATATTCATAACGAAGAGAAAACACTACTTGAGAACGAGCAAGAGGTTGCTACTTATTTAGAAAAACAAGGTGTCATTTATGAACATTGGAATATTGATAAGTTACCAAGCCATTTATCAGAAAAGTATGATTTAACGGATGAGGAAAAAGCCGAAATTTTGTCCGTTTTTAAAGACGAAATTCAAAGCATTTCAGAGCGAAGAGGGTACAAAGCACAAGATGTCATTTCATTATCTGATGCGACACCTAATCTAGATGAGCTGCTTCAAAACTTTAAGCGTGAGCATCATCATACAGATGACGAAGTACGATTTATTGTGAGCGGCCATGGTATTTTTGCAATTCAAGGAAAAGATGGTGTATTTTTTGAGGTGAGATTAAATCCAGGAGATTTAATTTCTGTTCCTCCTAATACCCGTCACTACTTTACACTACAAGAGGACCGCAAAGTGGTCGCAGTTCGCATATTTGTCACAACTGAAGGATGGGTCCCGATTTACAAAGAAGAAACGGTCTAATTCAAGAGCTGATCATTCCGCTAGGACGGAAGGTCAGCTTTTTTTATGAAAATAGACATAAAATGAGAAGATGATAGTTGATTTTGAACTTCTGCATAGGATAAAATTCTGTTTAATCAATGTGTCAGTCCTGTCCAAATTTGAAGTTTACCCCCAAAACTGATTGGGTAAAAGGTCTTTAGACTGTAAAAAATTAAATCAAATCAGCTTATTTAATTTAATTTACAAATAAAGTATAATTTTGGTGTTAGCGATTTAAAGAGTAAACAGACGAATTCACTGCGGGAGCTGAGATCATGAATATCTATGTAAGGAAAGAAAAGCTATTGATGTCAATCGATGAAAAGAGAAAACAAATGGTAGAAGTTGCTCAAGTAGAAGGATATACAGGCGAAACGACGATTAAATATAGTCAAGAGCTGGACAACCTGATGAATGAGTATCAGCACCTTCTTTTTCATGAGAAGCAATCTGTTGCATCCTTTCATGATATTGTGTGCCAAATGAGCCTCCTATCTGTGAATCGTCCCTCTTATTGACATAAAAAAACCGGTCTTGCATCAGGCAAAACCGGCTGAAAACCTTAAGCTATGCTGAGTGAGCGGAAGGGAGCATAATCATGACCGTCGTTCCTTTGTTCACTTCACTATGTATATCGATTGTCCCGCCATACATGGAAATGATTCGTTTACAAACGACAAGCCCCAGACCTGTCCCTTTTTCCTTCGAAGTAATAAATGGGAGGAATATATGCTTGAGCATCTCTTCTGGAATTCCTTCACCCGTATCTTTCACTTTAATGATGACATGTTCTTTTTCAGCCTCGATTATAATCTTCAAATGACCGCCATTTGGCATCGCTTCTAAAGAGTTTTTTGCTACATTCAATACGACTTGTTTAATATGATCCTTAGTACAAAAAACACCAACATCTTGTATTGTATTGATCTGCAAATCGACCTCAACATTATAAAGATTGGCCTCTGAAAAAACAATCGGCATAATCTCACTCACAATTTCTTTCACGGAGTTCATCTGCCATTTTTCTGCAGTTGGTTTTCCTAATACGAGAAATTCACTCACGATCTGATTGATGCGTTTAATTTCTTCCTCTATCACAGAAAAATAAAGCTGATCTTCCTCTGAATGGTACTTCTTTTGGAGTAGCTGTATAAAACCGCTAATGCCTGTTAATGGATTACGAATCTCGTGAGCCGTACTTGCCGCAAGTGTTCCAATCAATTCAAGCTTTTGTGCTTCATTTTGATGACGTTCCTGCTGGGTTTGCCGCCTTAAAATGAAATATTGGACAAGTGTGAATAAAATATTTAATAAAATAAATACACTGGATAAGGGGAACAGCATAACAGACAAAACTTCACCTGTTGTAGCACGTTGCGGAAAAACCTCAAGCTTCCAACTATTTTCGTCTAAATAAGTAGACACTGTACTGCCGTTTCCTGATGCTGGCGGTGGACCGCTTGTAAACACAACATGTCCATTTTGATTGAGCATCTTAAAATGAAGCTCTGGGTTTAATACATTCATGATATTTCTTAAATAATCAATTTGAATCGCTGCTACAAGAACATTGGTGACATTCTCGTTTTCATCCAATACAGGTACACAAATGGAGAGAATAGGTTGCTTTGTAATTCTACTCACATAGTTATCTGTAATCACTGTCTGTTTTGTTACTAGAATTTGCTTAAAGTAATCTCTAAATGATAAATTGATTTTTTCTTTTAATGGAGTTGTACTAGCTGTTACATCTCCTTTTTTGTTTAAGAGATACAAACCTGAAAAGCGTGGTTCTTGTTTATAAATTTTCTCTAAGATGTGCTGTACTTTCTTAGGATCCAGCGGCTGATCAAATCCCATCGCAAGTGATGTCAATCTCGCTTCTGTCTCACTAATTAAATAATTCATTTGATTCTTGTGAATATTTAACATAAGTGTAGCGGTTTGTTTGTTTTTTAAATCAATTTTTTCAGTTTCTTTTTCGTAGATAAAATAACTAATGATTAGGGTTGGAATCATCACCAAAAGAAGGTACAGTCTGATTTTCTTCCAAAACCCTTTCAGTATACTCATCATTCATCGCTCCAACGTATTACCTAATAGACTTATTATAGCATTGAACCTATCTTTATTACGAAAACTTGTGTAAATTAAAAAAATTAGGTGATTCGTTATGGTCTGATTTTCATGCATTTATTGATCAAGATGTTGACATTTTACTTATTGTTTATTAAGGTCACATTAGTGGGTTGCATTTTATAAAGGATGATAAAAAATGACGAATAATCATGTTGAGAAATCTTTGAAATTATTTATTGTATTATCACGTGCCTATCGCTCAATTAATCACCATATGAATAAACATATTGTGAAGCACGGTCTAAATCAGACTGAGTTTGCCGTTCTGGAATTACTTTATCATAAAGGCGATCAGCCGCTTCAGCAAATCGGTGATAAGATACTGCTCGCAAGCGGAAGTATTACGTATGTGGTAGACAAATTGGAGAAAAAAGAACTCCTTAGTCGTAAGGCTTGTGCTGAAGACCGCAGGGTGACATTTGCGCATATTACTGAAAAGGGACGAGCTTTACTTGACGACATTTTCCCAGATCATGCGAAAGAAATACATGAAATGATCAGTGTATTAAGTGAAGAAGAGAAGGATGCCTGTATCAATATGTTGAAAAATGTAGGACTGCATGCGAAACATTTATATGACCATAAAGAATAACACAAAATAAAAAGGAAGCCTGATGCAGCTTCCTTTCAGCGTGTAGACAAACCCTCGCATTTCGTTGTCGGATTCTCGAGCGCTGGTGCTCACGAATTTCATATTCGCTCCGCACAAGTAACTCGGGTTCTTCCTAGACTTCAAGGGTTTTCAATTCACGATGAAAAAGACAAAGGGCTAAAATAAAAACCATTTTAGCCCTTTGCCAACAATCTGAGGAAGCCGGTGGCTTCTTTTTTTATTTAGCTTTTTTCTCGATCGGTAAAATGAGTACTTCTACACGTCTATTTTTACTTCTGCCTTCTGCTGTGTCATTTGAAGCAATTGGCTTAAATTCGCCATAGCCTTTTGTACTGAAATTCTCTTGGTCTAGATGACTGTTCTCAAGTAGAATATTTAAAAAGTTAACAGCACGAATGGCACTCAAATACCAGTTGGATTTAAACTCTGAATTTCTAATGGGTACATTGTCTGTATGTCCGCTAATGACAATATCACGTGCTGGATTAATGACGAGTAGTTTTGAAATTTCTCTTGCAAGTGGAACATCTTGTGACCGAATGTCAGCTCGACCTGAATCGAAGAAAATACTGTCTTCAATGGTAATCAACAGACCTTCATCAGTTAGCTTTGTCTCGAGCTTAGAGCCAAGCTTTTTTTTAGCAATAAATGTATCCACTTGCTTTTTGACCTTTGTTAAGACTGCCTGATCTCGTGCTTTTGCTCTGGCTTCTTCGTCATCTTCTGCAAACTTTTTGGTTTCGTTGCTGTTTTGGATTTCCTCTGTGTTTTGCATACTTGATTGATCCATTACACCAGTACCACCAGTAAATACAACATTGAAAGATTTGGCCATCTGTTCATATTTTGCAACATCAATTGAACTTGAAGCGAACAAAACAATAAAGAGGGCAAGAAGAAGCGTCAGAAGATCAGCGTAAGGGATTAGCCAAGACTCATCTACATGTTCATCATGATCATGTTTTTTACGTTTCCTAGCCATTCTGTTTTTCTCCTTCTTCAATGACGATATTTGCGCGTTCTTTTGCCGGTAAGTACATCAGTAGCTTTTGTTCAATAACTTTAGGAGATTGACCTTCAAGGACAGAAAGAATGCCTTCGACCATGATGAGGCGAAGCTTGACTTCTTCCTTCGATTTTCGCTTTAATTTGTTTGCAAACGGGTGCCATAAAACATAACCTGTAAAAATCCCAAGCAAAGTTGCGACGAAGGCAGCACTAATTGCATGTCCAAGCTTTTCAATATCACCCATGTTTGCAAGTGCGGCAATCAAACCAACGACAGCGCCAAGTACCCCAAGAGTAGGGGCATATGTACCTGCTTGTGTGAAGATTAGTGCACCTGACTGATGTCTTTCTGCCATCGCATCCACTTCTTCTGTTAAAACGTCTCGAATAAATTCAGCGCTTTGACCATCAACCGCCATGCTTAATCCGTTCTTTAAAAACTCATCATCGACTTCTTCAAGATTTGCTTCTAACGCTAAAAGACCTTCACGACGAGCCACTTGAGCCCAGTTTGAAAAAAGAGGGATCATCTCTTGAATGGTTGGAAGATTATGATCTTTGAAAAGCTTACCAAATAATTTAGGTGTTTTTTTAATTTCACCTGATGGGAAGGCGATCACAACAGCTGCAATCGTCCCAACAATAATGATTAATATAGCCGCTGGGTTGATAAGAGCGGTTAGACTGACACCTTTCAAAACCATACCGAAGCCAAGTGCAATAAATGCTAAAATAATACCAATTAACGATGTTTTGTCCATTATCTCACCAAATCCTTTAACTATCTTTTTCTATAGTTAATATCGGTGTGTTCCAGAAGGGTTTTAGTCAGAATATAAAATTCAGACAGTTTCTGTGAAGAAATTTTGAAGGAAGCGCTTTCTATCAATCGCAAAAAAGAACCCCCTCTTAAATAGAAGGGGGTTACATTTGACTCTTTTCAATTTCGTCATCAATCAGCAGATCTTTTAATTTTTCTTCATATATGAGTTTGATGAGATCATAACTCCAGTTCAGCATGTGATTCACCTCTTTTTCTTTTATCGTACAGGAAAAGAGATGAGGAAGCGTCAGTGTGTAGATGGAAATTGACGCCCCAACATGATGGATCAATTCATCAACCTTTGGATGTATTTATCCTTTTTTCACAACGATCTCATCATTTTCTACATCAACTGTAAATCCAGAAAGAGGTTCTTCATCAAGCAAGATCTCGGTCATTTGATCTTCGACATGCTCTTGAATGGTTCTTCTTAATGGTCGAGCACCAAAAGCAGGGTGGTAACCAAGCTCTGCAATCTTCTCTTTCGCTTCATCCGTTACTTGTACAGTTAAATTCTGCTCTTTTAATTGGTCTTTTAGCTCTGCGAATAGAAGGTCAACAATCTTCACTAAATCTTCTTTGTCTAATGACTTAAATTGAATGATACTGTCAAAACGGTTCAAGAATTCTGGCTTGAAATAAGCGCTGAGAGAATCAATGAGTGATTGTTCTTCAATCGCTTCTTCCTGCTCAGACTGGAAGCCGACTTTGGCTGTGTCATCATTGATTCCCGCATTACTTGTCATAATGATGACAGTGTCTTTAAAGCTGACGGTTCTCCCTTGGCTGTCTGTTAAGCGGCCATCCTCCATCACTTGCAAAAACATATGTTGAACATCTGGGTGCGCTTTTTCAATTTCGTCCAATAAAATAATGCTATATGGTTTTCTTCGAACTTTCTCAGTGAGCTGACCAGCCTCATCATGTCCAACATAACCAGGAGGTGAACCAATAATTTTTGACACAGAATGTTTTTCCATGTACTCACTCATATCTAAACGAATGATGGCATCTTTTGAGCCAAATAACTCTTCAGCTAATGTTTTTGACAATTCGGTTTTACCTACCCCGGTTGGTCCAACAAAAAGGAAAGAGCCAATCGGTCTATGCTTAGATTTTAAGCCAGCTCGGCTTCTTTTAACGGCTTTCGCCACTTTTTGTACGGCATGTTCTTGACCAATCACTCGTGCTTTTAAGCGGGCTTCAATTTCTTTCATTTTTGTTTGTTCGTCAGCTTGCAGTTTGCCAACTGGAATACCTGTTTTTTGTTCTACAATGGTTTGAATGTCTTCCGCTGTGACGATATATTCTTTGTTATTTGCTTTGCTTTGAAGTCTTGCTTCAATGGCTTCTTCTTCGTCTCGAAGTTTAGCTGCTTTTTCATATTGTTCTTCTTGCAGTGCGGCTTGTTTTTCAGCGGCAATCTGAGCCAGTCTGTTCGTGAGTTCATCTTCACTTGCTACATCGAGGGTAAGGTTGGCTTTTGAGCCTGCTTCATCCATTAAATCGATGGCTTTATCCGGCAGATGACGGTCTTGAATATAGCGAGCAGATAAGTGAACGCAAGCTTTAATGGCTTCATCAGAATAAGTGACACCATGATATGTTTCATATTTATCTTGAATGCCTTTTAAAATCTCAATCGCTTCATCCGGTGTTGGCTCGTCAACGATGACAGGCTGAAAACGTCTTTCAAGAGCAGCGTCTTTTTCAATTTGACGATACTCTTTTAACGTGGTCGCACCTACTAGTTGAAGTTCGCCTCGTGCAAGGGCAGGTTTTAAAATGTTACCAGCATCCATTGAGCCTTCTGCAGATCCTGCTCCGACAAGAAGGTGGATTTCGTCTACAAATAAAATGATATTTTTTCGACTTTGCAATTCTTTTATCAACTGCTTCATCCGTTCCTCAAATTGACCACGCACCCCTGTGTTTGCAACGAGTGAAGAGACATCTAATAAATAAATTTGTTTGTTTTTTAATTTATTTGGTACATCACCGTTTGCAATTTTCAGCGCAAGCCCTTCTGCAATCGCTGTTTTACCGACTCCTGGTTCGCCAATGAGAACCGGATTGTTCTTATTTCTTCTATTTAAAATCTCAATGACTCTTTCGATTTCTTCATCACGACCAATGACTGGATCAATGAGACCAGCATTTGCACCATCGGTTAAGTTGCGTCCGAGCTCATCGAGTAAGCCCTTTTGTTTTGGCTGCTTCTGAGCAGGAGCATGTTCGGTTGGTTGAGAGAAGAATGAACTTCCTCCGAACAGGTTAGGTCCCATTTTCATTTTTGATTGCTCCATGAAAGAGGCGTAGCAGTCTTCACATAAAACCATTTGGCTACGGGACGAATTGACTTGCATATTCAGGCGAATAGTTGCTTCATTCACTTGACAATGTTGACAACGCATTTGCCATTACCTCCTTTAAATAAAGTTTGACTTTATTTGACCAATTGAATTTAAATAAAATGGTCTGTTGTTTGACCATCTTTGACTATAGTATACTCTGACCATCTTTGACTTTCAACTGTTTTGCTCAGAAAAGTGTGAAATCATTCTTTTTTGCCTTTAATCATGGTTTGTCCTTCTTTTCAAGGAACATGTCTCATAGGATAAAAAAAGATAATCGAAAGTGATGGGTGCGGAGGGGTCACATGAAACGTTCAAATGAATCCGCTTTTCAGCTTGCCTTTGTATACGTAGGAACAGTGGTTGGGGCTGGGTTTGCGACTGGAAAAGAAATCGTAGAGTTTTTTGTGCGTTTTGGCTGGATTGGACTAGTAGGCATTATGATTAGCGGAGCCATTTTTACTGGTCTTGGCGCGAAAATGATGCTGATCTCTAAACGAATTGAAGCAGAATCGTACCAAGACTTGAATCGTTTTTTATTTGGAACAGTAGCTAGTAAATATATTAATATCGTGATGTTTTTTATTTTGCTTGGTGTCACCTCTGTTATGCTTTCTGGAGCGGGGGCTATTTTTGAGGAGCAGCTTGGGATCTCTAAGGAATATGGTATTTTTTTAACGATCATTCTTAGTTTAGTTGTGCTTTATAAGGGGTCGAAAGGTTTATTTGGCGTTAACGTCCTCGTTGTTCCTATGCTCGTATCCTTTTCATTGATTGTGTTTCTTGATTCATTTGTATTTAGCAGCAGTGAAAGCCATGTACTTGCGATGCAATTGGGAAAGGCAGAATGGATGTTGTCTGCTGTGTCATACGGTGCTTTTAACTTAGCATTATCTCAAGCAGTTCTAGTGCCAGTCGCGAATGAAATGACATCTGAAGCTGTCATTAAAAGGGGAGCGGTGCTTGGAGGTGTGATGCTTACACTCATTTTGCTTGCTTGTTTTTTATCCCTTTCTTCATTAGAAATGTTAGAGACATTTGATATTCCGATGGCTCAGGTTGTTTATCAAGTGGCTAACTCCATTCATCTCATCTATTTATTGGTTATCTTCGGTGAAGTCTTTACGTCAGTCATTGGAAATTTATATGGACTGGAGAGACAGGTGAGAGCCTATATTCAGATGAAAAGCATCAATACGATTTCCCTCATTTTGATTTGCTGTTATATTATTAGTAAAATTGGATATGGCACACTCATTTCAACGGTTTACCCAATTTTCGGTTATGTCAGCATCTTTTTTATCTTCTTTCTTTGCCTAAGGAAGGTGCCCGAATAACCGCTTTATGAAGAAAGGATGGCTTGTATTGAGAAAATGTGATACACTAGCCTCTGTGAAAATTGAACAAAATCCGTGATGACGGGAGAGGTTCTAGCAAAACCCTCTATAAAAAACTAAGGACTTGCCGTATCCTTGGATGTGGCATTTTTTATTTTTTATGGTTAGGGCACCTCATATCAATGTGAAGGTGTCTTTTCTTTTGATAAAGATAGGGGTTTTCAAGGAGCCTTTCAGAGCAGCGCTGCAAAAGGAGGAAAAATGGACATGAAAAATGAAAAAGCAGTCGTTGTCTTTAGCGGGGGACAGGATAGTACGACATGTTTATTATGGGCACTTCAAAATTTTCAAGAGGTAGAAACTGTTACCTTCCATTATAATCAGCGCCATCAAGAAGAAATTGAAGTAGCAAAGCGCATTTCTAATAAACTGGGTGTGAAGAATCATCTATTAGATATGTCTCTTTTGAATCAACTGGCTCCAAATGCTTTGACAAGAGATGACATTGAAATAGAAGAAAAAGAAGGCGAACTTCCTTCCACTTTTGTCCCTGGAAGAAACTTAGTATTCTTATCCTTCGCATCCATTCTTGCGTATCAAATTGGGGCAAGACACGTTATTACAGGTGTTTGTGAGACAGACTTTAGCGGCTATCCTGATTGTCGTGATGAGTTTGTGAAGTCTTGTAATGTGACAGTCAATTTGGCGATGGAGAAATCATTTGTGATTCATACGCCGCTCATGTGGCTGAACAAAGCAGAAACATGGAAGCTTGCTGATGAGCTAGGTGCACTAGACTTTGTGAAAAATGAAACGTTAACATGCTACAACGGCATCATTTCTGATGGCTGCGGGGAATGTCCTGCTTGTAAGCTGCGGAAAAAAGGATATGACACTTACATGGAAATGAAGGAGGCGAAGTAAGGTGCTTTCTCAAATTTATCCACAGACGGACCATCCGTATGCATTTGAATTAAATAAAGATATGCAGATATCGGCGGCTCACTTTATACCGAGAGAGGATGCTGGTGCATGTAGTAGAGTGCATGGTCATACGTACACCATCAATATCACTATTGCAGGAGACCATTTAGATGA
Source organism: Bacillus sp. NPDC093026 (assembly GCF_044754665.1). Lineage (NCBI taxonomy): Bacteria > Bacillati > Bacillota > Bacilli > Caryophanales > Bacillaceae > Bacillus > Bacillus sp. NPDC093026. The sequence goes on along the minus strand of NZ_JBIVPN010000001.1, from coordinate 578,460 downwards.
ATCGGGGTTTCTCGTGAACTTTAGCTCACTGAAAAAGCTCATTCATGGGCAGTATGATCATACGTTGCTAAATGATCATGAGGAATTTTCCTCAAACGATTCATATGCCATGCCAACAACAGAGGTTGTCGCAAAAACAGTGCATGACAAGGTCGCAGCATATTTATCGACATTAAATAATCGTCCTATTTGTGTACAAGTATTTGTAAGAGAGACGCCAACGAGCTATTGTATTTATCGCCCGAAACGAGTTGAATCGAATGACTAAAGCAATCCCGGTATTAGAAATCTTTGGTCCAACCATTCAAGGCGAGGGAATGGTTATTGGACAAAAAACAATGTTTGTCAGAACAGCCGGCTGTGATTACTCGTGTAGCTGGTGTGACTCATCGTTTACATGGGATGGGTCGGCAAAACATGAGATTAAGTGGCTTCAGGCTGAAGAAATTGTGAAAGAGCTGAAAAAAATAGGCGGAAATGCTTTTTCTCATGTTACCATTTCAGGAGGGAATCCAGCTCTTTTAAAGCAAATCGAATCACTTATTGACTTGTTACATGAAGAAGGAATAGACACAGCCCTTGAAACACAAGGAACAATGTATCAAGACTGGTTCTTAAAGATTGATGATTTAACGATCTCTCCTAAGCCGCCGAGTTCAAACATGAAAACGGATTTTACGAAACTTACACGAATCATTGATGAATTGAAAAATGGGGACCGCCTGCAACATGCAAGCTTGAAAGTTGTCATCTTTAATGATCTTGACCTAGCATATGCAAAAGATGTTCATGCAAAATACCCAGAGCTTCCTTTTTATTTACAGGTAGGAAATGATGACACGGTCACATCTGATGATGCGTATTTGCTGACACACTTATTGGAAAAATATGAAGCACTTGTTGATCAAGTGGCAAAGGATCCAGACCTGAATCGTGTGAGAGTGTTACCACAGTTGCACACATTATTATGGGGAAATAAACGAGGCGTATAGAAAGGAAGAAATGATATGACGACAAGAAAACCAGAAGAATTAGAAGGTGTCACTTTATTAGGAAACCAAGGAACAAATTACTTATTTGAATATACACCACAAGTACTAGAGACGTTTCCAAATAAACATACAAACAGAGATTATTTCGTAAAGTTTAATTGCCCGGAGTTTACATCTCTTTGTCCGCAAACAGGACAGCCTGACTTCGCGACCATTTATATTAGCTATATTCCAAACGAAGTTATGGTAGAGAGTAAATCTTTAAAATTATATTTGTTCAGTTTCCGTAACCACGGTGATTTTCATGAGGATTGTATGAATATTATCATGAATGATCTAATTGAGTTGATGGACCCAAAGTATATTGAGGTTTGGGGGAAATTCACACCAAGAGGCGGTATTTCCATTGATCCGTATACAAACTACGGCAAGCCTGGTACGAAATATGAAGACATGGCAGAGTACCGCATGATGAATCATGATATGTACCCTGAAACGATTGATAATCGATAAGAGAAAGAAGTCATAACAAAAAGATGTGGTAAAATATCACTTCTAAAAGCGCCCAATAAATCTACAAAAATCATCCCTCACAACAGAGTGAAGGGATGATTTAATTCTTGCAGGGTTTATCTTCGCATTCGAGTTGTCGAGTATCGTTTACTTTGAATATTCCTCTTCATCATTTATTTTATCATCAATTCCTTAATCAACTGAAATGTTATTATGGATAAGCGCACCTATTTTTGATAAATGGGATATATTGTTGAATTTCTCACCTTATTCAACACTATTTTTTATCTTCTGCTATAAAACACAGTAAGTTTAGAGGGGCTGATTAATCGTTTAATTATTTTGATTCAATCCTAACCTTTATACACTTTGGAGGTTCTGATGACAGTGCTTTTTTCACTCCTGCTCCATCTCATATCATTTCCCGCCACTTCTATTAATCTGTGAATTCATCGGCACAAGATTATCAATATCCCCCGACCCTTTGAAAATAGAGGCAATTAAATGACCTCCGTCATCTTTTGATAGTCGATCTGGTTTACCAGCATTTGATTGGGCGTATTGGTTTCTTTTGATCTCTCCGTATTGTAAATCACTTGCTTCGACTTTGACAATTTTTCATTAAATCATGACAAACAAAAACCCTCCATTAATTTGGAGGGCAATGCGTTAGTTGTTTCCTTCTTTATTTTTAATATAATTCAACACAGCTTCTTTATCTTTCTCGTCTTCTGGTAAAAACCCGAACGTTTTATACTCCCATACGGCTCTTCTCTGGATACCATAAAGCCCTATAGATAAAATATCTTCATAGCCATAATCAATTGAGAATTTTCCAGACCTCTCTAACTCAAGAGTAGCTGTTGTCCAAGCACCTAAATCATTTTGTATATATGCTTTTTTTAATTCTTCAAAAGTTTTACTGAGTTCGTATAATAAATGAATGTATGTTGATTTACTTACATTATATTTAAGTGGAATTTCATGTCCATAAACATACTCTTCACTATTAGTCTCGTTGAAACAAAATGTAATTCCAGCCGAATCATCTAGTATTTCTGCATACATCCAAACTTTATCCCAATCACACGGTATTAATTCATTAATTGATTCTGCTATTTTTTTATAATAGCGTTCTATTGATTCCATTATCTTTAACCTCCGGGTTGATTCTTGATAAATTCTTGAACACAACTTTTTCCGATTTTATATTCCACAAAAAAACTATCAGGTCTTAACAAATCACCCTGATAAATAGGCTCAATACTTACCTCTACATGTTTAGGTGGAACCTCTTTCAGTGCAGACAACCACTCCTGCTCCATGTTGTACCATTTCCCACCGCTTCTGTTAATCTGTGAATTCATCGGAAGTAGGTTATCAATATCACCTGAACCTTTAAAAATTGACGCAATTAAATGTCCTCCATCATCATCTGGTAATCGGTCTGGTTTCCCAGCATTTGATTGGGCGTATTGGTTTCTTTTGATCTCTCCGTATTGTAAATCACTTGCTTCTACTTTGACAATGCGGCCATAGTGATCTGTTGTGTAGGTGTAGCCTTGTTTTGTTGTATAAATGATATTTGGTTTTAACACTTTCTTTCGTTTCCACCTGACAAAATGTTCTCCATATGTAACGACTGTCGGCGGTGTTTTTGGTGCTGGTAATCGTCTGCCTGTTTTGGAGATTCCATAGCTTGGATTGTTGTCTAAACGCTTTGCCATGGAGAGAAGCTTATTTTTAATATTTTCGCCATCAAACACGTTATATGGCAGTTTTCCGCTACCTGCTATTTGAAACTTTGGTGAGTACGGCAATAAATTCGGAATGGAGACATTATCGATTGATTTTGCCCCTTGTTCAAGTCCTTTTTTAATCGTTGTTTTAGCTACAGATGTTCCTGTTTTCGTGATGGCTCCTACACCTTTTGAGCCAAATACGATTTCTGCTAAAGAGCCAGTGGCATAGGCAAACCAGTGTGCTCTTGAATAGGCATCACCTTCAATAACCTCTTTTTGAAATGAATCAGAAATGGCTTTTCTAATGACTTTTGATGTTTCAATCGGTTGAGAAACAGCGGTGACAACAGATTCTACAGCTCCACCAGGGTCAGTGACAAGATCGTACATACCGATCACTGTATCTTTTGCCACATCATAAATACCAACTGCTGCCCCTTTGATGCCATCAATCAATACATTTGACGCTTCTTCTTGTGCTTTCATTTGAAGAAGCTGACTGTAGTACATTTTTTGATCGTAAGAGAGATGTTCATATCCAATCTCATCTACTATCTCAAAATATTGATCTACTGATATGCATGATGGATCATCAAGTTTTGCCATGAACTCTTTGATTCTTCGTTTCTCTGCTTCTTCTTTTTTCACCTTTAAATACGCTTTCACCTGTGCCTCTATTTTATCATGATTTTTGTACACTTCTGTCTCATGAAACGCTTTTGCATCATAATACATGGGCTGTGCGTGTTTCCCTTTACCGGTGGCTGCCATCATTTTGGTATAAAATGATGTAAGATGTTGCTCGATCTCTTCTGATTTTGCATATTCCGTTTTGAGTTCATTATCTATTTTATGTAAGGCATCAATTGTTTCTTGTCGTTTTATATTCGCATCATCTAAGTGTTCGTTTACTTCTTTGCTAGAAAATACATCTAACTCAATCAGATCACGAATGTCATCAAAAACATTTGCAAGAGCTTCCTTTTGTTCTTCCACCATATCCTGATTGTTTTGAATGCCTTGTTTCACTTGAGATTCGAGAAAGTGCTCGTCAATAAACGTATGGCCTCCTAAAGACGCATCATCAAGCTTTCCTTTCACTCCATCTAAAAAAGCCTTTTGCATGTCAATAAAATCAAGATAGGTATCGGCATAAAGTGCAAGATCAGCATAAAAGGCTTTGATGTTATCTGCCCCTTTACCTGTGAACTCATCACCTAAATTAGCCACACCTTGTAATGCTTGTTTCAAATCTATCATTTCTTCGCGAAGCTCCTGATAGTGCTTCGCTCTTTCTTCCATAGCGTCTGTTAGTGCTGTTGCATCAAGTATTTTTCCCAGAAGAAGTCACTCCCTCCTATTCTGAACAAGGTCAATTTTACCAATACAAAGATTGGCATTAAATAGGAAAAAAGATACAAAAAACACAATAAAAGCGGATGTGAATCAAGATACACCTTATTGTATTGAATGATTAGCACGTGAGTTTTTTCTGGGCAAAATATTTCGTTCGTGTTCTTTGTCTCTATCATACGGTGTTTCTCAGAAAATAAGGCGTCCTTTCCATGCATATTTGACCTATAAAAAAAGTGTCCATAAAAATGGACACTCCTCAATCTAAACTTTTAAAAAACACACCTTCATAATTAACACCGGAATCAATTAATGCTACTTTAACACCTTTTCCAGTTAATTTTTTTTGGTTATGCAGTTTATTAATTTTTAAATATTCATACGCCCAATTTTCATTCTTAAATTTCTCATTTTTGTTTTTATTTATTATTAATGTTATAGAATAAACGTTATATTATAAAAATTCGATATGAAATCAATCATCCAAATGTACATTGAATCATATGCATGACAATCAGTCAAAAGAGGTTCTTTTGAAGACAAAAAAAGAGAAGAGTCATGTCACTCTCCTCATACAAATAGGAATAGAACTTGCTAGGACGGCTGGGGGCTACCAGCTCGTAATTTCATTATATAACACAGAACGTATGTTTGTAAATACGAATTGTGCTTTTTTTGTTTATCAGGTATGCTTTGAGATAAAATAGGGGCAATCAGTGGAAAACGGAGGCGTATGTGTTGGAGAACAGAGAAGAGAAAAGAGAGAAGCTGCTGATGGAGCTGAGGGAAGAGCTTCATATGCTTGAGCATCAAAATAAAGAACGCTATAAATGGAGTGCCTCCACATTGCTTGGGTTAATCGCACTGCTGATCGATAAAGGCATCATTACACCTGAAGAAGTAGAGATGTATAAAACAAAAGCAGAAATGCAAACCTTTCATACGCAAAAAGACTGACTTTCCTCACTTGGTGTCAGTCTTTTTATATGTCATTGTCTGTCTAAACGGCTTTGCTTCGTATATAGTATGTAACGATTGTTAGAATTGAGGATTGCAAATTAATGTAAGGAGTCTTTGATGATTTTATAATTTTTATGATTAACTACTGTCAGTGAGTCCAGTTCTAAATCTCTATAATTGTCCATGATGGTAACATCGACAATGACCGAGTTTTCATTAACTTTTTCAACCACACCCGTTAAACCATTTCTAAATTCAACCACATTTCCAATTTTTGCAATCTTCAACCGATTCCTCTCCTTTAAAAGCAGATTTCATTCCCTATTAGAAAGTATTTTGCAATATTTTCATACCAATGTAAAGTATAAAGATATTTTTGCTTCGTTTTCCGTTGTACGCTTTTAAAACGAATGGTATATTTAATAATTGATCATGGCAGAAAGGGAGAGGTTTTTTTGACAGAAGAACAAATCCTCGCAATACTTGAAGCATTACGTAATGGTTCGGAAAAGCAAGTGACCATTCGAAAAGATGATTTTTTATTTTTCCGTTCAGTTTTAGTCAAGCAAGATGATTTTAAACATTTTCGAGGTATTGCAAAACATGGCGGAGATGTTATTTTTGAATATCTTAAAGAAGCCAGAAGCTAAAGCTTTTTCTCACATAGGAGAGAAAGCTTTTTTATTTTAGTTCTTTTGTCACAGTTTAAACCATGTTGATACATATGAAAAGAAAATGTAATAACCCATCATCAGGTGCATAAGGATGATTATAGGAGAAAAATAGAGAGTTTTAAGCGTTAACATTTCCATTTGTTACGTATCCCATCTAGGACATACCATTTAATGACTGAATTTGGACAAGCATGCAAATCTTTGTGCGTGAAAATGTAAATGGCTCTTGTTAGAGTAGACAAGTATCTTACGGCCTACTTTTATTCAAGGAGGAACTAGATGAATGATAAAAATTCATACAGCTCTTTTTGTTATCCTTATGCTGATCTCAGCGGTGAAGATGGACAATATACAGCAAAACCAAGGCATGTTAAGTCAGGAATTGGCACAAGCACCTGTAAAGCATCCGCTTTCATATATAGATAAAAAAGATAGTCAAATGGTTATTCCAGCATTTTCAGAGGGAAGGCATCAGCCAAAGGTAAAAATGCTTAGTACGTCAACAGAAAAAAAGCCGTCAGAATTTAAGCAAAAGAAAAAAGTGAAGTCTGAAACGACAAGCTCAAATGACAAAGTGCGTTATTCTAATGAAGAAATAGACTTGCTTTCTAGATTGGTACATGCTGAAGCAAAGGGAGAATCGTTTGCGGGTAAAAAAGCGGTGGCGAGTGTGGTATTAAACCGAGTAGAACATGGCTCTTTTCCTGATAGTATCAGAGGGGTTATTTATCAACGAAATGCCTTCCAACCTGTCACTGACGGAAGCATTCATGATAAGGCAGATCAAGAATCCATTAAGGCTGTGAAACAGGTAGCGAAAGAACATGACAGAACAACGAAAGCCATTTATTTTTATAATCCAAAAACAGCAACTGATGACTGGATTCGTTCTCGTAAAATTGTAGAGCGCATTGGCCGTCACGTCTTTGCTGTTTAAAGAAAAAGCAAGCAACGATAAAAAGTCGTTGCTTTTTTGTCTTTATTTATAAAAATATTTTCAGAACTTGTCTCATAGAATGTGAAAAGAATTCGCTTTTAGACAAGGGGAGACTACATGAATCGATTTGTGAAAGGGGTCATTCTGCTATCTGTCGCAGCTTTTTTTGCGGAGTGTATAGAGTTTTTAGTCAATATGATTTTAGCAAGAGAGCTTGGAGAACATGGAATGGGTCTTTATATGAGTATTCTTCCAATCATCATGCTTGTACTTGTCATCGCCAGTTTAGAATTGCCAGTCTCCATTTCTAAATTCATCGCTGAGTCGCATGAGCGTCTCCACAAAAGTATGCTGCGGCACGCATTTATCATGACGCTTGTCGTGACAAGTACCACAACAGCGATAGCAGCTTTGGTGTTACCGTTTATTCCGGTGTTTCAATCGTATCATCCACTGATGAAATTTCTAGTGCTTTCTCTTATCCCCATTATTGCGTTCACCTCTATTGCGCGCGGCTATTTTATGGGAAAGCAACAAATGGGCAGAATTGCCCTCGCTAATATGCTAAAAAAAATGATCCAGCTCATTTGCTTGTTTTTGTTTTTTCATTGGTATTCTTTTGATATTGAAACAGCGGTATTAATTGCAATTGGAGTTATTGTTGCAAGTGATCTTGTGGTATTTATCTATTTGTATTCCCAATATGTCATGGCAAAAAATGCAGTGAAGGTCAGGTCTGTTGAATTGAGAGGAATTGACGTGAGAAAGCGTCTGTTGGCGGTATCTATTCCGACAACTGGTATGCGCATTTTTCACGCCATCGCAAATGCCATTGAGCCCTTTTTAATCAAAGGGGCCCTCATTGCGGCCGGCATTTCAGGTACATTAGCCGTTGATCACTACGGAATGCTTGCTGGTGTGGCAATGTCGATCGGTTTTTTCCCCGCATTTATTGCACATTCGATTATGATTGTCATGATACCAAACGTGTCTGAAGCCTATGCTTTAGGGCAGTATGATATTGTGAAAAAACGTGTAAGACAGGCTATTCTCATTACGTTTGGCTATGGGGTGCCAGCAGTGATGGTAATGTATTATTTCGCTTACCCACTTACACAACTCTTTTTTGACTCACCACAAGCTGCTATCTACTTACAGCTTCTCTGGCCGTATTTTTTATGTCACCTATTTGTCATGCCATTTCAAGCTTGTTTAATTGGTATGGGGCTCATTAAAGATGTGTTTCTTCATAATATATGGGTACATGTCGTCTCATTTTCCATGGTGTATTTTCTCGGTTCTAATGAAAGTCTGAATATGATGGGCGTGATATTAGGAATGAACACGGGCATGCTACTGCTTACAGCCCTTCATTATGCCACCATTTGTAAGGAACTCGGCGTTTCAATGTTTCTTCAAATGAAAAAGGCTTGAATGTCATCACAAACTGAGGGGCAAGCTAAAAGAAAACTGGGAAGGAAGATCCTTATGAACCGTCAACATCTATCCACCTTTCTTCTAATGATGACAATACTTTCAGTCTTTTTGAGTGCAGAATTGAACGCAAAAGAGCCTGTGATGGCGCCGAAGATAGAGGCTCCTACATTAACTGGAGATACACAAATCGTTCCATCACCTGGGAAGCGAACCATCCTCCATTTTTGGACAACATGGTGCCCGTCATGCAAAGTGGAACTGCCAGCCTTCGAGCAGATCACTAAAGAAAACCAAAGTGATGTCGAGATTTTGTCAGTAAATTTACTAAGTGCCGAACAAGGAAAAACAGCTGTTGCCCAATTTGTGAAAGACAGAAAGTTTACTTTTCCTGTCGTCCTTGATCAGCATGGAGAATTGATGAAAAAATATCAAATCATCACAATCCCAACCACTTTTTTCATTAATGAAAAAGGTGAAGTTGAGAAAAATCATGTTGGACCTCTTACAAAAAAACAAATAAAAGAGTGGACGAATTCGTAATAAATGCATACGGTGCATCTTTGGCGAAGAACCAAAAGGAAATCACTTTTGGTTCCTTTTTGTGTTCAATTGCTTTTCATTTGAATAAACTGTGCTCAAGAGAGAGTGGAGTGTACTAATAATGATAATTATTATCAAAAACAAATTATAATAATTATTAATTGAAAATTGATCAGGACCTGTTATAATGAGTAACAGACGTATAAAAAGCTTGGAATAGCAGTGAAAACAGCTGAAAAATTGAACGGTCAACGATTGATGATATGAAAATCATTATCAATTAGAGAGGAGAAAATATCATGAATGAGAATACAGCATTCTATCAAATGACAAAAAAGGACGCAACAAAACAGTTCTTTCATAAATGGGCACAGCATGGGGAACTGATTGCAGCAGGCATCTCTGGGATTCTCATTTTGATTGGATGGTTTTTAAAAGATGAGAGTATGTTAAGCATTCCTTTGTTTATCTTTGCTTTTATCATTGGTGGTTTTACAAAAGCGAAAGAAGGAATAAAAGAAACCATTTCTTCCAAGACACTTAATGTTGAACTACTCATGATCTTTGCAGCAATAGGCTCTGCCATCATCGGTTACTGGGCTGAGGGAGCCATTTTAATCTTTATCTTTTCATTAAGCGGTGCACTTGAAACATATACTTTAAATAAAAGCAAGAAAGATTTAACTGCATTGATGAGTATAGCGCCAGATGAAGCCACCTTAATAGAAGAGGATGGCACTACAATTCAAATCGCCGCTTCAACATTAACACCAGGCGATCGCATGATGATCAAAGCTGGGGAACGTATTGCGGCAGATGGTGTCATATTGAGCGGCAAAACTAGCGTTGACGAATCTGCACTGACTGGTGAATCTGTTCCTCAGGAGAAAGGACAGGGAGAAGAAGTATTTGCAGGCACTGTGAATTTAAATGGTTCATTAACTGTGGAAGTAACGAAACATAATGAAGAAACTCTTTTCCATAAAGTGATTAAGCTCGTAGAATCTGCTCAAGAGAGTGTCTCACCAAGCCAAGCATTTATTGAAAAATTTGAAGGTGTGTATGTCAAAGGTGTCTTTATAACAGTCATTATTTTAATGTTTCTCCCGCACTTTGTTCTCGGATGGAGCATGAGCGAAACCTTTTATCGGGCGATGGTCTTTATGGTAGTGGCTTCACCTTGTGCGTTAGTGGCATCGATTATGCCAGCAGCTCTTTCACTTATTTCTAATGGAGCTAAAAACGGGATGCTTGTGAAAGGCAGTGTGTTTTTAGAAAAGTTAGGCACAAGCACAATGATTGCATTTGATAAAACAGGTACGATTACAAGCGGTAAACCAGCGGTAGAAAAGGTAGCAATTGCGAAAGGTCAAGATGAAAACACGTTTTATCACGCACTCTATCAATTAGAAAGTCAATCAAACCATCCATTAGCCAAAGCAATTTGTGAGGTTGCAAAAGAGCATAAGGCGGAGGCGGAGCGATCAACTCGTGTGATGATAGAAGAAACCTCTGGTTTTGGAGTAAAAGCACAGTTGAATGGAGAAACATGGCGTATTGGAAAAAAAGATTTTGCAGGGAATGCTTCGATTGAACAAGATTTAGAAAAGACTGGTGAAGTGCTTTCATCACAAGGATATACAGTTGTGTACGTTCAAAAAAATCAACAAGTCGTCGGCTGTCTTGGACTGAAGGACCAAATCAGACCTGAAGCAAAGAAAATGATTCAAGAACTGAATGATTTAGGCATTCAAACCGTCATGCTCACAGGAGATCAGCAAAAAACAGCCGAAGTGATCGCGAAAGAAGCAGGTATCCAAAAGGTTGTTGCGGAATGTCTTCCAGATGAAAAAGTGAACGAAGTCAATCGACTCAAAAAACAAGGATGCCCCATCATTATGGTAGGAGATGGGATCAATGATGCACCTGCACTCGCCACAGCAGACGTAGGCGTTGCCATGGGTGAGGGGACTGATGTCGCTTTAGAAACAGCGGATTTGATTTTAATGAAGAACAATTTAAATAACCTGACAAAGATGATTCGCCTTTCAAGAAAAATGAACAGAATCATCAAACAAAACATCATTTTTTCCTTCACCGTTATTTGCCTATTAATTTGTGCTAATTTCTTACAAGTGCTCGATTTACCCTTTGGTGTCATTGGGCATGAAGGTAGCACGATTTTGGTTATTTTAAATGGACTTCGTCTACTTCGTGCATCCTAATGAGAGTTCTTAAAGCGCACTGACTTTATGTCGGTGCGCTTTTGTGCTAAAGTCAGAAAGAACTGATACAATGTAGCAGTAGAAAATAATGTGAGGAGGATAACGATGAACCGAATGGAGAACTTGTCTTCTTGGCTAAAGAAAAAGGACATTCAAGGTGCGTTTATACATACAAAGGAAAATGTGTTTTATTTATCTGGATATTTCACAGAGCCGCATGAAAGAGTAATGGGGCTGTTTGTTTTTCAAGAGGCTGATCCATTTTTGATTTTGCCAAAAATGGAAGTGGAGCAGGCGAAGAATGCTGGTTGGTCAGGTGAAATCATCGGATATGAAGACCATGAAAATCCATTTGATTTTATCAAAGTAGCGATTGAAGAACGTGAAGTATCAACCACTCGCCTTGCGATTGAAAAAGAAACCATCCCGCTTGAAAGAGCAGAGCAGTTGAAAGCTGTAACAGGAGCGGAAACATTTGTCAGAGCAGAAGAGGAATTAAATCAGCTACGCTTAATTAAAGATGAAAGCGAAATTGCTGCGCTGCAAAAAGCCGCTAAACTGGCAGATGAAGGTGTCGAAATTGGTGTCAATGCTTTAAGAGAAGGTGTCACAGAAACTGAAGTGCTGGCAGTGATTGAATATGAACTAAAGAAAAAAGGAATTCAAGGAATGTCCTTTTCAACAATGGTTCTCTTTGGAAAAAAATCCGGTGAACCTCATGGGAATCCAGGACAGGCAACCTTAAAAAAGGGCGATTTTGTCTTATTTGACCTTGGCGTCATGGTAGATGGATATTGTTCAGATATAACAAGAACATTTATCTTCCAAGAAGCTACAGAGAAACAAAAGGACATTTACAATACAGTCTTAAGAGCAGAAACAGCGGCACTTGAAATGAGTCAGCCCGGTGTGAGAATCGGTGATTTAGACTTAAAAGCAAGAGGGTTGATTACAGAAGCAGGATATGGAGAATTTTTTCCTCATCGCCTTGGGCATGGGCTAGGTGTATCTGTTCATGAATTTCCTTCAATGAGTCAAGCAAATGACGACCTGTTAAAAGAAGGCATGGTTTATACGATTGAGCCAGGTATTTATGTGCCAGGAGTTGGCGGAGTTAGAATAGAAGATGATGTACTCATTACAGCAGATGGTCCAGTGACCTTAACCAATTATCCGAAGGAGCTGACAATTATTCCGTAACGAAAAGAAGATCACGATGGATATCCAATTATGGGAATATCCATCGTGATCTTTTATCACCTATGTTGAGACGTATCCTTATCAATAAAAAAATCATCAATTGATTGAAACGGTGTGACTTTATGTTCTTTTCCTAGAGGATGTAGTGCGAAGCGAGCAGAAAACAAAACAGCCATACATAACACGATTAATACGATGATACCCATCTTGAATTCCCCTTTCATCCAGTCATTTGATCAGCTCACACCCATCTTAAAGTATGAAACGCTTACCATATCAAGAGAAAGTAGGAGAAAAAATGCCAAACATAAGGGAAATTGCGAAAAAAGCGGGTGTATCAGTGACAACAGTATCGCGTGTGATGAATCATCATCCTTATGTGAAAGAAGAAAAACGTAAACGAGTGCTCGATGCCATGAAGGAGCTTGAATATACAAGGAATATCCATGCCGTTCATTTAGCGAAGGGCTATTCCAATATGCTTGGAGTCGTCCTTCCGACGATCAATCACTCCTATTTCAGTGCAATTGTTACGGGCATTGCCGAGAAAGCACAAGCGTGCGGGATGCATTTTGCCTTGTTTCAAACAGGCTACGATCAAGCAAAGGAAAAAGAAGCCTTGATGAGTTTAAAAGAGCAGCGTGTAGATGGGTTAATTTTTTGTTCCAAAGCGTTAAGCGATCGAGAAATCCTAAAGTGGAAAGAAGCTGGACCCATCATTTTTTGTCATCCTACATCACATGATGAATTTTCAACTGTGTCGATTTCACATGAGCAAGCATTTAAGCGAGGACTTGAGCATTTAGCGGCGTGTGGTCATGAAAAACTTGCAATCGTTCTTGCAAGAACAACTGGTGCAAACAGCCGATCACGGATCCATGCTTATCAAGAAATGATGCAAACACTTAGGCAGGACATCTCGGAGGAATGGGTGATTGGCGGGAAACTGACACTTTTCGATGGACAGCAATTATTTTCAGAATGGCAGGCGATGAAAAAGCGGCCCACAGCATTACTGATCACTAATGATGAAGTATCAGCGGGCTTTTTATTAGAAGCACAGCGCCGCCAATTCAAAGCGGAAGAGCTTCCAGCGATTCTCAGCTTTCATAACGAAAAAATGAGCGAAATTTTAGAGATTTCAACAATTGAGGTTCCACTCAAACGAATGGGACACGAGGCATTCGACTTGTTCGACCGCGCCATAAAAGGAGAACCACCAGAAAAAAGGATGCTGCCATTTCGGCTCATCCAACGATCGACGACCGATTTAAAAAACAAACGTTGACGCCAGTTTCATCTGTTTTGTACGATAAGAGAGATTGAACAAGAAGGAGGTGGGGATGTTCATGGAATCCTTCACCGTTGATAAAGCGTTAAATAACAATGTCATCATCGCAAGACATCCATCATATGACGAAGTTGTTCTCATTGGAAAAGGCATCGGATTCGGAAAAAAAGCGGGTGATGTTCTCGATCAAGCTGCATTTGAAAAAATGTTTGTTTTAAAAAATACAAAGGAACAAACAGAATATAAGCAATTGCTTCATCACATTGATGAGAAAATCATCGAGATCGCAAATGACGTCATTTATCACATACGGGAAAAAATGGGGCATCGGCTAAATGAACATATTCATATTGCGCTGACAGATCACATTGCTTTTAGTTTTAAGCGAGTGAAGCAAGGCTATGATATCACAAATCCATTTATGCTTGAGACGAAGTCTTTATATCCGAAAGAATACGAGGTCGCAAAGGAAGTTGTTGAGCTCATCAACAAACGACCTGATGTCGAAACGAAGTTGCCAGATGGAGAGATTGGTTTTATTGCCCTTCATATCCATTCGGCTCTAACGAATCGCCCTTTATCTGAGGTCAACCGTCATTCACAGCTCATCACCCAAATGGTACAAGTAATAGAAGATGCATTTCATATGAAGGTAGATAGAGAAAGTGTTCATTATTTACGCTTACTGCGCCATATTACATTTTCCATTGAGCGCATTAAACGGGAAGAATCATTAGAGGAGCCAAAAAAATTGCTTCATCTATTGAAAAATGAATATCCTTTATGCTACAATACTGCTTGGAAAATGATCAAAATTTTGCAACATGCATTGAAAAAACCTGTACATGAAGCAGAAGCTGTCTATCTGACACTTCACCTGTACAGATTGACTAATAAAATTTCATAGTTTACTTGAAACGTGTAACTGATTCGATCAGGCATGAGTGAGTTAAGGTAAATACAGGATAAAATCCTGTTATTTGAGCAACCTTATATCATCATGCCTTTTTTGTGTCTTTAAAAGTGAAATGTAAACGGTTAATTATGAAATAGAGGTGTCTATAGGTCAAGAATGAAATGCATGTTGTAAGCGAAAACAAAAGGAGGTTCAACCAGTGTTTAAATCACTTTTTGGTGTGTTGCAAAAAATTGGACGAGCACTTATGCTTCCAGTTGCAATTCTGCCTGCTGCTGGTATTTTACTAGCACTTGGGAATGCGATGCAAAATCCGCAACTGATCGATGTGGCTCAATTTTTAAGCAATGATACAATTCAGCTTGTTGCAAGCGTCATGGAAAATGCGGGGAACATTGTCTTCTCGAATCTTCCGCTCTTATTTGCTGTAGGGGTTGCCATCGGTCTTGCTAATGGAGACGGTGTGGCAGGGATTGCCGCAATTATCGGTTATCTTGTCATGAACGTAACGATGAGTGCCGTATTAATGGCCAACGGATCCATTCCATCTGATTCAATCAAATTGGCTAAGTTCTTTAAGGAAAGCCATCCAGCATATGTTAATATGCTCGGCATACCGACCTTGTCTACCGGAGTTTTTGGCGGGATTATTATCGGGGTATTAGCAGCTTATATGTTTAATAAATTTTACAAAATTGAGCTCCCTCAATATCTCGGTTTCTTTGCAGGTAAACGTTTTGTTCCGATTGTTACGTCCGTTTCAGCACTTATTTTAGGACTTTTGATGCTGATCATTTGGCCGCCAATCCAAGGTGCACTGAACTCATTTTCAACAGGACTGCTCGCAGCGAATGAGCCGCTTGCTGCCTTTGTATTCGGTGTCATTGAACGCTCATTAATTCCGTTTGGTCTGCACCACATATTCTATGCGCCATTCTGGTATGAGTTCTTTAGCTATAAGAGCTTATCAGGAGATATTATCCGTGGTGACCAGCGTATTTTCATGGCACAAATTAAAGATGGTGTTAAGCTCACAGCAGGAACATTCATGACAGGAAAATATCCATTTATGATGTTCGGTCTTCCAGCGGCAGCACTTGCGATTTACCATGAATCAAAACCAAAGAATAAAAAATTAGTGGCAGGAATTATGGGATCAGCGGCTCTTACATCATTCTTAACAGGGATTACAGAACCACTTGAATTCTCATTCTTATTTGTTGCACCATTATTGTTTGCGATTCACTGCATATTTGCTGGATTATCCTTTATGATAATGGATATTCTAAACGTGAAAATCGGTATGACCTTCTCAGGAGGGTTAATCGACTTCTTCTTATTTGGTATCTTGCCAAACAGAACTGCTTGGTGGCTTGTTATACCAGTCGGTCTTGTTCTTGCCGTGATTTATTACTTCGGATTTAGATTTGCCATCCGTAAATTTAATCTGAAAACACCAGGCCGTGAGGATGAAGCGGCAGATGATGCAGACATGACCAAGTCTGAAAAAGGAGATGACCTGCCATATAAAATTCTTGAAGCAATGGGTGACCAAGAAAATATTAAACACCTTGATGCATGTATCACGCGTTTGCGTGTGACAGTAAATGATCAGAAAAAAGTGGACAAAGACCGCTTGAAAAAACTTGGCGCATCAGGTGTCCTTGAGGTAGGTAACAATATTCAGGCAATCTTTGGTCCTCGTTCTGACAATTTGAAAACGCAAATGCAAGATATTATTGCAGGTCGCACACCGCGTCCAGCTAAAGCCCCTTCTGCAAAAGAAGAAGTCAATCAGCAGGTCGAAGAGGTCATAGCGAAGCCGCTTCAAAATGAACAAGGGGAAGAAGTATTTACCGCACCAATTACAGGGGAGTTACATCCAATTACAGATGTGCCAGATCAAGTATTCTCAGGAAAAATGATGGGTGACGGATTTGCCATCTTGCCAAAAGATGGTACAGTGTTATCGCCAGTGAAAGGGAGAATCTTAAATGTTTTCCCAACAAAGCATGCGATTGGCCTTCAATCGGATGGTGGATTAGAAATTTTAATTCACTTTGGCATTGATACGGTCAGTCTTAAAGGAGAAGGCTTTGAAGCATTTGTACAAGAGGGAGATCAAGTAGAAATCGGTCAAAAACTCTTAGAGGTTGATATTGATCAAATTAAGTCTAAAGTACCATCCTTGATGACACCAATTGTCTTTACAAACTTAAGTGAAGGACAATTTATTGACCTTCAGGAAACTGGTGAAATCAAAGCAGGTCAAGAAAATATTATAAAAATTTCAAAATAATTTTTATAACTGCCGTTCTTGTTAGATGACAAGCTCGGCAGTATGATATAATATTGTGGATGTATTAATTGTATAAAAAGGAGATTGATAAAAATGGCTCAACAAACATTCAAAGTAACTGCAGATTCTGGAATTCATGCGCGTCCTGCAACAGTTCTTGTTCAAACTGCTAGTAAATATGATGCTGATATCAACTTAGAATATAATGGTAAAACAGTGAACCTTAAATCTATTATGGGTGTAATGTCTCTAGGAATTGCGAAAGGTGCTACAATCACGATCTCTGCTTCTGGTTCTGATGAAAACGACGCACTTGCTGCGCTAAAAGACACAATGAAAAGTGAAGGCCTAGGCGAGTAATGCAACAACTGAAAGGAATTGGTGCTTCATCAGGCGTTGCGATTGCAAAAGCATATCGTCTGGAAGAACCAGATTTAACAGTTCACCAAAAAGACATCAATGATCCAGAGACAGAAGTGAAACGCTTTGAAGAAGCAATTCAACTTTCAAAACAAGAACTTGAAGCGATTAAAGAGCATGCGCTAAAAGAGCTTGGACAAGATAAAGCAGATATTTTCTCTGCACACCTTCTTGTGTTAAGTGATCCTGAGTTGCTAAATCCAGTAAAGGATAAAATCAAATCTGATAAAGTAAATGCTGAATTTGCTTTAAAAGAGACAGCGGCAACGTTTGTCACAATGTTTGAAGCAATGGACAATGAATACATGAAGGAACGTGCTGCGGATATTCGCGATGTGACAAAACGTGTAACTGGACATTTGCTAGGCGTTGACATTCCGAACCCAAGTATGATTTCTGAAGAGGTTATCATTATTGCTGAAGATTTGACACCATCTGATACAGCTCAGTTAAACCGTCAATTTGTAAAAGGTTTTGCGACAGATATTGGCGGTCGTACATCTCACTCAGCAATCATGGCAAGATCAATGGAAATCCCAGCAGTTGTTGGAACAAAAGAAGCAACAAAAACGGTGAAAAACGATGATTTAGTGATTGTTGACGGTATTAGCGGAGATGTCATCATTCACCCTTCTGAAGATGAAGTGAAAGCGTATCAAAAAAAGCATGAGGACTTCTTAATTCAAAAAGCTGAATGGGCAAAGCTTGTAGACCAGCCAACGGTCACAAAAGACGGTGTTCATGTAGAGCTAGCTGCAAACATCGGTACGCCTGAAGATGTAAAAGGTGTACTTGAAAATGGTGGTGAAGCAGTCGGGCTATACCGAACTGAGTTCTTATATATGGGCAGAGAACAACTTCCAACAGAAGAAGAACAGTTTGATGCTTATAAAACCGTATTAGAAAAAATGGGAGGCAAACCGGTTGTAGTCCGCACACTTGATATTGGTGGCGATAAGGAACTGCCTTACTTGCAGCTTCCAAAAGAAATGAATCCGTTTCTTGGTTACAGAGCGATTCGCCTTTGCCTAGAAGAGCAGGAGATTTTCAGAACACAACTACGCGCCTTACTTCGTGCAAGTACATATGGAAACTTGAAAATCATGTTCCCTATGATTGCGACGTTATCAGAGTTTAGAGAAGCAAAAGCTATTTTACTTGAAGAAAAAGATTCATTGGTGGCAAAAGGTATAGCCGTATCAGATTCAATCGAAATCGGTATGATGGTAGAGATACCGTCAACAGCTATCATTGCCGACCGATTTGCAAAAGAAGTGGATTTCTTCAGTATTGGAACAAATGATTTGATTCAATACACTATGGCTGCTGACCGAATGAACGAGCGAGTGTCTTATCTATATCAGCCATACAATCCGGCTATTCTTCGCCTCATTACTCTTGTGATTGAAGCAGCGCACAAAGAAGGGAAATGGGTTGGTATGTGTGGTGAGATGGCAGGAGATGAAATCGCAATCCCGATTTTACTTGGATTAGGATTAGACGAATTTTCTATGAGTGCAACATCGATCCTTCCAGCAAGAACGCAACTTAGCAAGCTTTCTAAGAAAGAAGCTGAATCATTTAAAGAGCGTATTCTATCATTTAGCACAACAGAGGAAGTCGTAGACTTCGTCAAGAAAACTTTTCAAAACTAGATGAATTTAACCAGACAGGTGTAGCTGTCTGGTTTTTTTGTCGAATTTTATCATATTAAGTCATATCGTGAGAAGAATAGGGCATCCTAAAATAAAAAACTGGAGGTGACCCGATTGCCTTTCTCAGAATACAAGCCAGGTGATCAAGTGTATGTCATTTATCGAAATCCCCATGCAGCAAATGTTGCACAAATTAAAGAAGCGGAAATTGTTTCACATCCATACAATGAACAAGAGCTTGCTCTATTTTTACTTGAAACGTACCATACATTAGCACCAGATGATGCCGTATTTTCAACATATGAAGAAGCAGAAGCCCTTTATCAAGAACTATTTGAATCAGGGAGATATTAGAAAGGATAAAAGTCGTTTTTATCGGCTAAAGTAACCGTATGTAAACCTTAAAGGTAAGGATGTGCTTTATCATGATCAAGCCTTTCGTCCCCCAGCTTGTCTACATTGAACCTAGGGCACTAGAGTACCCGTTAGGACAAGAGCTGAAAGAAAAATTCGAAGGTATGGGGATTGAAATTAGAGAAACAACTTCACACAACCAAGTAAGAAATATACCTGGGAAAAATGATTTACAAAAGTATCGTAATGCGAAATCTACTTTAGTCATTGGTGTTAGAAAAACATTAAAGTTTGATTCATCTAAACCGTCTGCTGAGTATGCGATACCATTTGCTACAGGATGTATGGGGCATTGCCATTATTGCTACCTGCAAACAACAATGGGAAGCAAGCCCTACATTCGAACGTATGTCAATGTGGAAGAAATATTGGGTCAGGCAGAGCAGTACATGAACGAACGTGCACCAGATATTACACGCTTTGAAGCTTCTTGTACATCTGACATAGTAGGGATTGACCATTTGACGCATACACTCAAAAGAGCGATTGAATACTTTGGACAGACCGATCTTGGCAAGCTGCGTTTCGTCACAAAGTTTCATCATGTGGATCACTTGTTAGATGCAAAACATAACGGGCGTACACGGTTTCGCTTTAGCATTAATGCCGATTATGTCATTAAATATTTCGAACCAGGAACATCACCGCTCGATCAGCGGATTGAAGCTGCGGTGAAGGTAGCAAAAGCAGGTTATCCTCTTGGCTTTATCATTGCCCCAATTTATATTCATGATGGTTGGCAAGAAGGGTATAAAGTTCTTTTTGAAAAGCTGGATGCAGCTCTCCCCGAAGATGTGAGACATGATATTACCTTTGAAATGATTCAGCACCGGTTCACGAAACCAGCGAAGCGTGTCATTCAGAAAAACTATCCGAAATCGAAGTTAGAGTTAGATGAGGATAAAAGAAGATACAAATGGGGCAGGTATGGAATTGGTAAATATATCTATCAAAAAGATGAGGAACAAGAATTAAGACAGACGTTAGAATCATATATAGAACAGTACTTTCCGTCTGCAAAAATTGAATATTTTACTTAAAACAAGCCTTTTTGGCTTGTTTTTTCTGTTTAAATTTTCTTGAAACTATTGAATACCATATTATTTTTGCCGATATACAAGATAGGATGTCAAAGTAGGATAATGTAGGGGTGATGAGATGTTTAAGAAACTTCAAATGAAGATAGCTGTATTTACCTCAGTTATTTTAATTTTAACCGTCGTGGCAGTTCAAGTTGGTTCAAACATAGTTCTAAAGCCACTCATTGAACGCAATGCAAAAACAACAACAACAGCAATTGCAGAAAGCATGAGAGACATGATTGCACTAAAGCTTGAAGGATACGGCGAAACAATTAACAAACTGGCAACAAGTACACTCACAGAGAATTTTGCGCAAAAACAAACAAAACAAATAACGACGTTTGAAACCGATCAACTGAAAGGACTGAAGGAGCAGGACGAGCTTATTTCTCTAGCCTATATTGGGACGAGTGATGGCAAAATGTTTGCATTTCCAGAGTCTGATTTTGGCAAGGGATATGACCCAACAAAACGCGATTGGTATATTCAAGCGGCTAAAAAGCCTGATAAGGTATTATGGACAGATCCATATATTGATAAAGCAACAAATAAGATGGTCGTATCAGCAGCAAAGGCCATTGTTCGAAATGGGAAGGTAGTAGGAGTGGCTGGGCTTGATTTAAAGCTGACCTCCATTCAAACATTTATTAATGAAAAGAAAATTCCTTATATGGGAACCGCTTTTTTAGTTGACGGTACCGGTACACTGCTAGCACATCCAACAGAGCAGGGGAAAAATATATCAAAAGTAGCGTCTGTAAAGAAAGCTATCGACAATTCTGGAATTGATAATGATGAACAGCTAACAGTCATTTCTAAAATCAAAGAAGCTAATTGGACGATAGGGGTCAGCTTCCAAAAAGAGAAGCTACTTTGGATCACAAAACAGATGAATCAGACAAGTATCATCATTTCTGTCATTGCCGTTGTACTTGCAATGCTCTTCAGCTATTTATTAGCAAGAAGCATTACAACGCCAATCAAGCGGTTAATAGAGCATGTTCGTAAAGTGTCTGAAGGAGATTTAAGCAGTTCACTGGAAACGAATTCTCAAGATGAAATAGGCTTTTTAACAAAAAGCTTTAACCAAATGACAGAAGGGATTCGAGAATTAATTGAAAAAGTAAAAGGCGCATCAGAGCAGGTTGTGAAATCAACAGATGAAGTCACACAAATTTCAAATGAAACGCTGTTGTCTAGTGAGCAAATTGCGACCGCCATTCAAGAAGTCGCAACAGGGGCATCTAAGCAAGCATCAGAAGTTGAAACAATTAATGAAAAATCAGAACAATTGTATGAAAAAGTTCGTCATATGGGTGAGCTTGCCTCTCAGATGCAAACCAACTCAAAATCATCTGAGGATGCGAGCTACAGAGGTCTGGATGCTCTTGGCCTATTAGTCCAAAAATCAACACAAGCAAATGAAGAATCTAAAAAGGTAGAACAAATGCTGCTGGACCTTGAGCATAAGACAAAAAATATTGAAAATGTCGTCACAGCAATCTCTGAAATCTCTGATCAGACGAACTTACTTGCTCTTAACGCAAGCATTGAAGCAGCAAGAGCAGGAGAAAGCGGACGAGGCTTCGCTGTTGTCGCTGAAGAAGTGAGAAAACTTGCTGAACAATCAGCTCAATCAACAAAACATATTAGTGAAACCGTGAAACTCATTCAAGATGAATCCAAGAAGGCAGCTGAAGCCATGACAGCAGCAAGTAAAATGAATGAGGAACAAGGAGAAGCCATTAATGCAACAGGTGAAGCACTCAGCAGTATTACAATGGAAATGCAGGCACTTGTCGGCTCCATTGACAGCATTCATGCACAGATCAATCAAATGACAGAAGAACAGCAGAAAATGAATGATGCCATTCAAAATATTGCAGCTATTTCAGAAGAATCGGCTGCCTCAGCTGAGGAAGTGCATGCTTCAACAGATGAACAAGTTCAAACATTAGAAAGAACAAAAGTATCAACAGAAATGCTGAATGAATCCAGTCAGGCACTACGTCAGGCTGTTGACCGCTTTAAGCTGTAATAGAGTGAAAAGAACCTTGCAAATGAGCAAGGTTCTTTCTATATGATAAAATAAGAGCCATGGAGGTGCTTACATGGATGTAAATCTATCTGGAAAAAAAGCAGTAGTTGCTGCGAGCAGTCAAGGGATTGGAAAAGCGATTGCCTTTGCCCTAGCAAAAGAAGGAGCTGATGTTACGTTATCAGGAAGGCATGAACATACTTTGAAAGAAACGGTAAAAGAACTTAAGCCGCACGTAACAGGTAAGTTGAATTATCAAGTATGTGATGTAGCTGATGCGAAACAGATCAAACAACTCATTCAAACCGCTGCCGGTGATGAGAAGCGACTCGACATTCTTGTGAATAATACGGGCGGTCCTAAGACAGGAACGCTGGACACCTTAACCGACGAAGATTGGATAGAATCCTTTCAACTTCATTTACTCAGCTATATACGGCTATTAAAAGAAGCCCTGCCTTATTTAAAAAAACGCGGCGCAAGAGTGTTAAACATTGCTTCCATTTCGGTCAAAGAACCGATACCAGGCTTAATGCTGTCTAATACATTTAGACCCGCCATTGTTGGCTGGACAAAAGCAGCCGCCGAAGAGCTTGCAAAAGATGGCATACTGATCAATACATTAGCTCCTGGAAAAATTGAAACAGATCGCATCAAACATTTGGACAAGCAGCGAGCTCAAGCGGAAAATCAAACGATTGAAGACATCCAAGCACAAGCAAAGCGTGATATTCCACTTGGACGATACGGTCAGCCAGATGAGTTTGCGACATATGCGGCTTTTCTTTTATCTGAAGCCAATACATATATGACAGGTCAAACATTAGTCATTGATGGTGGATTGACAAAGTCTCTTTAAGGAGGAAAAGACATGGCACAAATCAAGACAGTTGGTTTTATTGGAATTGGTGTAATGGGAAGTAGTATGGCAGGGCATTTAATGGACGCAGGATACGACGTTTTGATTTATACAAGAACGAAAGAAAAGGCAGATGCATTGATGCGAAAAGGTGCGAAGTGGAAAAGCACAGTCAAAGAAATAGCTGAGGCAGCGGATGCTGTCATCACAATGGTCGGTTATCCATCAGATGTGGAAGAAGTATATTTAGGTGAAGATGGGCTTATTGCCCACGCTGCGCCTGGTACATTTTTAATTGATATGACAACTTCAAAGCCACAGCTCGCAAAAGAAATCGATATAAAAGCGAAAGAAAAAGGGCTCTTGGCATTAGATGCCCCGGTGTCAGGTGGAGATGTAGGAGCGAGACATGGCACCCTCGCTATTATGATTGGTGGAGAAAAGACTGCCTATGAAGCTTGCCTTCCGCTTTTTGAACAAATGGGCGAAAATATTCAATATCAAGGTCCAGCAGGGAGCGGTCAGCATACAAAAATGTGTAACCAAATTGCGATCGCAGCAGGCATGATAGGTGTTGCAGAGGCGATGGTATACGCAAAAAAATCAGGACTTGATCCTGAGCGGGTTCTTAAAAGCATCACAACAGGGGCTGCAGGAAGCTGGTCCCTATCAAACCTTGCACCAAGAATGCTAAAAGGCGACTTTGCACCGGGATTTTATGTGAAACATTTTATCAAAGATATGGGCATTGCGCTTGAAGAGGCAGAGCTGATGGGGGAAGAAATGCCAGGCTTGTCACTTGCAAAGTCATTATATGAAAAGCTGTGTGAAGAAGGAGAAGAAAACAGCGGAACACAAAGCATTTATAAATTATGGGTAAAATAAACATCCTGTCCTACCTAGGGACAGGATGTTTTGTATTATTTTCCGATAAATTGTTGCGTCCAGTAGTTGCCATCTTTTACATAACCAACACCGATATGTGTATAGTTTTTGTTTAAAATGTTCGCTCTATGACCTTCACTATTCATCCATGCTGTTACAACTTCTTGAGGTGATCTTTGACCTTGGGCAATGTTTTCACCTGCTGTTTTGTAAGTGATACCGAATGTCTTCATTTGATCAAAAGGAGATCCGTAAGTTGGGCTTGTATGAGAGAAATAGTTTTTATCTTTCATATCTTGAGATTTTGCGCGCGCAGATTTGCTTAATTTTGAATCAACAGTAAGTGCCTTTAATCCTTGTTTTGCACGCTCTTTGTTTGTTAGATCAACCACTTCTTTTTCAAAAGCGTTTAAGCTGCTGTCTGTTTTTGTTGCAGCTGTCGCTTTTTGGTCAGCTTTTGTGTTTTGGTTCGTTGATGTACTTGGTTTGGAAGAAGCTGGTTTTTTCACTGATTCTTGTTTTTGTTCATTTTTTGCTTTGTTTACTTCTTTGATGACTTTTGTAGCAGTCACTGGTTGACCGCTTTTAATCAGCTTGTTCAACATGGCTTCGATCTCTTTTTGATTTGATGCGCTTAACTTGTTCACATCTGATGAGATATGTAATTTTGCAGCAAGTGTATGAAGATCAATGGCTTGATGCTTGACTTGTATGACTTGTTTTAGGTTAAGCTCTTGCGCGTCTGCTGAGTGCCCTCCAGTGAACGTGATCAATGTAGCAGCTGTTAGCGCAGAAAAAAAGAATGATTTCTTCTTCATAATGTAATTCCTCCTAAAATCGTTGTTTTGTTTTCTCACAAAAAATCATAACATGGACTTTTTGTTAAAAACGTACCAGCATCCTCCATTGACAAAGAGTATTTGTCATTTTTGTTAAAGTCATAGAAAGCGTCTTTTCATATCAAAGGATAGAAGATGATGCCATTTAAAGAAAACGACATAAACATTCCAATAGTTTGAAGTGTTAGTATATTTTTTTACGAAATAAGGATTGACAGCTTTTTTTCCCCTTGTTTCGCTGTAACAACTATTACAAAAGTGTTACAATAATGAGTGATCATTGTAAAAGATTGAAAGGATGAGAGGAGCTACATAAGTGGTAGAGAAACACAATCAAGGTGCTTCCGAGGAGAAAAGAATAAAACGCCGGAATGCCTGGAGAATCAATCTCTTTTTCTTCGCTGTGTTTAGTTTATTTGCTGGACTTGTGATTAAGCTCGGCGTGCTGCAAATCGTCAATGGAGAAGATTATAAAAAGCAAGCAAACCGAACAGAGGTCAAAACAGCTTCATACCCGTCACCAAGAGGAAAAATGTATGACGCAAGAGGAAGAGTCGTTGTTGATAACGAGAGTGTACCTGCAATCGTTTATACTTCAGAAAGTGGTGTGAAGGCGAAAGATAAGATCAAGGTGGCAAGAAAACTTGCGACTTATATAAAAATGGATACAGATTTCTTGAGAGAGCGAGACATTCGAGACTTCTGGCTTGCAGACAATCCAAAAAAAGCAGATAAGCTGCTATCAAAAGCGGAAAAAAAGAAGATCGACGCGAAAAAAGTGTATCCGCTTCAAGTTGAGCGAGTACCAAAGGAAGAAGTCCAAGCCATTGAAAACGATCCTGCCGAAAAAGCCGTTGCAGCCATTTATCGACGGTTTACAGGGGGCTATGCTTTTGAGCCTCAAATTGTGAAAGCGATGGACCCAAATGAAGAGAAAAAAGGGGACGAAAAGGTCGCTTTGCTTGATGAAACGAAGGAATCAAAGCAACCATCATCAGTAAGTCTGACGTATGATGAGATTTCACTAGTGTCAGAGCATCTTGATGAATTGCCTGGTGTGAACGTCATCAATGACTGGACAAGAAAATATCCATATGAAAAAACACTATATAATGTACTCGGCGGTGTCACCACCCCAGAACAAGGAATCATTAAAGAGCGTGAAGATTACTATATGGTAAGAGGCTACTCGCGTAATGACCGGGTAGGAAAAAGTTATTTAGAATATCAGTACGAGGATTTCTTGAATCCGGAGAAAGCGACCGTACAATATACTCAAGTCGGCGGGAAGCTGTTAGATGAGATCAAACGGACAGAAGGCCGAAGAGGATTTGATCTTGCGCTGACATTTGATATGGAGCTTCAAAAAGAAGTAGATCAAATTGTCGAATCAGAGCTTAGATCTGCCAGTGCAAGAAACTATATGATGGACCGGGCATTTGTTGTGATGATGAATCCTAACACGGGTGACATTCTGGCCATGTCAGGAAAGAAAATGGACGGCAGAGATGTCACAGATTTTGCCATTGGCACATTTACTACGCAATACGAGATGGGATCTGTAGTCAAAGGAGCAACTGTACTAGCTGGTTATCAGGACGGCATGTCTCACAATCAGTCATATATGGATACACCCCTTTACTTTGCGGGTAATGGAAAACCGAAAAAATCTTATCATAACCTTGGTTGGGTCAACGACCTTCGAGCCCTCCAAAAAAGTTCAAACGTTTATATGTTTCATGTGGCCATGAGAATGGCAGGCATCACCTATCAAAAAAATGGTCCTTTACCGGCTGACTCTGCTGATTTACAAAAAATGAGAAATTATTATGCGCAATTTGGTCTTGGTGTGAAAACGGGGATAGACCTTCCGCAAGAATCAAGCGGGATGCAAACGCATCCTAAAACGGTCGGAGGATTGTTGCTTGATGAAGCGATCGGTCAGTATGACACGTATACTCCGCTTCAAGTAGCTCAATACATGTCTACAATTGCCAATGGGGGCAAACGTGTTCAGCCAAGAGTGGTGAAAAGCATTCATCTTCCAACAAATAAGGATGAAGTCGGACCGGTTGTTAAAAAGTATGAACCAAAGGTGCTCAACACGATTAACAATACAAAGGCAGATATTGATCGAGTGAAAATGGGGCTAAAAATGGTCACTTCATCTGGTGGGACTGCTGATGGACGCTTTGGTCAACATGATGTGGCAGGTAAAACTGGTACGGCTCAAACGTTTTACTATGGTGCTAACCGAAGCTGGTGGGGAAATGCAACATACAACTTAACCTTTGGAGGGTATTATCCTTCATCAAATCCAGAAGTGGCTTTTAGTGTCGTGACACCGTATGTGACCGATAAAGATCAAGTCATTAAAACCATTCCAAGTAAAATTGTTGATAAGTATGTTGAATTACAAAAAAAATATGAAAAAAAATAATGAGCAAGGAGCACAGCAAAAGAAAGTGCTCCTTTTTGCTGAAAATATGGACGTTTCACACGAGTTTTGAAGGAAAATACGGTTTTTCTAGCGAATCTTTTTTATACATCATTCTAAGGACAACCCTAAAAAATAAAAGGAGGGTCGGACGACGATGGAACAAAAAATGAAAGATTCGACTCAATTGTGCTCGAATATTGATTTACATGCAGTTCTTTCTTCTAATGGCCGTTTTCTCTACATTTCTTCCAATTGTAAGCAGCTTTTGCTCTATGAACAAAAGGATTTACTAGGGTGTTATTTAAAGGACTTTGTTCATACAGAAGATCAATTTCTCGTCGAAAGTTATTTCTATAATCAGCACATGTTAGAGATTTGTACCTTTAGACTGCTTAGAAGTGATCTTACAGCTGTTTGGGTAGAAGCAAGCATTGATTTTGTTGCTTGTGATTTATCAGATAACGAATTAGGTAGAGAAATGATCCTAAAAATGAGGGTGCTAGATTCTCAGCCTAAAACAACAGCATTAGAGACAAAATCGGCAGCGTCGGAACAGCCATTAGGCAGTCTGCCGGCTTTCCAAAATGTCACTGAAGCTGAAAAACTGATTGCGATGCTGCCAAATCCGCTATGCATTACGATGTTAGGGAAAATTGTTTATGCGAATGATGCGATGCTAAACTTAATGGGTGTATGTACAAGAGATGAAATGATCGGCAAATCTGCCTTTGATTTTATTGTAGAAGATTACCATGACATTGTCAGAAGCCGAATAACTAGGCTACAGCAAGGTCTTCCAGTCGGTATGATTGAGCAAATATGGAAGCGGAAAGACGGAAGTACCGTTCACATTGAGGTAAAGTCATCTCCTACTATCTATCAAAATCAGCGGGCAGAGCTTTTGTTACTTGTCGATATCTCATCTCGGAAAAAATTCCAAACCGTGCTTCAAAAAAGCAGAGAACGGTACCAATTGCTTATTCAAAATTCAATTGATACCATTGCGGTGATTCATGATCATAAATGGGTATTTATGAATGAATCAGGTATCAAGTTATTCGAAGCCGAACATTACGATAAATTAATAGGGAAGGATATTTTCCATCAAATTCATTCTTGCGATCAGCAAAAAGTGAAAGAGAGTCTATCTCGTATTATTGAAAGAAAATCGGAGTCAGAGATTGTCACAATGAGCTGTCATACATTCAAACATCGACTCATTTATACAGAGATGGTTTGTATTCCAACCACATTCTTTGGAGAAACCGCCGTTCAAATTATTTTGCGAGATATATCCGAACGGAAGCAGACAGAAGAACTGATGCTACGTTCTGAAAAGTTATCCATTGCAGGACAACTGGCTGCAGGTATTGCCCATGAAATACGCAATCCATTAACAGCGATCAAGGGCTTTCTTCAACTCATTAAACCGAAAACAAAAGATCGCGATCAATATTTTGAGATTGTTTTCTCTGAGCTGAGCCGAATTGAGATTATTTTGAGTGAATTGTTAATGCTAGCAAAACCGCAACAAACAGCTTCAATGCAGACACTTAATTTGAAAAAACTCATTAGCGAAGTCACGGCTTTGTTAGAAACGCAGGCAAATCTGAATGGGATATTAATGAACACAAGTGACATTGAGGAGGATCTCCTGATGAATGGAGATCAAAATCAGCTCAAACAAGTGTTTATCAATTTAATCAAAAATGCCGTTGAATCTATGCCAAATGGAGGAAAGGTTGACATTACGGCGAAAGCGCAGAGAGAAGGGATTCTAGTGACCATTAGAGATGAAGGTGTCGGCATTCCTGAATCTGTCATGAAAAGAATAGGAGAGCCTTTTTTAACAACAAAAGAAAAGGGCACAGGACTTGGACTTATGGTCACATTTAATATTTTAGAAAATCACAATGGAACGATTAGTGTAGATAGTCAGCCTGAGAAAGGCACAGTGTTTCACATCATGTTTCCTGCAAAATAAAACAACGGCAAGAGAACCGTTGTTTTATCCGTCTTATGATAGAGTTGAACGTTTTTCCAGAACAAATTGTTCTAGGCGATCAAGTCCTTCTTTCAGCGTATCAAGTGAATATGCATAGGAAAGCCGAACATATCCTTCGCCTAATCGAGAGAAAGCAGAGCCAGGCACGACAGCTAATCTTGTGCTTTCTAATAGCTCCATGCAAAAATCAAATGAACTCATGCCAAACGAATCAATCGAAGGAAAAATATAAAAAGCTCCAGAAGGCTTAATGACAGGCAACCCCATAGAAATGAGACGATCATATACATAATCGAGCCTTTTCTTATATTGCTCTCTCATGATAAGTGCATCATCCACACCATTTGTCACAGCTTCTAGTGCCGCCTTTTGTGAGATAGATGAGGCACAAGAGACGTTATATTGATGTACTTTTAATACATGTTTAGCAATTGGAGCTGAAGCGAACAAAAAGCCAATTCTCCAGCCAGTCATGCTATGAGATTTTGAAAGCCCATTGATCACAATGGTTTGTTCCTTTAAAAAGGAAGCAATTGAATGATGTGGTCGATCAAATGTCAGCTCGCTATAGATCTCGTCAGATAGAATAAAAATGTCCTTGCCTTCAAGGAGCTGTGCAATTTCTTTCAATTCCTCTTCTAATAGGGTTACACCTGTTGGATTTGAAGGATAAGGAAGGACAACACACTTTGTTTTCTCCGTTAACGCATCCTCAATGAGCTTGGCATTTAATTTAAACCCGGCATTCGTTGTGTCAATGTGAACAGGCGTCCCGCCGCACATTCGAATAATTGGTTCATAGCCTGGATAGACAGGGCCTGGTAAAATGACCTCATCGCCGTCTGTTAAAATAGTGCGAAACGCGGCATCAATGGCTTGACTGGCCCCTGTCGTGACAATGATTTCTGACTCTGCTTCATAATCAAGTTTCACCTTCTTCTTCATGTATTGCTGGATTGCTTGCCTCAGCTCTAGAAAACCTGCATTATGAGTATAAGAGGTGAAATTCTCGTCGATGGCTGTTTTGGCAACTGTTTTGACATGATGCGGCGTATAAAAATCGGGTTGACCAATGGTCAAAGAAACAACATCCTCATATGACGATACGAGATTTGAAAATGTTCGAATGCCTGAAATTTCAATATCCTTTACTCTTGGATTCAGCAAATGCTCCATTTCTCATCACCTTAAAAATTAATGATTTTATCCTATTTTACCATTGACTGCATAAATGTCACTTGTGAAAGGATTATATGTAGTCTATTCTCCTATACATCACAACATGAGTGCTTTCCATGAGTGATTGAAGAAAAAGCAACATTTATTATAGCGTAACATTCACAGAAAATACAGGCTCACATGATGATTAGAAAATGACCAAACTGCACACACTGAAAGAATGGAAAAATCAGGTCATGGGAATTGAATATGCAGATATGCGATCTCCTGAAGGAGGGACGATACATGGGGAATTCAGCGAAGACATCTAAAATAGCCTTTTTATCCGTGATGAGTAACTCATTTGTTGTCATACTTAAAATCATTGTGGGGTTGTTAACCGGATCTGTTGCGGTATTATCAGAAGCCATCCACTCCTTTTTAGATTTAATGGCATCTTTTATTGCATTTATCTCTGTTCGTATTTCTAGAAAGCCAGCAGACTCTAAGCATCCTTATGGGCACGGCAAGGTCGAAAATATTTCTGGAACCATTGAGACTTTGCTGATATTTGTCGCTGGTATTTGGATTATATACGAATGTGTTCACAAATTAATGCATCCGGAGCCTGTGAAGCTTCCTGTACTTGGGATTGTGGTGATGCTGATTGGTGCCTTGATTAATTTGATTGTTTCCAAAATCGTGAACAAAGAGGCAGAAAGAGTACATTCAGTTGCCATGAAATCAAATGCTTTGCATCTATTAACAGATGTATATACGTCTTTAGGGGTTGGGTTTAGTTTATTACTTGTTGCATTAACAGACTGGTACTTCCTAGATCCAATCATTGGAATGATACTTGCCCTCTTTATTATGCGTGAAGCATTTAAGCTGATAAAGGAAGCTTTTCCACCACTTGTTGACGCACGATTAACGCCGGAAGAAGAACAGTCCATTGAAACCATTATCCAAGGTTTCAGCCAAGAATTTATTGAATATCATGACTTTCGGACGAGACGATCTGGCGCTGAAGAATATATTGATTTTCATTTAATCGTTAATGGGAAAACAACCATTGAAGATGTACATCAATTATGTGACAGAATAGAAGAAACAATTCAAAAAGAATTTCCACATGCACAAATTTTTATTCATGTTGAACCAGAAAGCGAAAGAAGTTCACAGACGTAAAAAGGCGATCAACCTATTCAAAGTTGCATCGCCTTTTTTCACGGTACATCTATTGTATGAAATTAATATCCATAAGCCGTATCATAATCTTCATACCATGAGATATGGGCTGCTTCTTCTGTTGACATGCCATTTTTCATGTCTAAAAAATCAGCTTCGCAAATATCTTCAATCACAGTCATTTCATTGTCCTTTAATAGTATGACAGTCCCCATCATGAACACCTTTCTTTAAAAAATCCTTGACTATTGTACCATGTGAAAAACGAATGTCAACAGATGAATAGAAATAAGACAAAAATATCACAAAATGTTTAAAAATAAGATGAAAAAAGAACTAGAAGTGGCATGTTTTTTACAAATTTTCTATTGATTCACGCAAATCACTCATGAAATGTAAAAATGTTCAGCTCCATTGATCTTGCTAAATTGATGGGATATCGTAACGAAAGATGATAAAAATTTAGAAAATATACAGAATAAAAGGGCATATCAGAACCAAACATCCTGAACTAGCAGGGATTTGTAAAAAACGGAGCACCTCTGTTGGAGAGCTTGTGTATGGAAAAGGGAAACACTTCATAAAATAGAATGATAGTCAAGAATAGGATAGGGAAGGGAGACAATATGTTGAAATCAGGAATAAAGACCTTCAAGGAAAAAGAAGCAGGTTTTGGGTTGTTTTTGACAGCACCTGTGCTGGCGTGGGCACTGTATGATTTTGCAAATACGATTTTTTCATCGAATATGATCACCATTTTCTTCCCGTTTTACTTGCAGGAGACTATAGGAGACAGTGCGAGAATGGATCAGATCGCAAGCACATTTATTTCTTATGCGAACGCTATTGCTAGCTTTTTCCTTGTCATTTTTACGCCATTATACGGAGTCCTGATCGATCGAACAGGAAAAAAGAAAAAATATATCACGATGTTTACTCTCATCTGTATTGCTTGTACGTTCTTGATGGGAGTTTTTGCTAAGATTGATTTCTCAAGTGAATGGTTTGGTTTGCCTGTCTCGTTATTAATAGTTGTGACATTGTTTGTTTTGGCGAAATTTTTCTATCACTCTAGTCTTGTTTTTTATGACACAATTCTGCCCGATCTAGGAACAAAAGATGAGATACCACTTATTTCTGGATTTGGCATTGCCGTTGGATATTTAGGAACAATTGTTGGCCTCTCTGTTTATTTATTTGTAGGAAACGGCCAATTCCATGAGGCCTTTATTCCGACAGCTCTTTTATTTTTCCTCTTTTTTCTTCCTTTTTTATTTTTTGTGAAAGATCCTCACCCATTACGTCAGCAGGTAAAAAAGCCTTCTTTTTTTAGCGGATATCGAGTCATTTTTCAAACAGTTAAAGACATGAAGCGCTACAAGCCTGCTTTTATCTTTATGATTGCTTTCTTTTTTATGAACGATGCTTTGCAAACAGCTATTGCGATGATGGCTGTTTATGCCAAAATCATCATTGGGTTTACCGCAGGGCAATTTATTTTACTTTACCTTGTGTCCACCGTTTCAAGTATTATAGGGTCTTTTATATTTGGTTATATCACAAAAGCAATTGGTGCAAAGCGCTCGATTACAGTCGTTTATCTCATTTTAATCTTTGCACTTATTTTGGCTGTGACAGCATCAACCGAATGGGTCTTTTGGATAGCGGGCAGTTTGTTTGGTATATCACTTGGTGCTAGCTGGGGGGCGTCAAGAATATTCATCATTGAATTAACACCGAGGGAAAAACGCGGACAATTCTTCGGTCTATTTGCTTTCTCTGGGAAGGTTTCGTCCATTGTGGGACCTATCATTTACGGGTCTGTCACACTCCTTTTTGCAGAGTATGGGAATCTCGCTAGCCGTCTTGCACTCGGGTCTTTACTCATCCTAGCCGCCATAGGTCTTGTCATTCATCAATTCGTACGAGATAAAACGTAAAGAACCGTCAACATTTCAACCGCGCTGCCGATATAAAAAGTACAATCTTATATTGAAGAATAGAGGGATTTCCGTGGCTTTAAACAAACAAGAAATTTTACTTGACTCTGGTACAA
Source organism: Bacillus sp. NPDC093026 (assembly GCF_044754665.1). Lineage (NCBI taxonomy): Bacteria > Bacillati > Bacillota > Bacilli > Caryophanales > Bacillaceae > Bacillus > Bacillus sp. NPDC093026. The sequence continues at coordinate 544,339 of NZ_JBIVPN010000001.1, read as the reverse complement.
ATGAATTGGAAATTGTAAAGTTTGAAATTGGTTCAAATCAATTCGGCATTAACGTCATGAAAGTAAGAGAGATCATTCAGCCTGTTGAGGTGACTGTTGTACCACATTCTCATCAAGATGTAGAAGGTATGATTAGTTTACGAGGCGAGATTTTACCAGTCATCAATCTATTTTCCTTTTTTAATGTCGAGTCAGATCAGTCAGAACAAGAAAAGTATATTGTGACTGAATTCAACCAACGGAAATTTGTGTTCCATACAGGAACTGTATCACAAATTCACCGCGTTAGCTGGGAAGAAATTGAAAAGCCAACTGCACTCAACCAAGGGATGGATCGCCATTTAACAGGCATCATCAAGCTTGATGAAAAAATGATTTTTCTTCCAGACTATGAAAAAATCATTTATGATATAGAATCTGCTTCAGGTGTAGATACCTATCAATTGTTTGACGGTGAGAAAGACGACAGACGAACAGGGAAGAAGCTGTATGTCGTAGAAGACTCTCCGCTTCTTATGCGTTTATTGACAAATGAATTAACTGAAGCAGGTTATAAAAACATTGTCACCTTTGAAGACGGCAAACAGGCATACGATCACATCATGAACCTCGTCAGCAAAGGAATAAGTGTCACAGAAGAAATTGATATGATCATTACAGATATAGAGATGCCAAAAATGGATGGTCATCGCTTAACGAAATTACTCAAAGACAATCCATTGACACAGTCCATTCCGATTCTGATCTTCTCTTCGTTAATCACAGAAGATTTGCGTCACAAAGGTGAAACGATTGGTGCGGATGATCAAATTAGTAAACCAGAGATTCATCAGCTAATCGAAAAGGTAGATCACTTTATCATCCAATGAAAAAACCACTCGGCATGAGTGGTTTTTTAGTGTTTAAAAATAACTTTCTCCAAGTCTTTTAAAGACAGGCTTTGTATAATGTGATTTTTGTTTTGTAAAAATAGGTTTTTCTTTTAAACCGACATACGTTTGAAGAATTTGTTTCGCTCGGTTTAATGACATATTCGCTTTCGGATTGCGATATGATTGATTTAAATCTCCTAAGTGTGGCAAAAATTCGAAGTCTTCTTTCGTTGGAGGCAGGTGAAAATAATAATCTCCAATTTCAATTAACACGTCCGACTGTTGTTGACTATATTTGGGATTGTTAGAGAAATGTAGGCCCACTTTCCTTCCTTTACCTTCTTGCAATAGTTTTTGCAGCGCACGTTTTTTCAAAAGATAAAGAAACTTGGGATTTGGTGCGGTTTTAGCATGGCGGTTAACAGTATAAATGGCTTTTGCGATATTTTCTGCTGTAGGTTCTATGTCTTTAGTATGAGCATAATCGTCCATTTTTTCTCTCCTTTGTCTTTCGTCTTCCTATGCTTAGTATAAATTATACGTTTTTATTAGTAAATTGCAAATAGAGTTATTGTAAAAAGAAAACCTTTGGTATAAAAGGATAGGGGAGTTGAAGACCTTACAGATGTAGCAAAAAAGCATAGGTACTTGCGGATGCATTTGACAGTGAAGTGAACGAATAAGTGAGAGGAAACAACCTATTGGTGTATCTGTTAGTGATGCGTTTGATCTGATGACTTAAAAAAGGTGTGCAAGCGACCATCAAGCATTTAAAAAGTTTACAAAGAGGGAAGCAAGTAAAGCCGAACAACAAGCCCTACTGACTGTTTACTATCACCCTGTTATGGGAGCCGAAAACAGCGGACTTATGAAAAGCGAAATTTGAAGCCTTATTTGTTAGGAATTACTTTAATAGTTTTCGACAGCCAATAAAGGAGAAAGTTAGCTAGAACATAACTTAAAAAGGTGAAAAATAAGTTCCAATAATTATCATAGTTGATGCGATTAAGCATGTATAAAACTGTTTCCGCTAGAGTTGCCACAAGTGAACCTATACCAATGAATATATAAGGTCTACGAAAAATGATGATCGTTTGAATTAAATAAATGCCCAATACTGTAAAAAAACCGAAATTGTAGGGAATCATAGGGAGAATTGCATATTTTACTGGATTTACATACCACAGTTTCAGGCTGTATCCAATATCATTAAATAAAAAGGCAATCAAAGCAGATAGCAAAACAACTGTTGGTGAAGTAATGAAACATTTGTTTTTTCTTATATGGAAAAGGAAAATCATCCAAGGTATAAAAAAACCAAATAAAATGTTAAAAATCATAAGGTTCTCCAATTTTTCTAATATTGTTTGGAGAACTTCGATATTTTATTCAAGATATAAACATTTTTTAAGAAGAGCATTGAAACGAGTAACCCCTGTTCTTTATTGAGGAGAAAGTTGGTTATACGTATAGGAAAATCGTGATATGATTGTAAAAAGGAGGTCGTATGATGACATTTAAAAAAGCTTTCAACATAGGTTATTTTGTTTTGCTTTTATCTTTTATTGTCATATACTTTTTGCTTCCAGCCCGACAAATATTTACCGCAATTATGGTGTTGTCCTTACTATTTGGTTGTTATCAATTTGTGATATTCCAGAAACTAAAAGAGTAAAAAAGCAGTAGTGAGCTTAATCATGATGTCAATTTTTCTATGGGATACGCCACTACCTTTTATCATGATAATAGAAAATCTAGTTTGAATGAAAAAACCCTTTTTCTTCGATATGTTTCTTTAGAAAAAGGGTTTGTCTACGGTCTCAAGCACTTTCTTCATCAAGTCAGTATCAGCGTGAAACAAATCCTTGCATTCGTTGTCAGACCTGCGCGCTGGTGCTCACAAATCTACATTTCGCTCCTTATCTGACGCTGAAAAGAAGACAAAGGGCTCGAATAAAAACCATTTTAGCCCTTTGTCAACAATCTAGTATGTTTTGTATTGATTATCGAATACCTTGTCCTTTTAATTCACGTTGTACATCTAGCTCTGCTGCTTCTCTGCTGAATTTTGGCAGCGTAATGAAGTAAAAGAGGAACACGAGTAAAATAATGATGCCCATACCGTAATAAATATAAGAGATATTTGTCACGAGCTTTGGAAATAGTATTGCAATCAGACCTAATGTCAGTGATTGGGCGAACATGGTCAAAGGATCAACCCAGCCTGAAACACGTCCCATGAGACGAGGATGGACAATTCTTGGCATCCAGCCGCCAATGACGATATTAATAGGTCCGATGCACGTTCCGATCACAAATGATGTGACATAAAACAACCATAAGGTGTGTGTTGTTCCAAGCACAAAAATAAGGATTCCTGCTATTAGAATAGGGATCGACATAAGATAGTGCATGTTCACTTTTTTAGCGAGAATCGTGCCAATTCCGCTTCCCACAAGGAGGCCCACACCGATGGCAATCGTGAAAAAGGATGTATGCAATTCAAAGTGATCCGGTGAAAGACCATATTTCATTGTAAACATTGGAAGAACAGCAAAAGCGCCATTTACAAGACCAAAAACGAAAAATCCAAAAATTAAGGAAGCCAGTAATTTATTTTTGATAATATATAAAATGCCTTCTTTAAAATCTTTAAGAGATGTTTTAATGGTCAAATTCCTCCAGCCTGCTTGTCCATTTGGCTGACGTGCTTCAATTGGAATGTTACATGAACGAATAAGAATCCCAGAAATAATAAAACTGAGCAAATCAATCGTAATGGCGCCATGAAGCCCCATTGTCTTATATACAAGAGCACCAATTCCAACGCCAAATACCATAAACAGACTAAAGAGCATCTGATTTAAGCCAGCGGCTTTTGCGTATTGATCTTTATTTAAAATCGCCTGTACAAGAGATGCTTCGGCTGGATAGAAGAACTTCGTAATGGCACTTCTGATAAACAAGATCAAGAAGATAAGCGGAAGTGAATTCAAATAAATCACGATAAATAAGACAATCGTCAGCCCAGCTCTAATCCAATCACAATTTTCTGCGACTTTTTTACGATCAAAACGGTCTGCGACCACACCGACCATAAAAAAGACACAAATGGTTGGCAGTGAGTACATTAATTCTGCCAATGTAGCGTAGGCGGGCTGATGACTAAAATGGTCGAGCAAATAAAAGGCAAATGCCATATTGCCTACTGTTGTCCCCATTTGCGAAGCGAGTGCTGCAAAAAAGAGACGAACAAAGTTTCGATTTTTAAAAATATCCATAAATACGCTCCTTAACCTGAAGATCCCACTTTATATCATATAAAATTTTAACCATTCATACAATTTATTTCTTCCTACTGGCTAATGGTCACAGGTGTCCCGTTTGGAACGAGTGAGGCAAGTTCAATGACATCTTGATTGTACATTCGAATACACCCTCTAGAGACAGCTTTACCAATTGAAGAAGGGTTATTCGTACCGTGGATGCCGTAATGAATTTTCGACAGGCTTAGCCAATAGGCGCCAAAAGGACCTCCAGGGTTTGGCTGTCTGTTGACAATATAATAAGAGCCTGTAGGTGTCATGTTTAAAATTCTACCTGTGGCAATTGGATACGAGCGAATGAGCTGTGCTCCAGAAAAGAGAACGAGTCGTTTCTTTGAAACGGAAACGGATATGCGGTAAGGGATCGTATGAGGATCAGGTAATCCAGGAATGATGATGATTTCACTTGGCTGAGGCTCTCGATGTTCAAGTGACGGATTGGCTGAAATTAAAGCGTCCGTCGTTGTTCTAAAGTCAACCGCTATTGAAGAAAGTGTTTCTCCACTTTTTACTGTGTATTGCAGCACCAAAAGACACTCCTTTTGTTCGAATAAAAGAAGCCATGATACCGTCACCTATCTATACAATTTGGACGGAATCAGACCCAGTAAGGTTTCTCCTAACATTTGTCACGAGGGAAATTCTTTGTTTATACATATGCAAATGAAGTCGGTTTGGTCTCTTTTATTCAGATGACTTTAAGGTGAAAAAAATGATTTCATGTTTGGCTAAAAACCTAAGCGGTAGTCTTGTTCTTCAATGGATGCTTGAAAATCAACGAGGTCACCTGTGAACACAATGAAATCAGGATTTTCAGCATTGATTTGCTGCACAACTGCTTCTAGGTCTTTAGCGGAAAATGAATCACTTAAATGAACATCACTCAATGGTGCAATTTTAAAATTGTCAAAGGAAGCTGGGAGCTGACGGTCTTTAATTGTAATGGACACAACATCAATCATACGAGGCTCGATATATCGGGCATAGCCATATCGAAAGGTTGTTGCGAGAAACCAAGTATACTTGCTCCATCAGCTCCTTTTATCAATTGGCATAGAAGACTCTTTTAAAAATAAAATTAAGTATAGCATGATATTTGTAAAATCTCTCATATGGTGCACGGAGGGGGAATCATGATATGATAGATAAATAATGAATGAATAGTCATTCAAAATACACAAAGGGGGAAAAAATATGGCGAAGCAAACAGTCATCGTAACAGGGGGATCTAATGGGATGGGGAAGGCAATGGCTTCCCATTTGGCTTTGAACGGTTGGAATGTCGTCATTACAGGAAGAACAGAAGAAACTTTGGAGCAGACCGCAAGTGAGATCAAACAAAAAGATGGCTCGATTGCCTATTTTCAGATGGATGTTCGTAACCCAGAGGATGCAGATCACATGGTGAAGTTTACTGTGGATACATTTGGTGAAATTGATGCACTCATCAACAATGCTGCCGGGAATTTTTTGGTTCCAGCAGAGAAGTTGTCTCCTAACGGCTGGAAAGCAGTTATCGACATTGTGTTAAATGGGACGTTTTTTTGCAGTCATGCAGTCGGGAATTACTGGATTCGTCAAAAGAAAAAAGGCAGTATGATCAACATGGTGGCAACTTATGCATGGGGGGCTGGTGTAGGCGTTGCTCATTCAGCAGCAGCTAAAGCAGGCGTTCTTTCCCTTACTCGAACACTTGCGGTGGAATGGGGTAAACAATACCGGATTCGGGTAAATGCGATTGCACCAGGACCAATTGAACGAACAGGCGGGGCTGAGAAACTATGGGAATCTGAGGAGGCAGCGCAAAGAACGTTAAACAGTGTGCCTCTCGGCAGACTGGGCACTCCAGAGGAAATTGCAGAGCTTGCGAGCTTTTTATTGTCCGATCAAGCGTCTTATATAAACGGGGATTGTATTACTATGGATGGGGGTCAATGGCTCAACCAATCACCATTTTGAATGACCGTGTAAGACCTGCTTTTGATGTGGTATAATCACACAAAGAGAGAAGCGGGTGATGAAAATGGTCGATCCACTGGATATTTTAACGAATATTGAAGATGTTTTCCCGTACTATCAAGCGATCTTTAGTGCGGAAGAGCAGAAAGTGATAGGCTATGAGATCTTAGGAAGAATGAAGCTTGAGTCTGAAACTTTTAGTCTAGGCTCCTTCTTTACAGATTCATCAATTCCTGATGAGTATAAATGGGAAGTAGATCGAAAAGTACTCAGTAAAGCATTAGATCTCTTGACGACTGCTGATGAGGATTTGCTCATTTTTATTAATCATGATGCCAATGTATTGATGTTTGATCATGGCGAGAGTTTTTTGGAATTCTTAAAAGAATATGAAGCAAGAGGCATTCAGCTCAGCCGATTTGTCATTGAATTTACGGAACATACGTTTAGCGGCGATATTGAACAGCTATCCCATACGTTAACGTATTATCGTACATATGGAATCAAAATCGCCGTATCTAATATAGGAAAAGAAAGCAGTAATTTAGACCGAATTGCACTCCTTTCACCAGATTTATTAAAAATTGATCTACAGGCACTAAGAGCTTCATCTCCTTCACCTTCCTATGAATATGTCCTTTATAGCATTTCATTGCTTGCGAGAAAAATAGGGGCTGCTTTGATTTATGAGGATATTGAAGCGAATTTTCAGTTGCAATACGCATGGAGAAACGGTGGAAGATATTTTCAAGGATATTATCTTCATGAGCCTACGGCGGAGTTAATTGACCGTAACAAACGCAAAAATCAGCTTAGAGAAGAATTCCAGCAATTTATTGCCCATGAGAAAAAGAAGCTCCAAGCCGTTTATGAGCATTCTGAAACATTTTATAAACGAATTCATCAAGCTGTTACGTCATTAAAAAAATCATGCAGTACAAATGATGAACTCATCCAAAAACTGGCACTTGAATTGACTGATTGTAGTTTTCGAATTTATATGTGCAATGAGGAAGGGTTTCAAATTACAGGTAACGTATTTAAAAAAGAGAAAGAATGGCTGTTTCAGCCTGAGTATATGGAGAAGAATTGGAGCTGGCGACCTTATTTCCTAGCGAATATTCTCCAAATGAGAATTAGTGGTAAAGGATTTTTCAGCGATATATACAGTGATTTAGAAACTGGGGAGCGGATCCGGACTTTTTCCTATCCGTTAGAAGGGGACATGTATTTATTTGTTGATCTTCCGTATGCCTACTTATATGAACAAGATGGTTTAATCTAAAAGGCGGCCAATGAGGCTGCTTTTTTAATACGAAAAAATAAAAAATAGTTGACAATGAAACTGATAATCATTATCATTTGGTTATAGAGAGAAGCTACTCTCTGTTCCCCAACCCCTCTATCAGATCAAGATCCAAAAAACTTGGCGCTACCCCCGCCAAGTTTTTTTGTGCTTCAATCTTTTCCTTTATGCATAGGACATCCCAAATCCTCCATACATCTTAAGTGATGATAGTTAGACGGTAGGAGGGAAAAGTCATGATCAAACGTGACAAGCGGCTGCTGATTGATTTGCCAAGACCAGATCACCCAGATGCAAATGGAGCAGCTGCTGTGCAAGAATTACTCGGCGGGAAATTTGGTGAAATGTCTACATTAAATAATTATATGTTTCAATCTTTTAACTTTAGAGGGAAACGAAAACTTAAACCGTTTTATGACCTCGTTTCAAGCATTACAGCTGAAGAGTTCGGTCATGTAGAGCTTGTGACCACAGCTATCAATCTCATGATTACGGGGACCACTCATGGCGGAGATCCAGATACGACACCAATGAAAGCAGCTGTTGATAAACGAAATACGCAGCATTTTATTCAAACGGCACAAACAGGCTACCCGTTTGATTCCATGGCAAAGCCTTGGGTAGGAGAGAATGTGTTCTCGAGTGGGAACCTGATTCTTGACCTCCTTCATAATTTTTTCCTTGAATGCGGGGCCCGTACGCATAAGATGCGCGTGTATGAAATGACGGATCACCCTACGGCAAGAGAGATGATCGGTTATTTACTTGTAAGGGGCGGTGTGCATGTCGTGGCATATGCAAAAGCGCTTGAGGTTGCCACAGGAGTAGATGTAGGGAAGATGCTCCCGATTCCAAACCTCGATAATAAACATTTCGACGCAGCGAGAAAATTTGAGGATCAAAACATTCATACGAAGCTGTATACATTTAGTGACACGGATTACAAGGATATTGATAAAATTTGGAAGGGTAGACATCCGATAGACGGTAAGCCGCTTTCGGTCATTGAGGGCACCCCGAAAGGAGCACCTGTACCAGATTTCAGAGAGCTGCCTGAAGAGTTTGCACCAGGCATATCAAAAGAAGATTTTGACGAAATTGCCAAACGACTCATGAGATCTGCAGGTCTTTAAAAAACAAGGTGAATGTAATCAGAAAAAAGACTCAAAATAAAAAAACAGATTCTTTTTCTTTTTTTTGAATTCAAGAGGAAAAATATCATCTGACAACACTTTATGGTATGATGCTTTGTAGGACTTGTGTATAATCAATACGGGTTCATCTTGAGTTGTTTTTTTGAAAGGAGTCTTTTTTTAGAATGTCACAATTAATGGGTATTATTACAAGGCTGCAAAGTCTTCAAGAGACAGCGGAGGCCGCAAACGAACCGGCACAGCGTTATTTCGAAGTGAACGGTGAGAAAATCTGTAGTGTTAAGTATTTCGAAAAGAATCAAACGTTTGAATTAACTGTTTTTCAACAAGGGGATAAGCCAAATACTTTCCCATTTGACAACATTGATATGATTTCGATTGAGATTTTTGAGCTTCTGCAATCCTAAGCTGAATCGTATGAAATGTTTTTTCTGAGAATTCCTTCGTTTAATGCGGCAAATAGAATCGTCATAACAGGCGATGCACAAACTGTAGATGATCAATCAGCGCATTTTTTCGGATAAGAGATCATTAAAAAGGAGTTCCTCTCTGTGAATCATTCTTTTTTCTACAATCTTACTGAAGATCATTTAGCGTTTTCTGATGTCATCATAAGAATGAAAGATTTTATTTTAAAAGACCCAAGGTCAGTCTATGTGTTATCTATTGGTACAGACTCACAGGTCAATCAGAAGGTCACAAAGTTTATGACAGCCGTTCATCTTCACCGAATTGGTAAAGGGGCTTGGGGCTGTTTAACACAAGAGGTGGTAAGCAGACCAGTGCAAAGTCTTAGAGAAAAAATTTCATTAGAAACAGCGTTTAGCCAAAAGGTATGTGCAGACATCCTTGACGGACCTTTAACAGAACTGACGGATTTGCTTCTTCCGTTTGCTGAGGAAGGGGCAGACCTCCGTTTTGAAGTTCATCTAGATATTGGCAAAAAAGGAAGCACTAAAGAGCTGATTCAGGAGATGACTGGTATGATCACAGCATTGGGAATTGAAGCAAAAATAAAACCAGACTCGTATGCAGCATTTTGCTATGCCAATCGATACACAAAATAAATTCCGTCATGTTTCTCCAATTGTTGTCGAAACATGCGGTTGACGATTCTATTCTAGTTCCTTATTCTAGCTGTATAGAGAGGAAGCAGACATTCAAAAGCCTGCTAATCAATATAAAAGCATATATGAAACAGGGGGCCTGATGTTGAATGAGCGTCATCGAAAATCGTTTTAATGAAGAAGAGAAAAAGCTATTATTAAACGTATTACTGAATCAGGATTATGCTGTCGAGTTACTAAGCAGTGAGATCAATGATATAGAATGTGGAACAAAAAAAGTTGACGACAATACGTATAAACAATTGATTACACTGTATGACAGAGTAAGGTTTGAGAATTAATAACGATTTAACATTCTATTAGATACTCGGGGCTGAGTATCTTTTTTATGCAGAAAAAATCTTTCGACAAATTTCGTTTTCGTTTATGCTTATGATTAAAGGGAAATGGTTGATTGATGATCGAGAGAAAAGGGGTCGAAGAAACATGATAGATATAGAACCGAATCAGTTGCTTGAGTCAACAGTAGCTGAGCATATGATTGATGCAGATAAAGTCGCACATGTTCAAATTGGAAATAATCTCGAGCATGCTCTTTTAGTCCTGACGAAAACAGGATATACAGCAATACCTGTGTTAGACCCTTCTTATCGCCTTCATGGTTTAATTGGAACCAATATGATTATGAATAAAATCTTTGGATTGGAACGAATTGAATTTGAGAAACTTGATCAATTGAAGGTAGAAGAGGCCATGTTAACAGAGATTCCAAGACTTAAAACAACCGATCCTGTTCTAAAAGGTGTTCACGCTGTAACGAATAATGGATTTGTGTGTGTAGAAAATGAGGATCAAGTATTTGAAGGGATTTTTACGCGTCGTGTTGTATTAAAACGATTAAATGAGGTCATTCATTCCACGAAAAAATAAGCTGCATGCCAGCTTATTTTTTTGCCTTCATAAGTTAATATTTATATAATATCCATATGGAATAAGGAAAACTTATAGAGGGAAAGGGGACGCCCCATTGCAGCTTCAAGAGTTACATATGCTCGTTGTACTAAGTGAAGAGTTGAATATGAGAAAGGCATCTGAACGATTATTTGTATCTCAGCCTGCATTATCTCAGAGATTGCAAACCATTGAAAAGGAATGGGGGACGAAGATCTTTTTCCGTTCACAAAAAGGGCTGACAGTGACCTCGGCAGGAGAGCAGATTATTCAGTTTGCTAAAGAGGTGACAACTGAGCAGGATCGAGTAAGAGAGAGAATCGATGCACTTGAAGGTGATATTCATGGCACGCTCAAGCTTGCTGTTGCTTCAATTATTGGCCAGCACTGGCTTCCAAAAGTGCTAAAGCGTTATGTCGAAAAATATCCAAATGCCAAAGTATCACTTGTCACCGGTTGGAGCAGCGAAATGCTCAAAAGTCTGTATGAAGACCATGTCCACATTGGGATTATTCGTGGAAACCCTGATTGGAAGGGAACAAAGGAATATCTGATGACAGATCATTTATATTTGGTAGACGCCGTCATTAAGGACGTGGATGAGTTAATCGAAACAGAGCGCCCATTTATTCAATTTAAAAGTGACAGTACGTATTACCAAGAAATCCAGCACTGGTGGCATCAAAAGTTTAAAGTGTCTCCAAAACAAACGATTCTTGTCGACCAAATTGAGACATGTAAACAAATGGCTTATCACGGAATAGGTTACGCAATTTTACCTTCTGTCACCTTATATGATCATGAGAAAAGTGTTTATAAAACCCCGCTTTTTGACACAAATGGGGAACAAATAGGACGTGATACATGGCTGTTAGGATATGAAGCGTCTTTTCAATTAAAACAAGTTCAGGCATTTGTTGGTGTGGTCAAAGACATGCTCCAGAATGACGCCGTTTAAGTACCTTCTTTGAAAAGAAGGTGCTTTTTTTATAAAATTATTTGACAATGAAAATCATTATCATTTAAAGTGTACATATAATAATTGAAAATGATTATCATTTAGATGAGGTGACCAATAGATGAAAGCACTAATTGCATATGCAAGTATGTCCGGCAATACGGAAGATATGGCAACGATCTTAAAGCAAACTCTTGAGGAAAAAGGGATCGATACCGTTATGTTGGAATTAGATGAGACGAGTGTAGAATCGCTCTCTTTATACGATTACATATTGATCGGCTCATATACCTGGGGAGACGGAGATTTACCTTATGAAGCGGAAGATTTTTATGATCAAGTCTCTTCTCTTGAATTAAATCATGCCAAAGCTGCTGTATTTGGCTCGGGTGACTACAGCTATCCAAAGTTCTGCGAGGCAGTACACATATTCCATGACATGCTAAAAACAACTGGTGCATCTGTATTTCCTGAAACATTGAAAATGGAGCTTGCACCAGATACAGATGAAGATGTAGAGTGCTGTAAGGAATTCGCTACAAGCTTTTTAACTTGGGCATCTTTGTCTGAGAAAAGAGTTGAAAATCATGTTTCATAAAGGGGCGACTGCAGTTACGGCATCCAAAACGAGAGGGTACTTTGTAGCCGTGAAACGAGAGGGTATTTTTCATTATAGTGTTGAGAATGGATGGCAGAAGCTGTTCAAGCTCAAGCATAAAATCCACGCCATGAGTTATATTGGTCCGTATTTATTTGGTGTTGGTGAGAATGGAACTTTGATTCGATCTACTGATGATGGCAATACGTGGGCATTATCATCCTTTCCTACAAATGCAGTCGTTTGGTCCATCACAGGACGTGAAGATGGTTTTGTTTGTGCACACGGAAAGCACTGTATTTATATGTCAAATGATTTCGGGATTTCCTGGGAAATTATGAAGCCGTTTGCTCATGTAAATCATCCGCCTGTGATTCGTTCCTTGTGTGTTGCAGGTGATTTTCTTTACATTGGAACACAAATCCATGAGGTGCATGGAGGAATATGGATTTACGACTTGCAAAGTGGACAGATTTATCTGCTAAAGAGAGAGAAGCATCGGATGACAGCTTCTATGCTAGTCTGTCATGAACACTTGCTCGTCTGTGCACTAGGCTCTAAAAAAGGAAAAAAGGGATCAGTTCAAATTTTAGATTTAAATACAAATATGATTCATGATATTCAATCACAGGTGTGTGCAAGGGAACAATCCTTTTTGGATGTGTCGGAGGACAATGGCATTATCTATGTAACTACTTCACAGGATGAGCATGGGTTTTCTAAAGTATATCAGCTCGATGTTGGGCAAAAAGAGCTCAAGTGGTTTGATACGATCAAAGGGCACGGGTTTCGCGTGGCAAATCAAAAAGAGAATTTTTTCTGTGCGGGTTTATATGAAAGTAAGTTTGTCAGACCTTATGAGGAGCCTTTACTGATTCATTAACAAGGAGGAAACAAGAGATATGGTAAAGGTTTTACTTGTTTATGCCACAATGTCTGGTAATACAGAGGCAATGGCGGATTTAATTGAAAAAGGATTAAAAGAAGCCGGAGCTAGCGTGGACCGGCATGAAGCGATGGATATTGATGCTGATTTGCTCAATGATTACTCACACATCATGTTAGGTGCGTATACATGGGGAGATGGTGATCTTCCAGATGATTTTATTGATTTATATGAAGAGATGGAAGCACTTGACCTATCGGGGAAATCCTTTGCTGTATTTGGCTCTGGAGATACATCGTATGAACATTTCTGTGGAGCCGTTGATTTAATTGAAGAAAAGGTAAAGGAGCTTGGCGGGCAAATTGTTCTCCCGTCAGTAAAGATTGAATTAAATCCAGAAGGAGACGAAGAAGAGGAATTGATCTCTTTTGGAAAACAATTTGTTCATATTCATCAGCAAGAAGCCGGATAACGACACCGGCTTGTTTTATTTTCCAATGTGGAGACAATTCTTTCACTTGTCATTAAAACTCTCCTTTGATACAGTAATGAAGTATAAATTAAGAGGAGGACATACATACATGAAACAAATGGACGCAAATGAAATTATTTCATTTATTCAAAATAGTACAAAATCAACACCCGTAAAAGTCTACATCAAAGGTGACTTAGAAGATATTGCATTTGGTGAAAACGCAAAAACATTCATTACTGGAAACACAGGTGTCGTTTTCGGTGAATGGAGTGAAATCCAAGAAGTTTTAGCATCAAACAAAGAAAAAATCGAAGATGTCGTAGTGGAAAATGACCGCCGTAACTCTGCGATCCCTTTGCTAGATTTAAAAAACATTAAAGCACGTATTGAGCCAGGCGCAATCATTCGTGATCAAGTAGAGATCGGTGATAATGCAGTGATCATGATGGGGGCTTCTATTAATATAGGTTCAGTTATTGGTGAAGGTACCATGATTGACATGAACGTTGTTCTTGGTGGACGTGCGACAGTAGGTAAGAACTGTCATATCGGAGCTGGATCTGTCCTTGCTGGTGTTATTGAGCCGCCATCTGCTAAACCGGTAGTGGTGGAAGATGATGTTGTAATCGGTGCTAACGCTGTTGTTTTAGAAGGCGTGACAATTGGTAAAGGTGCGGTTGTAGCAGCTGGTGCTATCGTCGTAAACGACGTCGAGCCTTACACAGTTGTAGCAGGAACACCTGCAAAGAAAATTAAAGACATTGATGAAAAAACAAAAGGTAAGACGGAAATTAAACAAGAACTGCGTCAACTTTAATTCATACAATTCGTAGCTGAAGAAATAGACGTGGATGACAAATCCACGTCTATTCGTATAGAGGAAAGGAAGCGAGTTCTCTTGCTAAATCGTGAGCAATTAATATCCATTCGAAGAGATTTGCATCAAATTCCCGAGCTTGGTTTCCAAGAATTTAAAACACAAGCCTATCTTCTCAAGCACCTTCAAACATACCAACATGATCGAATTGAAATCGAGACATGGCGGACAGGGCTCTTTGTTAAAGTGAAGGGAACGAGTCCATCACGCATATTTGCTTATCGTGCAGATATGGATGGTTTATCAATACATGAGGAAACTGGCTATTCATTTGCTTCTGTGCATGAAGGCAACATGCATGCATGCGGACACGATCTTCATATGACCATTGCCCTTGGCATCATTGATTATTTCGTTCATCAGCCAATTAAAGAGGATCTGCTGTTTATCTTTCAGCCGGCAGAAGAAGGACCAGGCGGGGCTGAACCAATGCTTAGAAGTGATGTCCTGAAAAAGTGGACGCCAGAGTTTATCACAGCATTACACATAGCACCTGAATACCCAGTCGGTACGATTGCGACAAAGCCAGGACTCCTATTTGCCAATACGAGCGAACTAGTGATAGACCTGGAAGGAAAAGGTGGGCATGCAGCCTACCCGCATTTAGCGAATGATATGGTTGTGGCTGCAAGTGCCCTCGTAGGTCAGCTACAATCTGTCATTTCACGTAATGTCGATCCTCTTGATAGTGCTGTGATCACAGTCGGAACGATTACAGGAGGAACTGCGCAAAATATCATTGCTCAGCATGCGACGCTTGACGGGACTATTCGTACGCTGTCACCTGAGTCAATGGAAAACGTCAGAAGACGAATTGAATCACTTGCAAAAGGAATAGAGGTTGGCTATGAATGCAAAGCGACAGTTCGTTATCCTTCATCATATTATGAAGTCGTAAATTCAAAAGACCTCACAGAAGCATTTATGTCATATGTAGCAGAAGAAGGGTTAGCGAATGTCATTGAATGCAGAGAAGCAATGACAGGTGAAGATTTTGGCTATATGCTGAAGGAGTATCCAGGGTTTATGTTTTGGCTAGGTGTAGATTCAGAATATGGACTTCATCATGCAAAACTCACACCTGATGAACAAGCTATTGAAACGGCTGTGAAGATCATGACGGCCTATTTTAAAAAGCAAGCAGGAGAATGAATAATCGAGCACCGACCAGTACACCTTATGAACAGGAGGTGTTCTTGATTATGACAAGAATTGGTGTAGAACCATCATTATCTGATGTAGAAGAATTATTGAAGCAAAAAGGATATGACGTCGTGCGTATTCAAAATGAACAGCAAATGAAGCAGTGTGACTGCTATGTAGTGACAGGTCTAGATTCGAATGTTCTTGGCATTTCAAATACAGAGACAAAGGCATCAGTCATTAAAGCATCAGGCATGACCGCTGATGAAATTTGTCAAGAAGTAGAACAGCGCGTACAGTAAGAATAACAAAAAGAACCGGAAGAGAATTTATCATCCCGGTTCTTTTTGCGTATCGAGAATTTCTTTCACTTTTTTACGAAGGATACGTTCGACCCGCCACTGCTCCATTGTTTCAGTTTTGGCAATAATACGAAGAACGAGGGAGGATGAACCAAATGCTTCAATTCCTAAAACTTGAGGTCCTTCAATAATCTGAGGTGTTTCTTCTCGAACTTCATCACAAGCTAATTGTAATGCTGTGATCATCTGATCTACATTTTCATCGGGAGATAATTCAATATCAACGAGGGCCTGCATCGTACCTCTTGAATGGTTGCTCACATTTAGTATACTTCGATTTGGGATGAAGTGAAGTGTTCCATCAAAGCTTCGAAGTTGTGTTGTTCTTAGCCCGATTTGTTCGACGATTCCGTCAGAGCCTCCAACCGTAATATACTCGCCCACATCAAATTGTTTCTCTAGTAAAATAAAGAACCCTGTCACAATATCACTAACGAATCCTTGGGCGCCAAAGCCGATTGCAAGCCCGACTACACCTGCCCCAGCGAGCAGAGCAGTAGGATTATAATGAAATAAATCGAGAATCATGACAACTAGCATAAAAAATAATAAGTAGGCGAAGATATTTAACGTTAGACTTTGAAGGGTTTGCGCCCTTGACAAAGAGATTTCATGTTTTTTGGAAAAATTTTCATAAGCACGCTTAATCATCTTGTTTCCAATCGCCCTGATGATAAAATAAATCACAAAAATACCAATTAATTTTAGCAAAATGAAACTGATGTTGATGAGGATGGAAAACCAATCAATTTGTTCAAAACCTTTCATTTGTTCAAAACCTTTCTATGTATTCTCTAAGAGAAGCTTATCATTTGTTCCCTTATACAAGTCATGTTAAACTTTTTGTTAGATAAAGCGTGGGGTTCGATTCACATTGTTAATTAAATTTATTATTAATTAATATTGACTAAAAATTGCTTAAGTATTATAATTATATATGTGAAGTTATTAACTAAATGAGAATTTCATCTTTTAATTCTCATTTTCTATACAGCATAGAAGTCTGTATAAAGATATTATTTAATGGAGGGATTTACATATGGCAGAGCGTTTTGTAGGAAAACAAGCACCACGTTTTGAAATGGAAGCAGTACTTGCAAACAAGGAATTTGGTAAAGTAAGTTTAGAGGAAAACATGAAGAAGGACAAATGGACAGTTCTTTTCTTCTATCCAATGGATTTCACATTTGTTTGCCCAACTGAAATTACTGCAATGAGTGACCGTTACGATGAGTTCGAAGATTTAGATGCAGAAATTATTGGGGTTTCTACCGATACAATTCATACGCATCTTGCTTGGATTAACACGGATCGTAAGGACAATGGTTTAGGCGAATTAAAATACCCGCTAGCTGCTGACACGAACCACAAAGTATCTAGAGACTATGGTGTTTTAATTGAAGAAGAAGGAATTGCACTTCGTGGGTTATTTATCATTAACCCAGAGGGCGAAATTCAATATCAAACAGTATTCCACAACAATATTGGTCGTGATGTAGATGAGACATTACGTGTTCTTCAAGCATTACAAACTGGTGGACTTTGCCCAGCGAACTGGAAACCAGGTCAAAAAACACTTTAATTGATAGCTGAAGAAACAGGAGGGTCTAACTGATGTTAGACCTTTTTGTTTCGACACATACAATGAATGGAGGAGGTTCAAAATGAAATTACGTCAACCGATGCCAGAACTGACTGGTGCGAAAGAATGGTTAAATGGAGAAGTTTCAAAAGAAGAACTTATTGGCGATAAACCAACATTGATTCACTTCTGGTCAATTAGCTGTCATCTTTGTAAAGAGGCAATGCCACAGGTCAATCAATTCCGTGATAAATACAAAGATCAATTAAACGTTGTGGCGGTGCATATGCCACGTTCAGAAGACGATTTGGATATAGAGAAAATCAAAGAGGTTGCCAAAGAGCATGAAATTACTCAGCCAATTTTTGTGGACAGTGATCATCAATTAACAGAAGCCTTTGAAAATGAATACGTACCTGCGTATTATGTATTTGATCAAACAGGTGTTTTACGTCATTTCCAAGCTGGTGGAAGCGGTATGAAAATGCTTGAAAAACGTGTCAATCGCGTTCTTTCTGAGTCTGAAAAGGCAGCAGAATAGGATTCTCCCCCATCAATGGGGGTTTTTTCATGGGTAAAAACAGGAAAAATGTTGCATTATGTTGCATTAGATGGGAATTTATTGTATGTGTTCTTTTTAAGAAAAGAAAAAATAATGGATTTCATAAAAAAATTTCGAACAAAAAAGGTATTATGACCTATTTACATTCTCTTTTGAAATGGAAATGTAAAGATATTAACTTTTTATTATTCAGAACGTTTTTGCACAAAAGAAATTTCAGTTTGGTAAATAACTATATAAATCAAGTGTTGTAACCGTTTATTCAAATTTTTTACAATATTTTAAGGTCTGTCAAAACCCTATAGTGTCAATGAAATGGATGCCCATTTTTCCTGCTGGACAAAATTTTAGTTGAAAATACCTATCTGCTAGAAAACTGTAAAATGATAAAAAAATAGTTGATAAAATTAGTTTTCTAATCTAATATTTACTATAGAATATTTTTTATATGATGAGGGGGAAATCCATTGTTTAATGAGAGGGAAGCGTTACGTTTACGATTGGAACAATTAAATGAAGCAGAAGTGAAGGTCATTCGTGAATATCAAATTGAACGTGATACCATTTATGCGAAGTTAAGAGAATTAGACCGTCAAGGAACAGGTCTTGTAACAGATACGAAAAAAGAGATGCGTTCTGATAAAAAAACGGATTCACTGCCTGTATTAGCAGAGTTGGCTGCACAAGAAGTGAGAAGCTTTCAACAACAACAGACACAGTCAAACGCTACATCACCTTTAGGAACAGGTCAGCTTAATGGTGCACCTGTAGGTATTCCTGAAGGATCAAGACGCAGAAGAGGAACGGCTCGTCCAGGCTCAAAGGCAGCTAAACTTCGTGAAGCAGCGATCAAAACATTAAAGCGTCATAATGCGGCCATTAAAAGCTCTGAGCTTCAAAAAGAAATTGAAAAAGAGAGCGGACTTGAAATTCCGAATATGACAACGTTTATGCAAAGTTTAATTAAAATGTACCCAGAAGTGAAAAAGCCTTATCGCGGACAGTATATTTTAGAAGGCGACATTCAAACAGAAGAGGAATAAAAAAAGAAACTGCTTGGCGTGAAAGCCAGCAGTTTCTTTATTTCTTGATTGATGGAAGATCCTTTTTTTGATCGACGGTATATACAATACGGCGCTCCTGATGCATGTCATCACGCTGTTTTTTAAATCCGTCGATTTTCACCGTCATGATCTCTCCGTTACGCAAAACAGCATCTACCTGTGATTGGAGTATTTGTACTTGCTCATTTAACGTTTTCAGAATAGGCTCAATTTGTTCAGTCGTTTGCAGGATAGGGTCTTGTGAAAAAGGCTGGACTTTTGTTTGTTCTGATCGGTCAATATCAGCAAAATGTGATGCGATCCATTCTTCGCTTTCTGCTAATTGCTTTTGATAGCTCGTGAGGGTTTCATAAAAAATCGCTTCTTTTGCTTTCTCGATTTGCAGTAATTTTTCTTGCGTTTCATAGAAACGTTGCTGAAGGTGTTGAACGCCTTCTTGCAAGATATGGAGCTCTGTCTTTTTTTCAGACAATGTTTGTTGAAGCTTTTCAACAACCGAAGCTAATGTATGTCCTTTTTTCTCCTCTTTTGCAAGCCGTACATCTTGATCAAGTAATTGTTCTTTTAATTGTTTGGAGAGCTCTTTGTATTTCACAACCTTCAGATGCAATCGGTGTTTTTCCTCTGTTTCTCTTCCTCTTTGATAGGTTTCCTTTTGAAGCATCTCATGGAGAAGGACGATTTTATGTAACAGTTCTGCTTTGCTATAGGAGAGATCCTGTATTTTAGATGTGGCATCGTCTTGGAGAATGGTCATTTCATCCAATTGGTGTTTTAATTTAGTGAAATTCTTTTTCATCTCATGATATTCTTGTGATAACTTCTTATTTTTCTGATACGTATACGTTGACTGTAAATCAGAAATTATTTTTTGATACTTGGCAGATTCGGCTTTTAAGTATAAATTCTCTTGGGATATATCATGGAATAGGGGAGATGCATGTCGCCGGCTCATAGATGACCCTCCTTATTCATGTTACCAATAAAGTATGCAAAATCAAGGTGATTAGAACAACCATGTGAAGGAGGACGCAATTGTGGAAATAGTGAATGTCATTTTGGCAGGCGGGATGTCTAGACGTTTTGGAGAGCCGAAAGCAAGCTACTTCTACAAGGGGAAACCGCTTTATGAGCATGTCAAAAAGCAGCTTTTAGACGGGCGTGTGACCATTATTAGTCACCCTGAACTTCTCCCTTTTTTTCAAGGGAGAAGTGAACAGAATGTCTGGTTAGATGATGAACATGTACGTGGACTTGGACCGCTTGCTGGCATATATACCGCAATGCAAAAGCAAGAAGCCGACTGGTATATGGTGACTGCGTGTGATATGCTGTTTATTCGAAAAGAGACAGCGGAGAAATTATCCTCTTATTGTGTTGAGCATGTAGATGCCGTTGTCCCGCAAATACACGGGAGATTACAGCCCCTTTTTGCATTGTATCATCGCCGTACTTTTCCGCTCATTCACCAATGTTTGAAAGAGAAGCAATTAGCGATCAAAGACCTGCTTCAAAAGCTTAAGGTACATGTTGTATCAGAAGAGGAACTAAAAGTGACATCTATTGAATTTCAAAATATTAATAAAAGAAGCGACTTACCTGATGAGCGGTATGATATGATACATAAAAAAGATTGGGAGAGAACAACATTGCAAGAGCGATATTCAAGACAAATCTTGTTCCCTCCAATTGGAGAACGAGGCCAGTACGCTTTACGTGATAGCCATGTGCTGATTGTTGGAGCAGGCGCACTGGGAACCGCTTCTGCTGAAGGGCTTGTTCGATCTGGGATCGGCACTTTGACCATTGTGGATCGTGATTATGTGGAATATTCAAATTTACAGCGGCAGCAGCTTTATACGGAAAGTGATGCAAAAGAACATGTGCCAAAAGCGATTGCGTCAAAAAAACGTCTTCAAGAGATCAATCGTGAAGTGAATATTCATGCCTTGATTGAAGATGCGGGAGCAGAACGGTTAAGACCGCTATTTCAACAAGCAGACATTGTCATTGATGCAACAGATAATTTCGAGACAAGAATGGTGATAAATGATTTGTCACTTGAAACGAATACACCGTGGATTTATGGAGCCTGTGTGAGCAGTCAAGGAATGTATATGGTTATTTTACCGAATGAAACGCCGTGTTTATCATGTGTATTCAAAGCCATGCCTGCCGGAGGCGTGACCTGTGATACGGCAGGCATTATTGCCCCTGCAGTTCAAATGGTTTCTGCCTATCAGCAAACAGAAGCACTCAAATACTTGACAGGGCATCAAGAACAAATAGAGCGGAAATTTGTCACCTTTGATGTATGGCAGTCTACATGTTTTAAAATGGATCTTTCACATATCCGGCAGGAGGACTGTCTCTCTTGCGGTAGTAATAGAACCTATCCTTATTTAGATGATCAGCGTAAAAAGACGACGGTCCTTTGCGGAAGAGACACGGTTCAAATCATTTCAAAGGATTTAGCTAGTCTTTCATTTCAGCACATGAAAGAGCGCCTGTCACCAATTTGTGAGGTGGAAGTCAACGACTTTTTAATGCATATTCGCTTTGAAGAATATCGAATCGTGATTTTCCAAAGAGGGCGTGTATTAATCCATGGCACGAATGAGGAAAAAGCAGCAAATTCATTACTAGCAAAATTGCTAAGCATATAGGAGTGAGATGTGATGGAAAGACGACAGCCAATTCCGGTAGAAGAGGCGGTGAAAAGAGTCATTCAATATAAGAAGCAGGGAAAAGTGGAATGGGTTCCTCTAAAGGATAGCCTTGATCGATTTATTGCTAAAGATATTTTGGCTGACCACGATGTCCCTGCTTTTGATCGATCTCCGTATGATGGCTTTGCACTTCGAGCAGAAGATACAAAAGAAGCTTCAAGTGACCATCCAATTGAATTTGAGGTGATTGATCATATAGGTGCAGGGATTGTTTCAAGTAAAACAATCGGTCCTTTCCAAGCTATTAGAATTATGACAGGTGCCAAGATTCCAGCTGGAGCGAATGTCGTGATCATGATCGAATTAACGAAGACGTTTGAAAAAGACGGGAAATCTTTTATGTCTTTAAAAAGACCTCTTCAAGAAGGGGACAATATTTCTCGACAAGGAGAAGAAACAGTCAAAGGACGAGTCATGGTGAAAAAAGGGACGAAAGTGACCCCAGGTGTAATCGCAATATTGGCGACTTTCGGATATGCGGTCGTTCCCGTTGTCAAAAAGCCGGTCGTTGGTGTTATGTCTACAGGCACAGAGCTTCTCCAAGTGAGTGATACAATGGTGGACGGCAAAATCAGAAACAGTAATCTAAGTATGGTATACGCACAAGTCCTTCAAGCAGGAGGAGAACCGCTTGATTTAGGTGGTGTATCCGACGATTTCGATCAGAGCTTTAAGGCAGTGAAAGCAGCTGTGAGCAAGGTGGATGTGCTCATCACAACCGGGGGGGTATCGGTTGGTGATTTTGACTTTCTGCCTGCGATTTATCAAAAGCTTGGTGCCGAGGTACTATTTAATAAAGTCGCCATGAGACCTGGGAGTGTGACGACCGTTGCTGTGCTTCCAAATGGTCAATTGTTGTTTGGACTGTCAGGGAATCCAGCCGCCTGTTTTGTCGGCTTTGAGTTATTTGTCAAACCCATCATTTTATCGTGGTGCTTAAAAGACAGCCCATTTCCTTCATTCGCTGAAGCGACGTTGACACATGATTTTCCAAAGGCAAATCCTTTTACCCGATTTGTAAGAGCGAAACTTCAGTTCGAAGGTAGCCATCTGAGAGCAACTCCAACAGGTCTTGATAAATCTAGTGCGGTGACATCCATTGCTGATGCCAATTGCTTTATTGTTCTGCCTAGGGGAACAAGGGGCTTTCAAGCAGGAGATCAGGTAAATGTTTTACTGTTTCAGGATGAAGGTGGTGGTTCTAAATGTTGGATGACAAATTAAGTATATTACAAGTGGTTGGTTACCAAAATAGCGGGAAAACCACATTGATCGAAAAATTGTGCCAACTAGCTGGTCATGAAAAGCTCAAACTGGGCTGTTTTAAACATCATGGACATGGCGGGAAACCTGATCGTCTCATAAAAGGGAAAGATACGGATCGTTACGTTCAAGCAGGCGCATTTGCTGCTGGTGTTGAGGGAGAAGGCGACCTTCATTTTACAATTCAGCAGATAACCTTAGATCAATTGCTCGCAATATGTGAACATCTCCCATTAGATGCTGTCGTTATAGAGGGCTATAAACAGGCATCTTATCGTAAAATCATTTGTGCTAAAAATGAGCAGGAGCTTAAGGATCTTTCAAAGCTATCTCATGTACGAGCAGCAATCTATTTTTCAAAAGAGAATCAACTGAAAGAGGACTATTCGTTTCCAGTATTCTCAGCGTTCGAAGACCATGGAACTGAATTTGTTTTTAACTTATTGAAGGAGACAGGCTGATGAACGGACTGTTTAAAATAACAAAAAAGTCAATTGATGTGAATGAATTGATTCAACATGTAATAAGCCGAAAAGCAGGGGCCATTACGACTTTTATCGGGACTGTACGAGAGTGGACAAATGGCAAGAAAACATTGCGTTTAACTTATGAAGCATACGTACCGATGGCCGAAAAAATGTTAAGTCAAATCGGGCAAGAAATAAAGGATAAATGGCCTGATACTGAAACGGCTATTGTGCATCGCATTGGGACACTTGAAATATCCGACATTGCTGTAGCCATTGCTGTTTCCTCTCCTCACCGGAAGGCAGCCTATGAAGCCAATGAGTATGCAATTGAACGTATAAAGGAAATGGTTCCAATTTGGAAAAAGGAATATTGGGAGGATGGAGAGGCTTGGATTGGTGATCAGCTCGAAACCGTCTCTTATCCTGAAGGGAAACCAAGTGCTCTGCAACTAAATCAGAAAGAAGGTGATCAGCATGATTAACGTGTTATTGTTCGCCGGCCTTGCTGAGAAGGCCGGTAAACAACAAGTCATTATTCATAAAGAAAAAACAACGGTTGATGAGATTAAAATAGAATTACAGGAGGTATATGGTGTTGATTCTGCGCAAAACGTAATGGTTGCAATCAACGAAAAATATACGAGGGGTAATGCTGAAGTGCGTAGAGGGGACACTGTTGCACTCATTCCTCCTGTAAGTGGTGGATAATAGATATTAGAGGATTTGGTTATAGCCGCTGGCTGTAACCAACTTTTTTATGTGTGAAAAGCTTGTACAGGTACTTGGGTGTGATCTTCGTAAATAAAACATCCCCTTCGTGCTTTTGAAATGTGTGGGTCGAGTTGTTGAATGAGGTCATATAATTCACTAATTCGCCTTACATTAAAATCTGTTCTAGCTTGAAGCTGTTCCTTTAATTCTTTTGTGCTCACAATGCTGCCCTTTTTTTCTTTAATGATATCTACACATCTTGCTGCATAGTATATTTTGTCATTAGAGGGTTTGCTTTCTTTCATATCAAGCAATTTCAGCTCGTGATAAATCATTTCTCGTTCCTTGCGAAAGTATTTCCATGCTTCTTGTTCCTTTTCATAAAGTAAAATCAATTGCATTTTCAATTGTTCTCTTAACATTCACTTGACTCCATTTCTACTATCATTTAATCTACCTCTATTTTACATTATATGAAAAAATAACTTTTGATCAAGCGAAATCCCTTTGTTTTTATTCTTTTAATATGAAAGTATTGATTCTAAAGACTTATTCGTTCTGTAAAAGAAACAAATGATAGTCCCGTCAAGTTGAGACTTGTCGACATTAATAGGATTATTTTAACAAAAAAATGTTGTATCTAACTGTGACCAACTGTGAAAGAAAAGGATATTTATTCCGAAAAGCATAATGTTTATTTTATCAATTTTTTTATAAGTAAAATGCATGTTTAGGTGATGAATCGTTATTTTCCGATATGAATATGGCATTATCATGAGGTCATTTGGAGGATTTAAATGATGAAAAAAGAAAAATAGATACATCAATTTCTCAATGAAAATAAGAAAATCAAATGTTTTATCACGTAACTGGCAATCTTTTGATAAAATAGAAGGAACAAGAGGGAAAATGGGTTGTTTAGATGATCGTGAGACAGAAAGGAATGACATTCATGAGAGAAAAAGATCAAAAGCCTACGATATTAGGGGTTAGCACAAGGCCAGTTGAACATCTGAAGAGAGTGTGGGAGTACCCGATAATTTGGTGGCCCTTATTTTGTATATTCTTATTATCAGTGGTTTCCACTTATTTATCAGAGATGGTAAATGAAAGAATGTGGGCAGATTTAGGTGTTTTTACTCCATTTGTATATGTGATTGTATTGATGGGACTTTTATTTGGGATCGTGATCAATGCTGGGATATATAAATTGATTGTATGGTTAGCAAAGGGAGACGCAACGTTTAAACAGTTGTTTTCAGCTACATTGTTTATCACACCTATTACCATTATAGGCGTTATCATCCAAAATATGGCGGTGGTATTTTTTCATGTTCCAAAGGATGTCACTGTGACTTCATTAAATGCACTCATCCGACTTCCTGATCAATGGCACGCAGTTTTAGGTAATATTGATATTTTTGTCATTTGGAACCTTATCTTAACAGGTCTTTTATTTACACAAGTCGGCCGTATGTCGAAAAGAACATCTTGGCTCATTGTAGGAGTCTTTTATTTACTTTCTTTGATCTTTCAGTATGTAGGATCGACAATCAACATTTCAGTAAGCTGGGGGTAGTATGTATTCATGAAAAAGAACATCATCATAGGATCAGTCTTTATTATTGTCATTGGTCTATTTATTGGATTTAACATTGCAAAAAATCAATCAACACCTGCTTCTACAGCAGAATTTAAAACAGTCAAACTTATGCCAAAAGAAATAAGGTCTAAGGTGATGACACCTGGAACACTTTCTTTTTCCGAGGAACAATTCATCTATGCTGAAGAGGAGAAAGGTGAACTGAAAAGAATTGCGGTAAAAGAAGGTGAAAAGGTAAAACCTGGAACACCACTTCTTATATATGAAAATAAAGAACTTGACATTGAACAAAAGCAGCAAGCATTGGCTGCTGAATCAAGTGCGTTAAAAATAGAACAATTACGCAATAGACTCAATAAATTAAAACAAACAAAAGTAAATGAGACGAGCTCTTCTCTTAAGAATGAGCGAGATCAGCTTGAATTAGAGTTGAAAGCAGCGGAGTTAGAGCAAAAACAAGCAGAACTCAATCAAGAAAAAGTAAAAGGGAAAATGGACGACTTAACAATACATAGCAAGATAGAGGGAACAGTGATTTCTATCGAGCAAGAGGCAGTCGCAGAGAAATTAGAAGAGAGACAGCCAATTATACATATTGGCAATGAGAAAAAAATGATGGTGCGAGGTCTTATTTCTGAGTATGATGCCATTAAAGTCAAAAAGAAACAAAAAGTAAAAGTGACATCCGATGTGATTCGCGGTAAGAGCTGGCAGGGAGTCGTAAAGAAAGTGGGGTTTGTTCCTGCCCATGCAGCAGCCGGCACTGAGACAAATGCGACCGATCAAACGGTTCAGTACCCAGTTGAAATTGAAATTAAGGGTAAAAAACCTGATGCAAAGCTAGGCTTTAAAATGATCATGGAAATCGAAACGGATCATCGTCAAGCGCAAACCATTCCAGATACAGCAGTGAAAAAAGAAGACGGTGAACAATACGTATATATTGTTCAAAAAAATCAATTGAAAAAAGTAAAGGTAGAGCTTGGAGAAACATCGGGTCATGATGTTGAGGTGACAAAAGGATTAACAAAAGAGGATCAAATCATCGCTAATCCGGTAGCCGATATGTATGACGGAATGGAAGTGAATGCTGAATGATTCAGCTTTCAAACGTTACAAAGAGCTACCAAGTTGCACAAGAGACATTTGATGTATTAAGTGAAATTAATCTTGTCATTGCAAAAGGTGAATATGTCTCGATCATGGGACCATCTGGCTCTGGAAAGTCTACTTTAATAAATATCATCGGCTGTCTAGATCGCCCAACATCAGGACAGTACCGCTTTCAAGGAAGAGAGCTATCAATTGCAAAAGATCAAGAACTTGCGGTCATTCGAAATCAATCGATCGGTTTTGTTTTTCAACAATTTCATTTATTGCCGAGATTAAATGCAAGACGTAATGTTGAACTTCCGATGATTTACTCTGGAATCAGTCAAAGAGAAAGGAAAGAACGTGCAGAAAGCGCATTTGAAAAAGTAGGCTTGACTGATCGAATGAACCATATGCCGAATGAGCTGTCAGGAGGTCAAAAGCAGAGGGTGGCCATTGCGCGGGCGATTGTCAATGAGCCTCAGCTCATCTTAGCAGATGAACCGACAGGCGCTCTTGACTCAAAAACAAGTTTCTCTATCATGGAACAGTTTACACAGCTGAATATGGAAGTAACAACGGTTGTTCTTGTCACTCATGAAGAAGAAATAGCTGCATTTACGCATCGAACGATTATCGTTAAAGATGGACGGCTCGTTGAAGAAAGATTGAAACAAGGGGAAGCGATGAATGAAACTCTTTGAAAATATTAAAATAGCGCTGAATTCTGTTTTAGCTCATAAATTACGTTCTATTTTAACGATGTTAGGAATTATTATCGGTGTTGGCTCAGTCATTGCAGTCGTCGCCATTGGCCAGGGTGGTGAGCAAATGCTAAAAGAATCAATTTCCGGACCAAACAATACAATCGATATGACATATACACCTTCTGATGAAGAATTGAATGCGAATCCAAATGCATTATTAGAAGCTACATTTACTGAAGAAGACATACTGAAAGTCAAAACAATTAGTGGCGTCAAGCAGGTGGCTTCCTCGAATGCACAAGGAATGAAATTGAGATTTCGAGATTCAACAATAGATGCTACTGTAAATGGAATTAATAAAGGGTACACAAATGTACATTCATTGCAAATAGCAGAAGGACAAAATTTAAGGGATATTGACTTTAGGAGCGGGAGAAGAGCGGCTATTATTTCAGAGGGGGTTGAAAAAGAGCTGTTTAACGGACAAAAAGCAGTAGGCGAAATGATCTGGATGAATGGTCAGCCAGTTGAAGTCATCGGTGTGTTAGCTAAACAGAAAGGTCTCTTTTCATTTGACATGAATGAAATATATGTACCATTTGCCATGCTGACCTCCACTTTCGGTTTAAACGAATACGATAAAATGTCGATTCAAGTAGCACATGCAGACCAAATGAAGGAAGTAGGAAATACTGCAGCCGCGCTTTTAAATGAAAATCATCATACCGAAGATGCCTATGAAATGATGAATATGGAAGAAATAGCTGCAGGCATCGGTCAAATTACGTCGGTGATGACAACAATCATCGGATCCATTGCTGGCATTTCATTACTTGTCGGTGGAATCGGTGTGATGAATATCATGCTCGTTTCTGTTACTGAACGAACAAGGGAAATTGGGATTAGAAAGGCTCTTGGTGCGACCAGATCACAAATACTGGTTCAATTTTTAATTGAGTCTGTTGTATTGACACTCATAGGCGGGTTTATTGGGATTGCACTTGGCTTTGGTACTGCATCGCTTGTATCACTCATTGCAGGCTGGCCATCCCTCGTGTCGTGGCAAGTTGTTTGTGGCGGCGTTCTGTTTAGTATGCTGATTGGCATCATTTTTGGGTTAATTCCTGCGAATAAAGCGGCAAGACTTGATCCTATCGAGGCTCTAAGATATGAATAATGTTGAAAAGCTTTTATGCGAGTGGCATAAAAGCTTTTTTAGGTCGTTTGAATGAAATAAAAAATGAAAGAAATGCTAATATCATGATATTCATCTTAATGTCACATATTTTTCAGTTTACAAATGGTACATATAAAGGTAAGATGACCATTGTGAAAGATTTTGATAGTTATTGAATGTATTTGATTGTTTTGTATTGATAATGTCGAAAAAAGCGATTACAATAAAGGTGCGCGCAAAATGAATACGTTTTCAAAAGGGGGTGTTTTCAATGTTAACTCCAGAAAGACATCAACTCATTATCGATTACCTAGAAGAAAATGATGTGATCAAAATACAGGACTTAACAAGTATGACTGATGCCTCAGAGTCCACAATCAGAAGAGACTTATCAGCCCTTGAAGAGAAAGGCTTTCTTAAAAGAGTACATGGAGGAGCTGCCAAAATTTCGAACATTCGACTTGAACCTGACGTTTTTGAGAAATCAGCCAAAAACCTTCATGAAAAGTCAATCATTGCTCAAGAAGCCGCAACTCTTTTAAAACAGGGCGATTGTATTTATTTAGATGCTGGTACGACTACACAGCAAATGATTGAGTATATAGATCAGGATCAAGATATTGTCGTAGTGACAAATGGTGTGATGCACATTGAAGCACTCATGAGAAAAGGGATTTCTTTTTACCTGATAGGCGGATTAGTGAAACATCGAACAGGTGCCATGGTGGGAGCCGCAGCTCTGACGGCTATGGAAAATTACCGTTTTGACAAAAGTTTTGTTGGGACGAACGGCATTCATCCCGAGGCAGGTTTTACAACACCTGATCCAGAGGAAGCGCTCATCAAAAAAAGAGCCATGAAGCAGGCGAAAAAAACCTATATCTTATCAGATGCCTCAAAGTTTGGCGAAATATCGTTTTCAGCCTTTGCTAATTTACAGGAAGCAACCATTATCACAAACGACACTAAAGAGGATTCATTCGATAATTACCACGAAAAAACGGTCATAAAGGTAGTGAAAACATGATTTATACAGTAACCCTAAACCCTTCTGTTGATTACATCGTACACGTTGAGGATTTTGCTGTCGGCGGTTTAAATCGTTCAACCTATGACAAAAAATACCCAGGCGGTAAAGGTATCAATGTATCAAGGCTTTTAAAACGTCACGGTGTTGAATCAAAAGTACTTGGATTCATTGGCGGATTTACAGGCAAATATATTCAAGACTTTTTACAAAACGAACAATTACAAACAGCCTTCCACGAGGTGTCAGAAGATACACGGATTAATGTGAAATTAAAAACAGGTGAAGAAACAGAAATTAACGGTATGGGTCCAAGTATTACAGAAGCGCAATTCGAGTCGTTTCTAGCCCAATTTACCTCCTTGACTGCAGGAGATATCGTTGTTTTAGCAGGTAGTATCCCTTCGTCATTACCGCAAAACACGTATGAGCGTATTGCGGAGGTTTGCGAGCATAATGGAGGACGTGTTGTGTTTGATATATCAGGTGAAGCCTTAAAAAAGGCGGCGAATTTGAAGCCGTTTTTGATGAAGCCGAACCATCACGAATTAGGTGAAATGTTTCAGACTAGCATTTCATCAGTTGAAGAAGCCATTCCTTATGGCCAAAAGCTGTTAGAGCAAGGTGCAGAGCATGTCATTGTATCCATGGCGGGAGACGGAGCCCTTTTATTTAGTAAAGAAGGGGTTTATCAGTCAAATGTTCCAAAGGGAAAACTCATCAATTCAGTTGGTGCAGGTGATTCAGTTGTTGCAGGTTTTTTAGCAGGCGTTTCAAAAGGTCTTTCTATCGAGGATTCATTTAAGCTTGGTGTGACATCAGGAAGCGCTACAGCATTCTCAGAAGAACTTGGTACAAAAGAGCTTGTCGACAAACTATTACCTGAAGTAAAAGTCACACGTATTTAAAGGAGGAGTCAGCATGAAAATCACAGAACTACTGACGAAGCACACGATAAAGCTTGATTTAAATAGTCAGCAAAAAGAAGACGTTATTGATGAGCTGGTTACTGTATTAGATACAGCCGGCAAATTAAATGATAAAAAAGGTTACAAAGAAGCCGTGATCAATCGAGAAAAACAGAGCTCTACTGGTATTGGCGAAGGAATTGCGATTCCTCATGCAAAAACAGCAAGTGTCAAAGAGCCTGCCATTGCATTTGGTCGATCTATTGTTGGTGTAGACTATGAATCATTAGATGGACAACCAAGTCATCTCGTCTTTATGATCGCAGCGACTGAAGGCGCAAACAATACGCATTTAGAAGCCCTTTCTCGTTTATCTACGCTGCTTATGCGCGAAGAAATTAGAAAACAGCTTCTTGAAGCGAAATCGGAAGATGAAATCATTGAAATCATCAATACGCATGATAAGGATGATGAAAAAGAGGAAGTAAAAGAAGAATCAACGACAGAAGGAAAGTCTGGCAAAATTTTAGCTGTTACAGCTTGTCCAACAGGAATTGCTCATACATTTATGGCAGCAGATGCGCTAAAAGAAAAAGCCAAAGAAATGGGCGTAGACATTAAAGTTGAGACAAACGGTTCTAGTGGTGTTAAACACGCTCTCACAGCAAAAGAAATTGAAGAAGCACCAGCGATCATTGTCGCAGCTGACAAGCAGGTCGAGATGGAACGATTTAAAGGCAAACATGTCATTGAAGTACCTGTTACAGCGGGAATTCGTCGTCCGCAAGAATTGATTGAAAAAGCGATCAATCAAGATGCGCCGATTTATCAAGGATCTGGCGGCAGTTCTGCAAAAGATCAAAATGAATCTTCAGGCAGTGGAAGAAGTGGATTTTATAAACATTTAATGAGCGGTGTCAGCAACATGCTTCCGTTTGTTGTTGGTGGCGGGATTTTAGTTGCGATTTCATTTTTCTGGGGGATTAATTCTGCAAATCCACATGACCCTTCATACAATTCATTTGCCGCTGTATTAAAAGGAATTGGCGGAGATAATGCGCTTGCCTTAATCGTTGCTGTTTTAGCTGGATTTATTGCGATGAGTATTGCAGATCGACCAGGTTTTGCACCAGGTATGGTCGGCGGATTTATGGCCTCTACTGCAGGTGCAGGATTCTTAGGTGGTTTGATTGCTGGTTTCCTTGCAGGATACATTGTAGTGCTACTGAAAAAAGTATTTACGTTTGTTCCGCAATCACTAGATGGTATTAAACCGGTTCTATTGTATCCGTTATTCGGTATTTTCTTTACAGGCATTATCATGCATTACGTCGTAAATACACCTGTCAAAATGGTGATGGACGGATTAACGCACTGGCTTGAATCACTTGGAACTGGAAACCTTGTATTAATGGGCATGATCTTAGCTGGTATGATGGCAATCGATATGGGTGGTCCGATTAACAAAGCAGCTTACACATTTGGTCTTGCTATGATTGCTGCTGGCAACTATGCACCGCACGCTGCCATCATGGCAGGGGGAATGGTTCCGCCGCTAGGGATTGCACTTGCTACAACAATTTTCAAAAACAAGTTTTCAAAACGTGATCGTGAAGCAGGGATTACATGTTACTTCATGGGAGCAGCTTTCATCACTGAAGGAGCTATCCCATTTGCAGCAGCGGACCCTCTGCGCGTTATTCCTTCGGCGGTCATCGGAGCAGCGGTAGCAGGTGGATTAACGGAATTCTTTAGAATAACACTTCCTGCACCACATGGAGGATTATTCGTTATCTGGGTGACAAACCATCCAATTCTTTATATCATCAGCATCTTAATTGGTGCCATTGTGACAGCACTATTACTCGGTATGTTGAAAAAACGAGTCAAACAAGAAGCATAATTTAAAAAGAAGCATCGCAAAGAGCGGTGCTTCTTTTAGTTTAACAACCCGCAAATTAGGAAATAATATTTAATTAAATGGTTGTCTTGTGAATTTTTAAATGACATGTGATAAAGTAAAGTTATTGAAACCACGGTTTTCAAGTCTTTTAGCAGAAAGTCTTAGGAGGAAGCAGTACTTTGAACGAAGAAAACAAACAAAACGAAATTCAATCTGATGCTAAGCAAACCAAAACAGAGAAGAAAAGTTCACTATTTGAATGGATTAAAGCCATTTTAATTGCTCTTGCTCTTGTTTTGCTCATCCGTACGTTTATTTTTGAGCCGTACGTGGTGGAAGGTGAATCAATGGAACCAACTCTTCATGATGGTGAAAAGCTGTTTGTGAACAAAACCATTAATTATCTCGGTGGTCTCAAAAGAGGGGATATCGTTATTATTAATGGAAAAGATGGTCAAAAAATTCATTATGTCAAACGATTGATTGGTCTTCCGGGAGACACGATTGAAATGAAGGATGACACCCTTTACATTAATGGAAAAAAAGTAGATGAGCCTTATTTAAAAGAAAACAAGGCACATGCGAAAGAGTATGAGGTACATTTGACAGGCGATTTTGGTCCAGTTAAAGTACCGAAAAACGATTACTTTGTGATGGGTGACAACAGACTCAATTCCATGGATAGTCGAAATGGATTAGGTCTTATTGAAAAGGATCGGATTGTCGGTACATCAGAATTTGTTTTCTTCCCATTTGGCGACATTCGACAAACAAAATAAATGCACCCCTCTTGCTAGTAAATGCGAGAAAGGTGCTTGAACGTACGACCCTTTTTTGAAGGGTCGTTTTTCATTTGTTCAGAGCATAGTTGCAATGATCACAATGGCCAAAACAGAAGCAAACACGGACCCGGTAATGGTCAAGACCGATTGGAATAAACCGATTTTTTGGCTTTCTTTTCCACGCTTTTGTAAAAAGCGTTTAGAAAAGAGGTGCACTAGTGTATAGATGAGCACAAGTCCAATATATAGACCAAAGTCCTTTGCAGTAAAGCCTGTCGCAGATAAATAAATGCCCATAAAGAAAATCAATAAACAGTATTCCATCAGTGTAAGTAATCTCAAATCGTACGAACCCCTTCAATAAGTCATTCCATTTGATTATACCATAATTGACAAAAACCCTTTGTTCTGAGAGAGAGGCGTTTCTATCAATCGTTATTCATGTTATACTTCATAATGATGAATGAGTGATGGAGGATTAATAAATGATTGCAGTGAATAATGTTAGTTTACGGTTTGCTGATCGTAAACTATTTGAAGACGTAAATATTAAGTTCACTCCTGGCAACTGTTACGGACTAATTGGAGCCAATGGAGCTGGTAAATCAACGTTCCTAAAGATTCTATCCGGAGAAATTGAACCTCAAACTGGTGATGTTCATATGAACCCAGGAGAACGTTTAGCGATTTTAAAACAGAACCACTTTGAATATGAAGAGTTTGAAGTGTTAAAGGTCGTCATTATGGGTCATAAACGTTTATATGATGTCATGCAAGAAAAAGATGCGATCTATATGAAGCCTGACTTCTCAGATGAAGATGGTATCCGCGCAGCGGAACTTGAAGGTGAATTTGCCGAATTGAACGGCTGGGAAGCAGAAAGTGAAGCTGCTATTTTACTGAAAGGTCTTGGTATTCCAGAGAGTCTTCAATCAAAGAAAATGTCTGAGCTTGGCGGGTCTGAAAAGGTAAAAGTACTTTTAGCCCAAGCTTTATTTGGTAAGCCAGATGTTCTTCTTCTAGATGAGCCGACGAACCACTTGGACCTGCAAGCAATTCAGTGGCTTGAGGAATTCTTAATTAACTTTGAAAATACAGTCATCGTTGTTTCGCATGATCGTCACTTCTTAAACAAAGTGTGTACTCATATTGCAGATCTTGATTTTGGGAAAATTCAAGTTTACGTTGGAAACTATGATTTTTGGTATGAGTCTAGCCAGCTAGCACTGAAACTTAGCCAAGAGGCGAATAAGAAAAAAGAAGAACAAATTAAGCAACTGCAAGAATTCGTTGCACGATTCAGTGCAAATGCATCCAAGTCGAAGCAAGCGACTTCAAGAAAGAAATTGCTTGATAAAATTTCTTTAGATGACATTAAGCCATCTTCACGTAAATACCCGTATATTCATTTTGCACCTGATCGTGAAATTGGAAATGATGTATTAAAGGTGGAAGGTCTATCGAAAACGATTGACGGGGTTAAGGTATTTGATCATGTCAGCTTTATTATGAATCGAGAAGACAAAATTGCTTTCTTAAGCCGTAATGAGCTTGCTGTTTCCACTTTGTTTAAAATCCTTGCTGGTGAAATGGAACCGGACAGCGGGACATTTAAATGGGGTGTGACGACTTCTCAAGCCTTTTTCCCAAAAGATAATAGTGAATACTTTGAGGGAAGCGATCTGAATCTTGTAGATTGGCTTCGTCAATATTCTCCAAACGATCAAAGTGAAAGCTTTTTACGTGGCTTCTTAGGACGTATGCTCTTCTCTGGGGAAGAAGTAAAGAAAAAGGCAAGCGTCCTTTCAGGAGGAGAAAAGGTTCGTTGTATGTTATCGAAAATGATGCTTTCTGGGGCGAATATTTTGCTGCTAGATGAGCCGACGAATCACTTAGATCTTGAATCGATTACAGCGCTGAATAACGGCTTAATGAATTTTAAAGGTGCTATGCTCTTCTCAAGTCATGACCACCAGTTTGTTGAGACTATAGCTAACCGTATTATCGAAGTAACACCAAAAGGCATTGTCGATAAACAAACATCATATGATGAGTTTTTAGCAAATCAAGATATTCAAAAAAGACTAAATGAACTGTATGCTTAATGAACAAAAGACATCCACATGATAGGTGTGGATGTCTTTTTTATTTTAAAATGCCCAGTTTCCTTGGCGGAAGATTGGTTCACGCTTGCCGTCCTTTGTGATTCCATCAATATTCATTTCTTTTGAACCGATCATGAAATCAACGTGAGTGATGCTGTTGTTCACACCAGCTTCTTCTAATTCATCTCTTTGCATCTCTTTTCCACCTTCGATATTAAATGCATAACCATTGCCGATTGCAAGGTGGTTCGATGCATTTTCATCGTAGAGTGTATTGTAATACAGAATGTTTGAGTTTGAGATCGGTGAATCATCTGGTACGAGTGCAACCTCGCCTAAATAGTGTGAGCCTTCATCTGTTTCAACAAGTGATCTTAAAATGTCTTCGCCTTCTTTTGCTTTTATGTCGATAATACGGCCATTTTCAAAGGTTAATGTAAATTCATCAATGATGTTCCCAGCATAACTTAGCGGTTTTGTACTAGATACAGTTCCATTCACACCATCTTTTTTAGGTACAGTAAAGACTTCTTCAGTCGGCATATTTGCTATGAAGGAAACGCCTTGTTCGCTCACACTGCCAGCTCCTACCCAAATATGTTGATCAGGAAGCTCGATTGTTAAATCTGTCCCTGGTGCTTCATAGTGAAGCTTGTGGTAATGTCTTTCGTTTAAGATTTTTACCTTTTCGTTTAGTGCTTTTTCATGTTTTTTCCATGCATCAACAGGGTTTTCTTGATCAGCACGTGTGACTTTAAAAATTTGATCCCATAGTAAGGCAACAGCTTTTTCATTAGAATGTTCAGGGAAGATTTTTTTTGCCCAATCTTTCGATGCTGCGCCTACGACAGTCCAAGCGACTTTGTCAGATTGAACGTACTGACGATATGTATGAAGCGCCGCCCCAGCTGCTTTTTGCTGTGAGGCGATTTTTTTCGAATCGATGCCTCGAAGAAGATCAGGGCTTTCGGACAAGATGGTGATAAAAGCTCCACCGCGCTTAGCGATGGTTTCCATAGATTGTGCTTCCCATTCCGGGAAATTTTCGAAGACTTCGTCTGGTGCATGTTCATATTTTAAGCGAGTGAGGACACTGTCACTCCAGCGAATATGTACGTTTTTCGCACCTCGTTCATAGGCATGCTTTGCGACAAGCCGAACGAGGTCAACAGACTCAGTAAAAGCGGACACCATCACTTCTTGTCCTTTTTGAACGTTCACACCTACTTCAACAATGAGCTTAGCATATTGATCTAGTTGTTTCTCGAATGAACTCATAAAAAACCCTCCTTTGGTCATGTTTATCATATCAGATTTGTGAAAGAAAAGGAAAATGGGGTGCCGCTACTTGCAAAATAAAAAAGCCGCTTTTGTGCGGCCTTTTTAGCGGTTCAGTTGTTTTACAGGCTGTGCGTTGGAGGGCGGCATATGTGAAAAAGACAGACTCATTCCCCCTAATATAATACCAGTTAAAATTACTGTGACAACGACCCGTTTACCTAAATCAAGTAACATGTTCTTCCTCCTTCAAGTTTATCCATTCCTCACGATATGATCGAAACGATAAAAAAAGAAGTAGAACAAGGATTATTTTAACGTTTTTTGCAATTTGTCGATAACTTCTAAAGAACGACCTGTTCCAATGGCTACGCATTCAAGCGGATTTGCCGCAATATGAACAGGGACAACAATTTCTTGAGAGAGCCATTCTTGAATACCATTTAAGAGAGCGCCACCCCCTGTTAAAATCACGCCGCGGTCTACAATATCACCACTAAGCTCTGGCGGACTGTCTTCTAAAGTGGCACGAATGGCTTCCAAAATATGAAGAAGAGATTCCCGCATAGCGCCTTGAATTTCATGAGATTCAAGCATAATGGTTTTTGGGAGCCCTGTAACGAGATCGCGTCCACGCACCTCCAAAGATTCAGGCTCGTGATCAATCAGTGCATAACCAATCTCCATTTTCACCTGCTCAGCTGTACGCTCTCCAATAAGCAGATTGTATTTCTTTCTCACAAACGTAATAATGTCATCATCTAGCTGATCTCCGCCAATTCGAATAGAGTGACAAGAAACAACACCGCCAAATGATATAATCGCCACCTCTGTTGTCCCTCCGCCGATGTCGACAACCACATTGGCTACTGGCTCGTCTACCGGTAAATCTGCTCCAATTGCAGCTGCGACAGGTTCTTCAATTAAATGCACATGTTTTGCACCGCAATTTTTCACAGCATCGCTAATAGCGCGGCGCTCGACAGCCGTTGAACCAGAAGGTGTACATACAACGACAGTCGGCTTTCTAAAGGTAAATCCGATATTTTTTCCTGCTTTTTTCATGATCTGTTTGAGTAAATCTGTTGTCATATCA
Organism: Bacillus sp. NPDC093026; assembly: GCF_044754665.1. NCBI lineage: Bacteria > Bacillati > Bacillota > Bacilli > Caryophanales > Bacillaceae > Bacillus > Bacillus sp. NPDC093026. Next base: position 506,346 of record NZ_JBIVPN010000001.1, on the reverse strand, counting down.
TAATCGGCGATGACACCATCTTTCATGGGACGTATCGCCACAATTTTCCCAGGAGTTTTACCAATCATCTCTTTTGCTTCTGATCCTACTGCAAGAACAGTCTTTGTTTCTGTATCTACTGCCACAACGGACGGTTCATTTAGTATAATTCCCTTATTTTTACTATAAACCAATATGTTAGCTGTTCCTAAATCAATTCCAATTTCGGCATTTTGAAACATGTTTTCACCCAATCTCTATTTTTGCTGTTTTAAACAATTTTACATTTAAAAGTTCAAATGGTTGCTGTGATTTGTGGGGGTTTGTGATGACCTTGAAATGAATCTGTAAAATTCAAGTCTCATTTTGACAATCACAATAAATTTTCCCTTTGTTTTTTCTATTATGAAAAAATTTTTTTAACCTGAGAAACCTTTCTAGATTCTCTTACGTCTACGATATATCAATTGGTAAATAACAGATTGATTTTGAGCTAATGAAAGAAAGAGGGAACGAAATTGAAATCTATCGGAGTCGTAAGAAAAGTAGATGAACTAGGACGTATTGTGATGCCAATCGAGTTGAGAAGAGCACTAGATATTGCGATTAAAGACAGTATGGAATTTTTTATAGATGAAGATAAAATCGTCTTGAAAAAATATCAGCCACAAGGCGTTTGTCTTATGACTGGTGAGATTACTTCTGAGAATCATGAGTATGGAAATGGTCAAATTACATTGAGCACTGAAGGCGCAAAATTACTGCTGAAAGAGCTACAGGAAGCACTTAAACAATAAAAGAAAAATAGCCTTGTCTCTTCCTTTGTGATGAAGACAGGCTATTTTTTGTGTCATAGCGTCACATATAAGCATTCATGTTAAATTGAATGAAAAAAGTTCCTTAAAAATGTTGCATCTCCCTCAAAAAATAATGTGAAAATGGTACAATTGACAAAGAATCTCAGGGCGGAAGGTGGAATCATTTGAACAAAACATATCAAGTGCGGATTGCGTTATCTGTTCTTGCATTCATAATCATTTTGAGCTGGGATTTCTTTTATTATCTAGGCGGCTATAAAATTAACTGGCCGCTCGATCTAGCGTTTACTGTCGTAGTGTTAGTTGGAATATGGGGTGTATCAGGCTATATTGATCGGTTAAATTTACTCGTGTCAGATTTGAATCAAAGAGAAAAAGAAGCACATGAACTAATGGAGCGGCTAAATCGAATTACAGATAACTTGCAAGAAATCGTCTTTGAAACAAATGAAAAGGGTCAAATTATTTTCTTAAACCAAGCATGGAAACAAATGACTGGTTATGAAATAGATGAATGTCTTGGAACTATGTACAATCAGTACTTTGACCAAGAAGAGCGTGTCGTTCAACATTTGTTATCTGTTTTAAAGGAGCATAAAGACGAGGGGCGTGTAGAGTTGCAGCTTCTTCATAAAGATGGGAAGAAGGTATGGGGAGATGTTCATTATAAGCTCTATTTTAATAAGCATCATCAGTTTACTGGGGGAATTGGGACAATCGCTGACATTACAAAACAAAAACAAGCAAAGCTTGAGCTTGAGAAATCCAATCAGCAATTACAAATGCAGGCTCAAAAGCTGGCAGTTGCAGGACAAATTGCAGCTGGAATCGCTCATGAAGTCAGAAATCCACTGACATCTGTAAATGGGTTCTTACAGCTCATGAAAACTCAATATCCAGAACGAACTGATTATTTTGACATCATTTTCTCGGAAATTAAACGGATTGATTTTGTCTTAAGTGAGTTGCTTATGTTAGCAAAGCCTCAGTCTGTCAACTTTCAAGAAGTTCAGCTTCATCAACTATTAGAACAGGTCATCACTTTATTAAATACAAATGCAGTGCTATCTAATATCGATATTAAGCAGCCATTTAAAAAGCAGGATGCTGGGTTGATTTTAGCTGATGCCAATCAAATGAAGCAGCTCTTTATTAATTTAATAAAAAATGCCATTGAAGCAATGCCTGAAGGCGGAAGCATATACATATCGACAGAGAAAGTAATGAATGAATGGAAGATCACTATTCAAGATGAAGGAAAAGGGATGTCTGAAAAAGATATTCAAAAGATATATGACCCATTCTTCTCTACTAAAAAAGAAGGTACAGGGCTAGGTCTTACCATATGTGCTACAATTTTAAAAGATCACCATGGAAGAATGGACGTATCCAGTGAGCCAGGAAAAGGAACAGCCTTCCATATTTATTTGCCTGTCTGCCAAAAGAGCACGTAGCAGGATGAGAGGATGGTATATGTGATGACGAACATGACATTATTTGTATATGGGGCGCTTTTAAAACACGAAGTACACCATGATGAATGTATAGGAGATGCCAAACAAATAGCCAAAGCAGCCTGGATAAAGGGAAAGTTATACGATACAGATGCTGGATACCCTGCATGTGTGCTAATGGAAAATGGAACAGTGTATGGGGAATTGTATGAGGTATCCTCTGAGACTTTGAATAAGATAGACGAGCTAGAGGAAGGGTATGAAAAGCAGGAAATGGCTGTCATGACTGATCAAGGGAAAACCAAAGCACTGGTTTATACAGTGCATAAACAGAAAGCAGAAGGCTTGACATGGATTGAAAGCGGCAACTGGAAGGAATACATGCTGTGGCAGCGTAAGCCTGAATTCTTCTATTACTTTGCTTACGGTTCATGCATGGATGATGCAAGATTTAAATTAGCAAAGGTTGATCATTACTTCCAGCAGATTATCGGCGGCGGAACACTTGATCAATTTACGACAAGATTTACATTGACTCGCCCCGATGGATCTAGAGCGGATTTGGTAGAGGATGGCGGGGCAACAGAAGGAGTCTTATATGAGGTGCCTTTTGATGCCATCCGTTATTTGTATAAAAGAGAGGGCGTATTTGAAGGCACATACCGTCCGTCTTTTGTCGATGTGAAAATAGGAAATGAAGTATATCAGGATTGTGTAACCTTCCTCGTTTTGCAAAAGCGTGAAGAAGTGGCCCCGCCTCCTCATTATCGCAGTGAAATAGAAAAAGGAGCAGATCTTTATTTAAGTGAATCGTTCCGTAAAAAAATACGTTCTCATATGGATTCATTAATCAAACCGTAGTAAAATGCATGGTAAGTGATATAAAAGGGGTCTTAACATGAAAAAGGAATATGCAGTCATTGGTCTTGGTCGCTTTGGTGGGAGTATTTGCAAGGCGTTAAGTGAGGAAGGTCTTGAAGTAATGGCCATGGACATGAATGAGGATCGTGTAAATGAATATGCGAAAATTGCTTCTCATGCTGTGATCGGTGATTCGACAGATGAATCTGTTTTAAAAAATCTAGGCATTCGCAATTTTGATCATGTCATCGTTGCCATTGGTGAGAACATTCAGGCGAGCATCTTAACAACGATAATGCTAAAAGAGCTTGGCGTGAAAATGGTCACAGTGAAAGCCCAAAACGATTACCATGAAAAGGTACTGACCAAAATAGGGGCAGATCGCATTGTGCATCCTGAACGAGATATGGGAAGACGGATTGCACACAAAATCATTTCCAACAACGTGTTAGATTATCTAGAGCTATCAGATGAGTATAGTCTCATTGAAATTGTCGCCAATAGTCGCCTAGCTGGACACTCCTTGTTAGATCTAGATATTAGAGCGCGATACGGCATAAACATTGTGGCGATTAAACGCGGAAAAGAAGTCATCGTCTCGCCACTAGCTGACGAAATGATTCAAAAAGAAGATATCCTTATCGTCATTGGTGCTGTTGCAGATATCGGACGTTTTGAAAAACGAGAAATGCAGAACGAATATTAAACACTCCGACGTGGAGTGTTTTTTACATGGATGTGTGCATAACAAGTGGACAATGAAGTAATCAAGAGAAAAAAGAGTGAAACAGCAAAAATCATGATGTTAATTTTTCATTCAATTATCATGATTCAGAAATAAAATCAGCCATTTTATATGATGTGTTTTCTCTAAATATCATTGACTGGATACACAGATTCGTTTAGGATAAGAAACATTATATGTTGACTTGGAGGAGGCAGTTGTCGTTGGATAAGGAGCTTTTCAGACATCAAATTGAGGTGGCTGCAAAGAGAAAAAAGGCAGCCCTAGTGATTAAACATGCAAAAGTGATGGATGTGTTTAACCAAGAGTGGATAGACGCTGATGTCGCTGTTGAAAATGGAAAAATCGTAGGTATTGGAAAGTACGAGGGGATCCAGGAGATTGATGCAACTGGTCAAATGCTTGTACCTGGTTTTATTGATGGTCATGTGCATATTGAATCCTCAATGGTCACCCCTGCTGAATTCTCCAAGGCTGTGGTTCCTCACGGTGTAACAAGCGTTGTGACAGACCCACATGAAATTGCCAATGTATCAGGTATTACAGGTATTCGTTTTATGCTGGAAGAAGCGAGAAAAGCTGTCTTAAATATATATTTCATGCTGCCATCCTGTGTGCCGGCAGTCGGTTTTGAACAATCTGGTGCTACACTTAAAGCGAAGGATTTAAAACCTCTTTATCAAGAAGATGAAATTCTTGGTCTTGCTGAGGTGATGGACTATGTGGCTGTAGAACAGGCCGAAGAAGATATGCTTCAAAAACTGTTGGATGCGCAAAGTCATCACAAAATCATTGATGGACATCTAGCAGGCTTAACAGACCGATTGATTAACGTTTATCGGGCGGCAAATGTCCAAACAGATCATGAGGTAACAACGGTTCAAGAGGCCCTTGAGCGAGTAAAGAGGGGCATGTACGTCATGCTGAGAGAAGGGTCCGTTGCCAAAAACGTCAAACGAGTCTTACCAGCCGTGAATGAGAAGAATGCGAGACGTTTCTTCTTTTGTACAGACGATAAACATTTAGATGATTTAATTGACCAAGGAAGTATTGATGAACAGGTACGTATGTCAATACAAGAGGGATTAGATCCATTCTTAGCTTATCAAATGGGTAGTTTAAATGCAGCTGAGTGCTTTGGTCTCAATTCAAAAGGAGCGATTGCACCAGGCTATGATGCCGATTTTATACTTATCTCTGACCTTCATCAAGTGCAGATCACGAACGTGTTTATTGCGGGGCAATTGGTCTCTCAGGATGGAAATTACTTGCCAAGTGTGGAGAAGATTACACCAAACCCTGCGCTACTAAAATCTGTTCATGTGGTGAAAGTAAACGAGCAAGATATCGCACTACCTATCACTGCAAATAAAGAGATGAATGTCATTCGCATCATACCTAATCAGCTTGAAACGAAATTAGAACAGCTCCTTCCTTTAGGGATGGAGGGGCAATTCACAAGTGATATAGAAAGAGATTTATTGAAAATTGTTCTTGTAGAACGTCATCAAGGTCTACCTGAAATTGGAGTAGGGATTGTCAGTGGTTTTGGCTTAGAAAAGGGTGCCATTGCAACAACTGTTGCGCATGACTCACATCATTTAATTGCAGTTGGCACAAATGACGATGATATCATTAAAGCAATTGAGACATTAAAAGAAGCAGGCGGCGGCTTAACCGTTGTAAAGGATGGACAGTCTCTTCATACACTTCCTTTGCCGATCTCTGGATTATTATCAGATCAATCGGCTCAATCTGTGAAGAAAAGCCTTCATGCACTTCATGAAGCATTAAAAGAGACAGGCTTTGCCTTAGATTTTAACCCATTTCTGACGTTATCCTTTTTGGCTCTTCCAGTGATTCCTGATGTGAAAATGACAACAAAAGGACTATTTGATGTTAGAAGCTTTCAGCATTTACCCATTCAATCGTAATAAAGTAGCCGCATGTATGTCAGGTAAACATGCGGCTTTTTGTGAGATATAAAAAAAGAGACACAGCCTGTTGGGCGTGTCTCTTTCAGCGTATAGACAAACCCTCGCATTCGTTTGTCAGATCTGCGTGCTGGTGCTCATGAATGTTTCATTCGCTCCAGTACTCGTGTCTTCCTAGACTTCAAGGGTTTTCCATTCACGCTGAGAAGATGACAAAGGGCTTAGTTTGTTTTTATCTTTAGCCCTTTGTCATTAAACTTCCATAATAATCGGCAAGATCATTGGGCGTCGTCTTGTTTTTTCGTAAAGGAATGGTGCAAGCGTGTCAGTAATTTCGTTCTTAATTTCTGACCATTGCGTCGTCTTGCGTTCCATCACTTTTTCAAGATGCTTTGAAATCAAATCCTGTGCATCATTAATTAAATCACCAGATTCTCTCATGTATACAAAGCCTCTTGAAATTAGATCAGGTCCAGCAGAGATTTTGAATTCTTTCATGTCCATGCTGACAACAACAATGACAAGGCCTTCTTCTGAAAGAATGCGGCGGTCTCTTAATACGATGTTTCCGATATCACCAATGCCGCTTCCGTCGATATACACGTTGCCTGATGGGATTTTGCCAGCGATACTGGCTTCGTCACCTTTTAGCGCAAGGACTTCACCATTATCCATGATAAAGCAGTTTTCTTCTGGAATTCCGCAATCATTCGCAAGTTTAATATGCGTTTTTTGCATCCGATATTCACCGTGAATCGGCATGAAGAATTTTGGTTTAATTAAACGGAGCATCAGTTTTTGTTCTTCTTGTCCGCCATGACCAGATGTATGAATATTATTCAGTGAGCCATGAATAACCTCAGCTCCAGCTCGATAAAGCTGGTTAATTATACGGCTTACGCTAATATTGTTACCTGGAATTGGTGAAGACGAGAAAACAACTGTGTCTCCAGGATTAATGGAAATCTGGCGGTGCGTACCGTTTGCAATTCTAGAAAGAGCTGCCATCGGTTCACCTTGGCTTCCGGTACAAAGAATGGTTACTTTGTTTGCTGGAAGTCGGTTGATTTCATTATGTTCAATGAACGTATTTTTTGGACATTTGATATAGCCAAGGTCTTGTCCAATATCAATTGCAGACTCCATGCTACGACCAAACACAGCTACTTTTCGACCATTTGCGACAGCAGATTCAATCATCTGCTGCAGTCTGTGAATGTTTGAGGCAAATGTAGCAAATATGATACGCCCATCTACTTTTCTGAAGATATCATCAATACTTTCACCTACGCGTCTTTCAGACATCGTAAATTCTGGGATTTCACTGTTTGTACTGTCAGATAGAAGACAAAGTACGCCTTCTTTCCCGATTTCAGCCATTTTTGTCAAATTAGCAGGTTCACCGACAGGGGTAAAGTCAAACTTGAAATCACCTGTATGTACGATGTTTCCAGGAGGTGTCTTGACTACAATTCCATAGGAATCTGGAATACTGTGAGTCGTTCTAAAGAAAGAAACAGATGTTTTTCTGAATTTAATGATATCCTCTTCTTCAAAAATGTGAAGTTTTGTTTGTCTTAATAGACCATGTTCTTCCAATTTGTTACGAAGAAGGCCGATTGCGAGTTTGCCTCCGTAAACTGGAATATTCACTTGTTTGAGAAGGTAAGGAATACCACCAATGTGGTCTTCATGGCCATGTGTAATGAAAAGACCTTTGATCTTATCTTCGTTTTTAACTAAATACGTATAGTCAGGGATGACGTAATCAATTCCAAGCAGTTCATCTTCAGGGAATTTAATACCTGCATCAATTAAAATGATTTCATCTTGAAATTGAACGCCATACGTGTTTTTACCGATCTCGCCTAAACCGCCGAGCGCAAAAACTGCCGCCTGATCGTTTTTTACAAATTTCATTCCTCTCATAGCTCCAATACTTTAAAATTTTCACTTTCTCGTTCATAGTCTAAAAAAGCACCCTCTACAGGCTGAATGAATTCAATATTGTAGTTATGTTTTTTTAACTTATTGCGTACGTCTCTTTCAGAAACCGCTTCAACGTATAGTGAATCTGTGTGCTCTCTTACAGGTACCTCAGTCGTACTTGCCTGAAAAAATACCTTATATATCATCCAAATCTCTCCTTAAATACCGTATGTTACACTCGCTTATTCTATTATATTAAAAAAATGCGCATAAAGAAAGTATCTGAGAAAAAAGGACCTTCAGCAAATGAGCGGAAGATCCCTTTTAAGCAATTGATTTTTTACGAAGCATGTCCTTCCATTGTCTTCGTATTTTCTTGCGCAGACGACGAAGCATCGCAGATCGCCTCCTTTCGATTTATCATCATGGCAGACAAACTTTTCCGATCTCTCTTTATACTTGTATTATATGATGTTTCCATTGAATGTTACATGGTTATATGTGGGAAATAGGCGATTGAAGAGGAAGTGGTTTGCTCAGCGGATATCTTTCTGTATGATGAAGAGGAGAGAATATATCACAAACAAGGGACAGGAGACGAGATATGAATAAAAAAGTGATCTTCTTTGATATTGATGGTACGTTGTACGATCATGATAAACAAATACCTGAATCAACGAAGCACGCCGTTGGTTTATTAAAAGAAAAAGGACACCATTTATTCATTGCATCCGGCCGTTCGCCTTTTCTTATAAAACCGATTTTAGAAGAATTAGCGCTCGACTCATTTGTTGCTTATAACGGTCAATATGTCATGTTTGAAGGGAAAGTGATTTACCGCAATCCGCTCAAACAGGACCTGATGGAGCAAATTTACGAAACGGCCGATCAGCATGGCCACCCACTTGTTTTTATGGGGGAGGAAACGATGAAGGCTTCTGTGCCGAACCATCCGTTTATCCACGAAGGCATTGGAACACTGAAAACAGAGCATCCAGAGCATGATTTGTCTTTCTTTAAAGAAAATGAAATTTACCAAATGCTTCTTTTCTGTAAAGCTGAAGAAGAGAGGGAGTATGAGAAATTCCGCGAAGAAATTGATCTTGTGAGATGGCATGAGCTATCAACAGATGTTTTGCCAAAAGGCGGCTCAAAAGCAGAAGGAATAAAAAGAGTGATTGAAAGGCTTCCTTATGATATAAAAGATACGGTTGCATTTGGAGATGGGTTAAACGACAGAGAAATGATTGAGTTTGTTGGAACAGGAGTCGCAATGGGTAATGCGGTCAGCGAACTGAAAACACTTGCTGATTTTATCACAAAGCCAGTTGACGAGGACGGCATTTTGCATGCACTGACCCATTTAGGGCTCATTGATTCATAAAAAAGAAGACCCATACATAGCGGGGTCTTCTTTTTTATGATGACCTGCCGATGGCAACAGCATTTTCTGGCTCGGCAAATGGATGATCCTTTTGAATATGATCGTAAAACATGATGCCATTTAAGTGGTCAATTTCATGCTGAAAGACGATGGCAGGAAACCCTTTTAAACGGATAACAATGTCTTCACCTTCAAGAGTTGTTGCCTTGACCCTAATTTTTTCATAGCGTGGGACAAATCCAGGTATTGCTTCGTCAACAGACAAGCAGCCTTCCCCAGCTACTAAATATGCTCTTTTCACTGAATGACTTACGATACGCGGATTGAATAAGGCATAGCTGTATACATTTCCGTTTTCATCTTCACAGTGAACGGCAATCATTCGTTTGCTAATGTTGATTTGGGGAGCTGCTAGACCAACGCCAGGTCTTAGTCCATATTTTTCTGCAATTGCTTCATTCTGACTGTTTTTGACGAACTCAATCATGTCAGCTAATTGCTGTTTTTCTTCCTCTGTCGGTGGAAGTTCAACCGATTCAGCTTTTTTTCTTAAGACGGGATGCCCGTCTCGTACGATATCATCCATGGTAATCACAAAACTTCACTCCTATTTCTTTTGTATGTAAAGTATATAAAATGATGCACAACATATGCAATGAAATAAAGAAGACCGGTCATATGAGACCGGTCAGAGGCTTTGCAGCCATTAGCATCCGCCGCCTAGGAATGCTGCACCTACGATGATCAATAGGATGAAGAGGACAACGATTAAGGCGAATGTACGTCCACCACCGTATCCATAACCGCCGTATCCACCACCATAACTTGGATAACAACAGCCACCGCCGTATCCATAACCGCCGTATCCACCATACATACTTCCATGACTATAATTAGACATACTTTTGACCTCCTTTGAAAATACACTCGGCCTCTCAGAAGTGAAGGCGAAGCGTGTAATATACACTATGTATGAATGCACTATTTGTATAGTCATGAGCCTATCGCTTGAAAAAAATCTTCTTCAACATAAAAAAGGAACCTTCTCTCCTTGTCACAAACGTCTATTAAAATTATAGTGGTATTTGGAGACTTAAAGGGGGACCTTGTGATGAGACATATGATAAGAAGCATGAAAGCAAGTGCTACTTTAGCGGGGATATGCACCCTTTTACTTGCTGGATGCGGAGGTCAAAGTCCGCTACATGACATGCAAGAGGCCATGACGAAAATGAGTGAGAAAGAAAAAGCCTTCCAAACAGCGCAAGGCAATCTGCAAAGCTATGAAAAAAAAGAGCAGCAGCTATACACCAAAATGATTCAAACAAAGAAAGATCAACCTAAAACTGTTTCCAGCCTATCTGATCAGGCGTTAGCTTCTGCGAATAAGCGAGCAGAACAATTAAAAACGGAAAAAGACAGCATGGATCAATCGAAACAAGAATTTCAATCCGTAAAGGAATCCGCCGTACGGATAAAAGATGCGGCGGTAAGAGAAAAAGCAAACAAAACAGTGTCATCTATGGAAAAGCGATATGCATCTTATGAACAGCTATACCGTGAATATCAAAAGGCTTTAAAACAAGATCAAAATTTGTATCGCACATTAAAAAGGAAAGACTTAGGTTATCAGGAGCTGAAATCAAAGCTTAAGACAGTGAATCGAACGTACAGCAAAGTCAGAAAAGAAAGTAAGAAGTTCAATCAATATACAGATCAATTGAATGAACATAAACAAGCTTTATACAAAGCAGTAGATCAAAAGTCTAAAAAGAGTTGAACAACAGCTCTTTTTTATTTTTCGACAAAAACAATCATTTGCTATTGTAGTACAGTAGTATATTCTATACTAGTACAGTTTATGTTACTTGTGAAACAGATGGATACAGGTCTCATGAAAAAGTAAAGCGAATACATTTATTTAAATAAAGCCGTTAAATCAATTGACGGACTATTTTTCTTGTTGTAAACTAAACCTTGTTAACAGAAGTTGTATTAGTTTTTTGTGAACTATCGTTAATACAGTTAGAAGGACTCAAATATATTCCAACAACCTATGTTTCGACAAGAATGTTAGTGACTATGATATACAGGAGTTATATGAGTATTTTGGGTTATCCTATATCTGTATGTATAAATGGATTCACGACAAATTGACTGTTAAAAGAAAGGAAGAGGTGACTTTAGAATGGCTGCAAAAACAAAAAAAGCAATTGTTGATCCAAAAAAGCAATTTGATGCCATCAAAAAGCAGTTTGAAACGTTTCAAATTTTAAACGAAAAAGGCGAAATCGTAAACGAAGCGGCAATGCCGAATCTTTCAGATGACCAATTAAAAGAATTAATGCGCCGTATGGTGTTTACACGAGTATTAGATCAACGTTCAATTTCATTGAACCGTCAAGGACGTCTTGGCTTCTATGCGCCAACAGCCGGACAAGAAGCTTCTCAGCTTGCAACTCACTTTGCACTTGAAAAAGAAGATTTCATTCTTCCAGGATATCGTGATGTACCACAATTAATTTGGCACGGTCTTCCGCTGACGAAAGCATTCTTGTTCTCTCGCGGACACTTTGTTGGGAACCAAATGCCTGAAGATGTGAATGCACTTTCTCCACAAATCATTATCGGTGCACAAATCATCCAAGCTGCTGGTGTAGCACTTGGTTTGAAAAAGCGCGGTAAAAAAGCTGTTGCAATCACTTACACTGGTGATGGCGGAGCTTCACAAGGCGATTTCTACGAAGGTATCAACTTTGCAGGGGCTTATAAAGCGCCAGCGATTTTTGTTGTCCAAAACAATAGATATGCGATTTCAACTCCTGTTGAAAAACAATCTGCAGCTCAAACGATTGCACAAAAAGCAGTTGCAGCTGGTATCGTTGGAGTACAAGTTGACGGTATGGATCCATTAGCTGTATATGCAGCGACTGCTGAAGCTCGTGAACGTGCTGTAAACGGTGAAGGTCCAACATTAATTGAAACTCTTACATTCCGTTACGGCCCGCATACAATGGCTGGTGACGATCCAACAAGATATCGTACAAAAGAAGATGAAAACGAGTGGGAGCAAAAAGATCCATTGGTACGCTTCCGCAAATTCTTGGAAAACAAGGGCTTATGGTCTGAGGAAGAAGAGAATAAAGTCATCGAAGATGCGAAAGAACAAATCAAACAAGCAATCAAAGAAGCTGACGAACAGCCTAAGCAAAAAGTAACTGACTTGATTGCAAACATGTACGAAGTTCAACCATATAACCTAGTTGAACAGCTTGAAATTTACAAACAGAAGGAGTCGAAGTAAGCCATGGTGCAAATGACAATGATTCAAGCGATCACTGATGCGTTACGCACAGAACTGAAAAATGACGAAAACGTTCTCGTTTTCGGAGAAGACGTTGGTGTAAACGGCGGCGTATTCCGTGCGACTGAAGGATTGCAAAAAGAGTTTGGTGAGGATCGTGTTTTCGATACTCCACTTGCTGAATCTGGTATTGGCGGTCTTGCAATTGGCCTTGGACTACAAGAATTCCGCCCAGTAATGGAAATTCAATTCTTCGGATTCGTTTACGAAGTTTTAGATTCTATTTCTGGACAAATGGCTCGTATGCGTTACCGTTCTGGTGGACGCTGGCATTCTCCAGTGACAATTCGTTCTCCATTCGGCGGAGGGGTCCATACGCCTGAGCTTCACGCTGATAGTTTAGAAGGTCTTGTAGCACAGCAGCCTGGACTCAAGGTTGTAATTCCTTCAACACCTTACGATGCAAAAGGACTGCTTATCTCTGCAATTCGCGACAACGATCCAGTTGTCTTCCTTGAGCATATGAAACTTTATCGCTCTTTCCGTCAGGAAGTTCCTGAAGAAGAGTACACAATTGAAATCGGTAAAGCGGACGTGAAACGTGAAGGTACTGACCTTTCAATCATTACTTATGGTGCAATGGTTCACGAATCACTTAAAGCTGCTGAAGAACTTGAAAAAGAAGGCGTTTCTGCTGAAGTGATCGACCTTCGTACAGTAAGCCCGCTTGATATTGAAACAATTATCGCATCTGTAGAAAAAACAGGCCGCGCAATCGTTGTTCAAGAAGCTCAAAAGCAAGCCGGTATTGCTGCAAACGTAGTAGCTGAAATCAATGATAGAGCAATTCTTAGTCTAGAAGCACCAGTACTTCGTGTAGCTGCACCTGATACAGTCTTTGCTTTCTCTCAAGCTGAGAGCGTATGGCTACCAAACCATAAAGACGTGCTTGAAACAGCTAAGAAAGTTCTTGAATTTTAATTAAATGACAGAGGGGGAAAAGAATTTATTTCTCTTCCCCTTTATCAATTGCATGATAATCGTGTAATCAATACACAACAAGGGTTCAACAAAATCTAGGAGGCGAAAATAGTGGCATTTGAATTTAAACTTCCGGACATCGGAGAAGGTATCCACGAAGGTGAGATCGTTAAGTGGTTTGTAAAACCAAATGATGAAGTAAATGAAGATGATGTTTTAGCAGAGGTACAAAACGATAAAGCAGTTGTAGAAATTCCTTCACCTGTAAAAGGAAAAGTATTAGAATTAAAAGTTGAAGAGGGAACAGTTGCAACTGTAGGACAAACAATTATTACGTTTGATGCACCTGGTTATGAAAATCTTCAATTTAAAGGCAGCGAAGAAGGCGAAGCAAAAACTGAAGCTCAAGTACAAGGTACTGCTGAATCTGGTCATGAACCAGAGAAAAAAGAAGTTGCACAAGCTGATGCTGCAGCAACTGGCGCAGGCGTCCAAGAGCAAGTGGATGCTGATCCAAACAAGCGTGTCATCGCTATGCCATCTGTACGTAAATATGCACGTGAAAAAGGCGTTGAAATTTACAAAGTTGCAGGTACTGGTAAAAATGGCCGCGTGCTAAAAGAAGATATCGACAACTTCTTAAATGGTGGTTCTGTAAGCCAAGATGCAGCGCCTCAAGTAGCTGAAAGCACGAAAGAAGAAGCTCCAAAAGCGGCAGCAGCTCCAGTTCTTGAAGGAGAATTCCCAGAAACTCGTGAAAAAATGAGCGGAATCCGCAAAGCAATCGCCAAAGCAATGGTGAACTCTAAGCATACAGCTCCACACGTTACATTAATGGATGAAGTTGACGTAACAAACCTTGTTGCACACCGTAAACAATTCAAACAAGTTGCAGCTGATCAAGGAATCAAGTTAACTTACTTGCCTTACGTTGTAAAAGCTCTTACTTCTGCACTGAAGAAATACCCAGTATTGAATACTTCTATTGATGATAAAACGGATGAAGTTGTTCAAAAGCATTACTACAACATCGGAATTGCAGCAGATACTGAAAAAGGCTTGCTTGTTCCAGTTGTGAAAAATACTGATCGCAAAGCGATTTTTGAAGTATCTAATGAAATTAATGAGCTTGCAACAAAAGCACGTGAAGGTAAATTGGCTCCTGCTGAAATGAAAGGTGCATCTTGCACCATCACAAACATCGGTTCTGCTGGTGGACAATGGTTTACGCCAGTAATTAATCACCCAGAAGTAGCAATCCTTGGAATTGGCCGTATCGCTGAAAAAGCGATTGTACGTGATGGCGAAATCGTTGCAGCTCCAGTCTTAGCTCTTTCCCTAAGCTTTGACCATCGTATGATTGATGGAGCTACTGCGCAAAATGCCCTTAACCACATCAAGCGTTTATTGAATGATCCACAATTAATTTTAATGGAGGCGTAATATCATGGTAGTAGGAGATTTCCCAATCGAAACAGATACTCTTGTCATCGGTGCAGGTCCTGGTGGATATGTAGCTGCTATTCGTGCTGCACAACTTGGGCAAAAAGTAACAATTGTTGAAAAAGGAACGCTTGGCGGTGTATGTCTAAACGTCGGTTGTATTCCTTCAAAAGCATTAATTAATGCTGGTCATCGTTTTGAAAATGCAAAGCATTCTGAAGACATGGGTATTAAAGCCGAAAACGTAACAGTTGACTTCACAAAAGTTCAAGAGTGGAAAGCTTCTGTTGTGGGCAAATTAACAGGTGGAGTTCAAGGTCTTCTTAAAGGAAATAAAGTGGACATCGTCAAAGGTGAAGCTTATTTCGTAGACAGCAACTCTGTACGTGTGATGGATGAAAACTCAGCACAGACTTACACTTTCAAAAATGCAATCATTGCAACTGGATCTCGTCCAATTGAATTGCCTGCATTTAAATACACTGAGCGCGTGATTAACTCAACTGGTGCTCTTGCGCTTAAAGAAATACCTAAAAAGTTAGTTGTCATCGGTGGCGGTTACATCGGGACTGAGCTTGGAACAGCTTATGCAAACTTTGGAACAGAAGTTGTGATCCTTGAAGGTGGAGACGAAATCCTTCCAGGTTTTGAAAAGCAAATGAGTTCTTTAGTAAAACGTAACCTTAAGAAAAAAGGAAACGTTGAAATTCATACAAACGCTCTTGCAAAAGGCGTTGAAGAAAAATCTGATGGCGTAACTGTTACATTCGAAGTAAAAGGCGAAGAAAAAACAGTTGACGCTGACTACGTTCTTGTAACGGTAGGTCGTCGTCCAAATACAGATGAGCTTGGTCTAGAGCAAGCAGGTGTTGAATTGACAGACCGCGGACTTGTCAAAACGGACAAACAATGCCGCACAAACGTACCAAATATTTACGCAATTGGTGACATCGTTGAAGGTCCACCACTTGCACACAAAGCTTCTTATGAAGGTAAAATTGCAGCAGAAGCAATCGCTGGAGAGCCAGCTGAAATTGATTACCTTGGTATTCCTGCTGTTGTATTCTCTGAGCCAGAGCTTGCAACTGTTGGTTACACTGAAGCAAAAGCAAAAGAAGAAGGCATTGAGATCGTTGCAGCAAAATTCCCATTTGCAGCAAACGGACGTGCACTTTCTCTTGATGCAACTGATGGCTTCATGAAAATGATCACTCGTAAAGAAGACGGTCTAGTCATCGGTGCACAAATCGCTGGTGTCGGTGCTTCTGATATGATTTCAGAGCTTAGCCTTGCAATCGAAGCTGGTGTGACTGCTGAAGATATCGCAATGACGATTCATGCTCACCCAACCCTTGGTGAAATCACAATGGAAACGGCTGAAGTAGCAATTGGAAGCCCAATCCATATTGTAAAATAAAGAACACAAAAACCCCTCATATCGTGAGGGGTTTTTTCATATGAATATATAAGGAGCAAGATCAGCCAATTTAATTGGTGTTCACGCTGTCTAATGCATGACATAAGGGTGACAAGATATCCTCTTTACTTCGGACATCTCCTTCGATCTTCACGATCACTTTTTCATTGTTCACAAGCAAAATAGCTGGTAGTTCGTCTACTTCATTTTTCCAGCCTTTTCGATCTTCTTTCACAATCATCTTCGACATTTCCTTTGGGTATTCATTCTTTAAATCGAGTACCGCATCATAATAAGGACTCTCTTTATCAAGATTTTCTGCATCGGTAAAAAATAGAACTCTCGGCTTTTGAATATGACTGACTTGCTCTGTCTTATTCGGTATGATATACGCAAAAGAGCATGAGCTAAGTACAAAGAGCATGGGAAATATCATGAGAATGGTCCGCAAATCATTCAATCTATTCACCTCAAAATCCTTTGGGGTTGTACCAACATATTTAGGAGTGATTCCCTGTTAGTCACTTTAGTTTATCATGTCCTTTTTGACAATTTTCGATTGTTATCCAATTGTTACAGAATTGATATGAAGCAAAATACAATTGAAACGTTCACTCAATTTGACAAGGAAAAAACATGTTTTAATAAAAATAGATTAAATGTGCTATACAATTAACCGTTGACAACTTAAATGTGACACCATATTATAGAGATATGAAATAGATTAAACGCTTTCAAACTATGATTGAAGAAAAGGGGAATGTACGGTGGGTACAATTGTTTGTCAGGATTGCAATGAAACCATTGATCAGTTTGAGAATGAAAAAGTGACGACACTTTACGGAACTTGTGGTCACTGTCATTGCTGTGATGAAGCCTCTGAATAAATAAAAAAGCATGCAGCTCCGTTCTGGGGCAGCATGCTTTCTTTTTATAAAATTGGTTTTTGTTCTTTAATGACTCGAATCATTTCTAACGTAGAATCTTCAGGTCCTTGAACAGGTAGACCAATTTCAATATTTTTAAAGATATACGAAATATTTTCTTCTGTAATGATCTCGCCTGGGATAAAAATCGGAATACCAGGCGGGTACACCATGACAAACTCTGCAATAATACGACCAGCAGCTTGTTTGAATGGAATCACTTCAGTTGTGGCGTAAAAAGCATCGCGCGGGGTCATAGCAAGTGATGGGATTTCAGGTAATAGCACTTCCGTAACGGCGTGTTTCCCGTCATCACGTGCAGATGTAGCTGCAATCTCTTCCATAGCAGACACAAGGGTATCAATGGTTTCTTCAGAATCACCAGGTGTCACGATACATAAAATGTTGTAAAGGTCAGAGAGCTCCACTTCAATACGATAGCTTTCTCTCAACCATTTTTCAACATCATGACCATTCAGCCCAAGGTCTTTAATGGAGATAATTAATTTGGTTGGGTCATAATCGTAAGTCGAAGCCGAATCTAATATCTCTTGACCGATACAGGTAATTCCATCAATTTGATTCAAACGATTTCTGGCAGTTTCAGCTAAACGAATCGCTTTATCCGCAAGTGCTTTTCCTTCGGTGGCTAATCGTTTTCTGGCGACATCCAGTGATGCTAAAAGCAAATAAGAAGTGGACGTTGTTGTAAGCATGCTCAAAATAGATTGGACACGGTCTTTTGAAACAAGTCCTTCCTTCATATTTAAAATAGAGCTTTGTGTGAGAGAACCTCCTAGTTTATGAACACTTGTTGCTGCCATATCGGCTCCTGCTTGCATCGCAGAGAGTGGCAGCTCATCGTGAAAATGAATGTGTACGCCGTGCGCTTCATCAACAAGGACCGGCACACCAAATGAATGGGCAATCTCAACAATTGTTTTTAAGTCAGCTGAGATGCCAAAGTACGTCGGGTTAATTACAAGCAGTCCTTTTGCATCTGGATGTTCAGTGAGTGCTTTTTGTGCTGAAGCTGGCGTAATGCCGTGTGAAATGCCAAGCTCTTTGTCGATTTCTGGATGAATAAAAATGGGAATTGCACCAGAGAATACAATCGCTGACATAATTGATTTATGGACGTTACGCGGAACAATGATTTTATCACCAGGTCCGCAGACGGTCATTACCATTGTCATAATGGCGCCGCTTGTTCCTTGAATGGAGAAAAAAGTATGGTCTGCACCGAATGCTTCGGCTGCTAATTCCTGTGCTTCTTTTATTATCCCTCGAGGAGAATGCAAATCATCGAGAGGCTCTATATTAATGAGGTCAATACTTAGCGCATTGTCTCCAATAAATGCTCGAAATTCAGGGTCCATTCCGGCTCCTTTTTTATGGCCTGGAATGTGAAATTGTACTGGATTTGTTGAAGCATGTTTTTTGAGGCCAGTGTATAAGGGTGTATCATGTTGTGACAATTGCTTTCCCACCTTCATCGAAATACCTGCTGTTATTATGCCGTTAAGTAGCAGATTTCATTGCATAAAACAAAAGAATTATATTATGAACTGTTCGGAATGTAAAGTATAAAAATCAAGCAGTATCTTGTAGATGTGATGCTATAATAGAAGTTCAAATGAAAAGAGTCATGTTAAAGTGAGGGAAGAGTAAATGGAATATCAATATCCAATGGATATCGAATGGACAACAGAGGAAAAAATTGCTGTCATTTCGTTTTTCCAAGCGATTGAAAAAGCATATGAAAAAGGGGTAGCGAAACAGGAGCTGTTAAATGCTTATAAGCGGTTTAAAGAGGTTGTGCCATCAAAATCAGAGGAAAAGACGTATTGTGCAGCTTTTGAAAAGGGAAGTGGTTATTCCTCTTACCGCACAGTAAAAAAGGCGAAGGAAGCAGAAGAAACAGCCATCATACGTATGTAAAAAACGAGCCAATTCTGGCTCGTTTTTTATACAGATTCTTTATGGGTGAAGCGATAAAGAAATGCTAAAGTATGGAAGGCTTCTTCAATTTTTGATAAAAATGCTTCATTATTCATTTGAACGACTTCCTCTCTAGGTAGCTGGATACCGCAAAGGAGTTCGGCTCTTTTTACTGTTTGCACACGTTGAAATAATGTTTTCAGCCCTTCAGCATCAAGCTCGCTGTGGCGCAGTACGTCTGGTTTCATATGATCTTTAGACCAAACAAAATCTTGCGGAATTTTCTTTTGAATGGTATCTAGCTCTTTTTCAAATAACTGACCATACTCACCTTTGACAGGAGATTCGTATATAAGCGCAAACCAAACAAATACATGGGTTTTCCAAAGTCCAATTTGAAAATGAGGGAGTTTTTTATAGCCACGTTTGCTGTTTGCGAAGGCTACCCACGTATCATTTGGCGGGTTCACCGATCTTCTTGCATGTTTTGCTACATGGACAAACATCTCATCACCTGTAACAGAAGAAAGGAGCGGTGCGAAGTGTTCGCCAAGTGCCTCAAGCTTTGGACGGACTCTTTCCTTTAATACGGTCATTCGTTCATCTAAACCGTCAACTGTGAATGTTTCAAAATCTTCATCTTTAAAACGCATCTCACTCATGTTAAGCCTCCTGTTTATTTTCGCTGATCATATTTTATCATAGCTTAGGTCAAGCTCAAAAAAAAGATGCACCATGAAGAGAAAGAGTTACTGCTGAAGCGATTTAGCGTTTGAAACCATCAATTTAGTGGTACATAAGAAATAGGTAAAGACACAATTTTTAGAATGTCGTTACAGTTATGCGATCTCTTCATACGATATAAGCAAGAACCGTTTCTCTTATCAATTGAATCTTTCATAAATGAAAACTGGCAAGGAATGAATCATTCTCTGGAAGGGGCGTTGACCAATGAAGCAAATCGTGAAGCATGGGTATAGACAGGAGAAGAAGAATCGCATTGTTGTGTGGAGATTAGAGGTTGATTATGAGCTTTCTACGCTTCATGAAGCCATCGAGCAAAAAGATGACATCCAAATTGAACGAAGCAAACGAAAGCTTGAGCGCCTAAGAAAAGAATGGGAACAGCTTCAAGGGTAGAACAAGTGAGGTAAAAACGAACCAATTCAGCGGTTCGTTTTTGTATGAAGCTGCATTTTTCTTGCTTTTACGTACATAAAATCAGTATGCTAATATAAACAGGTTATACATAGAAAAGAGGTTTTCAGGCTGATGACAAACTGGGTGGAAATTGACCGTCTTGCAAAGCTCTGGGTAAAAGAAGCGGGAAATCGCATGAAAGTATCCATGCAGGAAGGTTTATCTATTGAAACAAAATCAAATCCAAATGATCTTGTCACAAATATTGATAAAGAAACAGAACGTTTTTTCATTGAAAAAATTCAGTCGACATTTACAGACCATCACATCTTAGGGGAAGAGGGCCAAGGGGAACAGGTAACTTCCCTTGATGGGATTGTCTGGATCATTGATCCGATTGATGGAACGATGAACTTTGTCCATCAAAAACGGAATTTCGCCATTTCAATTGGGATATTTGAAAATGGAATCGGAAAAATCGGTCTTATTTATGATGTCATTCATGACGAGCTATACCATGCAGTCAAAGGAAAAGGGGCGTATATGAATGATATAGCGCTACCGCGACTAAAGGAAGTAGCCATAGAAAAAGCGATTGTTGGCATTAATCCAACATGGGTCATTGAAAGTCCGTATTTCGATGCAAAACCGTTTGCTCGACTCGTGCGTGATGTCAGAGGAACAAGGACCATTGGATCAGCTGCCCTTGAACTCGCTTATATTGCAAGTGGCAGAAGTGACGCTTACGTGACCATGAGGCTTTCGCCATGGGATTATGCAGCCGGCTGCGTATTGCTTGATGAGGTAGGAGCTGTTTACTCAAACATTCACGGAGAACCGCTCACCTTCCTAGACAAAAACAGTATCGTTGCAGGGAACAAATCCATCTGTGAAAAAATCTTGCAAGACTACATAAAAGGAAGCAAACATAAAAAGTAACGACAATCACTTCATGAGGATGAAGTGATTTCTTGTTTTTGATGAAACTTTTTGGTAAGACAAATGTCTATACGAACGAGGCCTTAATTTCATGCAAAGGATTGTGTATAGATGTTTGATTTGTTTAGCGATTTATCTCTCCATTTTGAAAGATACTTTATTTTAAATGAGTACAGTATGAAGATCATCCAGTGGTGTGTTCTTGGACTTTTTGTCCTGTATGTAACGATTCCCTTGTGTAAAGGCAATAAAAACAGTTATCTGTTTTATGCGGGAATCGCATTGAGAGTTGTTCTATTAAGCGGAATGACACTCGAAATGATTCACCAAGTCAATGCTAGGGATTATACCGTTGAAACATTTGAAGTGTTAACAAGTTTTATGCAATTTTTGATTTATGGTTATGTTCTGCTTGCATCACTTTATTATGTGATTTCGCTTTCTTTTCTAAAAAATAAAGGCTTGTTTTTCACCTTTGATTTATCTGTTTTACTGTTGCCCTTATTTCAAACGGTGTTTATCGTCTTAGCTGAGATCAAACGTTTTTATGATAGTGGTGATGTCGGACTGGTGGGGAGAGACCTTATTGGAATCGCTCTCATGTGTGGTTTTACGATATCGCTCCTGTTTCTTTTCTTCCGTTTGTTTTGGCATCAGAAAAGGAAGGATATGCTCCTGTTCTATGGTCTTATCTTAGCTGCATTGCTGTATATTTTTTACCCTTCGATCTCGAAGTATCAACTTCAATCCTCGCTGAAATCGATCGTCATTATTGTGGCAGCAGCAGGAAGTTTTATGACCATTTATTTATTAGATGTTTTATTAAAAAACAAGGTGAGATGGAGACAGTTGATGATAGGAAGCATTGCAGTTTTTTTTATGCTATTACTCAATCCAATCATGAACGTGCCCCATGCATTGTTTCAAATTACCAAAACGGAAATCACCGATACTTTCTCGGATGATGATCACCCTCTATCTGCAAAAAGTGCGAAAGAACTCGCAATGAAATTTGTGCCTGCTAATCATCAATTACACGTAAAGGCTAGTGATCAGCCGATTGAATATCATTACTTGTTTGTTGATGATGAATATGAAGTCAATATTTCCGCTTTTACAGGCGAATTAAAAAGCTATTCTTATCAAGGACATGCAAAGGGAAAGGTTTTAACCGATAAAGAATATAAGAAAAGAACGATCGAATTCTTTGAAAGAAGTGGACGAACCATTGATTTGGATCGTATTCATGTCGAAATTGAAAAAGGCGAAAGAGAGACGACCATTTCGCTTCAGTCGAAAATGCCTGATGATGAGCATGAGAGTTTAGCGGATGCGACATGGGAAGGAGAGACACTTCTACAAGCACAATACACTAACTCAATCTTCCGTTTAAAAGATTTAGACCGTATTAAGATAACAGAGAAAGATATTGCAAAAAAAATAAACAACATCTATGATCAGCTCAAACTTCATCCACCTGCATATCAAATCACGAGTATTGATGATTTTTACTTTGATTGGAACCATCTGGTGAAAGTGAAAGCAGCAGACCAATCTGTTTTTCAATTTAATGGTTCAACAAAAGAACTGGTTGAAATACAACTGTCTAAAGCGACCCTCAATCAGAGAAAAGAAAAAATCAGTGATGATGATTTGATAACTCTTATGGGGAGACAACCGTCAGAGGTTGTCAAAAAATCAGGTTCAGAAAATCATACGAAGTATTTCTTTGATCATTCATCTTCCGCTTTAAATATGACAAAAGAAGCTAGCGAAATTAGGTTAAGTTGGCAATCAGAATCATCCCTTCCACATATGATTTCAAATCACGAACGTGATTTGATCTATCAACAGGTGTTAAAAAGATATAACCCTTATATGATCTATAAAAAACAAATAAAACCTGTGAGAATGATCAATAAAGAAGGGGAAATGAGAATTTCGTGGTTTGTCATTATACAAACATTCGGAGCAAATGAGCATGAAATATATGAAGTAAATGGACGAACAAAAGAGGTGCACCGTTTTGACAGATAAAGAGAAACAAGCAATCTTTCAAGACTTATATGAGTTGTATCAGGAAGGGGAATTAGAAGAAGAGGCTGCGAATTGGATGAAAATTCATGAGGAACAGTATCAGCATTCTTTGGCGGAAAATGAGCAGTCTAAAGAACTGATTGAGAATGATTATAACCAGTTGAGACATATGAAAGTTTTCATGTATATGCTATACACCTGTTTTATTTTATTATCCATTTGGATGACTGTGTGGTTTTATTTTTAATGGCCAAATCAACTCATCAGATTGAAAAAATATATGAAGAACATTATCAGGAAATTACTAAATACTTATATCGCCGTACAGGAAATATTGAAACGGCAAAGGACTTGTCACAGGACGTATTTATTAAGGCACTGCATGGGTTATCTTCATTTAAAGGACATTCTAGTGTAAAAACGTGGCTTTATACCATTGCATATCACACATTTGTAAATGACTATCGACGAAAAGTGAAGCGCTCTTTTACAGATGTAGAAGATTTTGATCAGATAGAGCAACAGTCTTTCACCACACCAGAAGATCACATAGAAAAACAAGCTGACATTCAAAGGCTGTGGACCAATATCAATCAGTTGAAGGATACTTACAGGGATGTGCTCATTTTAAGAGAAATACAGGAATTATCTTATGAAGAAGTGGCTGAAATTCTGAATTGGAAGTTATCTAAAGTAAAAACAACCCTTCATCGAGCAAGATTAGAACTGAAACGAATGTTACATTGTGAGGAGTTCAATAAATGAGCTGTTATCTTATCAAAGAACTGCTGCCACTTTATATAGAAGGGGATTGTAGTGCAGAGACAAAAAAAATAGTCGAGGAGCACTTACGTTCGTGTGAAATATGCAGTCATCTTTATCGAGAAATGATAGAGCCTATACCACTTATAAAGATGTCAGGAGATCCAATACCATATATGGATGAAAATGAAGAAAAAAGAAAATTTAAAGAACGTTATTTCGGAAAACTTTTACTCAGAGCATGCATAGCGTTTGGTATAGTATACGTTGTCATGGTCATCCTCTATTGGTTCAAATAAAACAACCCCATCTGGTTCGTCCAGATGGGGTTTTAGAGCTTAGCTTAATTTTTCTTTAGCAATTTGAATTGCATCATAGAAAGTTTTAAGTTGCTCTTGAGGGATTTTCTTTAGCAATTGGTTGATCACAAGTAATTCAGTAGAGCTGAACCCAAGACCTTTTGCAATTTTAGAATCAATCACGACATTCCCTTTTTTGTCTAGAACAAGTGCATCTCCTGCAAGATCAACAATTCTGATTACTGATTTGAAAAGTTTTTCAAATTTTTCAGCTTCTTCTTTAGTAAGACCAAGCTCAACAGCTTTCTTTGCGTCAAATGCTAACTTTCCTTTATCGTTTTTAGTGATGCTTTCACTGAAAACGATTGTTAGAACAGCTGCACGATCTAAGAATTTTTCAGCAGTTGCAGCTTCTTCCTCTGTAAGACCAAGCTCAACAGCTTTCTTCACATCAAATGTGTAGCTGTTATCTTCCACAACAAATGAATTGATGAGGATGTTGATGACACGCCCGTTTTTCTCCAATAAATTCTTAATGATTTCTTGCTGCTCAAAAGGAATCCCTTTGAAGGTTGCAGCTTTGGCTTGCCCAGGAGCTACTGTTGTGAAAGTAAGAATGATGGCTAAAGCGAAAAATACAACAGAGCTGAGCGATTTGCTCAATAACTTCTTCATGCTTCTTTTCTCTCCCTTTTCTGTTAAATTTTTGTTGCAAGAACAGCATACCATGAGAAACTTCATGGAAGAATAGGGTAAATGTAACATTGTGTTTGATTTTGGAGAACTATAAACGTTCTTGTCGAATCGCAAAGAGGGGCATATTGCTTATGTTGGCCTAACCCATTGCTTAAGTTCAAACTAGAAACTGGGCAATTCATAGGTTGATGGTCTTGGAATTGTTCAAAATAAAAAGCCTTCTACTGTGTAAAATGCAGAAGGCTTGCAAAAATTTTTTATGATACGTTTAATTTTCTTTTTAATGTAAATCCTGTACCCATGAAAATCATGACGAAAACAATACTGATAATTGTTCCGAGTATGCTTTTTTCAGCTACAGATACTCCAATAAACGCCATACTGACCACTGCAAGAAATGCACATAATAATAGAAGCCATTTGATTCGTTTCATTTGTCTCCATCCTTTTTATAGAGTTAATATCAGTTTACAGAAAAACAATCGGCTTTTAAAGGGGATTGTGATATAATATGAAAGTTATCTATTTATTTTAGGAGATGAAAATGTGAAACTTCGAAAAGACCTTCGCAACATCGCAATTATTGCCCACGTTGACCATGGTAAAACGACGCTTGTTGACCAATTGCTCCATCAAGCCGGTACTTTCCGAGCGAATGAAAATATCGCTGAAAGAGCCATGGACTCAAATGATTTAGAGCGAGAGCGCGGTATTACAATTTTAGCTAAAAATACTGCGATCCATTATAAAGATACACGCATTAATATTTTAGATACACCTGGACACGCCGATTTCGGTGGTGAAGTTGAGCGTATCATGAAAATGGTAGATGGTGTACTTCTAGTTGTGGATGCTTATGAAGGCTGTATGCCTCAAACACGATTTGTGCTAAAAAAAGCACTTGAGCAAAACTTAACACCAATTGTTGTCGTCAATAAAATTGACCGTGACTTTGCTCGTCCTAATGAAGTTGTGGATGAAGTCATTGACCTGTTTATTGAATTGGATGCGACTGAAGAACAGCTTGAATTCCCAGTTGTGTATGCATCAGCAATCAATGGTACAGCAAGTCATGATGCGAGCAAGCAAGATGAAAACATGGAAGCTTTATTTGAAGCGATTGTTAACCATATTCCAAGTCCAATTGACAACCATGAAGAACCGCTTCAATTCCAAGTCGCACTACTTGATTACAATGATTATGTTGGAAGAATTGGGATCGGTCGTGTATTTAGAGGAACGATGCAGGTAGGTCAGCAAGTGGCACTGATGAAAGTTGATGGCAGTGTCAAACAATTCCGTGTAACCAAGATTTTTGGTTTCCAAGGTCTAAAACGAGTTGAAATCAACGAAGCGAAAGCTGGAGATCTTGTTGCCGTATCTGGTATGGAAGACATTAACGTTGGTGAAACAGTTTGTCCAGTAGAACACCAAGAGGCACTTCCAATCCTTCGTATTGATGAGCCAACACTTCAAATGACGTTTGTCGTGAATAACAGTCCGTTTGCAGGGCGTGAAGGGAAATATGTGACATCACGTAAAATTGAAGAGCGTCTAAAGCAGCAACTTCAAACAGATGTGAGTCTTCGTGTTGATCCTACTGATTCACCTGATGCATGGATTGTTTCTGGACGTGGAGAGCTTCACTTATCTATTCTGATTGAGAATATGAGACGTGAAGGTTTCGAATTACAAGTATCGAAACCAGAAGTTATTGTAAAAGAAATTGATGGTGTTCGATGTGAGCCTGTTGAGCGTGTTCAAATTGATGTTCCAGAAGAGCATACTGGTTCTGTTATGGAATCAATGGGCGCAAGAAAAGGTGAAATGATTGACATGATTAATAATGGTAACGGTCAAGTTCGCCTGATCTTTCATGTTCCATCACGTGGTTTAATCGGATATTCAACTGAATTTCTCTCATTAACGCGTGGTTTTGGTATTCTTAACCATACTTTTGATAGCTACCAGCCAATGCAGTCTGGTCAAGTTGGTGGACGCCGTCAAGGTGTACTTGTTTCTATGGAAACAGGTAAAGCGACAGCTTATGGAATCCAAGGGGTAGAAGAACGTGGTGTGATCTTTGTTGAACCGGGTACGGAAGTATATCAAGGAATGATTGTCGGTGAGCATAACCGTGAGAATGACCTTGTTGTAAACATTAGCCGTATGAAACAACAAACAAACATCCGCTCAGCAACAAAAGATCAAACTGTGAGTATGAAAAAACCACGTATTATGTCACTTGAGGAATCTCTTGAGTATTTAAATGATGACGAATATTGTGAAGTCACACCTAAATCTATTCGTCTAAGAAAGAAAATTTTAGATAAAAACGAACGTGAGAAAGCAGCGAAGAAGAAAAAGCTAGCAGGATTATCTTAATTCCATGAAGAAATAAAAAGATAGAACCCTGAAATATAAGGGGAGGGAATCTTTTTGAATGAACAGGAAGTAAGTGAGCATTTATCTTTTTTCGCCATGTTGTATCGTGTCGATGAAAATCCACAAACAGGGATGTGGCTCCTTTATGGCACTGTCCTTGTTTTAGCGATTATTGTTTTTAAGCTCGGCTTTGCAAGACGTTTACCGATATTAAAAGCAATCATTATTTATCTGTTTTTAATTTTTGGATGTACGTTTCTTACATTTCTAGGGATCTTTTTGCCAGTGGCGGAAGGTCTTGTTGTGGCAGCTACCATTTTGATTATTTATAAAATACGGCTGCATCGTGCGAGAAAAGAGGGAACGATGAATACGTAAAAAGACCTGATGATATGTCAGGTCTTTTTTTATGTTTTTCGTTCTTTTTTCTTCTTTTTCTCTTTTGTCGCAGGATCTTGATAAAGAGAGAATCTGCCAGTTTTAATGCGATCTTCAGTCTTTATTTTAATTCTTTCATGGCAATCATCGCACATATATGTATGAATCGGTCGATTTCTTAACCGTTTAGCAACCAATGTATCGTCATCAATTGTTTCAAGCGTTTCACATAACGAGCATTTCACTCTCACCATTTTCACCTCACTCCATTGTCCTTATTATAGCACGTTTTATCA
The DNA here is from genome assembly GCF_044754665.1 of Bacillus sp. NPDC093026. Taxonomy (NCBI): domain Bacteria; kingdom Bacillati; phylum Bacillota; class Bacilli; order Caryophanales; family Bacillaceae; genus Bacillus; species Bacillus sp. NPDC093026. The sequence continues at coordinate 478,298 of NZ_JBIVPN010000001.1, read as the reverse complement.
CTGACTTGAATTAACATCGAAAACGGCTTATATCACAGGAGGTATAAGCCGTTTTCATTATTTCTTATGATTCATATGATGGTTTGATTGATCGTTTTGGTTTTTTTCTAATTGCTTTTGATCGTTTTGCTTGAGCTGATGATTAGCATCGTTTGTTGGGTCTGTTTCGCTACGATCGATTTCATTATGAGGCATCTCTGGCATAACGCGTCCGACAATAGCAGCAAGCTCATCCATAATACCGCTTACAGGACGTCCTTTTTGTATTTCTTTGCCCATTTGTTTTAATCTGCTGACTGTATCAGGGTCAGCGACAACGACAGCATTGGCACCTTCAGGATCATTTTTCAGCGCTTTAGCTACCGAATATTTAATGGTTTCTACCTTACTTCGATCTAAATCATCTTTTACATCAATTCCAACGACAGCATAGCGGCCTATGACAACGGCAGTTGCATCTTTTACATCTGCTACATGCTCTGTCACGTTCACGAGATGTTGTGCTACATCTGTCGATGAGCGGGCGTGATCGGTTGTTTTCTTTGATGAATCTGATACCCGAACCAAGCGCTCGCGTCCTTCTTGCCCAGCGCCAGTCTCGTGCTTTTCCTGCTGCTGACAAGCGCCTAATAAAAAGATGGTCTGAATCATCAAGAGTTTAAAAAACAGACGCATTTGTATTTCCTCCTTCACAAACTGCATGATTTATTTTATTGTTGAATTAACCTTCTAACTTTATTCATGAAAACATATATTTTAACAATCGTTTTGGGAAAGACAAGGATGAAAGAAACCCCGATCAGGAGGCGAAGGACCTGAGTAAAATTTATGTATTAGACACAAATGTGTTATTACAGGATCCGAATTCAATCTTTTCATTTGAGGACAATGAGGTCGTGATTCCGGCCGTTGTGTTAGAAGAAGTAGATTCGAAAAAAAGATATATGGACGAGGTAGGGCAAAATGCTCGGCGTGTCTCACGCCTGATTGACGGCTTGCGATCAAAAGGGAAACTTCATGAGAAAATTACACTAGAGTCAAAAGGAACGCTGCGAATTGAATTGAATCATCGCTCTTTCCATGAACTGCAGGAAATTTTTATCGAAAAAACAAATGATAATCGGATTTTGGCTGTAGCGAAAAATTTAAGTTTAGAAGAAGCGACAAAGCCTCATGGCAGGCCGGTCATTTTGGTGAGTAAGGATGTCCTTGTGCGTGTGAAAGCTGATGCCATTGGACTACAAGCAGAGGATTTCTTAAGTGATCGAGTGCTTCAAGATGAAGACATTGATAATGGCTATAACGAGTTATATATTCCCACTGAGCTATTAAATACATTTTATCAACAGAATCAATTACAAGTGAAAGAGGTAACAAATGATCCATTAAATCCTCATCAATTTGTCATTATGAAGGGGAATGAAGGCGGATCTGCTTTAGGAATGCTTGATCAAAAAGCAGGTCACATCAAGCGGCTCATTTATGATCAAGAGTATGTTTGGGGAATCCGCCCGAAAAACGTACAGCAGACGATGGCGCTAGAATTACTCTTGCGTCGTGATATTCCGCTTGTGACGCTTATTGGAAAGGCAGGTACGGGCAAAACATTGCTTGCACTTGCTGCCGGGCTCATGCAAACAGAGGATCTGGGTTTGTATAAAAAATTAATAGTGGCACGCTCGATCGTTCCAGTTGGTAAGGATTTAGGGTATTTACCAGGAGAAAAGGAAGAGAAGCTCAGACCATGGATGCAGCCGATTTATGATAACCTTGAATTTTTATTTAATACAAATAAAACAGGTGAACTGGATGCCATATTAGCTGGGATTGGCTCTATTCAAGTGGAAGCTTTGACATACATTCGAGGAAGAAGTATCCCTGATCAATTTATTATCATTGATGAGGCGCAAAATCTAACAAAACATGAGGTGAAAACGTTGTTAACACGAGTAGGAGAGGGAAGTAAAATTGTGCTGATGGGAGATCCTGAGCAGATTGATCACCCTTATTTAGACAGCTTCAATAATGGTCTCACCTATGTGATTGAGCGTTTTAAAGAGCAGCAAATATCGGGACATGTCAAGCTTGTCAAAGGAGAAAGGTCTGGACTTGCACAGCTTGCTGCTGATTTATTATAGTCCAGACCCCTTATCTTATGTAATAATTAATTCTTTTACACCTTTAATAGGCTGAGGCAATGTGGGCTGATCCGCGAAATAGACGTGGATTGGTCCTTCTTCTGTAATAGGCTTACCATGCTGGCTAAAGTGGGCAATGCTGTCCATGGCCGAAGAGAGTGGAACAACAACCGTCTCAGTTTCTGTGACAAATTCACACGTTTCTGCCTGTTCAAGCGGTTCTGCATTTTTCAGCATTTCGCCAAGTTTCATCCCAAAGCTGCCTGTTATCAGCCTTTCTTTTTCAAACTTTTTCTCTGTTTTTAAAGTGGGTGGAAGTGTTTGTCCTTCTCTTATGACCCGCTCTTGGTCAAGTTCACTTTCTACCTGATCCGTTTCAATCGCTGCCTTTTTCTCAAAAAATGAATCCATTAAAAACTTGCGGTCATCAAAAATCCATACACTTGGATCAATGGTGATATTGTAGCGTACGTTCCCCTTAATTTGTATAATGCTCATGTCAAAGACAACCCCTTTCCACCATAAATTATAGAAGTTTTCACGCACTTTGTCACTTTCATAAACATGCTTCTTCTTGTGCACACTATCCTTACATGAAAAATAGGGAGGATATTGGACATGGCATGTCGAGACAATGAAGAGCTTCAGCAATTCGTACAAGAGGCAAAGAAAGTGGCCAAAGATGGCGAAGTGGCATCTTACATTCCTGCTCTTGGTAAAGCAGATCCAACCGATTTATCTGTTGCTGTTTATCATGTGAGCAATATTTGTCATTCCGCTGGGAATGTTGATAAACATTTTACACTGCAAAGTATTTCTAAAGTATTGGCTCTTGCGCTCGTCTTAACTGAGGAAGGACCGAAAAAAGTATTCCAATATGTTGGACAAGAACCGACAGGAGACCCGTTTAATTCTATGGTTAAACTTGAAACCGCAAGCCCGAATAAACCTCTTAATCCAATGATTAATGCAGGAGCGCTGGCGGTAACGAGTTTAATAAGAGGAGCTACTCCTCAATATCAGTTGCATCGCCTGTTGTCTTTCATTAGAGAGCTAGCGAATGATGCATCCATTACATATTGCAAAGAGACTGCTGCATCAGAATTTGAAACGTCCATGATTAACCGAGCTATGTGCTATTATATGAAACAATATCATATCATTGAAGGAAATGTTGAAGAGGTGATGGATTTATATACGAAGCAATGTGCTGTGATGATGAACAGTCTTGACCTGGCGAAAATTGCCTGTGTTTTTTCATTAGATGGTCGGCACCCTGAAACTGGAAAACAAATTCTTTCAAAAGATGTTGCCAGAATTTGTAAAACATTTATGGTAACATGCGGAATGTATAATGCGAGCGGGGAATTTGCAATCAAGATAGGAATTCCGGCCAAAAGTGGAGTGTCAGGCGGAATCATGGGAGCTGCACCATATGATTTTGGCATTGGAATCTTCGGACCTGCCTTGGATGAAAAAGGGAATAGTATAGCCGGTATTAGACTGCTTGAACTTATGAGTGAAAAATATGAGATGAGTATCTTTTAACCAATGATTGTTTCTTTTTATTTTTACAGAGGGAACTGTACAAATCTGCTTGCAATTTTGGGCGTTTCGCTTTATGATAAATAGAAGAATTAGGTACTCGCCTGGGGAACGGAGGGATACTTTTGGCGTCAGAAATTTTAGTCGATCATCGGCAAAAAGCATTGTCTTTATTAAAACTGGATGCAGATAAAATTTTAAAATTGATCCAAGTGCAAATGGACAACTTAACGATGCCGCAATGTCCTCTTTATGAAGAGGTTTTAGATACTCAAATGTTCGGATTATCAAGAGAAATTGACTTTGCTGTCCGTCTTGGATTAGTTGATCACCATGAAGGCAAGAAACTACTCGATAAACTCGAGAGAGAGCTTTCCGCACTACATGATGCGTTCACAAAAAAATAATGGTTGAAAACTCAAACTTCCGCAAAAAGTTTGGGTTTTTTTGTCATCGTTTTTTTCTTCATCAATTGATAACAAACGGACTTGATCATTCCATCACAGACGAACAATATAAAAGAGGTAAAACGAGATCGAACGGAGAAAATGTAGTAGAATAAAAACAGCTAAGAGGAATACACAACAGTAGAAACAGACGTTAGGAAGAGGATTATATGTTAAAGAGAATGCTAAGATCGTATGACTACTCATTATTGTTCGCCATTATATTAATTAGTGCGTTCGGTTTGGTGATGGTATATAGCTCAAGTATGATTACCGCTGTCATCAGATATGATGCTGCACCAGACGCTTTTTTTAAGAAACAGCTTTTATTTATGATCGTCGGGGCAGCCATATTGGTTTTGACAGCCCTCGTTCCGTATCATTTATTTTCTAATAAAAAATTCCAAATTGTGATGCTGATCGGTTCTATTTTATCGCTCATTTATGTTTATTTTGGCGGGCACATTGCAGGGAATGCAAAAAGCTGGATTAAAATAGGCCCCTTTAGTCTACAGCCTGCAGAATTTGTAAAAATCGTCGTTATCATCTATCTTGCTGCTGTCTATGCAAAAAAGCAGCATTACATTGACCATATTCTTAGAGGGGTAACTCCTCCGATTGTCATTGTATCCATTTTATGTGGATTTATCATTCTCCAGCCAGACTATGGAACAGCTTTTATTATTGGAATGATTGCTTTTGTGATGATTTTATGTTCAGGTTTTAGCGGTAAAACACTTGCAAAGCTATTGGCACTATTTAGTGCGGTCATGGTCATCGTGACACCATTTATTTTTCTTTTTTGGGATAAGATTTTCACCAAAAATCGACTTGGACGTTTTGAGAGTTTCCAAAATCCATTTAGAGATGCTGGTGATACAGGACATCAATTGATTAATTCATATTATGCCATCGGATCAGGTGGGTTTTTTGGTCTCGGTCTTGGGGAGAGCGTACAAAAGTATGGCTACCTTCCAGAGCCGCATACAGATTTTATTATGGCGATTATATCAGAAGAGCTAGGCTTTTTCGGTGTGTTTTTTGTTCTTGCCATACTCGGCTTTATCGTTGTAAAAGGCTTTTATATTGCAAGAAAATGTGAAGACCCTTTTGGAAGTTTGCTTGCAATAGGAATTTCTTCAATGATTGCGATTCAAACATGTATCAATTTAGGAGGTGTTTGTGGTCTCATCCCAATCACAGGGGTCACACTTCCTTTTATCAGCTATGGAGGATCATCAATCATTTTGCTTAGTGGATGTATGGGGATATTGCTGAATATCAGCATGTTTACTGAATATAAAGAGCGCTATAAAAAGAAAAAATCAATCAGCAAAAAAACAATTCAAAAAAATGGGTTGCAGAAAACTTTGAATCTTTAGAAAACAAAAGTGTACAGTTTTCCATTCTTCCTTTATTATAGAGTACATATAAAATTTTAAGGGATATGGAGGAGTGAGAATGTCACATAGAACAATTCAAAAGGTTCTAGTTGCAAACAGAGGGGAAATAGCTATCAGAGTCTTCAGAGCTTGTACAGAGTTAAATTTACGTACAGTTGCTATCTATTCCAAAGAAGACTCAGGCTCTTATCATCGCTATAAAGCGGATGAAGCATATCTAGTTGGAGAGGGAAAAAAACCGATAGATGCCTACCTCGATATCGAGGGGATCATCGAGATTGCAAAACGAAATGATGTGGATGCCATTCATCCAGGATATGGATTCTTATCTGAAAACATTCATTTTGCAAGACGGTGCGAAGAGGAAGGGATTCATTTTATCGGTCCAACTTCTCACCACTTAGACATGTTTGGAGATAAAGTAAAGGCGAGAGAAGAGGCGAAGAAAGCTGGTATTCCAGTCATTCCTGGTAGTGATGGACCAGTTGATTCAGTCAAAGAAGTCGAAAAATTTGGTGAAGAATACGGTTACCCATTTATTATCAAAGCTTCACTTGGCGGCGGCGGACGAGGTATGCGTATTGTCAGAACGAAAGAGGAGCTAAATGAAGCGTATGACCGTGCAAAATCAGAGGCGAAAGCTGCTTTTGGAAATGACGAAGTATACGTCGAAAAGCTGATTGAGAAGCCGAAGCATATTGAAGTGCAGGTGATTGGCGATAATTATGGGAACATCATTCATTTATATGAACGTGACTGTTCTGTACAAAGACGTCACCAAAAGGTGATCGAAGTAGCACCAAGTGTATCTCTGCCTGATCAATTACGTGAGGCAATTTGTGAAGCAGCTGTTCAGCTTGCTCAAAATGTGTCTTATATCAATGCTGGGACTGTGGAGTTCTTAGTCGCAAATGGTGAGTTTTATTTTATCGAAGTAAATCCAAGGATTCAGGTTGAACATACGATCACAGAAATGATTACGGGTGTAGATATCGTACAGACGCAAATTCTTGTCGCAAAAGGGCACGAACTTCACAGCAAGGAAGTCGGTATACCGAAGCAAGAGGATATCTTTACACATGGTTATGCGATTCAATCAAGGGTGACAACAGAAGATCCATTAAACGACTTTATGCCGGACACAGGAAAAATTATGGCGTATCGCTCAGGCGGAGGATTTGGTGTTCGTCTTGATGCAGGGAATAGTTTCCAAGGAGCCGTCATTACACCGTACTACGATTCTTTATTGGTCAAGCTGTCAACGTGGGCACTTACATTTAATCAAGCAGCAGCTAAAATGGTTCGTAATTTACGGGAATTTAGGATTCGTGGCATTAAAACGAATATCCCATTCCTTGAGAACGTAGCGAGGCATGAGAAATTTCTCAAAGGTGAATATGACACCTCATTTATTGATTCAACACCAGAACTATTTCATTTCCCTAAGCAAAAAGATCGCGGAACGAAAATGTTGACTTATATTGGTAACGTTACCATTAATGGGTTCCCTGGTATAGCAGGCAAAGAGAAGCCTCATTTTGATAAACCAATTGTGCCAAAGCTTCCCGTTCATCAGCGTATTCCGTCTGGTACAAAACAAATATTGGACACGCATGGACCCGAGGGGCTGGCAAATTGGGTGAAAGAACAAAACAATGTTCTTTTGACAGATACAACGTTTAGAGATGCGCATCAGTCTCTTCTTGCCACTCGTTTTAGAACACATGACTTAAAGAAAATTGCGCAACCAACTGCTGGATTATGGCCAGAGCTATTCAGTCTTGAAATGTGGGGCGGTGCTACATTTGATGTTGCTTATCGTTTCTTAAAAGAAGACCCTTGGGAAAGACTGAAAGAGCTTCGCAAAGAAGTGCCAAACACACTGTTCCAAATGCTACTTAGATCATCAAATGCCGTAGGGTATACAAACTATGCAGATAATGTGATCAAAGCGTTTGTGAAGGAATCGGCAGATGCGGGCATTGATGTGTTCCGTATTTTTGATAGCTTGAACTGGGTGAAAGGGATGACACTTGCCATTGATTCAGTCCGTGAATCAGGGAAAGTCGCTGAAGCGGCGATCTGTTATACAGGAGATATTCTTGATCCATCTCGCCGGAAATATAGTCTCGATTACTATGTTTCTCTTGCGAAGGAGCTTGAAGGAGCAGGAGCACATATTTTAGGAATTAAGGATATGGCGGGACTATTAAAGCCGCAAGCAGCTTACGTGCTTATCTCTGCTTTAAAAGATCAAATCAACATCCCAATCCATCTTCATACACATGACACAAGTGGAAATGGAATTTTCACATATGCAAGAGCGGTCGATGCGGGCGTTGATATTGTTGATGTAGCTGTTAGCTCAATGGCAGGGATGACGTCTCAACCGAGTGCAAGCTCATTATATTACGCATTAGATGGTCATGAAAGAAAGCCAGAAATGAACGTGAAACAGGTGGAAAGCCTGTCTCAATACTGGGATTCAGTCAGAAAATATTATCATGAATTTGAAAGCGGTATGATCTCACCGCATACAGAAATTTATGAGCATGAAATGCCTGGTGGTCAGTATAGTAACTTGCAGCAGCAGGCGAAAGGTGTAGGTCTTGGAGAACGTTGGAACGAAGTGAAAGAAATGTACAGACGTGTGAATGACATGTTTGGAGACATTGTAAAAGTTACACCATCCTCTAAAGTGGTTGGAGATATGGCGCTTTATATGGTGCAGAATGATCTGACAGAAGAGGATGTTTATGAAAAAGGTGCAACCCTTGACTTCCCTGATTCTGTTGTGGAACTGTTTAAAGGCTATTTAGGACAGCCGCATGGCGGATTCCCAGAAAAGCTGCAAAAGCTCATTTTAAAAGGAGAAGAGCCAATTACTGTGAGACCAGGTGAAAAGCTTGAGCCTGTGAACTTTGAAGAAATTAAGCAGCAATTCAAAGAATCACATGACCTGACATTGACAGAAAAAGATGCCATTGCGTATGCACTATATCCGAAAGTCTTTACTGAATTTGTGCAAACGGCGGAAAGTTATGGTGACATCTCCGTTCTCGACACACCCACATTCTTCTATGGAATGAGACTTGGTGAAGAAATTGAGGTGGAGATTGAGAAAGGAAAAACACTCATTGTTAAACTTGTGTCAATTGGGGAACCAAATCCAGATGCGACAAGAGTCATTTACTTTGAGTTAAATGGACAGCCGCGTGAAGTGGTCATTAAGGATGAAAGCATCAAATCTTCCGTACAAGAAAAAATGAAAGCAGATCGCTCTAATCCAAACCATATTGCGGCTTCGATGCCAGGAACCGTCATCAAATTACTTGTAGAAAAAGGTCAGAAAATCTCACAAGGTGAGCATCTGATGATCAATGAGGCCATGAAAATGGAAACAACGGTTCAGGCGCCATTCTCTGCTGTTGTAGATGAAATTCATGTGAAAAATGGAGAGCCGATTCAAACTGGTGATTTGCTTATCGTTTTAAAGCCTGAATAATTAGTTAGACACATCCTTTGAGATGTGTCTTTTTTGATGAGCGCATTAAAATGTGCAGCAATCAGCGAGAGTGATTACACTATAAAATGAGGTGAAGAAAGTTGGAAATTGTCGTGATTTGGTTTCGCCGAGATATGCGCATGGATGATCATATCGCACTCTCAAAAGCAATCGCATATGCAAAAAAACATCATTATCAGTTATTTGCTTTTTATCATGTAGATCCTTTTTTTACAAAAATGGCGCTTGATTTAAACCATGAACATTTCTTTCAAAACTTGGCTCATTTCGTGAAGGAAGCAAGGGAGGCACACTTATATGTCCACCTTTTTCATGATGATATCATATCTGCCTTTCAGCAAGTGCTGGACGTCTACGACATCAAAGCTGTGTTTTTTAATGAAGACCAAGTAGGTATCGGTAAAAAACGTGATGATCAAGTGACCAATTATTTAGAGGAAAAGGGCATCCATGTTTCTAAATGGCAAGATACGCACTTGCATGGGGCAAACGATATTTTGAAAGCGGATGGCTCGCATTATCAAGTATTTACTCCATATTATCAATCATGGCAGAAACATGAGAAGCATCCTGTCATGAAAGTTGACAAATCATTTTTTGCAGATGAACACATCGTTCGTCATGAAACCCTTTCGCAAAAAGGAGATGATCAACTAAGAAACATCATCAAGAGGTGCTCTAGAAAATTCGATCAAATCGGTTCAGAAAAGGCAAAGAAGACACTTCAATCTTTTATACAAAAAAGGCTAACCCGTTATCATGAGAACAGAGATATTCCGTCTGTTTTTGGAACAAGTAGACTGTCACGTTTCCTAAAAACAGGGACAATCTCTGTAAGGACAGTATATCATGCTGTGCATCAGGAAGAGCTTTTTGAAGATGAAGGACGGGAAACATTTATAAAAGAACTGGCGTGGCGTGATTTTTACCATATGATGTATGCACATTACCCAGACATGAAAGAAAAGGAAGTCAATTCTACATTTCAAGGGATGAAATGGAGTGAAAATGAGGCTCTATTTGAAGCGTGGTGTAAAGGTGAGACAGGCTTCCCGCTCGTTGATGCTGGGATGAGACAATTAAATGAAGAAGGATGGATGCATAATCGCTTACGAATGGTAACGGCTTCATTTTTAACAAAGGATTATTTGATTGATTGGAGAAAGGGAGAAGCTTATTTTGCAAAAAAACTTGTGGATTATGATGAGGCTTCGAATATTGGAGGTTTTCAGTGGGCAGCTTCTGTCGGAACAGATGCCGTTCCTTACTTTCGCATTTTTAATCCAATAACCCAATCGAAACGGTTTGACCCTAGTGGTGAATTTATTCGGAGGTACGTGCCTGAGCTGAAACGTGTAGATGATCAGTGTATTCATGAACCGAGTAAAATGTCGATCGATGAACAAAAGAAGTCAGGCTGTATAATAGGAGACACTTACCCGCATCCAACAGTAGATCATCAAGTGAGGCGCAAGGAAGCCATTTTGTTGTTTGAAAAAGCAAAACAACAATAAAAAATCCCCCTTTCATAAGAAAAGGGGGGATGCAGTATGTTGATCTCAATGGTACTCATCTTTCATATTTATACCGTGCAATAAGTAAACAAAAGTAGCACAGTACACCAAATAAACAAGAGATAAAGAATGAATGAGCAAGCGCATAACCAAGTGCTAAGTGAGAATAAACAGACATCACACCCGAGATGGCTTGAAGCGTAATAAGAATGGCTGAAATCATCCATCCATAATACAGTTGTTTCTGTTCTTTGTAATGTTTAATGGCATGGAACATTGCGATGAATATCCATACGAATAAAAGGAGGGCTGCCGCTCTATGGGACATTTGAGCCCATTGATTAAAATAAGTAGGAAGTCCGTTGCCATCATTTGAACAAAGCGGGAATACAGAACAAGCGAGACTTGATTTTGTATGTCTAACATACGCACCCGTATACACCACGATATACGTATACGTAATCAATCCAAAAATATGAAACTGCATCGTTTTGCCGATATGAAGTGGCTTCACCAGTTTTGTTTCAGATCTGGTTGCCTCAAAAACAAGGAGAGCAAGCAATAAGACTGAAGCAAAAGAAATAAGTGAAATGCCAAAATGCAGTGCCATCACAAGTGCGTTAGAGCCGAACACAACGGCTAATGCACCTAATAACGCCTGAAGCAGTAAGAAAATAATCGACAAGATGACCAAACATTTTGTTTCCCGGAAAACAGGACTGATTTTCTTCCAGCATAAGATGGCAAGTGCCAGTACAAGAATCGTCGATACCCCTGTTGACATGCGGTGACTCCATTCGATGATGGAAGCAGGGTTCATTTCAGGAAAGAAGCGACCGTGGCAAAGGGGCCATTGTCTACCACAGCCAAGTCCCGAACCAGTTTTCGTAACAAGCGCACCGCCAATCAGAACGATCAGCATCACAAACGTGGTGACAACGCTCAATAGTCTTAAACCAAATTTCATCAAATTATTTCACCTTCTCTAAAAAACTTCTGACACAATAAATAAAAAACCTCACATGCTCTCAAGTTTAAGCCAAATGCGTGTTCTGTTGCAATTCCTAATGATCAAAGTTCACAAAAAAATGACATGTTCGTTCACAGATTTTACAGATTTAGAGTGCTTGATCTTTCTTTGGCAGTCTGATAGAAATAGAGGAGGGAATATTTCATTTTGCACCGCCTTCTGAAACATATATATAACCTAATTAATTCACGAAAAGTTCACAAATACATTCAAGTTTGTCGTTTATTATTTAATAGGATGTTTTTTTACAGCTTGTTATCTTGTATGATAGAGTTGTAACGATTTTACGGTTTCATATGTAAGTTTGAAGGTTTGGGCAAGGGAGGTTATACACTATGGCAAATTCCAAAACAGCTGCGGAAGTAGCGATTCATGGACAAATAGAAGAAACAACAACATTGAAAGATTTTCTTGCTCTTATTAAAATAGGCATAGTCAATTCCAACTTCATTACAACGTTTACAGGAATGTGGCTAGCTTTCTATTTTTCAGATATGAGTTTCCTTGGGAATCTTGATATTGTACTATTAACAATGATTGGATCTTCTCTTATTATTGCCGGTTCTTGCGCAATTAATAATGCGTTTGACCGTAATATTGATATGCTAATGGAAAGAACAAAGACAAGACCGACTGTCACTGGTAAAATTCAGCCGGGGCAAGCGTATGCATTTGGTATTCTGCTCGTTGTACTTGGACTCATTATGCTTCTTATGACAACTGTTACAGCAGCAGTCATTGGTTTTATTGGTGTATTCACTTATGCCGTTCTCTATACCATGTGGTCTAAACGCCGTTACACAATTAATACGGTGATTGGCAGTGTATCTGGTGCAGTTCCACCGCTGATTGGCTGGACTGCTGTTCAAGGCACAATGGATACAACGGCTTGGGTTTTGTTTATGATTATGTTCATTTGGCAAATCCCGCATTTCTTGTCACTTGCGATTAAGAAAACAGAAGATTACCGAAAAGCAGGCATTCCAATGCTTCCTGTTGTCTATGGCTTTGAAGTCACAAAGCGCCAAATTATCATTTGGACTGCATGTCTCCTTCCACTTCCATTTTTCTTAGGTGGATTAGGGTGGCCGATTGTTGCTCTTGGCACATTATTAAACATTGGATGGCTTGTCATTGGTCTTATGGGTTTCAAAATGAAAGACATCATGAAGTGGTCGACACTTATGTTCGTTTATTCATTGAACTACTTAACCATCTTTTTCGTTGCGATGATTATTATGACATTATTTTAGAGTGAGATACACTTTTTTCACATCAAAACAAAGGCTATAACTATAACACAACATGTCTAACAACTATGAAAGCTGCCTGATATTGAGTTCTATTTAGGCGGCTTTCTGTTTATACATAGATGGTATTTTGAGTAAAAACATCATTTTTTTACGAAAAGAGGAAATGTAAGTGCTTTTATATGGGCGGGGGTTATTGATGGGAAAAGTGATTTTATAAATATGAGTTAAAAAGCGAAAGGCAAAGGAGATCAAGCAAAAGGGGTTGGGACAAATTATGATAAGAAAATGGCGTGTTTACTCATTGTTTCTCTTACTGACACTTGCTTTGGCAGGCTGTGGTGAACCATACTTATCAACACTCAAGCCAGTTGGGGAAGTAGCAGATAAACAATATTTCCTTACTGTACTGAGTACACTTATTATGGTTTTTGTGGTCGTTGTTGTATCAATCATTTTCTTTTACGTCATTATTAAATTTAAACGTTCTAAAGTGGGAGAAGATACGATTCCAAAACAAGTGGAAGGAAGCCGTAATCTAGAAATGACATGGACGGCCATTCCAATTCTTCTACTCATCATTCTTGTTGTACCTGTAGTAGCCTATACGCTTGAACTTGGGGATTCAAGTGCTATGGACAAGAAAAAACGAGACCCTGAAAAGACACTTGTCGTAAATGTAAGAGCGAACTTGTATTGGTGGGAATTTGAATACCCTGATTATGGGATTGTCACAAGTCAGGAATTGATTGTGCCGACAGATCAAAAGGTGTACTTTAAGCTGAAAGCATCAGATGTCAAACACTCTTTTTGGATTCCATCTGCTGGCGGGAAAATGGATACAAATACAGAAAATGAAAATAGGTTCTATCTGCAATTTGACTCTAAACGAACAAAAGATGCAGGAGAATACTTTTATGGAAAATGTGCGGAGCTTTGTGGTCCATCACATGCTTTAATGGACTTTAAAGTTAAAACGCTTTCTCAAGATGAATTTTTAGGCTGGACAAAAAAAATGACAGACTATCAAAAGCCTAAATCAACATCAGACTTAGCCCTAGAGGGTGAAAAGCTGTTTAAAGAGAAAAACTGTTTAAGCTGTCATGCTGTAGAGCCTGGGGATGAAAGACCAGAAGCGGCAAGGACTGCTCCAAACCTTGCGACCTTCGGTGAGCGAACAAAAGTAGCTGGAATCAAAGACATGAATAAGGAAAATGTGAAAGCATGGATAAAAAATCCAGAAAGTTTTAAACCAGGCAATAAGATGACAGGGACGTACCCTAAATTAAATGATTCAGAAGCAGATGCACTCTACGAGTATTTAAAGAATCTTAAGATAGAGTAATCAATGAGCATAGAGAGCAGCTCAATCAATATCCAAATGATGATGAGATATGTGAAGTTTTGGTTAAGAGCTCCCGAAAAAGTCTCGAGGCCTAGAAGCGATCATCAGTCTGCTTCAAAGGTCGTGCATTGTTGGATGAAGGGCACAAAATCAAAAGGGGCAAATGGGAGATAAGAGGGGGATTTCATGGTGAGTACAATAGCTAAAAAGCGGGGATTTGGCGCTGTCTTATGGGATTACTTGACAACGGTTGACCACAAAAAAATTGCCATTTTATATTTAGTGGCAGGGGGATTTTTCTTTTTGGTTGGCGGCCTGGAAGCGATGTTTATCCGTATTCAGCTAGCCATCCCTGAAAATGATTTTGTCAGTGCAGGAGTTTACAATGAAATCATGACGATGCATGGAACGACAATGATTTTCCTTGCAGCAATGCCGCTTTTGTTTGCATTAATGAATGCGGTTGTACCAATTCAAATTGGTGCGCGTGACGTAGCGTTTCCGTTTATTAATTCACTTGGTTTCTGGTTGTTCTTTTTCGGTGGAATATTTTTAAACCTTGGCTGGTTTTTAGGCGGGTCACCTGATGCAGGCTGGACAGCATATGCATCGCTGACGCTTAACTCTGAAGGACATGGCATGGATTTCTATATTTTAGGTTTACAGATAGCTGGTATTGGTACTTTGATTGCCGGAATCAACTTTCTTGTAACGATCATCAATATGAGAGCGCCTGGTATGACTTATATGAGAATGCCGCTGTTTACTTGGACGACATTCGTCGCATCTGCGCTCATCTTATTTGCTTTTCCTCCATTGACAGCAGGGCTTGCAATGTTAATGTTTGATAGGATGTTTAATACGAGCTTTTTCAATCCGGAGCTTGGAGGGAATACGATCATCTGGGAGCATTTGTTCTGGATTTTCGGACACCCTGAAGTGTATATTTTGATTCTTCCGGCATTCGGCATTTTCTCAGAGATCATTCCAGTGTTTGCAAGAAAAAGACTGTTTGGTTATTCGTCCATGGTTTTCGCCACTGTATTGATTGGTTTCCTTGGCTTCATGGTATGGGCACATCATATGTTTACCACTGGACTTGGACCAATTGCGAATGCGATCTTTGCTGTAGCAACAATGGCCATTGCGGTTCCAACAGGGATCAAAGTATTCAACTGGCTGCTTACCATATGGGGCGGTAATGTTAAATTTGCAACGCCAATGCTTTATTCCGTTGCTTTTATTCCGTCATTTTTACTAGGCGGGGTAACAGGAGTGATGCTCGCAGCCGCCGCAGCCGATTATCAGTTCCATGATACGTACTTTGTTGTGGCGCATTTCCACTATGTCATTATCGGTGGAGTTGTATTCGGGATTTTAGCAGGTGTACATTACTGGTGGCCAAAAATGTTTGGGAAAATACTCAATGAGAAGCTCGGGAAAATTGGCTTTGTGCTTTTTTTCATCGGTTTCCACTTAACTTTCTTTATCCAGCATTTCTTAGGTCTTTGGGGAATGCCTCGCCGCGTATTTACCTTTCTGCCTGGCCAAGGGCTGGAACTTGGGAACCTAGTAAGTACGATTGGTGCACTGTTTATGTTTGTAGCGGTTGTCATTATGCTCATTAACATCATTTGGACAACAGCGAAAGGAGAGCGTGTGACGAGTGATCCTTGGAAAGACGGAAGAACGCTTGAATGGGCTGTGTCTTCACCTCCGCCAGAATATAACTTTAAACAGCTCCCACTTGTAAGAGGACTAGACCCGTTATGGATTGAGAAAATGGATGGTAAAAAAGGCATGACAGCCTCTGAACCTCTTGATGATATTCACATGCCGAACAATTCCATTTTGCCTGTCATTATCTCATTCGGTCTATTTGTGTCAGCATTTGGCTTCATGTATCGTCAAGAACATAGCTGGGGTCTTCCAGTTATATTGATTGGACTTGGCATTACGTTTGCGACCATGCTGGTTCGATCTCTTGTAGATGATCATGGATACCATATACACAAAGAAGACTTGATTGATGACGATGATAAAGGGGTGAAAGCATAATGGAACCACAAAAAATGACAGCGGAAACCTTTCCAGCTTCACCAGAGAAAGCGACATTAGAAGGAAAGAATAAGTTCATCGGGTTTTGGCTGTTTCTTGGGGGAGAAACCGTTCTATTTGCATCTTTGTTTGCCACTTATTTGGCTCTGAAAAACTCAAATGCAGGTGGAGCAAAAACAACAGATATGTTTGACCTCACGCTTGTCTTTATTGCCACAATGCTCCTTTTAACGAGCAGTTTAACGAGTGTTTATGCGATGTATCATATGAAAAACTTTTCCTTTAAAAAAATGCAGCTTTGGCTCGTCATTACGGTTCTGTTAGGTGCCGGATTTTTAGGACTTGAAATGTATGAGTTTTATCACTATGTGCATGAGTATAAATTTACGATTACCAGCTCTGCTCTTGGTTCTGCATTCTATACACTAGTAGGAACGCACGGTGCTCACGTTGCTTTTGGGCTTTGCTGGATTACCGCTCTTATCATTCGAAATATGAGGCGCGGACTGGATTTATACAATGCACCTAAATATTATGTTGCGAGTCTTTACTGGCACTTCATTGATGTTGTGTGGGTCTTCATCTTTACCGTTGTATATTTAATGGGAATGGTGGGATAAGAATGGGAAATAAAAACACAAATCAGTCCAAAGTAGACCTTGATTACCGTAAAAAGAAAAATGCCGAAGAAATGAAGTATCAGCTCATTTCTTTCGGCTTGATGATTGGTTTAACATTTGTTGCATTTTTAACGATTGCATCTGAAGATATCGGAAATTGGTTTGCGGTTCCGTTTATTTTACTGCTTGCAGTAATCCAAGTGGCCTTTCAGCTTTACTATTTTATGCACATGAACCAAAAAGGGCATGAAACCCCCGCATTGTTTCTTTACTCAGGTGTGTTTGTTGCGTTTATTACCGTTTTAGCCTTTTTGACGATTATTTGGTGGTAAGCTCGCTTTGCCCTTGAAGGAGGCTCAGAATGGAGAACTTAGAAATATTTGGATTTCGGGCGTTGTGGAGTCCCTATTATTTGACATGTGTTGTGTTAGCAGCTACTTTTTATCTACTTCTCGTCACAAAGGGGAAGCACCGTGCTACGGTGAAAGAGAAAACCCTATTTCTCACTGGACTTGTTCTTTTATATGCTGTGAAAGGAAGTCCAATTGATTTAATGGGGCATATTATGTTCAGTGCGCATATGGCACAAATGGCGGTATTGTACTTAGTCATTCCTCCTTTACTGATCACGGGTTTACCTGCTGGACTGTGGGAGCGGATCATTCAAACACCTGGTATTCAAGCGGTATTCCGTTTGTTTTCCAAGCCTTTAATTGCCCTGCTTGGATTTAACGGATTATTTTCGCTTTACCATATACCACTTGTGTTTGACTTTGTGAAAACCGATCCGTTTTATCATGCATTGATGACTGTAGTTATTTTCATCTCTGCCTTTTTCATGTGGTGGCCGCTTGTTCATAAAGTACAAAGTCAGCCGCAGATCACAGGTATTTTAAAGCTTGGCTATATTATGGCAGATGGCATATTAATGACACCTGCCTGTGCACTGATCATGTTTAGTGATACACCTATCTATGCAACCTATTCAGATGCAGGGGCATGGATTCAAGCGTTGCATCTATGCGTACCTAGTGATATGCTCTCTGGCCTTGCGCTGACTGGACCTGACATGTTCCACACACTGCCTTTATTAGAAGATCAGCAGCTCGGTGCCATTTTAATGAAAATTATTCAAGAGATCGTCTATGGCTCTATCCTTGCTGTTGTCTTTTTTGATTGGGCCAGAAAAGAAAGAGCGAAAGATGCCGTACCAGATGCGCTTATCCCGAAATATGAATAAAGAAAGCACAGCCATACTCGGTTGTGCTTTCTTTATGCTTCAGCAGTCATTGATTCTAGTTTTTCTTTGAGTCGAGCAAGCGTTCTTTTGCTCGATTGGATTAGAGATGTAGGAAAATCTTCACCCTCGCCGTATTCAACACCATGCGGATAATAGTGTTTTCCAAGTAAAGGTGTTAGCAGCTGAATATGAGCTTTTTTGGAACCGACATCTCCTTCAGTGGCATAGCCAGATATCCTTAAATAGAATGTGCCTTCCACCATGCTAAATTTGCGGTCATATGTCACTCGCTCATAATCCCATTGATCGGCTCTCACAAATCCTTCACTTTCCATGATGAAATCTAATTTATTTAAGTCAACTGATACTTTTTCAATCCCCGTACCTTCAAATTTCATCAAAACCCCTCCTTATAAAAATTCCCTTTACTGACAATCATAGTATGAAAGCGTTAAACTTTCAACAGTGAAAGGTATGTTCTTTTAGAAGCTGGTTACAGTAATAAAGAAAATAAAGGTTGGAGGAATAAACATGAAAACAAAAAAAATCAAAGATATCATGACGAAAAAAGTGATTACTTGCCAAAAGGATGACAATCTCTATGAAGCTGCTGTTAAAATGAAAGACGCTGACATAGGTGCTATTCCGATTGTTGAGGGAGATCAGCTTGTTGGTATTGTGACAGATCGGGACCTAGTGATTAGAGGCATTGCTGAAAAAAAACCGAATTCACAGGAGATTAGCGCGATCATGACGAAGGATGTATTGACAGCTGAAGAAGATGCAACTCTTGAAGAGATTGCCCGCTTAATGTCAGAGCATCAGCTCCGCCGTATTCCAGTAGTGAAAAGCGGGAAGTTAACTGGTATCGTAGCCCTTGGTGATTTATCGGTCGAAGATTTATCAAATGATCGAGCAGGTGATGCACTTACGGAAATCTCTCAACAAGATCATGGACAAGGATTTCTTCATTAAGACGGGCATATTTTAAATTCGTGTTAAATAGGCTGTATTGTCGTTGATAAATAAAGCAAGTTTTGTTTAAATGACAGTAGAAGGCTTTTATGCCTTGCCAATTTAACGGAGGTGTTTACTTGAAAACTGTGCTCAAAACACTCTTCATCCTCCTGATTATATCCGGAACGTATGTTCTGTTTATTCAATATGGATCTTCACCAGAAAAAGATAGCAGCAATGAACCGAAGGTATCTAATGAAGAAACTTCTAGCGATAAGCCCATTCACATTCCGAAAAAAGGGCTCATGTCCTTTATGGGGAAATCGTCAAATGAAGTGCTCAAACAGATGGGAGAACCAGATCGCATTGATCCTTCCGCATATGATTATGACTGGTGGATATACAATCAATCGAAAAAACACTACATTCAAATAGGAGTAAAAGATAGTAAAGTTGTGACCTTGTTTGCAACAGGAGATGGATTGAATGTTGAACCATTTAAAATCGGTCAGGCCACAAGTGAGGTATTTAAGAAAACCCAAATCGCACCTTACATTCATGTAGATGATGAACAGAATTCATATCGCTTTGAATTCTCAGAAGATGATATGAACACAAGACCAACGGTTAAAGTGGGAGACGACGTCTATGTCCAGCTATACATGGATAAGTTTGAAAGCACGCTTTCGAGTATCAGGGCCTTTAATGCAGATACATTTGTCAAACAAAAGCCGTATGAGGTTGTCTATCGAGGTCAACTGATAGAACCAGAAACGATATCAGGTGAAAAATGGAAAGATATTGAGTCTTCTAGTCAAAAACAAATTTTCGATATAACGAATATTATCCGCCATAAATACAACTTGCCGCCCCTCCAGTGGGACGATGAGACCTCTGAAGTGGCATTGATGCACAGTGAAGATATGAAAGAGAACCATTATTTTTCTCACGAGTCTAAAAAGTATGGCACGCTGAAAGATCGATTAGAAAGAGGAGAGGTCACATTCCAACTGGCAGGTGAAAACATCGCTTATAATTACGTAGATGGACCAGCAGCTGTCGAAGGCTGGCTCAATAGCGAAGGTCACCGAAAGGCACTGCTGAATAAAGATTACACGCACATTGGTGTCGGTGTGAAAGAAAAATATTATACGCAAAATTTCATTAAAAAAACCTCTTAGTTTAAAGCAGCCGCGAGTGAGCGGCTGTTTTTTTGCGGTAAAATCATTTAAAAAAGAGGCTCACCAAAATGTATGCAGGTGTATATAGTATAGTAGGCATTTGTATGGGGGTGAGGATATGACAAAAAAGCAAAAGCAAACATCCATTGATGAATTTAAACAATTCGTCAGACGCCATCCGAAGTTAATACGAGAAGTTCAAGCACAAGAAAAAAGTTGGCAAAGTCTATATGAGAATTGGGTCATCTTTGGTGAGGAAGATGAGATGTGGTCACCTTACCGAAATGAACAATCTGAAGAAACAAAAGAAGAGAAAACATCTAAACAAAGCGCGCAAGGGAAAACAGATTTTATGTCTAAAATGGTCTCTGCCGTAAAAAAAATGGATGCTGATCAAATGAATGAACAGATTAACAAAATGAGCCAGTCTATTTCCTCTTTACAAAGCTTACTTAGTCAATTTTCATCAAATAGCTCAAAGAAAGGTACATCTGGAGGCAGTCAGCACCCATTCTCCTTCAGGAAAGATTAATTGAAAGGGGATGCTTTTGGTGCGGAGAGAAGTACAAGAATTTGTCATGGCGGAAGAAGATCGAATCAAATTCATTAGACAACGTCCTCTCTGGTATAGACAACTGACTCGACATCCTGACAATCTATCTTCCTTTGAGTTAGATAAAATGAATTTTTACGAAAAAACAATTCCTCATCGTGTGAGTCAGTTAAGCAATAGTGTACAAATGGCTGAAATGATGATTCAAATGTTTCAAGCAATGCGCAATCAAAATTAAGCCGGGTTAGGCTTTTTTGAGTTGATTAAGATGTCTATTTCATGAGCATCCTATGGATGTAGACGAAAGGAGAATCAGAAGATGAAACAGATGCTGTCAATGTGCGCATTGCTTTTTCTTGTGACCGGATGTCAAAGACATCATGAGCAAGAGCAAGTAAAGCAAGAGCCGGATGTACCAGTCATACAGCAAGCCCCCAGTGATATGAAGCAGCAAGGCTTTTTAAAATACAAAGTGCAGGGGTCTGCTGTGTATATAGAGAGCACGCTTCAGGATTTCCACCTTGATACATCTCCTGGAAAAAACGGTGAGAAGAAGGGTTATTTTACAGTGTATGTAGATGGTAAACGTGCGGGGAATGAATATACTGCTGCGTTTGTGGTCAAGCATCTATCGAAAGGAAAACATCAAATGACTGTTGAGCTGAATTCGCGCCATCCTGAATATCACCAGAAAAGAGAAACATGGGATGTATTTGTCACTTAAAAGCATTTTCTGATTCATAGGTTTCGTGGTAAACTATGAATTGGAGGTGCAACATTTATGTATGCGACAAATGAATCTGTGGAGCTCCAAGAAGAAGCAGATCAATTGGCTGCCATGATTCTTCAGTCTGAGGAGGCTGAACATTACCGCAACTGCTTTAAGCGTCTCCAGCAAGACGAAGAAGCTCAACAAATTATTGCGGATTTTACAAAGATAAAAGAGCAATATGAGGATGTGCAGCGGTTCGGCAAGTATCATCCGGAGTATAGAACGATCTCAAAGCAGATGCGTGAGATCAAAAGAAAGCTAGATCTTCACGATACGGTGGTTGATTTTAAAAAAGCAGAAACAGCGATTCAATCCATCTTAGATGAGATTAGTATTGAAATTGGTCAAGCTGTATCAGCATATATTAAAGTTCCAACAGGGAACCCATATTTTGAAGGTTTATCATCATGCGGCGGTGGCTGTGGATCAAAAGGTAGCTGTGGCTGTAAAGTATCTTGACGAGACTTGCACGTCTCGTCTTTTACATACTGGATGGAAAGAATTGAAAAGCGGCAGGTGAAAAGATGGATACCAAGCGTCAAGGGATGGTTGTTTGGCTGCATTCATTAAAGCAGTCAAAAGCGCTAAGAAAGTTTGGAAATGTTCACTATATTTCAAGGAAAATGAAATATGCAGTGATCTATTGTGATATGAATGATATCGAGCGTCATATGGCAAAGCTCAGTTCATTGCCGTTTGTGAAACGTGTCGAACCTTCTTATAAGCCATTTATTAAATTAGAGTATGAATCTAAATTGGACAAAGCAAAAGAGTATGATTATAAGGTGGGCTTTTAGAATTAAAAAAACCCCCGCGGCATCACCCGCGGGGTCCTTCTATTCTTAATGATTCATTAAGGAGAAGGCAAAGGGAGAGGAGAAACCGGAGGAAGAACTTATGGGGAAACGTAAGTCTTCTCCGCGGTTGGCAACAGCACCACATCAGATGCTGTTAGATGTAGTATGACCCTTCGTCCTTAAATGTATACATAGAAAATGAACGAAAACCACGCATTTTACCATATGGAGCGGATGTGGTAAGATAATGTTGATTTTTTGTCGAATGACATCCATGTAAATAGAAGCAAACAGAAAAAGTGGTGGGAAAATGAGAGTGATCTCTGGAACAAGAAAAGGCCGCACGCTTAAAGCGGTTCCAGGTCAATCAACAAGACCGACAACTGATAAAGTCAAAGAATCTATATTTAATATGATTGGTCCATATTTTGATGGCGGATGGGTCCTTGATTTATTTGCAGGAAGCGGCGGGTTAGGAATTGAAGCGCTTTCTAGAGGGTTTGATCATTGTATTTTCGTTGATCGAGACATCAAGGCGATTCAGACGATTAAAGCAAATCTTGCTCAATTGATGCTGACCGATCAAAGTGAAGTATTTCGAAATGATGCCCAGCGTGCACTTTCAGCAGTTGCGAAACGAGAGGAATCCTTTCAAGCGATCTTTCTTGATCCGCCTTATAAGGATCAAAAGCTGAAAGCACTGCTAGAATGGATTGATCAGCACTCCTTATTAACAGATGATGGTGTGATAGTGTGTGAGCATGATAAAGAAGTCACGTTGCCAGAGGAAACAGGACGACTGGAAATATCAAGACAGGAACTGTACGGATTGACTCGTATTACGATTTATAGAAAGCGGGGAAATTAAAGCATGGGGAACATAGCCGTTTGTCCGGGTAGCTTCGATCCAGTCACATTTGGCCATTTGGATATTATCAAAAGAGGGGCAAAAATTTTTGATGAGGTGTATGTGTGTGTATTAAATAACTCCTCAAAAAACCCGTTATTTACAGTAGAAGAGCGGTGTGAACTCATTCGACAAGTCACAGAGAATATACCGAATATTAAAGTAGAATCCTTTCATGGTCTTCTTGTAGATTATGCAAAAACGAAAAATGCCAATGTGATTTTACGAGGACTAAGAGCCGTTACTGACTTTGAATATGAGATGCAAGGAACATCTATGAACAAAGTGTTAAATGACAACATTGAAACGTTCTTTATGATGACCAACAACCAATACTCCTTCTTAAGCTCAAGTATTGTCAAAGAAGTAGCAAAGTATCATGGATCTGTCAAAGAGCTTGTACCAAAAGAGGTAGAAGCTGCGCTGAAAGAGAAATTTAATGGATAAGTGCATGTGGCACTCATCCATTTTTTTGTTTCTGATAGTATAGGGCAATATACACGATCAAGCTGCATAAGGTGATCAGGGGACCAGCGGCAACAAGCTGGTTCCAAAGAACGCTACTGAACATCAAGAGATGATTGCTGGTTTCAAAGGTGCCTGCTGGGAGGGCAATGTCTGATCGTGATACATAAAGAGGCTTAAATAAAACGAAGGCAAAGAGTGCTGCATATATCCCGTGTAAAACACGGGCGAAAAAAAACGGTTTAAAGCGAATATCTGTTGCTGCAAGAATGCCCGCTACCTGTGCTTGAACTGAGAGTCCGCTGAATCCCAAAATAAAGCTGACGACGATTGTTTTTGCAAGAAGTGTGACATCTTGTGAACCAGTTAGTTGGCTCCCTAAAGTGATTTCAAATAAACCGGCAATCATCGCTAAATCTAATTCTGGTGGAAGATGCAGCGTTTGTAGCAAATACCCGACACCTATTGAGAGAAGATCTGTCACATGAACGACTGAAAGCATTCGGCTAAACACAGAAAATAATATAATAAAGCCGCCAATCATAAAGAGTGTTTGAACAGATGACATCACAGCATCACTTAATA
Organism: Bacillus sp. NPDC093026; assembly: GCF_044754665.1. NCBI lineage: Bacteria > Bacillati > Bacillota > Bacilli > Caryophanales > Bacillaceae > Bacillus > Bacillus sp. NPDC093026. The sequence continues at coordinate 453,966 of NZ_JBIVPN010000001.1, read as the reverse complement.
TTTGCCCAAGCGGTCTTTTTTCTGCCAGCCTAGCCGCATGAAGGGCGCTGAATGCTTCATTAAACGGTGGAATTGAAAATCCTTTCCGGCTTCTCAAATGCGCATCATGTCGTGCTTTGTATCCGCGCATGGTCACGCCGACAGCTAAATTACCTAAATAATGCGCACAGGCTAAGACAATACCTAAAGTTGCAGAATGAAAAAAACCAACAGCAACCGCTCCGAAAATAAACAAAGGATTAGAAGAATTTGTAAAAGAAACGAGACGTTCTGCTTCGATTCTTGTCAGTTGCCCTTCTTGTCTAAGCCTTGTCGTCAATTTAGCACCAGATGGGAATCCGGAGGCCATTCCCATTGCTAATACAAAACCGCCAACACCAGGCACTCTAAAGATTGGACGCATAAACGGCTCTAATAAAACCCCGACAAATCTGACAATCCCGAAACTAATTAATAGCTCGGACAAAATAAAAAAAGGAAGTAATGATGGAAAAACAACTTCCCACCACATTGCAAGTCCATTTTTAGACGCTTGCAAAGAGGCTTGTGGATGTGTAATCACAGTGGCTGTTAAAAAGATAAAAAAAGCAGCGATGAACAGAGTGTTCCATTTTTTCATGAAGGTTTCGCCCCTTGCCGTTATGATTCGTATTGGCGAGCTCGTGAAGAAACTGGCCGAGCCTGTCTTCTATTACTATACGAGCATGAGGGGCATGTTTAGACCTATAGATTCGTATATATGCATAGAAAGAGGAGGATGGGTTTATGAAGCGACCAATGATCGGACTTGCGCTAGGTTCTGGCGGGGCAAGAGGAATAGCGCATATCGGTGTTTTATCTAGTCTTGAGAAACAAGGGATTCCAATTGATATGATCGCTGGAAGCAGTATTGGTGCACTTGTCGGTAGCTTTTATGCAGCAGGACAAGACATAGAAAAAATGAAAAAACTTGCACTTGTCTTCAGAAGAAAGTATTATGCTGACTATACACTGCCAAAAATCGGTCTTTTAAAAGGAAATCGAATTTTGCAGATGATCCACACGTTTACATATGGGAAAAAAATCGAGGAGCTAAAAATACCTCTTGCGATTGTTGCTTGTGACTTACAGACGGGAGAGAAGGTTGTGTTCAAAAAAGGCTCTGTCTCACAAGCAGTCAGAGCGAGCATTAGCATTCCTGGTGTGTTTGTTCCGCACGAAATCGGCGACAGACAATTGGTAGATGGAGCAGTTGTCGACCGAATCCCTGTCTCTGTTTTAAAAGAAATGGGGGCAGACCTCATTATCGCTTCTGATGTATCAAGGGTGAAAAAAACAGAAAAGGCGACGAGATTATCGGATGTGATTATGCAAAGTTTGGACATACTTCAAAATGAATTAGTTCGTCATCAAACCATTGATGTAGATCTCATGATTCGGCCGAAGCTTGAAACATTTAGTTCTAGTGCGTTTACGCAGATTCAGGAGATCATTGAAGCAGGCGAACAGGCTGCAGATCAACTCAAGAACCAACTCAAAGATGTAATAGATAAATGGGAGTGTTAATCGAATGAAAAAAATGAATATCCGCTGGCTTAGCTTTTTTGTGGTCATACTTCTGTTATTTGGCTTAACCTTTGTCAAACTTCCTTATTACGTGACAAAGCCAGGTGATGCAACCGAGATTGCTCCACATATCCAAGTGGATGGAGGATATAGTGAGAAGGGTAGCTTCTCTCTGATGACCATCAAAGTGGGTCCAGCTAATCCGTATACGTATCTGCTAGCAAAAATGAATAAGTATGATGAAATCGTACCGGAAGAAAATATTAAAGCAGACGGAGAATCGGATGAAGATTATATGAAAAGACAACTCCAGCTCATGAAAAGCTCTCAAGAAAATGCCATGATTGCTGCCTATCATAAAGCAGGGAAAAAAGTGGACTATACCTTTAATGGGGTATATGCAAGCTACGTGATGAAAGGCATGCCCGCTTACGGCAAAATAGAAGTCGGCGATCGAATTAAAAGTGTAGATGGCAAGACATATGACTCTGCTGATAAAATGGTTTCTTATATTAGCAGCCAAAAAGCAGGGAAATCCGTTCGATTTGTGCTTGAACGTAATGGAAAAGAGATCACAGAACAAATCACATTAAAACCGTTTAAAGAAGAGCCAAAGCGAGTGGGGATTGGTGTGTCATTGTTTACGGACCGCAATGTGAAAGTGTCACCTGCTATTAAAGTTGATATTGAAAATATCGGCGGTCCGTCAGCAGGACTCATGATGTCACTTGAAATTTATAATCAGTTGACAAAAGAAGATGAAACACACGGCTATGCGATTGCAGGTACAGGAACAATTGACGCTGATGGAACTGTTGGGCCAATTGGTGGAATTGATCAAAAGGTTGTTGCAGCAGATAAAGCAGGTAAAGACATTTTCTTTGCACCCAATGACAAAGGTAATCCTCACTCAGACTATCAGAATGCGCTCAAGACAGCCAAAGACATTAACAGCGATATGAAGATTGTTCCAGTTGATACGATGCAAGACGCTTTGAATTATTTAAACAAATTAAAAGATAAAAAATAACCAAAAGAGCGACCTGTCTGTGAAGAACACCCCAAATGAATAGAGAATTGTCCAAAGTTTGGAGGTGCTTTTCTTTTCAAAAACGAATAAAGGCAAAACGAAAAGGCACAAGTCCAGTTCAATACTGGTCTTGTGCCTTAAAAATTGTCTAATAACAACCTGTGTCTATATTTAGGGGATTACTTTATCTGGAGCAGTGCTTTTTTATTGAGATCAAAATAGCCCGCTATCTTCATCATATCGAATCGGTGAAGTTTTAAATTCCGCTTCTGTCAAGCTTGTTTGCATTGGTTCGCAAATGGGGAGACTAAAGACTCGAAAAGCGCGAATATCGAGATCGAGGGCTGGATGTGAAAAGGAAGAAAGTTTACTAACGAGCGGGACGTCCAGCTCTTTTTTGACAAGAGACAGATACTGCTGACCTTTCCTCGACATACCGAGTAAACGGATGTAGGGTGCTTCCTTTTCTTCAAGCAGCTCATGCATTGCCTTTTTTTTCACCCTCATCAAAATGTGTGTATTCATTCGCTGTAACCTTGTCCATGTATATCGTTTCGTTTTCAGCAGTGATAGGTATTGCTCGTAGGATGATGCGTGTTTAATAGCCTTTTGCATGCGGTATTCAATGCCTTCTTCGATTTCATATATTTCTTGTAATTCAGCCGTATCCATCGTATGAAAGGCGTGTTTCAAAAAACTGAAATACGCCTCTTGTTCATGTAGAAGACCGTAAGATGATTGATAGGATTGTAATTGCTTTAGCGTAGTACTTGGGAGGTATGGTGTGACCGCTTCAAATGAGCCGTGCTCTTTTAAGGCTTTTCGAATACTTGTTGCGCTAGCTATCTTCTGATTTTCAGGAAGTTGTTCATCATGATACTCAGAAGCCACTCTTTTAGAAGTAAAGGGCTGAATACTTGATAATCTCTCCATGATGGCCTTTACATAATGGAAACCTAAGATGTTATTTGGTTTTGACAAATCAAGTAGCTTCTCGGAGGAAACGGCTTCTTGAAACGCAGAGGCTGCTGCTGCCGGATAACTAAGCCCTTGTTTTACTTTCTCTTTTGTCAAAAAATCAATCTCTGTTTTTTTCTGATGCCAAGCATACGCTGTGCGATGAAATACCGTAATGTCTCCATCTTCACTTCCGAAAAAAAGGGAATCGCATTTTAAAGCATCTAAAATGGACACAGCACCATTTGCGAAGGTTTCTGCTTTTTGCACAGCGTATATGTATGGAAGCTCACAAACAATGTCTACACCGTTTTGTAGAGCCATCTTTGTACGTGCCCATTTCGAGATAATCGCAGGCTCCCCGCGCTGGAGAAAAGAGCCGCTCATGACGGCAATTGCAACATCTGAGGCGGTTTGCTTTTTCGCCTGGCGCACATGATAGGCATGTCCATTATGAAAAGGGTTGTACTCTACAACTACTCCCACTGCATTCAATAGAAGTTCCGCCTTTCTTGCTATGGTTAAATGGTCTATGCTAAAGTAGCATAAGAGAAAAATGAAGCCATTTTTTTCAGTGTAGTGATTAGAAGAACTGATGTCAAACGCCCTTGATTGATCACAGAGGACTGTAAAGAAAAAATATTGACAAATAGGATGATGAAAGCTATAATCATGTTTGTTGCTCTTAGAGGTGATCCAATTGAAATGGACAGTTTATCAGTTACATCAAAAAGCTCAAAACAGCTTCGATTTTCATGAGACGGTTGATTTAAATGAACTGACTAGCCTCCATTCAGATATACGTCGCATTTCACCAGTACAGGTGAAAGGGACAGGTGTTATCGAATCAAAGCAAGTCGCATTTGACTTAACCATCACAGGTGAAATGACATTGCCTTGTTCACGAACGCTCGTTGATGTCAATTATCCATTTGCGATTTCAACAAAAGAACTGTTTGTACTTCATAAGACAGACGATATAGAAGATGAAGACGTCCAGATTGTAAAAGACGATATCATTGACTTAACGCCTATTGTCAAAGAAGAAATTCTTCTTGAAGTGCCGATGCAAATCTTTTGCGACAGAGCTGACGTAAAAGGTGCTGCACCACAAGAAGGTAGTGACTGGGCGGTCATTTCGGAGGATGCACACCAAAACCGAATTGATCCGCGTCTAGAAGGTTTGAAGAAGCTCTTAGAAGAAAAGAATGAATCTTAACTCTTTAAGGAGGTGGGAATAATGGCTGTACCTTTTAGAAGAACTTCTAAAATGAAAAAAAGATTGCGTCGTACGCACTTTAAACTACAAGTACCTGGTATGGTAGCTTGCCCAGAATGCGGTGAAATGAAAATTTCTCATCGTGTCTGCAAATCTTGCGGAACATACAAAGGCAAAGACGTAAAAAGCAAGTAATCAATAAAAAACGTGAGGGAATCATTCCTTGCGTTTTTTTATTTGTCTATTTTTTAGGTTTCTCTCCTGCAAATAGTCTATCTACTCTAGTAAGCGCATATGATGTGGTATTCAGATTCAGGGGGGATGATCAATTGACGATTACAAGGCAGGATGCTTGGACACAAGATGAAGATTTGCTTTTAGCAGAGGTCGTCTTAAGACATATTCGAGAAGGAGGCACCCAGCTTTCCGCATTTGAGGAGGTTGGTAAGGCGCTGTCAAGAACTGCTGCAGCATGTGGGTTCAGGTGGAATTCTTATGTGAGAAAACAGTATCAAGCAGGAATCGAGCTGGCGAAAAAACAGCGGAAAGAACTACGTAAAAAAATCGGCATCCATTCATCAGGTATGCCGCAACAAGCCCTGACAAAAGTGGAGGAGAAATCTTCAACTGGCAATCAACTGACACTTCGGGAAGTCATTCAATTTTTAGAACAGCTTGAGAAAGATCCATCTGGTCCGAATCATTTGCGTGAAGAGTTAAAAGATGCGCATCATCAGTTAAAGACGCTCACAGAAGAAAATGAACACTTGAAGCGTCAATTAAAAATGACAGAAGAAGATTATAGAGCTTTGATTGGTATTGTAGAAAGAGTCAAGCAGAATATTAACTTAAAAGATTACGCAAAATGACAAAACGCCCCTCGCCAAACAAAGGAGGGGCGTTTTTTGATCAACCGTTAAGCTGATTCGCCTGTATTCTCTTTCATATGTGCTGGTTCCCAAATAAGTGGATTTTCACCTTTATCGCGTTCCATATCATATTTAACTGCTTTGAAGCCCATTTTTTCCCAAAAGCCAGCGGATTTGACACGAGGATTTGTACGGATCGGTAGTCCGAAAGATTTTGCAAATTCAACGAGTGCTTCACCATATCCTTTTCGCTGATATCCTGGAAGGACTTCTAGCTTCCAAAGCTCTAAATAATCTTGGTTGTGATCAAAATAAGTAGTCGTTGAACCATCAACTTGATATAAGCTCATACGTGCGACAAGCTTATCTCCAAAATAAATCCCATAAAATGGAGAGTTGCTGTCATTTTCAATCATATTACTTTCAAGGTCTTCAAGCATTGAAAGCTCTTGAATGCCATATTCTTTAAATTGTTTAAATTCCTCTAATGTTTTGTAGTTAATCAGAAGACGTTTTACCTGTGTCATCATATCATCCCCCTTACACACATAATGTCGACAGTTTTGTCAATGAAGACGTTTTCATCCCATCCACCTAAAAAATTATTACACTTATTATTATAGTTTTTTAATTTAAAAAATTCAAATCATTGCATTTTATCTGCTTTTTGCATCATGACATGAAACTGGTAAAATATTTGATATGATGCAGTAAATATATAAAAGGGAAGTGCGGCATTTGAAAATCGGAATCATTGGCGGTGGTGCTATTGGTATGCTGTGTGCAAGCTATTTGTCAAAGCATCATGAAATCACCATATTTACAAGAAGGAAGGAACAGGCAGAAGAAATGAGAGCCTCGGGAATTGAATTGACAGTAAGAGGACAGACTTTTCGCGCAGTTGTCGATGCTCAAACAGGGCTGAAAGGAACGTATGATTTGCTGATTGTTACGGTGAAATATCATCAGCTCCAAGATGTGCTCGATGAACTGTCTACTTTACCTCGTCAGCGGATTTTGTTTTTACAAAATGGGATGGCCCATCTACTGGATTTATCGAAATGGAAAACAGCTCATCAGTTATATGTAGGTGTTGTTGAGCACGGTGCAATGAAGATGACAGACCATGAAGTTATACATACAGGAATTGGGTTGATAAAGTGGGGGGCATTCCATCATGAGGCGTCAGCAGAATTCAGCCATGAGCTTGATGGGGCATCCGATGATTTTAAGATGGTATTCACAACTGAATGGAAAAAGGTGCTTGAGGAAAAGTTGCTTGTCAATGTCTGTATTAATCCGCTGACGGCTTTATTACATGTGAAAAATGGCGAGCTTATTTCAAACCCATCATATGAACACATGATGAAATGCGCATTTGATGAGTCGGTATCCATCTTGCAAATGTCCGAAAAGGAACGGCTTTGGGCGCACGTCGTCTCCATTTGCCATAAAACGGCTGACAACCAATCTTCAATGCTTCAAGATATCGTCAAAGGCCGTCAAACGGAAAGAAAAGCCATTGTCGGCTATCTTTTAACAAAAGCTCAAACCCAAGCGATTCATGCACCGTATCTTACTTTTTTCAATAGAAGCTTGGAAGTATTGGAAAAAAAGCAAACAAAATCTTTTGAGTGAGCTCATTTACGTGCTATACTTTTTCGGGAAACTAACTACTTATTGAAGAAAGGAAGTTCTAAAACATGCAATTGACTGAACTTTCCATCCGAAGTCAGAATTTATTCATACGTGATTATATAGAAGAAAAAAAAGAGATGACTGCTTTTTTTGATTATGATATCCATTCTGAGCACACATGGAAAAAAAGATACGACGATCTCATCCAAAGAAGTTTTCCTCGTGAAGCTTTAGCGGATTATATGAGCGCATATCACGCAAAGTTTGAATCTGTAGCAATGCAGCGGAATATTGAAAAAATTCGTGACGAACGGAGTGTCATGGTTGTTGGAGGGCAGCAAGCAGGTCTTTTAACAGGACCACTTTATACCATACATAAAATCATATCAATTATCCAATTTGCGAAAGAAAAAGAGTCAGAGCTTGGTGTTCCTGTGATTCCAGTATTTTGGGTAGCAGGGGAAGATCATGATATAGATGAGATTCATTTTGTGTACACGTCTGGTGAAGAAGGTCCGGTCAAACAAAAGCTACCTTTACATAGTATAAAAAAAGCTGCAGCGAAAAGAACACCTTTACATCAAGAGAAGACCGAGAAGTGGTTGCGAGGTGTTTTTTCAACCTATGAAGAATCAGCCTATACAAATGAATTACTTGATCAGCTTCTTCGATGTTTACGCAAATCACAAACAATTACTGATTTCTTTGAATGGATTGTCTGCGATCTTTTTGAAGAAGATGGATTGCTGCTTTTTAATTCAGGAGACTTAGGCGTAAAACAACTTGAGCGCACGTTATTCAAACAAATAGTCGAATCAAATGAAATGATCACAAGGCGTTTGAATGAAACGCAGGGTGCCATGAAGAGAGCAGGGTATCAGCCTATTATCGAAGCCGGTGCACATCAGGCGAATTTGTTTTATGAATATGACGAGGAGCGTTTCCTCATTGAAAAAGATCAAGACCAATTTTCTATATCAGAAGTTGGGCTTACTTGGACAAAAGAAGAGCTTCTTAAAGAAGTAGAAGAGCACCCAGAGCGTTTTAGCAACAATGTAGTGACTCGCCCTGTAATGCAGGAAACACTTCTTCCAACGCTAGCTTTCATGGCAGGACACGGTGAAATCAATTATTGGGCTGAGTTGAAAGGGATTTTTGAGTACTTTCAATTAAAGATGGCACCAGTCGTTCCAAGATTACATGTGACCATTCTTGAAAGACATATTGACAAGAGGCTTCCTTTGAGAGGAATGTCGGTAGAAGAAGTTTTAACAAAAGGGGTAAAAGAAAAGAAGGAAGCCCACTTCAAGCAAAGCCTTCCAGATAGCTTCGTTCAAGCCATTCAAACAGCCAAACGTGAATTAGAGAACGTTCATCAGACGGTTAGACGAGAAGCGTTGCAAATTGAACCGAGCTTTGAACAGCTTCTTGATAAAAATGCCAAATTTATTGAAGATCAAATCCAATTTGTCTATCAAAAGGTTGCTCAGCGTGTTAAAGAAAAGGAAGGGTATATTCTTCGTGACTATGAACGAATTGAAAATAGTTTAAAACCTCTTGAAGCACCACAAGAAAGAATTTGGAATATCATGTACTTTTTGAACAAATATGGTCCAGAATTCTTCAAAACATTTAAAAATCTGCCATTTTCATTCCAAAACAAGCAACAAATTGTCAAACTTTGAAATAAAGTTTTCATGAACCCTGACTAGTTCAGGGTTTTTTTTTATGTAGAAACAGTGTAAAATAAGTTTTGTGGAGAGAAGTGGTGGATAGTGGTGAGTAAGGGAGAGAAAGTGGGGCTCTGATATATCATGTTCATGGGTGAATACCAACATACGATTGATACAAAAGGGCGCATGATCATCCCTGCAAAATTTAGAGACGGTCTCGGAGAACAGTTTGTGCTGACGAGAGGGCTTGATCAATGTTTATTTGGCTACCCTATGAGTGAGTGGAAACTAATCGAAGAGAAACTAAAAGCACTTCCGCTAACGAAAAAAGATGCCCGTGCGTTTACCCGATTTTTCTTTTCTGGCGCAGTCGAATGCGAGCTGGACAAGCAGGGGCGCATTAACATCGCATCAAACCTACTCCAATATGCAAAACTCGAAAAAGAATGTGTGGTCATCGGCGTTTCAAATCGAATTGAGTTGTGGAGTAAGTCAATCTGGGAACAATATACAGAAGAGCAAGAAGATTCATTTGCTGAAATTGCTGAAAACATGATTGGATTTGATATATAATAATCCCTTGTGCAGCAAGCTTTCTACACATTCATTTCTATTTGAAAAAGGTGGGACCATGACATCATGTTTCAACATGAGACAGTATTATTAAAAGAAACAGTTGACGGTTTAAACGTCAAAGAAGACGGTACATATGTGGACTGCACGCTAGGCGGCGCAGGTCATAGCGCATATTTACTATCTCATTTATCAGAAGAAGGTACATTAATTGGATTTGATCAAGACGATGCTGCACTGGATCATGCACGAAAGAAGCTCGCAGATACTAAAGCGAGAATTCTTTTTATAAAAAGCAACTTCCGATATTTAAAAGAACGTCTGAATGAACTAGGCATTACAAGTGTAGATGGTGTAATTTTTGATCTTGGGGTTTCATCCCCTCAGCTTGATACACCAGAAAGAGGCTTTAGTTATCATCATGATGCACCTCTTGATATGCGAATGGATCAATCAGCCACATTGTCAGCGAAACAAGTGGTGAATGAATGGTCATTTGAAGATCTGGTTCGGATTTTCTACAAATATGGGGAAGAAAAATTCAGCAAGCAAATCGCTCGTAAGATTGAAGAAGCTAGGAATAAAGCGCCAATTGAAACAACGGGTCAACTCGTAGACATTATCAAAGAAGGAATTCCGGCACCTGCAAGACGAACTGGCGGACATCCAGCCAAAAGAGTGTTTCAAGCGATCCGAATTGCTGTAAATGATGAACTTAAAGCATTTGAAGAAGCATTAGAACAAGCAATAGAGTTACTCAATCCAAAGGGAAGAATCTCTGTCATTACATTCCATTCACTAGAAGATCGGATTTGTAAAAGTACATTTAAAGAGATGTCATCTCTTCCAGAACTTCCACACGGACTGCCAGTGATTCCAGAAGGGCTTGAACCGAAACTGAAGCTGATTACAAGAAAACCGATCGTCGCATCAGAGCAAGAGTTGGAACATAACAACCGTGCACGTTCAGCGAAGCTCCGAATTGCAGAAAAAAAGTAATTAGCATCATAGATGATGATAAAAAGGAGGTTTCTTATGAGTAATTTGGCTTATCAAAGAGAAGTAAAGCAATATCAAACAGAGCAGCAAGGCCAATCTGTCGTCATTAGAAGAAGAGGTTCGATTACACTTGGTGAAAAGATCTTACTTGTCATGTTTGTCATGGGTCTTATGTGTAGCTCCATTCTCATCATTTCTAAAGCTTTCGCCGTATATCAAGCAAACATTGAAGTGCAGAAACTACAACAGCAAGTGTCTTTAGAGTCAAAAAAGATCACAGAGCTTCAAAAAGAAAAAGATGTGCTTAGTGAACCAGAAAGAATTATTAGTGCCGCAAAAAAAGCAGGCTTAAACATATCGAATGATGTGAAGAAGGTCGATTAAAATGGCGATGCCCAAAAAGAATAAAATGATGAACAGAGGCGCGGCAATTGCGAGTATTTGCTTCGCCCTGTTTTTCTTTATCATCCTTATGCGTTTTATTTATATTCAGATTACGGGAACGGTTGATGGACAAGTTTTAGCTGCAAAAGCAAATGAACAATATCAATCAAAGAAAACGCTCGAAGCCAAAAGAGGCTCGATTCTAGATCGGAATGGGAATGTGATTGCAGAAGATACATCTGTTTATAAGCTGATCGCAATTATGAGCAAGAAAATGACTGTCGATCCTAAGCACCCGATGCATGTAGTCGATAAAGAGAAAACGGCAAAAGAGCTGTCAAAATATATTGATATGAGTGAAAGTGATATTTTAAAGCGTCTGAATGCAAAAGATGTATTCCAAGTTGAGTTTGGCAAAGCCGGAAAGGATATTAGCTTTTCAACAAAGGAAAAAATAGAAAAGCTGAAGCTTCCAGGCATCGCCTTTGAGAAAGACACGAAGCGTTATTATCCAAACGGCATGTTTGCATCTAACTTAATCGGTTATGCAAGATTAGATGAAGCAACAAAGGACATGTCAGGTGCGATGGGACTAGAAAAGGCGCTGAATAAATACTTAAAAGAAAAAGACGGCTATGTCACCTACAATAGTGATAGAAGTGGATGGGCACTTCCGAATAGTAAAGAAGACATAGTGGCCCCGAAAAATGGAAAAAACGTCACGCTGACCATCGATCAAAAAATTCAGGCTTTTCTTGAAGAAAGTATGACACAGGTCGCCAAAAAGTATAAACCGAAGAAAATTATTGCAACAGTAGTTGATCCAAAAACAGGAAAAGTTTTAGCTATGGGACAAAGACCAAGCTTTAATTTAAATGAACTAGACATTACGAATTATAATAATGATGTCATTTCATATGCGTTTGAACCAGGTTCAACCATGAAAATCTTCACATTGGCCGCAGCTATTCAAGAAGGTGTATATCAGGGTAGTGATAAGTATCAATCAGGCACTTATAAAGTAGGCGGTGGCCTTGTGAGAGACCATAATGGTGGTAACGGCTGGGGGAAAATTGATTTTCATGAAGGAGTTCTCCGCTCTTCAAACGTGGCTTTTGCAAAACTAGCAAAGGAAAAGCTTGGATTCACAAGATACCAACAATACCTGCAAAAATTTCATTTTTATGATAAGACAGGGATTGATTTACCAAACGAGGCATCAAGTAAAATCAACTACAGATACGAGTATGACAAAGCATCGACCGCCTATGGTCAAGCTTCAGCAATTACACCAATTCAGCAAATCGAAGCTGCAACAGCGATCGCAAACGACGGAACTATGATGAAGCCATATGTGATTGATCACATTACAGATCCGAACACGAACAAAACGATTTTACAGCATGAACCGACAGTAGCTGGAAAGCCTATCTCATCTGATACGGCCAAGAAAGTACGCGACATTTTAGGTGAAGTCGTGTCCTCGAAAATCGGTACAGGACAGCCATATCAAATCAAAGGCTTTGATGTCGCTGGAAAAACAGGTACAGGACAAATTGGTGGGGCAGGCGGTTATCTTCAAGGAAGAAACGACTACGTCTTCTCGTTTATGGGAATGGCCCCAAAAGATGATCCGAAACTGCTTGTTTATGTTGCGGTGCAGCAGCCACAGTTATCTGAAACAGAAACGGGATCTGCCCCAGTTTCACAAATTTTTAATCCTGTGATGAAAAACAGTCTGCTTTATTTAAATATTGCCCCAACGAAAACAGACGATAAGAAATCAGACGAACAAAAGGTGAAACAAGAAACAATGCCTTCATTCCTGGATTTAGAAGTGAAACAGGCAGAAACAGAAGCGAAAAACAAACATTTAACGCCTGTTGTCATTGGCGACGGCTTATCCATTAAACGTCAGTTTCCGAATGCAGGATCTGAATACTCTGAAAGTCAGAAAGTCTTTTTGAAAACAGCTGGAAAAACCATTAAAATGCCTGATATGACAGGCTGGTCCAGAAGAGAAGTGCTGCAATATGCATCCATCTCAGGTGTGCATATTGAAACAAATGGACAGGGGTATGCTGTAAAGCAAAGTGTAAAAAGTGGAACAGAGATTTCTGATGATCATGTCATCACTGTGACATTTAAAAGTCCAAGTTAAATTTTAAAGCCTAGCAAACAATTTGCTAGGTTTTTTGTATTTTTGCATAGTGGAAGCTTCAACCGTTCTACACAAGGGATGGAATGCATATGATGAGAACAAGCCATATGTAAGGAGTGAACGGGGCGTGCGAGTGTCAAGTGTAACAGTGAGAAAACGATTGCTTTTTGTGTTGCTATTTGGGGTGATCATTTTTTTCATCATAGATATTAGATTAGGATATGTGCAGTTTATCATGGGCGAAAAGTTGACAAGTTTAGCAAAAGATTCGTGGAGTCGAAACCTCCCTTTTGAACCTGAACGAGGAGATATTTTAGACCGGAATGGAGTGGAGCTGGCGACAAACAAAAGTGCTCCATCTATTTTGGTTGTGCCAAGACAAATTAAAAATCCAGCTGAAACAAGCAAAAAACTGGCAGCTGTGCTGAATATGTCTGAGGAAAAAGCGTACAAGCATATCACAAAGAAAACATCAATTGAGCGCATTTCTCCAGAGGGTAGAAAAATATCTCATGAAAAAGCCAAAGAAGTCAGAGAGCTAGATTTAGATGGTGTATATGTGGCAGAGGACAGTATCAGACACTATCCGTTTGGAAGTTATCTCTCGCATGTATTAGGCTTTGCTGGAATTGACAATCAAGGTTTACTTGGGCTAGAAGCCTACTATGATGATGACCTAAAAGGAGAAAAAGGGTCTGTGAAATTCTATTCTGATGCAAAGGGGCAAAAAATGCCGGATGAAGCAGATGATTATACACCGCCTAAAGATGGACTCGATATGAAAATAACGGTTGATTCGAAAGTACAGACCATCATTGAACGAGAACTAGACAATGCTCAGGCAAAATATAATCCAGATGGAATGATTGCCATTGCGTTGAATCCAAAAAATGGTGAAGTGTTAGGGATGTCGAGCAGACCTGATTTTAATCCAGCAGACTATCAATCAGTCGATCCCAAAGTGTTTAACCGAAATTTACCGGTCTGGAGCACATATGAGCCAGGATCTACGTTTAAAATCATTACACTAGCAGCGGCATTAGAAGAAAATAAAGTGAATTTAAAGCGGGACCACTTCTTTGATAGTGGATCTGTGACAGTCGATGGAGCAAGGCTTAGATGCTGGAAAAAAGGAGGACATGGATCACAGTCGTTTTTAGAAGTCGTTCAAAACTCCTGTAACCCCGGTTTTGTAGAGTTAGGTGATCGACTTGGAAAAGATAAATTATTTTCTTATATTAAAAATTTCGGATTTGGTCAGAAAACAGGGATTGATCTTCAAGGAGAAGGACGAGGCATCCTCTTCCCGCTTGATCGTGTAGGCCCTGTTGAGCAGGCGACGACGGCCTTTGGTCAAGGTGTATCAGTTACGCCGATTCAACAAGTGGCCGCAGTGGCAGCAGCGGTCAATGGCGGAACGCTCTACACGCCTTATATTGCAAAGGAATGGATTGACCCCATCACAAAAGAGGTGGTCAAAAAGCAATCACCAATTGCAAAGAAAAAAGTGATTTCAACTGAGACGTCCAAAGAAATAAGATATGCACTTGAAAGTGTGGTCGCTCAAGGAACAGGACGAAATGCATTTGTTGAAGGATACCGAGTAGGCGGGAAAACAGGGACAGCGCAAAAGGTAAAGGACGGAAAGTACATGGAAAATAACCACATTGTGTCATTTATCGGTTTTGCGCCTGCTGATGACCCAAGCATCGTTGTTTATGTTGCAGTGGATAACCCAAAAGGTACGATTCAATTCGGTGGAACAGTTGCAGCACCAATTGTCGGTCACATTATGAGAGACAGCCTGCCTGAGATTGGTGTGAAAAAAAGAAAAGGACAAATTGAAAAGAAGTACCAATGGCTGGACACAAAAACCATTGAGGTACCGAATCTTGTAGGGGGATCTGTTTCTGATCTTGAGTCACTCTTGATTAACCTAAAGATTGATGCCTCAGGTAAAGGCAGTAAAGTCGTAAAACAATCGCCTGCTGCCGGAACAAAAGTAAAAGAAGGGTCCACGATCAGACTATACTTAAATGATGAATAATCAAGAATGAACAGAGGGTAGCGCATCCATTTGGCTACCTCTTTTTATTGAAAGAGAAGGTCAGTTTAAGAAAAAGAGCATAAATTGTGTTTTTTCCAAGAGAAACTTAAGGAATACGCTGGATGTATCCTTTTTTTTACGATAAAATATAGACTGTGTGTTTTTTTCACAAGACATGTACTTGAACGAATTTGAGAGGTTTGATATGAAATGAAACTACAAGAACTCCTTACATACTTTAAAAGTGAAAACAACGAATTGATAAACGAAAATCCTGATATCACTTCTATTGAAATGGATTCAAGAGAGGTGAAAAAAGGGAGTCTTTTTGTCTGTATAAAAGGGTATACAGTAGACGGACATGATTATGCTGAAAAAGCTGTGAAAAGTGGTGCTGCAGCCATTGTGGCAGAACATCACCTTGACATAACGAATGTACCAGTGATAATTGTAAAACACTCTCAAAGAGCACTTGCAAGAATTGCTGATGCGTTTTATGGTCAACCGACTCATAAACTCAATCTAATAGGCATTACTGGGACAAATGGAAAAACCTCGACAACACACATGGTAGAACAAATCATGAGAAAAGCCAAAAAGAAAACAGGCTTGATTGGTACCATGTATATGAAAATTATGGATGAAAAATTCGAAGTTAAAAATACAACGCCAGAGAGCGTCATACTTCAGAAAACCTTTAAACGAATGCTTGATCAAGATGTCGATACCGCCATTATGGAAGTCTCATCACATGCATTACATCTTGGTCGGGTTCATGGGTGTGATTATGATATTGCGGTTTTTACAAACCTGACGCAAGATCACCTCGACTACCACAACACAATGGAAGAATATAAACATGCAAAAAGTTTGCTTTTCTCCCAGCTCGGAAATACTTTTCAACACGAGAAGCCGAAGCATGCCATTTTAAATGCAGATGACGAAGCGTCTAGTTATTTTGAAAAAGTCACTGCTGCTGAAATTATGACGTATGGCCTAGAACAAGAAGCAGACGTGATGGCAAAAAATATTCAAATCAGACCTAAGGGAACACAGTTTGACTTGATTACACCGATTGGGACAAAAAATGTTACGGTTGCCCTAATTGGGAAGTTCAATGTGTATAACATTTTGGCAGCTGTATCAGTTGGTGTCGTATCCGGTTTGTCGTTTGATACGATCGTCAGTGCAATTGAAGAACTCCAAGGAGTAAAAGGAAGATTTGAACTTGTGAACTGTGATCAAGAGTTCCCAGTGATCATTGATTATGCGCATACTCCTGATAGTTTGGAAAATGTGCTAACAACATGTAGAGAGTTAACAGAAGGTAAAATTTTCTGTGTAGTAGGATGCGGTGGTGACCGTGATAAAACAAAGCGTCCACAAATGGCCAAAATCGCTGTGGAATATGCAGATGAACCCGTATTTACGTCAGACAATCCAAGAAGTGAAGATCCGGCTTCTATTATAAGAGATATGGAAAATGGTGTGCCAGATGCATATTATCATAGTTTTGTGAATCGTAAACAAGCGATCTTCTTTGCAATTGCCAATGCGAAAAAAGGCGATACAGTGTTAATTGCAGGAAAAGGTCACGAGACGTACCAAATCATTGGAGATCAAGTATTCGACTTTGATGATGCAAAGGTTGCGGCGGACGCTATTTTAGATCTAAACAAATCTTAAAACGATGAAAAGAGTGTAATGAAATGAAGCATTTTGAGCAAAAACAACATATGAAAGAGACGAATGAATATCATAATAATGAATGCTATTTTCTAATGGGAAACGGCTTTGGAAATTCGGAAGGAGTAAAGAACGATGCTTGAACAGGTAATATTGTTTACAATCATAATGGGATTTTTAATCAGTGTTCTTTTATCCCCGATTTTTATTCCGTTTTTAAGAAGGCTGAAATTTGGTCAAAGCATTAGAGAAGAAGGTCCGCAGTCTCACCAAAAGAAATCAGGCACCCCGACAATGGGTGGCATTATGATTATCTTTTCTATTACGATTACAACGATTGTGATGATCAACAAATTTTCTAAAATTAGTCCGGAAATGTTTTTACTTTTATTCGTCACACTGGGCTACGGTTTATTAGGATTTTTAGATGATTATATTAAAGTAGCAATGAAACGAAATCTTGGATTAACTTCAAAACAAAAATTGATTGGTCAAATTGTCATTGCTGTGATTTTTTATGCAGTGTTCCATTATTATCAGTTTGCAACGACCATTCGCATTCCTGGAACGGATATAAGCTTTGATTTAGGCTGGGCTTACTTTATCCTTGTCATCTTCATGCTTGTTGGCGGCTCTAATGCTGTTAACTTAACAGATGGACTTGATGGTCTTTTATCAGGAACAGCAGCCATTGCATTTGGCGCATTTGCAATACTTGCTTGGAATCAATCTCAATATGATGTTGCGATATTTTCTGTAGCAGTAGCTGGTGCTGTCCTTGGTTTCCTTGTATTTAATGCACATCCTGCAAAAGTATTTATGGGGGATACAGGGTCGCTTGCTTTAGGCGGAGCCATTGTGACAATTGCTATTTTAACGAAGCTTGAAATTTTACTAGTGATTATCGGCGGAGTGTTTGTTGTTGAAACATTATCTGTTATTCTTCAAGTGATCTCCTTCAAAACAACTGGTAAAAGAATATTTAAGATGAGCCCGCTTCACCACCACTATGAGTTAGTTGGCTGGTCTGAGTGGAGAGTGGTTGTCACCTTCTGGACAGCAGGTTTATTACTTGCTGTTTTAGGAATTTACATCGAGGTGTGGTTATAATTGAATAAGATGCATATTTTAAAAAACGAACATGTACTAGTACTAGGGCTTGCAAAAAGCGGATATGCGGCAGCCTCAATCCTTCACGAACATGGAGTAAGCGTAACGGTAAATGATCAAAAACCATTTGAAGAAAATGAACCTGCTAAGCTACTCTCAGAAAAGGGGGTTGATGTCATTTGTGGATGTCATCCCCTTCGTATATTCGACGATAAACAAATTACGATTCTGATTAAAAATCCTGGAATTCGGTATGAGAATGTCATGGTCCAAGAAGCCTTGCGTCGTCAAATTCCAGTCTGGACGGAAATAGAATTAGCCTATCATTTGACGTCATCTCCTTTCATTGGAATAACCGGATCAAATGGAAAAACCACTACCACCACACTGATCTACGAAATGCTTAAAAAAGACAGTCAAAAAACTTTGGTGGCAGGAAATATTGGAATGGTTGCTAGTGAAGTAGCTGCCAATGCAACTGGCGATGAATGGATTGTGACAGAGCTCTCTTCCTTTCAATTAATGGGAACAGTTCAATTCAGACCAAAAATCAGTTTAATTCTGAATATTTTTGACGCCCATTTAGACTATCACCACACACGCGAAGAATATGAAAAAGCGAAACAGAAAGTGTACGCTCATCAACATGAAGATGACATAGCTGTTATTAACCTAGATGATCCATCTGTCGTGAAACTATCAGAAGGTACAAAGGCAAAAAAAGTGTATTTCTCAGTAAAAGATCCAGTAGAGCATGGTGCGTTTATAAAAAATGGCGCTATCTACTACAAGAATGAACATGTTATTGATCTGAAGGAGGTTGTACTTCCTGGTGAGCATAATTTGGAAAATATTCTGGCAGCCATTTGTGTTGTGAAAAATGCTGGCTGTTCAAACGAAGCGATTGCCCGCGTCTTAACAACTTTTGGCGGTGTTAAGCATCGTTTGCAATTTGTAGATGAAATCCAAAATAGAAAATTTTATAACGATAGTAAAGCGACAAATATACTTGCTACAAGTAAAGCATTGTCTGCATTCGATCAGCCGATCATTTTACTGGCGGGCGGATTAGATCGAGGAAACGAATTTGATGAACTAAAACCATTTATGAAAAATGTGAAAGGAATTATTACATTCGGGCAGACTGCGCCTAAGTTTGTCAAACTAGGTGAAGAGCTGGGAATACATCACGTGAAACATGTCGATAATGTTGAACAAGCAGTACCTGCGGCGTTTAACATATCTGAAGAAGAAGATGTGATTTTATTGTCTCCGGCTTGTGCAAGCTGGGATCAACATAAAACATTTGAAGAACGTGGAGACATGTTTGTAAACGCCGTGCATATGCTTAAATAAGGGCTCGTCTCTCAAATTGACTGACAGCCCAAATGAAATTATGCTTGGGGTGTCGGTCTCTTGACGAATAAAAAAACTTCTCCGGATTTTTTGCTCGTTGTCATTACGTTACTTTTATTGACGATTGGTTTAATTATGGTGTACAGCGCAAGTGCTGTGTGGGCATCATATAAATTTGATGATTCATTTTATTTTGCTAAAAGACAGCTTTTGTTTGCCGGAATCGGAGTTATTGCGATGTTTTTCATCATGCGAGTGGATTATTGGACATGGCGGACTTGGTCAAAGATATTGATCGTTATGTGTTTTCTTCTCTTATTGCTTGTACTCATTCCTGGTATCGGGATGGAAAGGAATGGATCAAGAAGCTGGATAGGTGTCGGTGCGTTTAGTATTCAGCCCTCTGAATTTATGAAGCTTGCGATGATTGCGTTTCTTGCGAAATTCTTATCTGAAAAACAAAAAAATATCACCTCTTTCCGTAAAGGTTTTGCGCCAGCTTTAGGTATTGTGTTTGCAGCATTTGCGATCATTATGCTACAGCCTGATTTAGGGACTGGGACAGTCATGGTTGGAACCTGTATTATTATGATTTTTGTTTCAGGTGCGAGAATTGCTCACTTTATATTTCTCGGTCTTTTAGGACTTGGCGGATTTGCTGCTCTTGTTTTATCAGCGCCGTATCGAATAAAACGAATCACTTCTTATTTGAATCCTTGGGAAGACCCACTAGGCAGCGGGTTTCAAATTATTCAATCTCTGTATGCTGTTGGTCCAGGCGGCTTGTTTGGAATGGGTCTTGGTCAAAGCAGACAAAAATTCTTCTATTTACCTGAGCCGCAAACTGACTTTATCTTTGCTATATTGTCGGAAGAGCTCGGCTTTATAGGCGGATCACTCATTCTTTTGCTCTTCAGCGTTTTGCTTTGGAGAGGAATTCGAATTGCACTTGGTGCACCAGACTTATATGGAAGTTTCTTAGCAGTTGGCATTATTTCTATGGTTGCAATTCAAGTGATGATTAATATCGCCGTCGTCACCGGACTCATCCCTGTGACAGGCATCACGCTACCATTTCTAAGTTACGGTGGTTCATCACTTACATTAATGCTGATGGCAATTGGTGTACTCCTGAATGTGAGCCGGTACTCCAGATATTAATTGGCTGCTTCTTAATGAAACCATGCTGACTGTCATTTTGCAAAAGTACAAAAAAATGATTTGAAGAGTGAAAATCACTATTTCTAATTCGAAATACTTTATTTTGACTCTTCATTACAGGTTTTAATGGAGCCCTGTTGTTTAAAACAGGGTTTATACTTTGTTTAAAGCAGAAAAAATATTGAGGGGAAATGGTATAATGCGTATAGTAATCAGTGGAGGCGGAACAGGTGGACACATTTATCCAGCCCTAGCATTTATTAAAGAAGTGAAAAGACTCCATTCTGATGTGGAATTTTTATATATTGGTACTGAAAATGGACTTGAAAAAAAAATTGTAGAAAGAGAAAATATTTCTTTCAAGTCTATAGAGATCACCGGTTTTAAAAGAAAGCTTGCCTTTGATAATATAAAAACGATCTTGAGATTCTTTAAAGGTGTACAAAAAAGTAAATCTTACTTAAAAGATTTCAAGCCCGATGCTGTGATTGGAACAGGTGGATATGTTTGTGGTCCTGTGGTCTATGCGGCTTCTAAAATGAAAATCCCTACAATTATCCATGAACAAAATAGTTTGCCTGGTATCACGAACAAGTTTTTGGCGAGATACGTCAATAAAGTAGCAATTTGCTTTGAAGAAGCAAAGGCGCATTTTCCTGCTGAAAAGGTTATTTTTACAGGAAACCCAAGGGCCTCTGAAGTCGTCTCTATTAAAGAGGGGAAATCTCTAAAAGAATTCGGGCTAGATGAAAAGAAAAAAACGATTCTTATTTTTGGGGGCAGTAGAGGTGCAGCCCCAATAAATAAAGCAGTCATTGAGATGCAAAATGCATTAAAAACAAAGAACTATCAGGTCTTATATATTACAGGTGAGGTTCATTATGAAAAAGTGATGAACGAATTAAATGAAAAAGGTGCAGCACCTAATATGATAACAAAACCTTTCTTGCATCAAATGCCAGAGTATCTCAAAACAATTGATGTAATTGTCGCAAGAGCTGGAGCGACAACGATTGCTGAAGTAACAGCACTTGGGATACCAACGATTTTTATTCCAAGTCCTTATGTGACGGCAAATCACCAAGAAATGAATGCTAGATCTCTTGAAAAACATCATGCTGCTATTGTTTTAAGAGAATCTGAACTTTCTGGAGATCGTTTACTAAATGCGATTGATGAAATTGCCGGTGACGATGAGAAATTAGAGCAGATGAGTCGTTTAACGAAAGAACTTGGTGTACCAGATGCGGCCACTCGCTTATATAATGTATTAAAAGAGATTACAACTAAATGATTGAATGATATTAGGTAAGGCGGAGGGTAAAATGGAGAACTTGAAGAATGAATTGTTAGATGCGCAAGTTGGTAAAGTACTCGAAAACGAACCACTTGCAAATCATACTACGATGAAAATCGGCGGACCAGCAGATTTATTGATCATCCCAAAAGATATCGATGCGGTAAAAAATATAATGGATATTGTAAAAAAGCACCGTGTGAATTGGACAGTCATTGGGAGAGGGTCTAATTTACTTGTGCTCGACAAAGGGATTCGAGGCGTTGTTTTGAAGTTAGGTGCCGGACTTGATCATTTAGACGTAAATGAAGAAGAAATTAGAGTTGGCGGCGGATATTCTGTTGTACGGTTAGCAACGTCTCTTAGTAAGCAAGGTCTTTCAGGGCTGGAATTTGCAGCCGGTATTCCAGGGTCTATCGGTGGTGCCGTTTATATGAATGCAGGGGCACACGGATCAGATATTAGCCAAATTCTTGTGAAAGCGAGAGTTTTATTTGGAGATGGAAGCATCGAGTGGTTAACAAAAGAGCAAATGAAATTTAGCTACCGCACATCTGTACTTCAAAAAGAACGACCGGGCATTGTACTTGAAGCTGTGTTTCAGCTAAAGCAGGATGATCGCGAGAAAATCACAAAAAAAATGCAGCAAAATAAAGACTATCGCAAAGAAACACAACCTTATAACCGACCATGTGCCGGCAGTATTTTTCGTAATCCGTTACCTGAATATGCAGGACAGCTCGTAGAAAAGGCGAATTTAAAAGGATATCAGATTGGCGGAGCAAGAATTTCTGATATGCATGGGAATTTTATTGTTAACACTGGTGGAGCAACTGCCCAAGATGTGATTAACTTAATTCAGTTCATTCAAAAGAAGATTAAAGAAGACTACAATGTAGATATGCATACAGAGGTAGAGATTATCGGTGAAGCAAACGAAAACACCAGCTTTTATGAATGATGATACCGCGGGGAAAACAAACGGCATCTTTACATGCCGTTTGTTTTCTAATCAAAATTTGATAAGTAATGACCCAAAGGTGTGGACAAGCAGCTTTGAATGAGGTGAAGAGGATATATGCGGCCTGATCATGAAAATGAAAAGATCGTCAATATAGAAGAGCGAATTCCTAAAATTAAAGAACAAAGAAAACAGAAAGCCAATCGGAGACTGATCTCTTTTATTCTGCTGTTTTTCATTATGATTTTAATTATTATTTATTTACAAACACCCATCAGTAAAATTTCTTCTTTAACCATCACAGGTAACGAGCATGAGTCAACAAAACAGCTTGTTAAGCTCTCACAAATTAAAGAAGGCGAAACAGAGTTTTGGAACCTCAACAAAGATTTAACAGCAGACCATATTAAACAAAACAAACTAATTAAAGATGTCACCATTAAAAAACATTTCCCAAATAAGGTAAGTATTGCAGTAAAAGAATATGCAAATATTGCGTATCTTCAAAAAGGAAATCTATACTATGAACTTCTTGAAAATGGAACAGTCTTACCAGATGAGGTAACGCCAAGTGATGCAGGCCCCATTTTTGTTGATTGGGACAACAAAGAGAAACTAAAACAGACAGTAAAATCTCTTAATCAACTGCCAGCTTCTATTCAGGAACTCATTTCTGAAGTATATTATGTACCGACAAGTTCAAATCAGTGGCTCGTTAAATTTTATATGAATGACGGTTATACAGTCATTGCATCGATTAAAACATTTGCAGAGAAAATGAAAACATATCCATCAATTGTTAAAGAACTTTCTCGTTCTGATAAAGGCATTATTCATATGGAAGTAGCCACGTATTTTGAAGCTTTCAAATCTAAGAAAAAGGAAGATGAACGTTGAGAGGCAAAACTGTCATTTTCTCTATTGTGATGCTTGTTCTTGGGTTTCTGATTTCTTTTTCGTATCAATATACAAAGCAACATCAAGCGGATGTCAATCGAACAGAACAATGGAAGAAAGAATATTCATTAAAAAGTCAGCTGGCAAAGCAAGAAAAAGCAAATCAGAAGCTCGAAAAAGAACTGTACAGCCTCCAATCAAAAGTCCAAGCGACAGAATCGAATTTAAAGAATAAAAAAGAGAAGTATTTCAATGTTTTGGAAGATGTTGAGAAATACCGAATGTTTACAGGTGAAATTGGTGTGAAAGGAAAAGGCGTAAAAGTATCCCTTGAAGATGCGTCTTATATCCCAAGTGGACAAAATGTCAATAATTACATTGTTCATGAGAGTCACATTTTTAATGTTATAAACGAATTATTTATATCAGGTGCATCTGCTGTTGCCGTTAATGGACAAAGAATCACTCACCAATCTTACATACATTGTAACGGACCAGTCGTCATAGTTGACGGAGTCCAGCATCCGGCGCCATTTGTCATTTCGGCTATCGGGGATCCCACTGTATTAATACCTGCCTTAAATATTGCAGGTGGGGCGGTTGATCAGCTGACAAGTGATCACATTTCAGTGACCATTGAAAAAAAGGATATTCATATGAAGCCTCTTTTAAGAAGCAAAGATTAAAAGTGAAAAGGTGAGTGGTGTTGAGAAAAAAGAAGCCTTTACTGAGTTTGACAGTCTTAATGTTGATATTTGGCGTGATGGTCTCAATCCAATTTAACTCATTACAAAAACCTAAAATTCGTGACACGCGAGATGTTTGGGAATTAAGAGAGGATTTATCTGCGTCTAAAAGTAAAGAATTGGAATTACTAAAAGAAATCGACAAATATGATGAGATGCTGAAAAAGTATAGAAATCAAGAAGATCAATCAAAAGAAGCTCAATTGAAGCAGACATTAAAGGATTTGAAAGAAAAGGCCGGTTTTACAGAGGTGACAGGAGAAGGCATTGAACTTGAAATCACGCAACTGTTTTCCAAGGATCTTACAGGAGAAGAAGTGAAAAATATCCCGCCCGACCTTTTAAAAAAATTAATGAACGAAGCCAATATGTATGGAGCAAAGTATATTTCCATCAATGACCACCGAGTAATTAACACAAGTGTTATTAGAGATATTAATGGTTCGACCAAAATGGATGGCTACAGCTTAGATGGTGACATAGTCAATATTAAAATGATTAGTCAACAGGCTGATAAGCTGTATAGCAGATTAAATGTATCAGATATTGGTGATTTGTTCGCTCAGGAAAATTTCAGCTTGAGTATCAGCCATCCGAAGAAAAAAATCCACTTAAAAGCAAACGATGGTGCAATTCAATTAAACGAGTTAAAGCCTCTTGATGATGTAAAGGAGGGAAAATCTTAATGTGGCTTCCTGTACTTGGCTTAATCATAGGAGTTGCCATCGGTTTCTTAACAAATTTTACGATACCGAGTGAGTATTCTAACTATCTTTCCCTCGCTGTACTTGCTGCGCTTGATACATTGATTGGTGGAATCCGGGCACATCTGCAAGGGGCATACGATGAACTTGTGTTTGTATCAGGCTTCTTCTTTAATATTATACTCGCAATAAGTTTAGCTTTTCTGGGCGTCCATCTTGGTGTAGACTTGTATTTAGTCGGAATGTTTGCGTTCGGCGTAAGATTGTTTCAAAATATAGCAGTAATTCGAAGAATTCTACTAACAAAATGGACAATTTCTAGAGAAAAAGAAAAAAAGTGAGTCATAAAAAAGGATATACATATGATGTAACGAATATTTTCAGTAATCCTAATAAAAAATGTTGATTTTTTTACGCTTTGTTACACACTTGTAAAAACACATTCATTGTATTGTTGTTCAGCAAATAATAGAATAGAAAGTATTGATATGTGAGGAGGTGCCATAGAATGAACAACAATGAAATTTACGTCAGCCTTGACATCGGTACATCCAATATAAAAGTCATCGTCGGAGAAATGGCGGATGATTCGCTTAACATTATAGGTGTTGGAAATGTCCCTTCAGAAGGGTTAAAAAAAGGATCGATTGTTGATATAGATGAGACAGTTCATTCTATTAGACAAGCATTTGAACAGGCTGAGAGAATGGTAGGTTTTCCTTTACAAAAGGCAATTGTCGGAATTAACGGAAACCACATTCATATTCAGAATACGAGCGGCGTTGTCGCAGTATCTAGTGAAAACAAAGAAATACATGTTGAGGATGTGAGACGTGTCTTAGATGCTGCACAAGTAGTATCTATTCCTCAAGAACATCTCGTTGTAGACGTGATTCCAAGACAATTTATCGTCGACGGAAGAGATGAAATTACAGACCCGAAAAAAATGCTCGGTGTTCGGCTTGAGGTGGATGGATCGTTAATTACAGGCTCTAAAACGATTCTACATAACTGGCTCCGCTGTGTAGAGCGAGCTGGAATCGAAATTATGGATATTTGCTTACAGCCACTCGCATCGGGGTCAGCAGCGTTATCAAAAGATGAAAAAAATCTAGGAGTGGCTCTTGTCGATATTGGCGGAGGATCTACAACCATATCCGTATTTAAAAACGGGCATCTCTATTCTACTCACACTATCCCTTTGGGCGGAGAGAACATTACAAAGGATTTGTCTATAGGACTTAGAACTTCCACAGAAGAAGCTGAACGGATTAAAAAAGAATTTGGACATGCGTTCTATGATGAAGCATCGCCTGAGGAAACATTTGAAGTTTCCGTCATCGGGACAGATCAAAAACAGACGTATACACAACTTGAAGCGGCAAATATTATCGAGGCGCGCTTGGAAGAAATCCTGTTGTTTGTTGCAGAGGAGTTAAGAAATATGGGGGTTCATGATCTGCCTGGCGGATTTGTTCTAACAGGTGGACAGGCAGCCATTCCAGGTATCCTTTCTCTTGCACAAACAGTCTTGCAAAATAATGTAAGGATTGCAAGTCCTAATTATATCGGGGTAAGAGAGCCTCAATATATGACAGGGGTGGGTCTTATCCATTTTGCTTACCGCAATGCAAAGATTCAGGGCAGGCAGGTTGGTTTCCAAATGCCGGATGAGGCGTTTCATGAAGTTGGTGCGTCCATGGAGCCGGTTTCTTCTGCAGCACAAGTGAAAGAAGTGCAGCCAAGACCGAAAGTGAAACAAAAAGCACAACAAGAGACAAATAAAAAACAGGGCAGAATGAAAAAACTATTTAATATGTTCTGGGAATAGAATTAGATTTTCGACGGATTAGGAGGATTCAGCATGTTGGAGTTTGAAACAAATATAGACGGCCTAGCATCAATTAAAGTAATCGGAGTAGGTGGAGGCGGAAATAACGCTGTCAACCGAATGATTGAAAATGACGTGCAGGGTGTCGATTTTATTGCAGTGAATACAGATGCTCAGGCGTTAAACCTTTCAAAAGCAGAAACAAAAATGCAAATTGGCGCTAAGCTGACAAGAGGGCTTGGAGCAGGAGCAAATCCAGAGGTCGGTAAAAAGGCTGCTGAAGAAAGCAAGGAACAAATTGAAGAAGTATTAAAAGGTGCGGACATGGTCTTTGTTACTGCTGGAATGGGTGGAGGGACTGGAACCGGTGCTGCACCTGTTATTGCAAAGATCGCAAAAGACTCTGGCGCATTGACAGTTGGTGTTGTGACACGCCCTTTTACTTTTGAAGGAAGAAAACGTCAGCTTCAAGCAGTTGAAGGGATTGCTTCTATGAAAGAAGCGGTGGATACATTAATTGTGATTCCAAACGACCGCTTGCTTGAAATTGTTGATAAAAATACGCCAATGCTTGAAGCGTTCCGTGCTGCGGATAATGTCTTAAGACAAGGTGTACAAGGAATTTCAGATTTAATTGCAACACCAGGTTTGATTAACCTTGACTTTGCTGACGTGAAAACAATCATGTCAAATAAAGGCTCAGCTCTTATGGGAATTGGTGTTGCAACAGGTGAAAACCGTGCTGCTGAAGCTGCGAAAAAGGCTATTTCTTCACCACTTCTTGAAACGGCTATTGATGGGGCACAAGGTGTGATCATGAATATTACTGGTGGTACAAACCTTAGTCTTTATGAAGTGCAAGAAGCGGCAGATATTGTTGCTTCTGCATCTGATGAAGATGTGAATATGATTTTCGGGTCTGTCATTAATGATAATTTGAAAGATGAAATTGTTGTCACTGTGATCGCAACTGGATTTATTGAGCAAGAGCAAGAAGTGACAAAACCGCAAAGAAATCCATTAGGACAAGGATTAAAGCAAAATCAATCCATCCCACAAAAGCGAGAAGTGAAGCGAGAAGATCATCAGCAAACTTCATCTCAGCCAAGACACAATACACAATCACACGATGATACACTGGACATCCCTACGTTCTTACGAAATCGTAACAAACGTTAATCAATTATGTAAGATCCCCTTCCAAATGGAAGGGGATCATTTTTTTGTCCGAAAGAAAAGAAGACTGCTCCACATCTAATAGAAAAGCCGTGGCAGTACAAGAAACGTGAAATCTATCATAATGTATTTTAAGTTTATTCGGGTTAAGTCATAAGAATCATTTGACTGTAAAAAATAAAACAACTTGTCCTAGAAATGGCCATAAGTTCACCTAACTCTCTTTCCTCGACAAAAACAATAACAATCCAGCAAAAGTTCTCTATCATCCCCAACAAGAATTGACAGACTTCCTTCTGATGACTGTTTTATACTAGTACAAACAAGTGCAAGTACTGCTTTTGATTCTTTGTTTTAGATGAAAGGAGCAAAAAGTGGTCATTTATTTAGATGTGATCTGGTTGTTAAACTTTTGTTTTGATCTATTGCTTCTCTTACTGACTGCATTTATTCTCAAACGCCAAGTGAAAAAAAGGCGATATATGTTAGGTGCTCTTATTGGGTCGAGCATTGTCCTTTTGCTCTTTACACCATTTGCAATGTTTGTATCACACCCTTTAGGTAAACTGCTATTTTCTGTCTTGATCGTGATTGCAACATTTGGTTTTGGGCGTTTTCGTTCCTTTTTTCAAAATCTGTTTGCTTTTTATTTTGTTACATTTTTGATGGGAGGAGGTATGATTGGGGTTCATTCGTTTTTGCAAACAAATACAGTCATTCAAGATGGATTGCTTATTTCACAAAACAATGGGTTTGGTGATCCCATTAGCTGGCTTTTTGTCTTAACTGGATTTCCAGCTATTTGGTTGTTTTCAAAGAAAAGGTTAGGCGAGATTGGCGCGAAAAAAAGACAGTTTGATGAACAAGTGCTTGTTGAATTACACATCAATGGAGAGACCATTCGGTTAAATGGACTCGTTGATTCAGGGAATCAGCTGTATGATCCGATGACGAAAACACCTGTCATGATCGTCCAGCTAGAGAAGCTGACGTCCGTTTGCGGAGAATCATTTCTAGAATTGATGAAACGGTGTCATCCTGTCGAGGTGATGCAGCAGATTGATGAAAGTTTTCCTCTTCTTGATCGTTTAAGACTGGTTCCTTATCGTGCTGTCGGTCATGATCATGGCTTTCTAATGTGCCTGAAGCCAGATGAGGTGTTGGTTTATACGAAAACACATATGATACAGCCATCAAAATGCTTTGTGGGCATGAGTATAAGCGGCTTATCAGCAGATCATGAATTTCAATCGATTGTCCATCCAGACATGTTAGACGGAAAAATCATACAAAGTGTGTCGTAGTTTTTGGGTGATGTCTTTTATCTTACAAGGTCAACTTGATATTTAGAAGGGAGAAGAAGATGAAAAAATTAAAATTTAAACTCACTTACTACTGGTATAAACTCCTCATGAAGCTAGGTCTAAAGAGTGATGAAATTTATTATATTGGAGGAAGTGAGGCTCTCCCACCTCCGTTATCAAAGGATGAAGAACAGGAGCTGCTTATTAAATTACCGAAGGGTGATCAAACTGCAAGGGCGATTCTCATCGAAAGAAACTTACGTTTAGTGGTCTACATTGCTAGAAAATTTGAAAACACTGGCATTAATATTGAGGATTTAATTAGTATAGGAACGATTGGCCTTATCAAGGCTGTAAATACATTTAATCCAGAAAAAAAGATTAAGCTTGCTACATATGCCTCAAGGTGTATTGAAAATGAGATTTTGATGTATTTACGTCGAAATAATAAAACCCGATCAGAAGTATCCTTTGATGAGCCACTGAACATTGATTGGGACGGTAATGAACTATTACTATCAGATGTGCTTGGGACAGACAATGATATTATCACCCGAGATATTGAAGCAAATGTCGATAAAAAATTGCTGAAAAAAGCACTTGAGCAATTAAATGACCGCGAGAAACAGATTATGGAGCTAAGGTTTGGTTTAGTCGGCGGTGAAGAAAAAACCCAAAAAGATGTGGCTGATATGCTGGGCATCTCACAGTCCTATATTTCGAGGCTTGAAAAGAGAATTATTAAACGATTACAAAAAGAATTTAACAAAATGGTGTAAATTTTTTTGTAAGCCTCCTCCTTACGCTGCCAAGGGGATGAACATATTTTTACATTTTTCTCTTCATAGCTCGTGCATATTTTTCCATCCCAAGGAGATACTTAATTTTGTACAACAGCTCCTGTAGGGAGGGAAAATAGTGTCCAGAAATAAAGTAGAAATCTGCGGAGTCGACACCTCAAAACTGCCTGTTCTGAAAAACGATGAGATGAGAAAATTGTTCAAACAGCTACAGGAAGAGGGGGACGATACAGCAAGAGAAAAGCTAGTCAATGGCAATTTGCGATTGGTTTTAAGTGTGATTCAGCGTTTTAACAACAGAGGCGAGTATGTTGATGATCTCTTCCAAGTGGGTTGTATTGGATTAATGAAATCAATTGATAATTTTGATTTAAGCCACAATGTTAGATTTTCAACTTATGCGGTCCCTATGATCATAGGAGAAATCCGTAGATACTTGCGTGACAACAACCCCATTCGAGTGTCTCGTTCACTGAGAGATATTGCCTACAAGGCGCTCCAAGTGCGTGAGAGACTGATTAGTGAGACAAGCAAGGAGCCAACGGCAGAAGACATTGCCAAAGTGCTGGAAGTGCCTCACGAGGAAGTTGTCTTCGCCCTAGATGCAATTCAGGATCCTGTTTCTTTGTTTGAACCGATTTATAACGACGGAGGAGATCCGATTTATGTCATGGATCAAATTAGTGATGATCGAAACAAAGATACTCAATGGGTCGAAGAGCTTGCCTTAAAAGAGGGGATGCGCAGGTTGAATGATAGAGAAAAAATGATTCTCCGCAAACGTTTTTTCCAAGGGAAAACGCAAATGGAAGTAGCAGAAGAAATCGGAATTTCCCAAGCACAAGTATCAAGGCTTGAAAAAGCAGCCATCAAACAAATGAATAAAAACATTTTTTAAAAAGCCGCTGGTTATGTAGCGGCTTTTTTCATTCTTCATGAGAACATGCTTGTAGTATTGACTCTGTTATTTTTTTCATTTAATCTATTTTTAACAAATGTTATTTGACATATCATTTGTTAGGGAACACTTAAGCGGAAAGAAGGGTTATTATGACATTCCATGATGAAAGAAGGCTGCTCATTAAGGTTGCGCATATGTATTATGAAGAAGGCGCTACCCAATCTAAAATTGCAGAAGCGGTAGGGGTTAGTCGCTCGCTCATATCAAAATATTTGGCAAAAGCACGTGAAGCAGGAATCGTGGAAATCATTATTCATGATGAATTTAATCAACAATATGGTTCGTTAGAAAGAAAGATAGAGAGGAAATATGGATTGCGAGAAGTCGTATGTGTTGAATCCCTTAGTCAAGAAACAACGAAAAGTCGAATCGGTGCGGCAGCTGCAGCCTTTTTATTAAAAGTCATGAAAGATGGGCAAGTGATCGGCTTTTCATCAGGGACAACTTTGCATGAAATGGCAAAATCGCTTACGTCGGTGCAGCACTTTCCATCCGTAACATTTGTTCCACTTGTCGGAGGAGTCGGAAATGAAGATGTTGATATCCATGCCAATTATATTATTGCCAGATGTACAGAAGCACTCAAGTCGAAATGTGAATTTTTACACGTCCCTGTCATGCTTGATACGAAAGAAGCGAAGGATGTTCTCATTAGACAGCCGTCTATCAAAAAAATCATTGAACTAGGAGAAAAATCAAATATCGCCGTTGTAGGGATCGGCGGAGTTCCGCAGCATTCTACGATGGTGAAATCTTATATGACAAAAGGTGAGGAGGACATACTCCAAGCAAAGGATGTGGCGGGAGACATTTGCTATAATTTTATCAATAAAAAAGGAGAAGTATATCCTCATCCATGGAACGACCGCGTCATGGGAATAAGCCCGCAAAAACTGAAAGAAATCCCGCTTGTCATTGGTGTAGCTGGCGGAGAAGAAAAAATTGAAGCCATACGAGCGGTATTAAAGGGCGAATTAATTCATGTATTAATTACAGATGAACGAACTGGAGATGCCTTATTAAAGTAACTACCTAATTGTTTAGGTAGTTTTTTTTGAGTCTTTAGACTCAAAAAGATTGAAAATTTTATTGATTTTAGCTTGACACAAAGTTGACACATCATATAAACTGAATCCATAACAAATGATAAAAATGATAACAAATGTTACTGAAATTAGATTTTTGTTAATTTTTATAACATTTGTTAAAATTTTTAGATTATTTCTCTAGCAATCTATGTGAAGCATGAAAGGATGATTTTTATGTCAATTTATCAACAGTTGTTAGCACGAGAACGTAGCGGAGATCCGATCAAAGTGGGGATTATTGGTGCAGGACAAATGGGTTTTGGACTGATCTCACAAATTTCTCATATTCCTGGCATGATTGTAGCGGGTGTTTGTGATATTCACCTTGATGCAGCAGAGAAAGCAGCGAATTTTTACAAACAACATGCGAAACCACATCAAATGGTCATCACAAATGATTACAGAGAGGTCATTCAATCAGATTTCGTAGAAGTCATTGTGGATGCAACTGGTGTTCCAGAAGTTGGCGCAAACATTTCTTTGGAAGCGCTTAATTCAAAAAAACATCTCGTTCTTTTAAATGTTGAAGTCGACATTACAATCGGTTTAGTGATGCATAAGTTATTCACAAATGCAGGACTTGTTTACTCTGGGTCAGCTGGAGATGAACCAGCAGCTACTTTAGAATTATATGAATTTGCAAAAACAATGGGACTTGAGGTGCTAGTTGCTGGGAAAGGTAAGAATAATCCATTTTTCCCAGAAGCAAATCCAGATACATGTAAAGCAGAAGCAGATAGTAAAAATATGAGTGCACACATGCTCGCTGCTTTTCAGGATGGAACAAAAACAATGGCAGAAATGAACCTATTAAGTAATGCGACAGGGCTTTTGCCTGATAAAGTGGGCATGCACGGAGTCGAAGCGAATTTAGAGAATGTAGCAGATAAATTGAACCAAAAACAACAAGGCGGTGTGCTGGATCACTTTGGTGTCGTTGAATATGTAAAGGGTCTTGCACCAGGTGTATTTGTTATCGTCAAAAGTGAGCTTGAGCCAGTGGATGAAGAGCTTCGTTACTTAAAAGTTGGGAAAGGTCCTCATTACACGCTTTATCGACCTTTCCACTTAGCGAGTCTTGAAACGCCGGTGACAATTGCAAAAGCGGTCTTACAACACGATTCATCGATTCACCCAATTGGTGTACCAGTCTCAGAAACTGTTGCTGTTGCGAAAAGAGATATTAAAGCAGGAGAAACACTTGACGGAATTGGCGGATACTCAGTCAGAGGTGTACTTGAAACGCATCAAGATATGAAAACGAACGGTCACATTCCAATTGGTTTAATCAGCGGTAAAGTGGTTGCGAAAAAAGATATCAAGTTAGGACAATTCCTATCTCATGATGATGTGGAGCTAGATTCAAACACAACAGTCTGGAAGTTGCGTTCATTACAAGATCATCTATTTCAATCATAAGGACGTGATGCTATGGAAAAGTTAGCCATTGTACTTTGCATCATCCTCATTGTGCAATATGGTTTATCTTTTGTTCAAATCAAGTACTACCGAAAAAGCATGGATACACTCATTGATGATTATAAAGGGAAACAAGGCTATCATTTATTTTCAGGAATGGAGAGGCGCAAATTTGGTCCTGGGGCCATTGCATTCATCATTGTCGATGAATCATATATCATTCAAAAATGTCATGTGCTTGGCGGGATATCAATCTTATCGAAATGTAAGGAAGTTCCTTCATATGAAGGCAAGCATGTAGGTGCTGTGCTAGACGAGCACCATATGATGAAGCAAACATTGAAAAAACGCAAAAAAGGATCTGCAGTGCTGCAAGCGATCTCAATGGCAGCCGAGCAGGCACTTGTATCCATCTCGAAAAAAAATATAACAAATGTGAACTAAAGAAAGGGGAGATGAAACATGGAATGGATTCAATGGTTTGGGGAGCATTTTATCGGAATGTTTGAAGCCGGCGGAAAGCAATTCATGAGTCTTATGACAGGTATCGTTCCAACGCTTGTTGTCTTACTTACTTTTACCTATGCAGTCATGAAGTTTATTGGAGAAGAGCGAGTCAATAGAGCCATCCAGTTTGCAGCAAAATACACGATTTTACGCTATACATTAATGCCGATTCTATCCGTTCTTATTTTGACAAATCCAATGGCTTATACGTTTGGTCGCTTCTTGCCTGAAAAACAAAAACCAGCATTCTATGATTCGGCTGTTTCATTTGTTCATCCCGTTACATCACTGTTCCCGTATGCCAACGCAGGAGAACTGTTTGTCTATTTAGGAATTGCGAACGGAATTAAAGAGGCAGGATACTCGATGTCAGAGCTTGCTGTTCGTTACTTTTTAGTCGGGATTGTTGTCATTTTACTACGTGGAATCATTACTGAATGGATTACAAAATATTTAGCAGGAAAAATGAAAGCGAATTCACAATAGGGGAGGGTTAGACATGACAAACCACAAAGTATTTGTTTCAAAAGGTGCTGGCGGATGGGGAAAAGGGTTAGAGATTGAACCAACTGGTAAAAGAAGAAAGGTCGTTTCGATTACAGGGGGCGGTATTCACCCCGTTGCACGCAAAATTGCTGAAATGACAGGTACAGAAGCATATGATGGCTTTAAAAACTCAATTCCTGAAGATGAAATGATGTGCGTTGTCATTGACTGCGGAGGAACGGCACGAATTGGGCTTTACCCAATGAAGCGTATCCCGACTGTAGATGTGTTAGCATCCTCTCCTTCTGGACCACTTGCAAAACACATTACAGATGATATCTTCGTATCAGGAGTAACTGAAAAAGATATATCCTATGCTGAAGCATCTGATGGTGAGATGAAGACAGAAAGTCAAGAGACTGGCGAGACGATTGACAAGGAGAATATGAAAGAAACATATTCAAAGTTAAAACAGGAAAATATCGAACGTCAGGAAAAAGGAAATCTCCTGATGAGATTCTCAAGAGGGATCGGGAAAGTTACCGGAACGTTTTATCAGGCGGGTCGTGATTCTGTTGATATGCTTTTGAAAAATATTATTCCATTTATGGCATTTGTCAGTATGTTAATTGGAATTATTAATTATACAAAAATTGGTGATCTCATCGCCCATTTCTTATCACCTTTGGCAGGATCTTTATGGGGGCTCTTACTGCTCGTTGTTATCTGTACATTGCCATTTTTATCACCTGTCTTAGGACCTGGAGCCGTTATTGCACAAGTCATTGGTGTTCTTATCGGAAGTCAAATTGCACTTGGCAACATTCCGCCACAATTTGCGCTTCCTGCACTATTTGCCATTAATGGTCAAGTAGGATGTGACTTCATTCCTGTTGGTCTATCACTTGGTGAAGCAAAGCCGGAAACGGTACAATATGGCGTACCAGCTGTTTTATATAGTCGCCTCATTACAGGGGTCCTATCAGTTGTAATCGCATACGTTGCCAGCTTCGGTATGTATTAAACGCATTAAAGGAGGAATCGAGATATATGGTGACACAATCTGTTGTAAAAGAAATTGGGATCTTAGTCCCGCAGTTTAAAGAAGATAAGCTGATTGTTTTATTTGGACCAGCAGCGCCGCAAGAACTAAAGGATATGTCTGTCATTCATGAATTCGAGCACTTAGAAGAAGAGCCGCTGAAACTAGGCGGAACCATTCAAGTGGGCGAACAAACGTACACAATCACTGCATTAGGTAATCAAGCAAATGAAAACTTTAAAGAACTTGGCCATATTTCGATCTACTTCCAAGAGCCGTTTGATGATGTATTACCTGGAGCTGTTTTTGCATCCCCGCATACGTTTCCTGACATAAAAGAAGGCGTACGCATTGAAATTTCTTAATAAAGAAAAGAAGCTGTTCCTTCAATTAGGAGCAGCTTTTTTATGATAGGTTTACTGAAATGATCATTTAAGATATGCTGTAGACAGTAATTATTCGTATATTCTGACTATTTTGACGCAGGAGGAAAATATGGTGTCACTTGAATTAAAGGATGTTTCTTTAAAACGAAATGGGAAATGGATATTGCACCATGTAGACTGGCAAGTAAAGGAGAAGGAAAACTGGGTGCTTTATGGGTTAAATGGTGCTGGGAAAACCGCTCTTTTGAATATGTTGTGTTCGTATTACTTTCCGACATCAGGTGAGATGACAGTTTTAGGACATGTATTTGGAAAGGAGGCACTCGGTGAGAAGCTGAGGAGGAAGATAGGTCTCATCTCCGCAGGTCTTGAAAAGAAACTACATGCAGAAGATCATGCTTTTGAGATTGTATTAAGCGGAGCATTTGCTTCTATTGGGCTTTATGAATCACCAACCGATTGTATGAGAGAGAAAGCGATTGATCTTTTAAAAGCCTTTGGATCATTCAAGTATGCCAATCGCACGTATGAAACCCTCTCGCAAGGTGAAAAACAAAAGGTATTGATTGCGAGAGCTTTAATGAATAATCCCGAGCTGCTAATATTAGATGAACCAGTAGCAGGTCTTGATTTTTTAGCAAGAGAACAAGTGTTAGAAACGATCTCATCTATTGCATCAAAGCCTGATGCCCCAACTTTACTATATACGACCCATCATGCTGAAGAGATTTTACCGATTTTTCAGCACACTTTATTATTACAAGAAGGAACTGTCTTTGCTAAAGGAGATACTAAACAAATATTGACAAGCGAAATGCTTTCATCCTTTTTTAATTGTCAAGTTGAGGTGATGTGGAGAAATGGCCGGCCTCACTTAAGTAAATTGCAGCCTTGAGAAACAATTGGTATGCGTTCAAGCTTTTCCATCATACATATTATAGTAGAAAACGAAAGGCGGGGAAGGAAAGATGATGAGTATCTCTGAATTTCAAATCAAGGATGTCGTCGATGTGTCCAGTGGGAAAAAGCTTGGTACAATTGGCGATATTGATATCAATGTCACAAGCGGAAAAATACAAGCCATTATTATTGGCGGCACAGGTAAAATGATGGGATTTTTCGGAAAAGAAGAGGAAATGATCGTCCCATGGCGAAATATAGTAAAAATTGGCGAAGATGTGATTCTTATCCGATTGTCTTCTTAAAATGATATAAAACCTCTATGAATCGTTTCATTCTCTTTATCATTTCTTCACCCAGCAAGCAATGCCTTTTTTGGTTAAAAAGATTACTTTTTCATATCAATTTGTAAAAAAACATGAAGAAAGGGCACATTTGAGTGTATTATTTAATGAATCCCACTAACTGTATGTGCATTTCTTGTGGTAAAATAGGAGCGATATTAAGAGAGAGGATGAAAGGTGGGAGGTAGCTTTGAAACACATACATGACCCCTTTCGGCTGAAAACGCCTTATGCAATGACAATTCATGATTGGACGAACATAAGGTGTTCTGGTAGAGAGGTTATAGCCGGATTTACGACCAAAAATGGTGGCTTTAGCCTTTCCCCATATCAATCATTGAACACTGGACTCCATGTAGGAGATGATGCTGCCAGTGTACAAATGAATCGTCAAGTCATAGCAGAGGAAACCGCTATGCCGCTCTCTAATTGGGTATTTGCCGACCAAACCCATGAGGATCACATCATGAAAGTCACCAAAGAGCAAAAGGGAAAAGGAAGCCTTCATTATCATGAGGCCCTGCCTGGAACAGATGGTCTATATACCTCTGAAAAAAACATGATGCTCGCTCTTTGTTTTGCTGACTGTGTTCCGCTTTATTTTCTAGCGCCCCATGAAGGACTTATTGGAACGGCTCATGCCGGCTGGAAAGGAACTGTCAAGCAAATTGGCGCAAAAATGGTGGATGTATGGAGCAGTCAGGAAGATGTGCTAGTCGATCATATACAGGTTGTGATTGGTCCAGCGATTGGCATTTGCTGCTACATAGTAGATGATGTCGTTATAGATCAAGTAAAAGAGCTTCCATTTCCAGCAGAGGATGTGTATTCCGAGATTTCAGTGGGACAATACAAAATTGATTTGAAAACATTAAACAAAAACGTATTGCTTCATGCGGGAATAAAAGAAGAAAACATATATGTCAGTTCGATGTGCACAAGCTGTAGCGATCAGCTTTTCTTCTCACACCGGCGTGATCAAGGGAGAACTGGACGTATGATGTCTTTTGTCGGGTTTAAGGAGGCATAAGTGCAATTGAAAGTACGAGAGAAATTCAGACAAATAAATGAACAAATAAACGAAGCATGTAAAAGAGCAGGGAGAAATCCAGAGAATGTATCTGTAGTTGCTGTAACGAAATATGTCTCGATCGAACGTGCCATTGAAGCCAAAGAAGCAGGAATTGTACATTTTGGTGAAAATCGTGACAGAGGGCTGCTTGAAAAACAAGCTGCCATAACCGATGAAAGCATTAACTGGCACTTCATCGGCAGTTTACAGACAAGAAAAGTGAAATCTGTCATTCATACGATTGACTATTTACATTCGCTTGACAGAATTTCCCTTGCGAATGAAATTGAAAAAAGAGCAGATCACACTGTTCGCTGTTTTGTTCAAGTGAACACATCTCTTGAGGAGTCGAAGCACGGCTTGAAAAGTGAAGAAGTGATACCGTTTGTCAGGCAGCTAGCTGATTTTAAACATATTGAAATCGTTGGATTGATGACGATGGCTCCATTTACAGATGATCATGCTGTGATCCGAAACTGCTTTAAAACACTAAGAAGCCTTCAAGAAGAGGTAAAACATCTAAACCAAGAAAATGCACCTTGTCAGCATTTATCTATGGGGATGTCAAACGATTTTGAAATCGCAATTGAAGAAGGTGCGACATTTGTTCGGATTGGCTCTTCACTTGTCGGAAATGAAACAGGAGGTGCGTGACATGAGCATAAAAAATAAGTTTAAAAGCTTTTTCACACTTGATGATGAAGAGTATGAATACGAATATATTGATGAAGACAGAGAACCAGTTCAAGAAGAAAAAGGAACAAGAGATAAAGCAGCATTTCAAGAGCGTCCGCAAACTGGAAAACAAAATGTTGTCAGCTTGCAAAGCGTGCAAAAATCCTCTAAAGTGGTGTTAAGTGAGCCGCGTGTTTATGCAGAGGCGCAAGAGATTGCAGACCATATTAAAAACAGACGTGCAGTCGTCGTTAATTTGCAGCGTATTCAGCACGATCAAGCAAAGCGAATTATCGACTTTTTAAGCGGCACTGTTTATGCAATCGGTGGAGACATTCAACGTATTGGCTCGAATATATTCCTCTGCACACCTGATAATGTGGATGTATCTGGCACAATATCAGAACTATTGACAGAGGAAGAACCTCAGAGGTGGTAAATCAAAGTGATTCTAGATTACATTTTTAACATTTTACAGACTGTGTTTACGATTTACTCATATGCGATTATTATTTACATCTTTATGTCATGGGTACCTTCTGCCAGAGAAACAGCGATTGGCCACTTTTTGACATCCATTTGTGAACCGTATTTAGAACCATTTCGTAAAATTATTCCGCCAATTGGCATGATTGACATCTCGCCAATTGTGGCATTGTTTGTGCTTCACTTTGCATCATATTATGGATTAAGCGGTCTTTATCAAATGCTTGCTCGTATCATTTAATACGGCTGCCAGGCTTGGCAGAGGCCAAGCCCTTTTACATAAAAGGGGAACAAAATGAGCGATATATATCAACATTTTAGAAAAGACGAACAGCCATTTGTCGATCAAGTGTTAGGTTGGAAAAAAATTGCACTCGATCAATATCGATTAAAACTGACAGACTTTCTTGATCCGCGTGAGCAGTTTATTACTCAATCAGTGATCCAGCATTCAGACGAACTCGGTCTTATGTTTTTTGGTGGGTACGATGAAGCGGAACGAAAAAGAGCCGTCATTTATCCTGAATATTTAAAGCCGTCTCTTGAGGATTTTGAGCTATCTTATTTTCAGGTGAACTATGCGAAAAAGTTTATATCCATTGAACACCCGAAACTCCTCGGATCACTCATGGGAATCGGCTTGAAACGTCAAAAGTTCGGGGATTTGCTATTTTCTGAGGAATCTGTACAGTTTATTTGTACAAGCGATGTAGCTGATTTTGTTCGAACTCAGCTAACGCATGTTGGAAGAGCTGCAGTTTCATTAGAAGAAATTGATCAGACGCACATAAAGCCTGCAATCAGCAGGACAGACATCAAAGAAGATACGATTTCTTCCTTGCGGCTGGACGCTGTCTGTGCTGCTGTCAGCAGACAATCTCGTCAAAAAGCACAACTTTTGGTCAAAAATGGTCTGGTCAAAGTGAACTGGAAAGTCACAGAAGATCCTTCTTTCACAATCGGCGAAGGAGATCAGCTCTCTGTCCGAGGATTTGGCCGGTTTAGTTTGAAGACAATTGAGGGTAAGACGAAAAAAGATAAATTTAAAGTAACATTTGAGCTTCTGACATAACGAACTTGAAACTGGAGGTGGCCAGGTTGCCATTAACACCTAATGATATTCATAATAAAACGTTTACAAAGAGTTTTCGTGGTTATGACGAAGATGAGGTGAACGAGTTTTTAAGCCAAGTACGTAAAGATTACGAAATCGTATTACGTAAAAAGAACGAGCTTGAAGATAAAGTAAATGAGCTTGATGAAAGATTAGGTCATTTTGCAACAATTGAAGAGACCTTGAACAAATCCATTCTTGTGGCGCAAGAAGCGGCTGAAGATGTAAAGCGTCATTCTGATAAAGAAGCGAAACTAATTATTCGTGAAGCAGAGAAAAATGCAGACCGTATCATCAACGAAGCGCTCTCTAAATCAAGAAAGATTGCAATGGAGATTGAGGAGCTGAAGAAGCAGTCGAAGGTCTTTAGAACTCGTTTCCAAATGCTCATTGAAGCACAGCTCGATCTTTTGAAAAATGATGATTGGGATCATTTGCTGGAATATGAAGTCGACGCTGTCCTTGACGAAAAAGAATAATCCGTTATCTTGACATGATGTGCACACGTTGCATATAATACCATCATAAATGCACAAGAGATAAACGTTTGAAAGGGACACTCGCAGCTGTTTTATGCGTAATAAAGCGAATCAGGGATGGTGGAAGCCTGACATTACGAAGCGTTGCAATGAGATCACCCCTTTAGTTCCTTTTCTGAAATGAACCAGTAAGAAAAGGCGTCTAATCACGTTACGATTTTTGAGTGGATGAACGATCATTTATCGTTGATCTAAAAGGGTGGTACCGCGAGACAAGTCTTCTCGTCCCTTATGGGATGAGAAGGCTTTTTTTATTGTTTTTCTTTAATCTGAATTTGCATTTGGAGGAATAGATATGAACTACAAAGATACCTTATTAATGCCGAAAACAGAATTCCCGATGAGAGGGAACTTACCAAACAAAGAGCCTGAAATTCAAAAGGAATGGGCAGAAAAAAATATTTATCAAATGGTATTGGAGCGAACAAAAGGGCGCCCGACATTTATTTTGCATGACGGACCTCCATATGCGAATGGTGATATTCATATGGGACATGCGCTAAATAAAATTCTAAAAGATTTTATAGTTCGTTTTAAGTCCATGAATGGCTTCCATGCACCTTACGTACCGGGCTGGGATACACATGGCTTGCCGATTGAAACAGCGCTTACCAAAAATAAAAAAATTAAAAGAAAAGAAATGTCAACAGCAGAATTCCGCAAACTTTGCGAAGAATACGCTTGGAAGCAAATTGAAGGGCAGCGCAATCAGTTTAAACGACTAGGTGTAAGAGCAGATTGGGACAATCCATATGTGACATTAAAGCCTGAATACGAAGCTCAGCAAATTCTTGTATTTGGTGAAATGGCAAAAAGAGGATACATTTACAAAGGATTGAAGCCAGTCAACTGGTCTCCTTCAAGTGAATCAGCACTAGCTGAAGCGGAAATTGAATATAAAGACAAACGATCACCATCTATTTTCGTTGCATTTAAAGTGAAAGATGGAAAAGGCGTACTTGAAAATGGGGAACAATTCATCATTTGGACGACAACCCCTTGGACGATTCCTGCAAACCTTGGCATTTGTGTCCATCCTAATCTTGAGTATAGTGTGCTGCAAGTAGGAGATGAACGATACGTTGTTGCATCTGAGCTTGCTGAACAAGTGGCAACAACGATCGGTTTTGATGAATACGAAGTCGTTCAAACAGTAAAAGGAAGAGAACTTGACAGAGTCGTTGCAGAGCATCCGATTTACGGAAGAGATTCTCTCGTTATGCTTGGTGATCACGTGACAACTGATGCGGGAACAGGCTGTGTACACACTGCACCAGGTCACGGGGAAGATGACTTCATTGTGAGTATGAAATATGGTCTTGAGGTGTTATGTCCAGTAGATGAAAAAGGTGTCATGACAGAAGAGGCGCCTGGTTTTGAAGGACTATTCTACGAAGATGCCAATAAAGCCATTACAGAACAACTTGAAGCAAAAGGTGCACTAAAAAAACTCGACTTTATTACGCACTCTTATCCGCATGACTGGAGAACGAAAAAGCCAACCATTTATCGTGCGACAGCGCAGTGGTTTGCATCAATTAAAGACTTTAGAGAAGCTTTACTAGATAATATTAAAGAAACGAAATGGGTGCCATCATGGGGCGAAACGCGCCTGTTCAATATGGTGCGTGACAGAGGCGACTGGTGTATTTCAAGACAGCGTGTATGGGGCGTTCCAATTCCGGTCTTTTATGCCGAAAATGGTGAGCCAATCATCACAGATGAAACAATTCAGCACGTCTCTCAATTATTTAGAGAACATGGCTCGAATATTTGGTTTGAAAAAGAAGCGAAAGAGCTCTTGCCAGAAGGCTTTACACATCCAGGCAGCCCGAACGGAGAATTCACAAAAGAGCAGGACATCATGGATGTATGGTTTGATTCTGGTTCTTCTCACCAAGCTGTTTTAGAAGAAAGAGATGACCTTGTTCGTCCGGCAGACCTTTACCTTGAAGGCTCTGACCAGTATCGTGGATGGTTCAACTCATCTTTATCTACTTCTGTAGCTATCACAGGAAAAGCACCTTATAAAAGTGTGCTAAGTCATGGTTTTACACTTGATAAAGAAGGACGTAAGATGAGTAAATCATTAGGAAATACAATTGATCCGACGAAGGTTGCAAAACAACTTGGTGCTGAAATCCTTAGACTTTGGGTGTCTTCTGTGAACTATCAAGCCGATCACCCAGTGTCTGATGAAATTCTAAAGCAAGTGGCAGAAGTTTACCGAAAAATTCGGAACACGCTCCGCTTCCTGCATGGAAACTTGTTTGACTTTGAGCCGGCAGTGAATGCAGTGCCAGTGGTAAAGCTTCGTGAAGTGGATCAATATATCTTGATCAAATTAAACAAACTAGTTGATAAAGTGAAAAAAGCTTATGACGATTATGATTTTGCTATCGTATATCATGCAATTCATAATTTCTGTACGATTGAGCTAAGCTCATTCTATCTGGATTTTGCAAAAGATGTCGTATACATTGAGCATGCAGATCATCCAGATCGCCGCAGCATGCAAACAGTCTTCTATGAAACATTAATGGCCCTAGTGAAACTGATAGCACCAATTCTTCCGCATACAGCAGATGAATTATGGAGCCATCTAACCTTTGTTGAAGAGC
Organism: Bacillus sp. NPDC093026; assembly: GCF_044754665.1. Taxonomy (NCBI): domain Bacteria; kingdom Bacillati; phylum Bacillota; class Bacilli; order Caryophanales; family Bacillaceae; genus Bacillus; species Bacillus sp. NPDC093026. The sequence goes on along the minus strand of NZ_JBIVPN010000001.1, from coordinate 410,202 downwards.
CAAGCGTTCAGTTAACAGATATGCCAGAAGGAATAGCGGTTCCTCAAGCTGAAGCAACAGAAACGAAGTTTGATCGCTTTATGGAAGTACGTGATGATGTCCTAAAAGCGCTTGAGATTGCGCGTAATGAGAAAGTAATTGGACGTTCACTTGAAGCGAGTGTCACAATTTATGCGACAGATGAAGTCAAATCTCTTCTAGCGTCCATAAAAGAAGATGTCAAACAGCTCTTTATCATCTCAGAATTGAATGTGGAAGATGAGAAGGATGCAGAGACATCTGCACCCGAATACACATCAGGACGTATCGTTGTTAAAAAAGCCGAAGGAGAACTGTGCGAACGTTCTCGCATTATTTCAAAAGATGTTGGCGCAAATCCGAAATACCCAACATTGTCACTGAAAAACGCAGAAATCGTGGAGAAATATTACCAAAATTAACAGCACCAATTGATGAACTAGCGCCCCGTATAATGCGGGGTGCTTTCTTATTTTAGAAAATGACAGCGTTTAGAACGAAAGGAAAAATCTTATGGCTTTAAAGTAAACAGGTGGGGCAACAATATGATTATCACGACAGAGCAGGAGTTGAGTTAGCGACATGAATGGCGATCTACACATGATTTACATGGAACTCCTTCAAATGAAAGATGAATTACAATCGAAACTGTTTGAATATGCATCATTTCGTTCACCTGCTGAACATGTAACAATGAATCATGACAAAACAACAACCCTCCTCTACCATATAAAAGAAGAGCTACAAGATGTTTCGCTTGCTTTAGCAAAAATAGAACAAGGAACATATGGCATATGTGAGAATACAGGTCACACGATTCCACTTGAACAAATGAGTATTTTACCTACAGCACGCACGATTGACGATTTTTTATATCATAAGCAATATGAGAAAAAAGCATTCACCCCATATCCTAATGATTCAAATGATTCGCATTTTGAAGCCTTCCACATGTAGGGAGGTTTTTGTCTGTCAACTAAAGTTTCTTTACTCATTCCTGTTTTCTTGATAAAATGCTTAAAGATCAAAGTATGAAGATGGAGGAACGTGTGTGTTCTATTACATAATCGCATTCGTTATAATTTGTTTAGATCAATTAACAAAATGGCTCATTGTCAAACATATGATGATCGGCGATTCCATTCCAATCATTGATGGATTCTTTTATATCACCTCTCACCGGAATTCAGGAGCCGCATGGGGAATTCTTCAAGGACAAATGTGGTTTTTCTATGTGATCACACTCGTTGTTATTGCTGGGATTATCTATTATCTAGAGCGGGATGGACAAAAGGACAAGCTGCTTGGAGTCGCACTAGCCTTAATGCTTGGCGGAGCGATAGGTAACTTCATTGACCGAATTTTCCGTCAGGAAGTGGTTGATTTTGCCCATTTTGTGCTTGGGGATTATCATTATCCAATCTTTAATATTGCAGATTCTTCTCTATGTGTAGGGGTTATTCTGCTCTTTATTCAAATGCTGTTAGATGGAAAGAAAAATAAGGAGTCAACTACATGAATCAAATAAACATTGCCGTTTCAGAAGAACAAACGAGTGAACGGCTTGATAAATTTTTAAGCACGACTGAACCAGAGTGGTCAAGAACCCAAATCCAACAGTGGGTAAAGGATGGGCTGATTGAAGTAAACGGGAAACAAGTGAAAGCGAATTACAAAGTTCAAACTGGCGATCAAATCAAAGTGAATATTCCAGAGCCAGAAGCATTAGATATTGAGGCAGAATCAATGGATCTTGATATTTATTATGAGGATAAAGACGTACTTGTGGTGAATAAACCACGAGGAATGGTCGTTCATCCAGCACCAGGCCATGTGTCAGGAACGCTCGTCAATGGTCTTATGGCGCATTGTCATGATCTATCAGGCATTAATGGGGTCATGAGACCTGGGATTGTCCACCGAATTGATAAAGATACGTCTGGGCTGCTAATGGTTGCTAAAAATGATATGGCGCACGAATCATTAGTCAATCAATTGGTTGCCAAGACAGTCACGAGAAAATACACAGCCGTTGTTCATGGCATCATCCAACATGATACAGGGACGATTGATGCACCTATTGGCAGAGACAAAAAAGATCGCCAAAGCATGACTGTCACAAAAGAAAACGCAAAGCAGGCTGTCACTCATTTTGACGTCATCGAACGTTTCAAAGATTTCACGCTTGTAGAATGCCGTCTTGAAACAGGAAGAACTCACCAAATTCGTGTTCATATGAAATATATTGGTTATCCGCTTGCGGGAGATCCCAAATATGGTCCTAGAAAAACGATTGATTTCAATGGACAATTGCTACATGCTGGTGTATTAGGATTTAATCATCCGAGAACAGGAAAATACATCGAGTTTACCGCACCAATTCCAGATGATATGCAGAATTTTATCGATTCATTAAGAAATAACAATTGACAGGCTGTTTTTTTTCTGAAATAATGAACAAAGACATTGAGATTCTTTAACACAGTCCAGAGAGGCTGAGAAGGATAACGGATCAATTGTGCACGTGTATGCACAAATGAACGCCCCTCTCTGCCCTTTGCAGAAGGGGCTTTTTATTTGCAAAAAGAGGTGTAAAAGATGGAACAAAAAGCAATCATTCTGGATGAACAAGCGATAAGACGAGCGCTTACGCGAATTGCCCACGAAATGATCGAGCGCAACAAAGGGATGAAGGATGTCATTCTTGCTGGGATCAAGACAAGAGGGATTCATCTTGCAAAGCGCCTGGCAGAACGCATTGAGCAAATTGAGGGAAATCCAGTCATTGTGGGTGAACTCGATATTACGCTTTACCGCGACGACCTGACAAAAAAGACAGACAACCAAGATCCGCTTGTGAAGGGAGCAGACATTCCAGCTGATATCAATGACAAAACACTGATTGTTGTAGATGATGTCCTATTTACAGGCAGAACGGTTAGAGCAGCAATGGATGCGCTTGTTGATGTGGGGAGACCGTCTTCTATACAGCTTGCAGTTCTTGTGGATCGAGGGCACCGTGAGCTGCCAATTCGAGCAGATTATATTGGAAAAAACATTCCAACGTCTAAAGCAGAAACCGTCATGGTCCAACTCAACGAAGTCGATCAAAAAGATCTTGTCGCCATATACGAAAAAGAACCTTTTTAAATGCATTCCAGAGAGTTTGCAAAGAGGGCAATAACAGAAACGTCATGCACACAACACTCGAAGTGTGCGGCTTTTCTAGGCCTCTTTGCTCATATGCAAAGAGGCTTTTTTATTAGAAAAGAACACAACTAGGAGGAAAAACATGAGTCAGCCAAAAGCCAATTTAGGCATTCGAGATATACCAAAACCTTTCACATGGCTATCACTGAGCTTGCAGCATTTGTTTGCCATGTTTGGAGCCACAATTTTAGTGCCGAAAATAATTGACATGAGTCCAGCCGTTGCTCTCATCTCAAGCGGTGTCGGAACAATTGTTTACTTAATGATCACTAGAGGGCAAATTCCGGCTTATCTTGGATCGTCCTTTGCCTTTATTTCCCCTATACTGAATGTCAAAGCATCAGGTGGTCCAGGAGCCGCAATGGTCGGTGCTTTGATGGCAGGTGTCGCTTACGCATTCATTGCTTTATTCATTAAATGGTTAGGTACAGGCTGGCTTATGAACCTGTTGCCGCCAGTAGTAGTTGGACCGGTGATTATGGTGATCGGGCTTGGTTTAGCTGGAACGGCAGTCAATATGGCCATGTATGTTGATCCGAATGCGCCCGAGCTTGTGTACAGCTTGAAGCACTTAACAGTAGCTGGCTTTACTCTGGCGGTAACAATCATCAGTATGATTTTCCTTAGAGGGTTTCTTAGTCTCATCCCAGTTTTAATCGGAATAATTAGCGGTTATCTGTTTGCTTTAACACAAGGCATTGTGAACTTTCAGCCGGTCATTGACGCAAAATGGTTTGCCGTACCAAACTTTGTCATACCATTTGTCAATTACACACCTGCTGTGACACTTAGCATTATCTCGGTGATGGTGCCAGTTGCCTTTGTGACAATGTCTGAACACATTGGTCACCAAGTAGTGTTAAGTAAGGTGGTAGGTCAAGACTTTATCAAAAAGCCTGGACTTCACCGCTCGATTTTAGGAGACAGTGCAGCCACAATCTTTGCCTCACTCATTGGCGGACCACCTACCACTACATATGGTGAGAACATTGGCGTACTTGCCATCACGAGAGTGTTTAGTATCTTCGTCATCGGCGGAGCAGCAGTATTCGCCATCTGTTTCGGCTTTGTCGGGAAAATTTCAGCATTAATTAGCACAGTTCCTTCAGCAGTGATGGGGGGCGTCTCATTCCTACTTTTTGGGATTATTGCGTCGAGCGGTCTGAGAATTCTGATTGATCATAAAGTCAATTTTGAAGAAAAACGGAACCTCATTATCGCATCTGTCATCTTAGTCATTGGAATCGGTGGAGCTTTTATTGAGGTGAAGCAAATCAATCTTACTTTATCTGGAATGGCGCTCGCTGCCATTACTGGGGTTTTGTTAAACTTGATTCTGCCAAATGAGCAAGCAGATAAAAAACCATCAAATGAATCGAATACAGAAAACCTTTTAAAAGAAGTCCAGTGAGGCTGACAAGGGTTCTAACATGAGCAGAATGTGCGTAATTGCCGCTGCTCCTTTTGGAGAACCCTAAGCTGCCAAGGCTTAGGGTTTTTTTGAACCTGAAAATGATTGAAAACGATAGGGGGAAGAAAACATGAATCATCTATCGACTATGAGCAGCTTGTCTAAGGAAGAGATTCTGAATCTGATTGAGGAAGCAACCGCTTTGAAGAATGGTCAACAAGAACACAGCTTAACGGGAGAATTTGTTGCGAATCTCTTCTTTGAGCCAAGTACAAGAACACGCTTTAGTTTCGAAGTAGCCGAAAAAAGGCTTGGAATGAATGTGCTCAGCTTAGACGCTACAAGTACCTCTATTCAAAAGGGAGAGACCCTTTACGATACCGTCAAAACGCTAGAATCCATCGGGGTCAAAGCGTGTGTCATTCGGGACAGCACTGATGAATACTATGAGGAGCTTGTCGGTAAGGTAGGGATTCCAATCATTAATGCAGGAGATGGCTGCGGACAGCATCCCACACAATCACTGCTTGATTTAATGACCATATTTGAAGAATTCGGCGGTTTTGACGGCTTAACGGTTTCAATTCATGGAGATATCAAACATAGCAGGGTCGCACGATCTAATGCCGAGGTACTCTCAAGGCTAGGTGCTAATGTCCTCTTTTCTGGACCGGTTTCCTTCCAAGATGAACAGAATCCTCACGGAACTTATGCCGAAGTAGACGAGGCAATTGAGCGATCTGATGTTGTAATGCTTTTGCGTATCCAGCACGAAAGACATGCGAAAAAGGTAGGCAGCGAGGATTACTTATCCACATACGGATTAACAGTAGAGCGAGCCAAAAAAATGAAAGAACGAGCAATCATTATGCATCCAGCACCAGTTAACCGAGGTGTTGAAATAGATGATTCTTTAGTGGAATCAAAGAAGTCAAGGATTTTTAAGCAAATGGAAAATGGTGTGTTTATCCGAATGGCTGTCTTAAAAAGAGCTTTTCAAAATAGCAGACAACATCAAAAAGGGAGAGATTCTGTCTATGTCATATCTCATTAAAAACGGCTTTATCTTAACAAGCACAGGTGAAAGAGTTCAGCAAGATATCAGAATAAAGGGAGAAGTGATACAAGCGATTGGTCATTTGGAGAGAGAAGACAAAGAAGCAGTAATTGATGCAGCAGGGCTATTCGTATCACCAGGTTTGATTGATCTACATGTGCACTTAAGAGAACCGGGTGGTGAAAAAAAAGAGACCATTGAAACAGGTACTAAGGCAGCAGCAAGAGGCGGATATACGACGATTGCAGCCATGCCAAATACAAGACCAGTTCCAGATACAAAGGAACAAATGGAATGGCTCATGAAGCGAATGAAAGAGACTTCATCAATTCGAGTTTTACCATATGCGTCCATTACAATAAGACAAAATGGAGAAAAGATGACGGACTTTGCGGCGTTAAAAGAAGCTGGTGCATTTGCCTTTACTGATGACGGGGTTGGCATCCAAACAGCCGGGATGATGTATGAGGCGATGAAAAAAGCTGCAAGCCTAGATCAAGCGATTGTGGCTCACTGTGAAGATAATTCCCTGATTTATGGAGGAAGCGTCCATGAAGGTGAATTCTCTAAAGCAAATGGTTTAAATGGAATTCCGTCAATTTGTGAATCGGTGCATATTGCAAGAGATGTCCTCTTAGCAGAAGCGGCGAACTGTCATTACCATGTCTGTCATATCAGCACTAAAGAATCCGTCAGAGTCGTACGAGATGCAAAAAAAGCAGGCATTCGCGTGACAGCTGAAGTCACGCCACATCATTTGCTTTTATGTGATACGGACATACCGGGCCTTGATACAAACTATAAAATGAACCCGCCACTTAGAGGAGCGGAAGATCGTGAGGCACTTATCGAAGGTCTGCTAGACGGCACCATTGATTTTATTGCAACAGACCATGCCCCGCATACAGAAGAAGAAAAAAATGAAAGGATGCAGCTTGCACCTTTTGGGATTGTTGGACTTGAAACAGCGTTCCCGCTTCTATATACCCGTTTTGTAAAAACGGGCGAATGGACATTAAAAGAGCTTGTTGATTATATGACAATCAAACCAGCAGAAGCCTTTTCCCTTCCGTACGGTAAGTTAGAAAAGGGCCAAGTGGCTGATGTTACACTTATTGATTTAAATAAGGAAATGGCAATAGACAAAAATAACTTCTTATCAAAAGGGAAAAATACACCTTTTGACAAATTGATTGTATCAGGATGGCCGGTGATGACGTTTGCATCTGGAAAGGTCGTTTATGAAGAGGGGAGACTAGTAAAATGAAGAGACGCTTAGTACTAGAAAACGGAACAGTATTTGAAGGAATAGGCTTTGGCAGTTTAGAACCGTCAGTCGGAGAAGTGGTCTTTAACACAGGGGTGACTGGCTATCAGGAAATTTTGTCTGACCCATCATACTGCGGACAATTGGTCACACTGACATATCCACTCATTGGCAACTATGGCATAAACCGTGATGATTTTGAATCGATTACACCGTTTATCAAAGGACTAATTGTCAAAGAGCTTTGTGAAAAGCCCTCAAACTGGCGCTCTTCCTACTCGCTCGATGAATATTTAAAAATGAAAAACATTCCAGGACTTAGCGGAATTGATACACGAAAACTGACAAGAATCATCAGAAGTGCTGGGACATTAAGAGGGACTTTTGCAGGACCGGATGAACAAGTAGATGAAGTCGTTCGTCGCCTTCAAACCTTTCAGCTTCCAACGGACCAAGTGAGACAAGTATCGGCAAAAAATGCGTATCCAAGTCCAGGAAGAGGAAAGAGAATTGTTCTTGTGGATTTTGGGATGAAGCACGGTATACTGCGCGAGCTCAATAAGCGTGATTGTGATGTGGTTGTTGTCCCATACAATATTACAGCAAATGAAGTCTTGCAGCTAAAGCCTGATGGGATCATGCTCTCAAACGGACCTGGAGATCCAGTCGATGTGCCTGAAGCAGTCGAAATGATTCAGCAATTGATTGGAAAGGTACCACTCTTTGGAATTTGCCTAGGGCACCAGCTATTTGCTCTTGCGTGCGGTGCAAGTACAGAAAAAATGACATTTGGTCATAGAGGATCAAACCACCCAGTCAAAGAATTAGCTACTGGAAAGGTCACACTGACTTCTCAAAACCATGGGTATACAGTAAGCGCAATTAATGAAGAACTGCTTGAAGTGACCCATATCGCATTAAATGACAATACGATTGAAGGATTAAAACATAAAGAAGCACCAGCTTTCACTGTGCAGTATCATCCAGAAGCATCACCGGGTCCAGAAGATGCGAACTACTTATTTGACGAGTTCATGGAAATGATTCATACGACTGAGAAAGTAGGGGAAGAAGTATGCCAAAACGTGTAGACATCAAGAAGATATTAGTAATCGGATCAGGTCCTATCATCATCGGTCAGGCAGCGGAGTTTGACTATGCAGGGACACAAGCTTGCTTAGCGCTAAAAGAAGAGGGTTATGAAGTCGTTCTTGTGAACTCAAATCCAGCGACGATCATGACAGATACAGAAATGGCTGACAAGGTATATATCGAACCGCTTACACCGGAATTTTTAACACGAATCATTCGGAAGGAGCGCCCTGATGCGATCTTGCCGACACTTGGTGGACAAACAGGTCTAAACCTTGCCGTTGAATTATCAGATCTTGGGGTTTTAGCTGAATGCGGTGTTGAAGTGCTTGGTACAAAGCTGTCAGCGATTCAAAAAGCAGAAGACAGAGATTTATTCCGTAATTTGATGAGAGAGTTGAATGAACCTGTTCCAGAAAGTGAAATCATCCATAATCTTGATGAGGCAATGGCCTTCGTGAACAAAATTGGCTTCCCAGTCATTGTTCGACCAGCTTATACTTTAGGCGGAACTGGCGGCGGAATCTGTACAAACGAACAAGAACTGAAAGAAATCGTTGAAAATGGTCTCAAGCTGAGCCCTGTGACACAATGCTTACTCGAAAAAAGTATCGCAGGTTTTAAAGAAATTGAATATGAAGTGATGCGTGACAGTAGTGACCATGCGATCGTTGTATGTAACATGGAGAACTTTGATCCAGTCGGCATTCATACGGGTGACAGTATTGTTGTCGCACCAAGCCAAACCTTAAGTGACCGTGAATACCAGCTACTGAGAAATGTGTCACTCAAGCTTATTCGTGCACTAGGCATTGAAGGCGGCTGTAATGTACAGCTTGCTTTAGATCCAAACAGCTTTCAATACTACATCATTGAAGTGAACCCGCGCGTGAGCCGTTCTTCTGCGCTTGCTTCTAAAGCGACAGGTTATCCAATTGCAAAGCTTGCAGCCAAAATCGCTGTCGGCTTAACACTAGATGAAATGATGAACCCAGTGACAGGCAAAACATATGCCGCCTTTGAACCAGCACTTGACTATATCGTTTCGAAAATTCCGCGCTGGCCGTTTGATAAATTTGAATCTGCGAACAGACGACTTGGTACACAAATGAAAGCAACAGGAGAAGTCATGGCGATTGGGCGTACATTAGAGGAGTCACTTTTAAAGGCTGTACGTTCACTTGAAGCGGACGTGCATCACATCGAACTAAAAGATGAAGCGGAAATCACAAATGAAGTGCTAGAGAAGAGAATTAAAAAAGCAGGCGATGAACGACTATTTTATATCGCTGAGGCGCTTAGAAGAGGCTATACGGTCGACCAAATTCATGAATTTTCTCAAATCGATTATTTCTTCCTTCATAAACTGGAAGGCATTATCGCACTTGAACAGACGTTAAAAGAAAACAAAGGCAATACAGACGTATTAAGAGAAGCAAAAGAGAAGGGCTTCTCAGACATCTATATTAGACGAAAATGGGGCATGAATGAAGCAGATCTCTATCAGCTAAGAAAAGAAACAGGAATTGTACCTGTCTATAAAATGGTCGATACATGTGCGGCAGAATTTGAATCAGAAACGCCTTATTTCTACAGCACCTATGAAGACGAAAACGAATCAGAACGAACAGATAAGAAGAGTGTCATCGTGTTAGGCTCAGGCCCAATCCGAATTGGACAAGGGGTTGAATTTGATTATGCGACTGTCCATTCTGTATGGGCGATTAAACAAGCAGGGTATGAAGCCATTATTATTAACAACAATCCAGAGACCGTGTCAACAGACTTCAGTATTTCAGATAAGCTTTACTTTGAACCACTGACAGTGGAAGATGTCATGCATATCATTGATCTTGAAAAACCAGAAGGTGTTGTCGTTCAGTTCGGCGGACAAACAGCCATTAACTTAGCGGATGAACTATCCAATAGAGGCGTAAAGATTCTAGGGACTTCACTTGAAGACCTTGATCGCGCTGAAAACCGTGACAAGTTTGAACAAACACTAGAAACACTTGGCGTTCCACAGCCAAAAGGAAAAACAGCGACCTCTATTCCGGAGGCAGTCGACATTGCCAATCATATCGGATATCCAGTGCTTGTCCGCCCTTCCTATGTATTAGGCGGACGTGCGATGGAAATCGTTTATCAAGAAAACGAGCTCCTTCATTATATGAAGAATGCGGTCAAAGTAAATCCACAGCATCCTGTCTTGATTGACAAGTATTTGACAGGTAAGGAAATTGAAGTAGATGCCGTGTCTGATGGAGAAACTGTTGTCATCCCAGGCATTATGGAGCATATTGAACGGGCTGGTGTTCACTCTGGCGATTCCATTGCGGTCTACCCTCCGCAAACCTTGTCAGAGGAGATGAAAGCAAAGATTGCTGAGTATACCATTAAACTAGCAAAAGGGCTTAACATCATCGGGCTGCTTAACATTCAGTTTGTTTTATCAAAAGGTGAAGTGTACGTTCTAGAAGTGAATCCGCGCTCAAGCCGGACTGTTCCATTCATAAGTAAGATTACTGGCATCCCAATGGCAAACCTAGCGACAAAAGTCATTTTAGGTGACAAGCTCAAAAACTATGGCTACCAAGAAGGACTACACGAGGAGCAAGCGGGTGTGTACGTCAAAGTACCGGTCTTCTCCTTTGCAAAACTAAGAAGAGTCGATATTACACTTGGACCTGAAATGAAATCGACAGGTGAAGTCATGGGGAAAGATGTCACAATCGAAAAAGCCCTGTACAAAGGATTAATCGCATCAGGTATTCAAATTCCTAATAACGGAACTGTGATCTTGACAGTGGCTGATAAGGATAAAGAAGAAGGACTTGAGATTGCGAGAAGATTCCATGCGATTGGATATCATATTTTGGCAACAGAAGGAACGGCGAATTACTTAAAACAAGCATCCATTCCATCAAGTGTTGTAGGCAAAATAGGAGAAGAAGGCAAAAATCTTCTAGATGTAATCCGAAACGGTGAAGCTCAATTTGTCATCAATACACTGACAAAAGGAAAACAGCCAGCTAGAGATGGCTTTAGAATCAGACGTGAATCTGTTGAAAATGGCGTGGCTTGCTTAACGTCACTAGATACGGCAGAGGCCATTTTAAGAGTGCTAGAGAGCATGACATTTAGAACAGACGAAATGCCAGAAGTGAAAACGAATGCTGAGGTGACAGTAACAATATGAAAAAAGCATACTTGACGGTCGTCTCTAACCGAGAGATCGCTGATCATATTTACGAAATGACATTAAAAGGGGACCTTGTTGAATCATTTCAAACCGCTGGACAATTTCTTCATATAAAGGTCAGTGAATCGATGACGCCATTACTGAGAAGACCGATCAGTATTGCCAATATTCATGCCGAGCAAAAAGAAGCGACGATCATTTTCAGGGCAGAGGGAGAGGGGACAAAGCTCCTATCCCAAAAGCAAGCAGGTGAGCTAGTCGACGTATTAGGGCCGCTAGGTAACGGATATAATCCTTCTGTAGTCCACCCAAGACAGACCGCATTACTTGTAGGTGGGGGAATTGGTGTGCCACCGCTTTACGAGCTGTCAAAGCGTTTAACGAAAAAAGGCGTTATCGTCAAGCATGTTCTTGGCTTTCAATCAAAAAAAGACGTATTTTACGAGGAGAAATTCCAAGCGCTCGGAGATACTTTTATCGCCACTGTTGATGGAACCCATGGAGCAAAAGGCTTTGTCACACATGTGATAGAAGAGAACGAAATGAGCTTTGATGTGCTGCTTTCATGCGGACCGACACCAATGTTAAAAGCGCTAAAAGATGCTTATCCACATAAACCTGTCTATATTTCAATGGAGGAACGGATGGGTTGCGGTATTGGTGCATGCTTTGCATGTGTATGTCATACCGATCAGCACGAAAAGCCGTACGTTAAAGTATGTCTTGATGGACCAGTCTTTAAAGCAGAGGAGGTGGCATTATCATGTTAAACGTTGAGTTACCCGGCTTATCCTTAAAGAACCCGATTATTCCGGCATCAGGGTGCTTCGGATTCGGAAAGGAATTTGCTTCCTTATATGATTTATCTATGCTGGGGGGAATCATGATCAAAGCCACTACCCTTGAAATGAGATTGGGCAATCCAACGCCAAGAGTGGCCGAGACTGGTGCAGGTATGTTAAATGCGATTGGACTTCAAAATCCAGGTCTAAAAGGAGTGCTTGATCATGAATTGCCTTGGCTTGAACAGTTTGGTACACCAATCATTGCGAACGTCGCCGGCGCGCAAATTGATGATTATGTCGAAGTAGCCGAACAAATCAGTCAAGCAAAGAATGTACATGCACTTGAACTGAATATATCTTGTCCCAATGTGAAGACAGGCGGGATCGCTTTCGGTACTGATGCGAAGATGGCTGAGACATTAACAAAAGCAGTGAAGGAAGTCTCGGCTGTTCCTGTTTACGTGAAACTGTCACCAAATGTGGCCAATATTGTTGAAATTGCAAAAGCAATTGAATCGGCTGGTGCGGATGGACTCACCATGATTAACACTTTAATTGGCATGCGGCTTGATTTAAAAACAGGGAAGCCCATTCTTGCAAATAAAACAGGCGGATTATCAGGTCCAGCAGTAAAACCTGTCGCCATTCGAATGGTATATGAAGTCAGTCAGGCTGTTCGTATCCCGATTATTGGGATGGGCGGGGTTCAACATGCAGAAGATGTGCTTGAATTCCTACTGGCAGGCGCAAGTGCTGTAGCTGTTGGAACAGCCAATTTCGTGAATCCATTCGTTTGTCCAGAAATCATTGAAGATCTGCCTAAAGTTCTGGCGGCTCATGGTTATTCATCAGTAGAGGAATGTATCGGAAGGAGCTGGAAGCATGAAGCATTTGCCAATCATCGCACTTGATTTTCCATCAGGGAGCGAGGCGCTTGCCTTTTTAGATCTATTTGAAGGGAAGCCATTATTTGTGAAGGTTGGCATGGAGCTTTTTTACCAAGAAGGTCCTGCCATAATTGAAACACTGAAACAAAAAAATTGCCGTATTTTCCTTGACTTGAAATTACATGACATTCCAACAACGGTTCAAAAAGCCATGAACCGGCTTGCAGCACTTGGGGTGGATTTGGTTAATGTCCATGCTGCAGGCGGAAAAAGAATGATGCAAGCAGCGGTAGAGGGTCTTGAAAGCGGAACATCAGCTGGACAAAGTAGACCGAACATTATTGCAGTGACTCAGCTCACAAGTACGTCAGAAGACATCATGAAAAAAGAAATACTCATTGATCGTCCACTTGAGGAGACCGTGCTTCATTACGGACAAATGGCATACGAGAGCGGACTAGACGGTGTTGTGTGCTCTGTACATGAATCAAAGGCCATTCATGAGCATATCTCACCATCCTTTCTCACCGTCACACCAGGTATTCGTTTGCCAAATGATCAAACCGATGACCAAAAGCGTGTAGCCACACCTGCTTTTGCAAAAGAACAAGGTGTTTCACAAATTGTTGTGGGGAGATCGATCACCAAAGCAGCAAATCCAATTGCAGCCTATCATCAAATGATCAAAGAGTGGGAGAGACAGCCGTATGAAAACGAAAATTGCTAAACATTTATTACAAATCAAAGCCGTCTCCTTAAAACCAGATGCACCATTCACGTGGGCAAGCGGTATTAAATCACCGATTTACTGCGATAATCGCCTGACATTATCGTACCCTAACGTCAGAAATGACATCGCTGAAGGACTTAAAGATCTCATTCAAACTTATTTTGAGGGAGCAGAAGTGATAGCCGGTACTGCAACGGCCGGAATCCCGCATGCGGCATTGGTGGCAGATCGTCTAAATTTGCCTATGTGTTATGTGAGAAATAAGCCAAAAGCACATGGAAAAGGAAATCAGATCGAAGGAGCGGTAACGACTGGTCAAAAGGTTGTTGTCGTAGAAGATCTCATTTCAACTGGAGGGAGCGTCCTTGAAGTTGTCGCCGCCCTTCAAGATGAGGGCTGTGAAGTGCTTGGAGTTGCGGCCATTTTCACATATGGATTGCCAAAAGCAGTTGCTGCTTTTGCGGAAAAAGACATTCCATATGTCACACTGACAGACTATGATGCGTTGACAGATGCGGCGCTTGAGCTAAGAGCCATCGAGCCATCTGCTATGAATAAACTTAAACGCTGGAGACAAGACCCTTCCTCTGAATCTTGGATGGAAGAGACGCTCTAACAATGCTGTGCCCAGATGCACGGCTTTTTTCATGTGGGTTTAAAATAGTAAAATAGACCCAAATGTGAATAAAAACTAATCCTATCAATAAAGTCGGGTTGACTTTTGTTTGAATTGTGTTAATATTTAATACAAATTAAAACTCTTATCCAGAGAGGTGGAGGGACTGGCCCGATGAAACCCAGCAACCTGCTATCCTGAGCAAGGTGCTACTTCCTGCAAAATGATTCTATTTTGAAAGATAAGGAAATCGTGAGCTTCCTCGTCTTTCTTTCGGATTGAAAGAAAGTTTTTTTATTTTTAATGGTGAGGAGGAAGAGGAGATGGAAGTGAAACAAAACCAGGATGAAGACTTAGTGAAAAACATGCAAGAATTGATTGGAGATATGAAATTCGGTTCAATCACATTGATTGTTCAAGACGGTCAAATAATTCAAGTAGAGAAAAATGAAAAAATCAGATTGAAGTAGTGCGCTATAGCAATATGAGCAATACTCCGGAAGGGGAGAAACAATGTTAACTTATGAAAATTGGCAAGAGCCGTCCATTACATTTCAAGAGGACGATATGTATAAAGGAGCCCTATCTGTGCTGAAATGGGCGTACGGTCATTATGGTGATCAGCTCGTTTATGCATGTAGCTTCGGTATAGAAGGCATTGTCTTGATTGATTTAATCGCTAAAGTCAAAAAAGATGCGAGAATTGTCTTTTTAGATACAGGACTACATTTCAAAGAGACTTACGAGACAATTGATGCGGTGAAGGAAAGATACCCTGGATTAGATATTGTGATGAAAACACCTGATCTGACAGTTGAACAGCAGAATGAACAGCATGGTGACAAACTGTGGGAAACAAATCCTCAAAGCTGTTGCCATATGCGGAAGGTCATTCCCTTGCAAGAAGCATTATCAGGCTATCCGGCTTGGCTTTCTGGCTTAAGAAGAGAGCAGTCACCAAAAAGAGCAGGTACAAACTTTTTAAATAAGGATGATAAATTCCAATCAGTAAAAGTGTGTCCGCTCATCCACTGGACTTGGAAAGATATATGGAGATATGCATCAAAGCAGGAACTTGCTTATAATCCGCTACATGATCGAGGATACCCAAGTATTGGCTGTGCACCATGTACACAACCAGCCTTCACTGCAGATGATCTGCGTTCTGGAAGATGGGCTGGAACAGCAAAGACGGAGTGCGGATTACATGAATAAGGGAGCATAATTAATGGAAATCGCTGCA
The DNA here is from genome assembly GCF_044754665.1 of Bacillus sp. NPDC093026. Taxonomy (NCBI): domain Bacteria; kingdom Bacillati; phylum Bacillota; class Bacilli; order Caryophanales; family Bacillaceae; genus Bacillus; species Bacillus sp. NPDC093026. Next base: position 394,684 of record NZ_JBIVPN010000001.1, on the reverse strand, counting down.
ATTTTATTTAGTTTATTCTTTGCTTTAAATATTGGCGCAAGCGGAGCAGCAGCTTCTATGGGAATTGCGTATGGATCAGGAGCGATTCAAAAACCGCTTTATGCACTCATCGTTTGTGCTGGAGGTATTTTAGCAGGTTCAGTGATTGGCGGCGGTGAAGTTGTCAAAACCATCAGTTCTGGTATTATGCCAGAATCTGTGATTACACTTGAAATTGTTTGCATTATCATTGGTTCCGCTGCATTATCATTATTTATTGCGAATCTGATGGCCATCCCGCTATCCACAAGTGAAGTAACGGTTGGAGCTGTTGTTGGTGTTGCCGTGGCATACAAAGTATTGTTTGTAAAATCCATTTTAGTGATCGTCGCATTTTGGATCATTATTCCACTCATTGCTTTTGCTTTCACGTTTACTGTGATCAAAATCATCAGACTGTTCCCAAAACACACATTATCTAAAAAAGGTGTCGGCATTCTTTCTATCGCTTTAATCATCAGTGGCTTTCTAGAGGCTTTTTCAGCTGGTATGAACAATGTTGCCAATGCTGTAGGTCCGCTAGTGGCATCAGGGGTCCTGTCAGTAGGGCAAGGTACACTTTACGGGGGGATATTTGTCGCGCTTGGTGCACTTTTACTCGGTAGGAGAGTACTTGAAACAAATGGTAAGAAAATCACACGATATCAAACAGGTGAAGGCATCTTACTCTCTAGTACCGGTGCTGGACTTGTCATTGTGAGCTCTATTTTCGGCTTGCCTGTACCACTTACCCAAATCACCTCTTCATCAATTATTGGTCTTGGGATGGCAAAGGGTGGACCGAACATTTTTCATAAACATGTCGTGAAAAAGATGCTGAAAGTCTGGGTTGTTTCTCCATTCTTATCACTCAGCTTGTCTTATTTGCTGGTAAGCTTTTTCTTAAAAGGAGACTATTATTCTATCTTTATCATGATGAGTGTGTTATTTGCTTCACTCGGCGCATTAAGTCTGATGAAGGCAGTCAAAAATGAAAGCAACTCCATCCATGAACAAGGCGGCGGCATTTAACGATAAATCTGACTATTAACATCTAATAACTTGAACATTGAGAGGAAGATGAACAAATGAGTTTAACACCACATGGTGGCGTATTAATTAATCGAGTAAATGAAGAATATGATTTAAGCACAGCAGAGAAGGAAATCGAACTGGATACGATCTCTTTTGCAGACCTTGAACTGATTGCAATCGGCGGGTATAGTCCAATTGAAGGCTTTTTAACAAAAGCCGATTATGAAGCCGTTGTGAGCGACATGAGACTAGCAAGTGGTGTTGTTTGGTCTCTTCCTATTACTCTTCCAGTCACAAAGGAAAAGGCAGCGGAAATTCGTAAGGGAGATATCGTCCGTTTATCTTACAATGGAACAGTTTACGGGATACTTGAGGTGGAAGATCAATACACGCCAGATAAGGAAAAAGAAGCTGTGAATGTGTATAAAACAAATGATCGGAATCATCCAGGGGTGAAAAAATTATTTGAGCGCGGTGACACATATATTGGTGGTAAAATTACACTGACCAAGCGTAGCGAAAAGCCATTCCCTCAATTCACCTATGAACCAGAAGAGACAAGAAGACATTTTAAAGAAAATGGTTGGAAAACGATTGTCGGTTTCCAAACGAGAAATCCAGTACATCGTGCCCATGAATATATTCAAAAAACAGCACTTGAGACAGTAGATGGTTTATTTTTAAATCCGCTGGTTGGTGAAACAAAAGCCGATGATATCCCAGCAGATGTGAGAATGAAAAGCTATCAAGTATTATTGAACGGTTATTATCCAAAAGATCGCGTCTTTTTAGGTGTATTTCCAGCTGCAATGCGTTATGCTGGACCAAAGGAAGCGATATTTCATGCACTTGTTCGAAAAAATTATGGCTGCACACACTTTATTGTTGGAAGAGATCATGCGGGTGTTGGTGATTATTATGGCACATACGAAGCGCAGGAATTATTTGATCAATTTACGAGTGAAGAGATTGGCATCACGCCTTTAAAATTTGAACATAGTTTCTACTGCAATACATGTGAAGCCATGGCAACACCAAAAACGTGTCCTCATGATAAAAGTGAGCATGTCATTCTTTCAGGTACAAAGGTAAGAACAATGCTAAGAAACGGTGAATTACCGCCGAGCACGTTCAGCCGAAAAGAAGTCATTGAAACATTAATTGACGGATTAAAAACAACTGTATCCTAAAGGAGGTAGAGACATGAGTAACGAGCATATCGTGTGGCACGATGCGTCTATTACAAAAGAAGAATATCAACAGAAAAACAATCATAAAAGCGTGATTGTCTGGCTTACTGGTCTAAGTGGTTCTGGGAAATCGACGATTGCAAACCTAGCGGCAAGAGAGCTGTTTGAACAGGGGTATCAAGTCACTGTTCTTGATGGTGATAATGTACGCCACGGACTTAATAAAGACTTAGGGTTTTCAGATGATGACCGGAAAGAGAACATTCGCCGCATCGGGGAAGTGGCGAAACTTTTTGTCGAGCAAGGTACGATTGTCATCACTGCCTTTATTTCACCTTTTCAAGAAGATCGCCAAATTGTAAGGCAGCTTGTCGAAGAAGGTGAATTTCATGAAGTGTATGTGAAATGTGATCTCAATGTTTGTGAAGAGCGTGACCCGAAGGGATTATATCAAAAAGCACGAAGAGGAGAAATTCCATTTTTCACAGGAATTGATTCTCCATACGAAGAACCGGCTGCACCTGAGCTAGTTTTGAATACAGACGAATTCACACGTGAAGAATCAAAACAGTTGCTTGTTGACTATGTAAAGGGAAAAACGAAATAATCGTTTGATGGCAGGGAGAGAACATGCGATGGGGAAAGTATACATTGTTGGTGCCGGACCGGGTGACCCAGAGTTAATTACATTGAAGGCCCATAAGGCGATACAAGAGGCAGATGTCATTTTATATGATCGTCTTGTCAATGAAGACATTCTCGCCCATGCCAAACATGACGCAGAATTGATCTATTGCGGAAAGCTCCCAAATCATCATACGATGAGACAGGAAGCCATTAATGATGCGCTTGTTGCCCATGCAAAGGAGGGAAAAGTTGTCGTTCGTCTAAAAGGCGGCGACCCCTTTGTATTTGGACGGGGTGGTGAAGAAATAGAGTGCTTAGCTGAACACCGTATACCATATGAGGTAGTGCCTGGCATTACATCAGGTATTGCAGCGGCTGCTTATGCGGGTATACCTGTCACGCACCGTGAGTATAGTTCGAATGTCGCCTTTGTCACGGGACATTATCAGAAGGATGAGCATTTTGAAGAGAAATGGGAGGCGCTAGCCACTGGCATTGATACCCTTGTCATTTACATGGGGGTCAAAAATGTCGACAAAGTGCAGCGGCTTCTTTTGAAAAATGGGCGAGACCCCGAAACACCGGCTGCTTTTATTCACTGGGGAACAACGACTCGTCAGGAGACCACTTGCTGTACAGTAGCGTCTCTATCTGAAACAGTTGAAAAAGAAGGGATCGAGCACCCTAGTTTGATTGTTGTAGGAGATGTGGTTCATTTTCATCAAAAGCTAAACTGGTTTGAGCCGAAACTCATTGAGAAATGATATCTAATGGGAAAGACACGTACATCTATCGTGTCTTTTCGTCTGATCACAACGCGGTGGCAAGGAGGAGTCAAATGAAACAAGCTGTACTATATGTTGGGCATGGAAGCAGGGTAAAAGAAGCACAGGATAAAGCCATTTCCTTTATGAGAAGCTGTATGCCTCTTGTTGAAGCAGATATACAAGAAATTTGTTTTTTGGAGCTGACGAAGCCTTCCATTGAAGAAGGGTTTGAAGCTTGTGTGAAAAAAGGAGCAACACACATTGCAATTGTCCCGCTCCTCCTGTTAACCGCCATGCATGCCAAATCAGATATACCGATCGAAATTGAAAAGGGAAAGCAGCGATTTCCGCATGTGCAAATAACATATGGAAAACCGATCGGTGTGAACCAAGAGGTCACAAAAGCAGTTGTGGCGAGAATAGAGGAAGCGGGTTACCGAGGTGAGAGGGCGCAAATCCTCCTAATTGGTCGCGGGAGCTCTGATCCTGATGTGAAGCGGGATGTATGCGGGATTGCAGACGACGTTCGAAACATGCTTCCACATGCGGAAGTTTTCCCATGTTTCATTACGGCATGTGAGCCAAATTATCGAGATGTGTTGGCGCAGTTAACCGCTGATCATGATACGCCTGTGTATATCGTTCCTTATCTTCTGTTTACGGGGATTTTAATGAAAGAGATTGAAAGAGAGGCGAGCAAGGTCAGAAAACGCCTGCAAAATATCCATGTGTGTAGATATATTGGATTCCACCCGCATGTCAAGGCTGCATATATTGAGCGCATCAAAGAAACGATATTAAACAAAGAAGATGCTTTTCGTTTTCGAGGAGATAGACATGCTTCCAATCCATCTTGATTTATCGAACAAAAAAGTGCTGATTATCGGGGGCGGAACGATTGCGGCAAGGAGAGTAAATGCCATATGCGCTGAGCCTTGCGATATCACCGTGATCAGTCCTGAAATTTGTGCTGAAATGGCGCGTTTAATTGATACGTATAAGCTTCATTGGAAAAAAAAGAAGGTTGACGTTGAAGACTTGAAAGAGGCTTTTTTCATTGTAGCCGCAACAAACGATCATGCTGTCAACGAATGGATTGCGAAAACATCGCTTCCTCATCAACTTGTCAATTGCGTGAGCCAGTCAGAGCTAGGGTCTGTGATCATGCCAAAGGTAATCAAAGCAGGGAAAGTGACGATTTCAGTATCTACGAGCGGTGCAAGTCCAGCCCGGACAAAACAGCTAGCTACAACGATTGAAGCCATGCTTGAAAACGAAGATATAGAAGCGCTTGACGTACTTTATATGGAGAGAAAAGAACGAATAACAAAACAAAGAAAAAACCGATAAAATCTAATCCGGATTTTATCGGTTTATTTTATTTTCGCAGCTTTAACACGACATCTTCATCCGGCGTGACAAACAGTGTTTGTTGGTGGTCATATGTGACAAACCCTGGTTTTGCTCCGTTTGGCTTTTTGACATGCCGAATTTTCGTATAATCGACGGGAACCGAGCTTGACTCTTTTGCCTTTGAAAAATAGGCTGCGATTTGTGCAGCTTCTAGCAAAGTTTGTTCATCAGGTGCTTGATGACGTATGACGACATGCGATCCTGGGATATCTTTTGTGTGTAGCCAAATGTCATCACGGGCAGCGACCTTTGTGGTTAAATACTCATTTTGTTTGTTGTTTTTTCCGACCAAAATGAGAATGCCCTGAGAAGATTCATATGTTTCAAGCTGAATGGACGTCTGCTTTTTCTTTTTTGTGTGACGCTTTTGCTTTGCGCGTAAATATCTCCCTTCAATAAGCTCTTCTCTTATTTCCTCTAAATCTTTTGGAGAGGCAGAGGATAGCTGCTGAATGAGTTGTTCAAAATAAACAATTTCTTGCTTTGTTCGTTCAATTTGTTCTTGTACAGCCTCAACGGCGTTTTTGGCCTTTTGATATTTTGTAAAATACGCCTGAGCATTTTCAGAAGGGGTCTTGCTTGTTTTCAGCGGAATGGTCATCTCTTTACTTTCTTCATCATAATAATTGATCACGGTCGCTTCTTTATCGCCTTTTTGTATGGCATATAAATTGGCAGTTAACAATTCACCATAGAGCTGGTACTTGTGCGCATTTTGAGATTCTTCAAGGGTTTTTATCAGTTTTTTCAGTTTGTTTTCATTCTTTTTCTTTTCATTTACTACAAACCGTTCAAGGTCAGCTGCTTGTTGTTTCACCCTGTCTCTTTCAGCTTTTCCAAAATAAAAGCGGTCCAGCAGTTGACTTAGAGTGTCAAATGTCTTGATTTCGCCGTTTACATGCTGGAGTTCCAATAAGTAAAAATACTCCTTGCCATCTTTCCTCGTGAGCTGTGGTGTAAAGGAAAGCGTCCGAATGAGTTGAAACATCTCAAGCAGTGTGGTTGGAATCGTTTCTTGGTTTGCAAGACCGGCTCTATGGACGACTTCTTTTGCAAAGAGCGGGGAAACACCAGAGAAGGTATCTACAATTTGAGTGGTGATTTTCCCTTCTTGAAAGCGTAAATGTTTTAAGATATCTTCCTTCGTCACATCAAAAGGGTTTAATTTTTGCTGTGCAGGTGGCAGTAGGTATTCGTGACCTGGAAGCACGGTTCGATAGCTGTTAACAGAAGGAGACAGATGTTTGAGTCCGTCAATGATTTGCTTTGTCTCATCATCGACAAGAATGAGGTTGCTGTGTCGCCCCATGATTTCAATATAGAGTTTCCGCATCTGTTCATCACCGATTTCATTCCGGCTTCTCACATGCAAAACAATGATTCGATCTAACCCAATCTGCTCAAAACGTTCAATGAATCCACCTTCAAGATGCTTTCGTAAAAGCATACAAAACATCGGGGGCTCACTTGGATTTTCGTAATGGTGCTCGGTCAGTTGCACTCGTGCATAGCTTGGGTGAGCAGATAAGAGCAGCTTGTGATTCCGTCCGTTTGCTCGGATATGGAAGATCAGCTCATGTTTATATGGCTGATGTATCTTTGAAATTCTTCCACCTGTTAACGCCTTTTGTAATTCATTTGTCATACCGTATGTAAAAATGCCGTCAAATGACATGTTTGATACACCCTCTTTTTTCACACAAATCTACTGAAAGAACCTTACGTTTTCTCGTTCTTTAGGCAGTCTTATTATTATAGCATGATTTGGGACGAGTCTGAATAAACTGGCTTATAGAACACTGCATATGAGAGAGAACAAAAGAGGAGTGGACGAGGTCAAATGAATTGGCATGAACTGAACCAAACCGATTTATTAAAAACAATGAATACATCGATAGGTGACGGACTGTCAGAAGAAGATGTACAAAAGCGGCTTGAAAAGCATGGGCTGAATGAATTGCAGGAAGGGAAAAAGGCATCTGCTTTTGTTCTCTTTTTAGCGCAATTTAAAGACTTTATGGTATTGATCTTGCTAGCGGCAACGGTCATTTCTGCTTTTTTAGGTGAATATATTGATGCTGTGGCCATTGTAGCCATTGTCCTTATTAACGGTGTACTAGGTTTCTATCAAGAACGACGGGCAGAAAAATCCCTTCAAGCGTTAAAGGAGCTATCAACCCCACATGTGTATGCAAGAAGAAACAAAGAGTGGGTAAAAATTCCATCTAAACAACTAGTGCCAGGAGATATTGTCAAGTTTAGTAGCGGAGACCGGATTGGGGCGGATTTGAGGTTACTAGAAACAAAGAGTCTTGAAATTGAAGAGTCGGCACTTACGGGTGAATCCATTCCTGCGGTCAAACATGCAAGTCCACTTTCACGAGATCATGTCTCGCTTGGAGATTTGACCAACATGGCTTTTATGGGGACGCTTGTCACAAGAGGTAGCGGTGTCGGGGTTGTTATCGGTACAGGGATGAATACGGCCATGGGACAAATTGCCGGCATGCTAGATGCCGCTGGCAATATGGAAACCCCTTTACAAAGACGCCTCGAACAGCTTGGGAAAATCCTTATTGTCGCTGCCTTATGTTTAACCATCCTCGTTGTTGTTCTTGGTGTGGTTCAAGGACATGACCTATATCACATGTTCTTAGCAGGTGTTTCTCTCGCTGTTGCTGCGATACCAGAAGGACTGCCAGCCATTGTGACAGTTGCACTCTCCTTAGGTGTCCAGCGGATGATTAAACAAAAATCAATTGTGAGAAAGCTGCCGGCAGTGGAAACACTAGGCTGTGCATCGATCATTTGCTCAGATAAAACTGGAACAATGACGCAAAATAAAATGACTGTGACACATATTTGGGCTGAGGGGAAAACTTGGCATATTTCGGGCACAGGCTATGAACAAGCGGGTGATTTCACATTAAACGGTGAGCTTGTTCATGTTGACAAACACCCAAGCCTGCAAAAGGTATTATTATACGGGGCGCTTTGTAATACATCAACTATCATTGAAAAGGATGGAGAGTTGAAGCTCGATGGAGATCCAACAGAAGCGGCGCTTTTAACAGCGGCCCGTAAAGCAGGCTTCACAGAGCAATTCATTGAAGCGGGATTTCGCATAGTAGAAGAGTTTCCCTTTGACTCCGAGAGAAAAATGATGTCGGTCGTCGTTGAAACCAATCAGAAGGAGCGGTACGTCATAGCTAAAGGGGCGCCAGATGTCTTGATGAATCGCTCCAGTCATATCATACACGGCGGCCGAACGGTTTCTTTTTCTAAAACACATAGACAAGAAACGGAAGCCGCAATTCAAGGATTAGCAAAGCAAGCACTCAGAACAATTGCCATTGCATATAAGCAGGTTGGTCTCACAGAAAAAATATCATCTCTTCAACAGGCAGAAAGCAATTTAACGTTTATTGGTCTAGAAGGCATGATCGATCCTCCTCGTCCTGAAGTGAGGAGAGCGATCAAAGAGTGCCGGGATGCAGGCATTAAAACGGTCATGATTACTGGAGATCACATTGAAACAGCGAAAGCCATTGCGAAGGATTTAAGACTTTTGCCGAAACAAGGAAAGGTACTAGACGGGAAAGCATTAGATCAGTTAAGTGACAAAGAGCTTGAGCAGATGGCAGATGATGTGTATGTCTTTGCAAGGGTATCTCCTGAGCATAAGCTAAGAATTGTCAAAGCCTATCAGAAAAATGGCCATATCGTGGCAATGACAGGAGATGGTGTCAATGATGCGCCTGCTATTAAACAAGCAGATATCGGAATATCAATGGGCATGACCGGAACAGATGTTGCCAAAGAAGCCTCCTCCCTCATTTTACTTGATGACAACTTTGCCACGATTAAATCAGCTATAAAAGAGGGGCGGAACATTTATGAAAACATTCGTAAATTTGTCCGCTACTTACTTGCCTCAAATGTTGGAGAAATTTTGGTCATGCTGTTTGCGATGCTTCTTGCATTGCCGCTTCCGCTTGTGCCGATTCAAATATTATGGGTAAACCTTGTCACAGATGGTCTGCCGGCTATGGCTCTTGGGATGGATCAGCCGGAAGGTGACGTGATGAAGAGAAAACCTCGCAATATGAAGGAGGGGATCTTTGCTAGAGGACTTGGCTGGAAGGTGGTATCAAGGGGATTTTTGATCGGTCTTGCAACGCTCTTAGCGTTTATGTTTGTTTATCACCGTGACCCTAATGAACTGCAATATGCACAGACAGTGGCATTTAGTACGCTTGTTCTAGCGCAGCTCATTCATGTGTTTGACTGCCGCAGTGAGCGGTCTATCTTTGAACGGAATCCATTTGGAAATATGTATTTAATTGGAGCTGTGTTGTCATCCCTACTTCTAATGTTTGTTGTAATTTATTATCCGCCGCTTCAGCCAATTTTCAAAACAGTTGCGATTGTACCCATTGATTGGCTGCTCATCGTCGGAATGTCCGCACTGCCAACTTTTTTACTGGCAGGATCACTTTTGACAAGAAAAAAATAATTCGTTATGGTATAATTTTGAGGTAATAGTGTCTGCTATTACCTTTTTCATTTATTAATATGAAAGAATTGGGTGTTTTGACATGATACGCAGTATGACGGGATTCGGTCAAGCGAGTAGAACGGATGGAGATATGACAGTGTCAGTCGAGTTAAAATCGGTCAATCACCGTTTTAAAGAGGTTCATGCCCGTTTGCCGAGGCCGCTTCTCTATTTCGAAGATACGTTAAAGAAAATCATTCTTCGTCACGTGCAGCGTGGTAGAATTGAGCTGTTTGTGACGATTGAAGGCGGTAAACTAGCAAGCCGGTCTCTCCAAATTGACTGGTCGCTGCTTGATGAATACATGAAAGCCGCAAAAGACCTCGAGAATCGCTATCACATTTCAGGCATCCAGCATGCAAATGACCTGCTTCAACTCGAACAAGCCGTTCAGGTAGAAGAATCAGCCAGCCGCAATAAGCAACTTGAAGACTTATTAAAAGAGGTTTGTGAGGAAGCTGTTTTAGAGCTATGTCTAATGAGAGATAAAGAGGGAAAAACGTTACAAAAAGACTGTGAACTCAGGCTGTCTGAGCTCGAAGCCTTTACCGAGGAAATTGAAGTTTTTGCACCTGATGTCGTGAATCAGTATAAAGAGCGGCTTAGCCAAAGAATAAAAGAATGGACACAAGACGCAATTGATGAGAGTCGCCTTGTAACAGAGGTTGCCATTTTTGCGGACAGATGTGACATCACAGAAGAGATCACAAGATTAAGAAGTCATTTTCAGCAATTTCAGCAAATCCTCACGCAAGGAGGCGCTGCTGGGCGAAAACTGGACTTTCTTGTGCAGGAGCTGAATCGAGAAGTCAACACGATAGGTTCAAAAGCAAACCATCATCATCTGACAAAGCTGGTGGTCGAAATGAAAAGCGCTATTGAAAAAATAAAAGAACAAGTGCAAAATATAGAATAGTCATTGTGTATGCTGTTTACAGTGCGTCTCTTTCGGCGAGACTAGAGACGTTTATATTACAGGGGGACGAAAGAAGATGACCATAAAATTGATCAATATCGGATTTGGAAACATCATTTCAGCGAATCGGATGATTTCGATCGTCAGTCCGGAATCAGCACCGATTAAACGAATGATACAAGACGCAAGAGATCGAGGCATGCTCATAGATGCTACTTACGGAAGAAGAACCCGTGCTGTTGTCATTATGGACAGTGACCATGTCATCTTATCTGCCGTTCAGCCTGAGACTGTCGCGCAAAGACTTTCTGTAAAAGAAGAAATCATAGATGAAGGGCAGGGGTAATACGCCATTATGAAAGAAAGAGGACTTTTAATCGTTCTCTCTGGACCTTCGGGAGTTGGAAAAGGAACGGTCAGACAAGCTATTTTCTCCCAGGAAGATACGAAATTTGCATATTCTATTTCTGTAACCACTCGTAAGCCGAGGGAAGGTGAAAGAAATGGTGTTGATTATTTCTTTAAAACCAGGGAAGAATTTGAAGATATGATTCAAAACAAAAAGCTTTTAGAATGGGCGGAATATGTCGGAAATTATTACGGCACTCCGATTGACTATGTTGAACAGACACTTCGTGAGGGAAAAGATGTTTTCCTAGAAATCGAAGTGCAAGGTGCGCTTCAAGTAAGAGAAGCATTCCCAGAAGGTCTTTTTATCTTCCTTGCGCCGCCTAGTCTTTCAGAACTTCAAAACCGTATTATCACGCGCGGAACAGAATCTGAAGAACTTATTCAAAATCGTATGGCTGCCGCCAAAGAAGAGATTGAAATGATGGATGCTTACGATTATGTCGTGGAAAATGATGATGTCGAGCTTGCTTGTGAAAGAATTAAAGCGATTGTACTTGCGGAGCATTTGCGTAAAGATAGAGTCGCACCGAGATATAAAAAAATGCTGGGGGTAGAATAAACCATGTTAGATCCTTCAATTGACTCATTAATGAACAAAATCGATTCAAAATATACGCTTGTGACGGTGTCTGCACGCCGTGCACGGGAAATGCAAATCCATCAAGATCAGCAGATTGAAAACACAAAGTCTTACAAATATGTAGGAAAAGCACTTGAAGAAATCGACGCTGGTCTTTTGACATTTGAAAAAGAAGATGAAGAATAGTCTCATCGATTCTGCATGGCAGAGATTGATACGTTCAAAAAGTCAAAACTATGATTGGTTTTGACTTTTTTGAATTGTAGACGAATTTGTCAAAAAGGCCTGTTTAAGGGGGACAAACAAATGTTACAGTCAAAAAATATTTTGCTCGGCGTCAGCGGAGGAATCGCCGTATATAAAGCAGCAGCACTCACTAGTAAACTCGTGCAGGCAGGTGCTAATGTAAAAGTGATCATGACGGAATCTGCCTGCGAGTTTGTTTCTCCGCTCACCTTTCAAGCCCTTTCTCGCCATGAGGTATATGTGGATACTTTTAAAGAAAATAATCCAAAAGTCATTGCACATATTGATGTAGCCGATTGGGCTGACCTAATTCTCGTTGCGCCTGCGACAGCACATACGATTGGTAAAATGGCCGCAGGGCTGGCAGATGATATGCTGACAACGACATTGCTTGCTTCAACAGCACCTGTTTGGATAGCACCTGCAATGAATGTTCACATGTACGATCATCCAGCCGTAAAGCGTAACATTGCTACATTATATGAAGATGGATATCGGTTTATTGAGCCAAGTGAAGGTTATTTAGCCTGTGGTTACATTGGAAAAGGAAGATTAGAGGAGCCTGAAAAAATTGTTGAACATGTGCGTGCGTTTTTTGAAGAGCCGAAAGATTTGCCGCTTTCAGGTAGAAAGGTTGTTGTGACAGCAGGACCGACAAGAGAAGTGATTGATCCTGTACGTTTCTTTACAAATCGCTCTTCTGGGAAAATGGGCTATGCGATTGCAGAAGCTGCCCAGCAAATGGGGGCAGATGTGACGCTCATTTCAGGACCTGTCTCATTGACTGCTCCTGATCATGTGAAAGTCGTGCAAGTTGAATCTGCAGAGGAGATGTATCAGGCTGTTTTAAATGTCTATGGACAAGCCGACCTTGTGATTAAATCAGCGGCGGTTGCAGATTACACCCCTGTGAAAACATATCCTCACAAAATGAAAAAGCAAGATGGAACATTGGACATTGAATTTACTCGGACAAAGGATATTTTAAAAGAGCTAGGCAAAAGAAAAGAACATCAGGTGCTTGTCGGTTTTGCAGCTGAAACGCAGGATGTGGAGTATTACGCCAAAAAGAAAATTGAATCCAAGCATTTAGATATGATTGTGGCCAACAATGTCACAGCAGAAGGTGCAGGCTTTGGCACCGACACAAATGTGGTAGCAATGATTAAAGCAGATGGCACAAAAACAGAGCTACCGAAGATGAGCAAAAAAGACCTCGCTTTTGAAATTTTAAAGGAGGCAAAAGAATTATTGCCTCAAGAGAGTGAGCGAACATGATTTTTGCCGAAGTCATTGTGGATGTCACAACCAAAGCGATTGATCGTCCATTTGATTATCGCGTGCCAGATCGTTTTAAAGGGATGATTAAAGCGGGCATGAGAGTGGTTGTTCCCTTTGGTCCTAGGAAGATTCAGGGGTTTGTGACAAGAGTAAAGGATGTATCAGATGTAAAGACAGGAAACATCAAGGACATTGTGGATTTATTTGATTTATCCCCTGTTTTGACAGATGAGCTATTGGAGCTTTCCCACTGGCTGACGGAAAAAACATTGTCTTATCATATCACAGCCCTCCAATCGATGTTACCCGCAGCAATGAAGGCGAAATATGAAAAAGAAATTCAGGTGCTATCGGATGAAGAACTTCCGCAGTCATTGAAAGAGCTTTTCGGTCAGCAGCAAAGTATCCCTTATTCTGACATACCACCTGAAGAATTAAAGCTAATTCAAAAACATGTTCAAAAAGGCCATCTAGAAGTGAGATACCATGTGTCTCAAAAAACCGGTAAGAAAAAGGTTCGAACACTGCAGATCGCAGTACCTAGGAAAAGACTCGAAGAAAAGCAGCAAGAACTAAAGAAAAATGCTGTGAAGAAAAAAGCGCTGCTTTCCTTTTTAATTCGAGCCAGTGAGACAACTTTTTTGGCAAAAGACTTAAAAGAGCAGACTGGTGCAAGCTCCCAAATGCTTAGAACTTTCGTTCAAGAAGGCTTGTTAATAGAAAGCTATGAAGAATTCTATCGAGACCCTTATGCACATGATGAGTTTAAACAGTCTGTCCCACTCGATCTCACCACTGAACAAGCAGAAGCTGCTAAACACATTCATCAAGCAGTCAATGACCATCAGTATGAAACCTTTCTGCTGCATGGGGTGACAGGGAGCGGTAAAACGGAAATTTATTTGCAGACAATTGATCATGTGCTAAAAAAGGGAAAAGAAGCCATCGTGTTAGTTCCCGAAATTTCTTTAACCCCTCAAATGGTGAAACGTTTTAAAGAGCGATTCGGTTCACATGTTGCGGTTCTCCACAGCGGTCTTTCCACAGGAGAGAAATATGATGAATGGCGTAAAATTCATCGCAAGGAAGTCAAGCTTGTTGTTGGTGCAAGGTCTGCTGTGTTTGCCCCTTTTGACAATCTAGGAATGATTATTATTGATGAGGAGCATGAATCATCCTATAAACAAGAAGAAATGCCTCGATATCATGCTAGGGATGTTGCGATAGAACGAGCAAGACGGCACCAATGTCCAGTTGTATTAGGAAGTGCTACACCTTCACTGGAGTCATATGCTCGTGCGAAAAAAGGTGTGTACACATTGCTGACGCTAAAGCAACGCGTGAACCAGCAGCAACTGCCGCACGTTTCCTTAATTGATATGAGAGAAGAACTAAGAAACGGAAACCGATCAATGTTCTCGGAAAAACTGATGAAACGATTAAAAGAAGTTCTTGAAAAGAAAGAGCAAGCGGTACTGTTTCTCAATAAAAGGGGGTATTCTTCTTTTGTTATGTGCCGAGATTGCGGATATGTCGAGCAATGTCCTCATTGTGAGATATCTTTGACCTATCATCGCTACCAAAAACGACTGAAATGTCATTATTGTGGTCATGAAGCCCCAGTACCTGCTAAATGTCCAGAATGTCAAAGTGAACATATTCGCTACTTTGGCACAGGAACGCAGCGAGTAGAAGAAGAGCTAACGAAGGTATTGCCCGAGGCAAGGATCATCCGTATGGATGTGGATACGACCTCTCGAAAAGGTGCGCATGAAAAGTTTCTGACGGCATTCGGAAACAAAGAAGCCGACATCTTGCTCGGGACGCAAATGATCGCAAAAGGTCTGGATTTCCCAGATGTCACCCTCGTCGGTGTACTAAGTGCTGATACATCCCTTCATATCCCAGATTTTCGTTCAAGTGAAAAAACATTTCAGCTCTTAACACAAGTCAGCGGAAGGGCCGGGCGTCATGAAAAAACAGGTTCAGTCATTATTCAATCTTACACTCCATCACACTATAGCATTGAATTAACAAAGCAGCATGACTATGAAGCCTTTTACGAGCAGGAGATGATGCATCGGCGTCTTCAGTCCTATCCGCCATTTTATTTCTTGGCGATGGTGACAGTTTCTCATGAAGAAGTGACGAAGGCAGCACATGTAACAGATAAAATTGTACAATTTCTTAAAAAGAACTGTGCGCCGAATACAAGAATACTTGGTCCAGTTGCATCCCCTATTGCTAAGATCAAAGATAGATATCGATATCAATGCGTGATAAAATACAAAAGGGAAAATGAACTGGCAAGCTTACTAAGGAAAATACAAGATCATTATCAAAAAGAAATGGAACAAAAACAACTGATCATTTCAATTGATATGAATCCATATATGATGATGTAAAACGGAGGGCTTTAAGTGGCAGTAAAACCAATAGTCATACATCCGGCAGAGGTGCTTGAAACAAAGACAAAGGCAGTAGATTGTTTCGATAAAAAGCTAACAAAACTGCTTGATGATATGTATGATACAATGCTTGAGCTTGATGGAGTCGGACTAGCTGCTCCGCAAATTGGTATTTCAAAAAGAGTCGCAGTTGTAGATACAGGAGAAGAATCTGGCAGAATCAATTTAGTGAATCCCGAGATTCTTGAAGTGAAAGGAAGCCAAACAGATATTGAAGGCTGCCTAAGCTTTCCAGCTTTATACGGGACTGTTGAAAGGCCAAATTATGTCAAGGTGAAAGCCTTTGATAAGAAAGGCAAACCATTTACAATAGAAGCAGAGGGCTTTTTAGCAAGAGCTTTATTGCACGAGATAGATCACTTAGATGGCGTATTGTTCATATCAAAAATCATTCAATATTATACAGAAAAAGAACTTGCGGAAATGGAAGGGTGATAAAAATGGCACGTATTGTATTTATGGGAACCCCTGATTTCTCAGTACCAATACTCCAAACACTAATCTCAGAAGAGTATGAAGTCGTAGGGGTCGTCACACAACCTGACCGTCCAAAAGGCAGAAAAAGAGTGCTGACGCCGCCTCCTGTGAAAGTTGAGGCGCTGAAACATGGCATTCCTGTTTTGCAGCCTGAAAAGGTCCGTCTTGATGAAGAAATGGATAAAGTGCTCGCTTTAAAGCCAGATTTAATTGTAACAGCCGCATTTGGACAAATATTGCCAAAGAGATTGCTGGATGAACCTGAATTTGGTTGTATCAATGTGCATGCTTCACTGCTCCCAGAGTTAAGAGGCGGTGCACCGATCCACTATGCGATCCTGCAAGGCAAAAAGAAAACAGGCGTAACGATTATGTATATGGTAGAAAAGCTGGATGCAGGTGACATGATTAGTAAAGTAGAAGTAGAAATTGATGAATTAGACAACGTTGGCTCATTGCACGATAAATTAAGTGTTGCAGGAGCGAAATTATTAAAGGATACAATTCCGAATGTTCTACGCCGATCCATCTCTCCAATTCCGCAAAACGAAGAAGCCGCAACATATGCTCCAAACATTAAAAGGGAGCAAGAAAAATTAGACTGGATGAAAACTGGAGAAGAACTATACAACCAAGTTCGCGGCTTAAATCCATGGCCAGTTGCCTATACTGAATGGAATGGAGTCATTTTAAAAGTATGGGAAGCAAAAAAAGTACCCCTTAAAGCGCAAGAAGAACCTGGGAAAGTGATTGAGCTTAAGCAAGAAGGGCCAGTCATTGGCACAGGGAATAAACAAGGCCTTTTATTAACAAGTGTTCAGCCAGCTGGAAAGAAACGAATGAGTGGTGAAGACTTTTTAAGAGGGGCGAATATCGAAATTGGACAGAAATTAGGGCGAATGAATGAAGAAAAGTAATGTGAGAGAAGTAGCGCTTGACGCTTTAATCAAACTCGAACAACATCAGGCATATAGTCATTTACTTCTGCAGTCAGTGTTGAAAGATAAAGAACTGGCCGATCAGGACAAACCGCTGTTAACTGAACTCGTGTACGGCACACTGCAAAATAAGCTGGCACTTGATTATATGCTAGCGCCATTTGTGAAAAAACCACAAAAGGTTGCCCCATGGGTCATGCAGTTATTACGTATGTCTCTATATCAAATGGTATACCTTGAAAAAATTCCAGATCGTGCTGCCATTCATGAAGCAGTCGAACTGACAAAAAAACGCGGACATACAGGCATTTCTTCTCTTGTAAATGGTGTTCTTCGTTCTGTGCAACGAGAGGGAGTTCCAACCTTTGATGCAATCAAAGACCCAGTTGAACGTCTTTCTATTGAGACAAGCCACCCATTATGGCTAGTAAAGCAGTGGGTTCACACTTATGGATTTGAAACGGCAGAAAGCATGTGCCGCATTCATTTAGTGCCGCCAAAACAAACATTGCGTGTCAACCGAATGAAATCTGATCGAGTCACTTTACAAAATGAACTGATGTCATCCGGCATTGAAACAGAACTTGGAGACCTATCTGAGGATGCTTTAAAGCTCATGAAAGGTTCAATTGTATCGACTTCTTATTTTCAAGAAGGGTATGTGACCATTCAAGATGAAAGCTCGATGCTTGTAGCAAGAGCTCTGGACCCTAAGCCTGGTGAAATGGTACTGGATGCCTGTGCTGCCCCTGGCGGTAAATCAACGCATATTGCAGAGCGAATGAACGATAAGGGGAAAATCATTTCACTTGATTTACATGAGCACAAAGTGAAACTGATCAAACAAGCAGCTAAGCGGTTGAATCTGACTCATATTGAAGCAAAGGCACTTGATGCAAGAAAAGCGAAAGAACATTATAGAGAAGCCTCATTTGATCGTATTCTCATTGATGCACCGTGTTCAGGATTTGGTGTCATTAGAAGAAAACCAGATATGAAATATACAAAGTCTCCCGAGGACTCAGCTCGGCTCGCTCATATTCAGCAAGCGATTTTAAATGAAGCAGCCCCGCTTTTGAAACCAGGCGGTACCCTTGTATATAGTACATGTACAATGGAGCCAACAGAAAATCAACAAGTGATTCATGCTTTTTTACAAGAACATCAAGACTTCCAGTCCGATCTATCTCTTAATGAACGGCTGCCTGAGCAGGTTGCTCCGTTTGTTCAAAATGGAAGTGTTCAAATCCTTCCTCACTATTTCGGAACAGATGGTTTCTTTATTTGCAGCATGAAAAAGAAGGGATAAAAAATGACAGAACAAAAACAAAAGGTAAGAAAAGAACTCAAAACGGAAATGCCGTCGATTTACTCATTTGAGCTTGACGAAATGAAAGCATGGTTAAAAGATCAAGGCGAAAAACCTTTCCGCGCAGCGCAAATTTTCGAATGGCTTTATGAAAAACGTGTCACATCCTTTGACCAAATGTCTAACCTATCAAAAGATTTACGGAAAAAGTTAAAGGAACAGTTTGCGATCACAACTCTTAAAACAGTGATCAAACAAACATCTCAAGATGGAACGATTAAGTTTTTATTTGAATTACACGATGGTTATACGATTGAAACAGTGCTCATGCGTCATGATTATGGCAACTCTGTTTGTGTCACGACACAAGTTGGATGCAGAATTGGCTGTACATTTTGTGCATCTACACTTGGCGGCTTGAAACGAAACCTTGAAGCAGGCGAAATTGTAGCGCAAGTATTAAAAGTGCAGCAGGCTCTTGATGAAACAGACGAAAGAGTCAGTTCGGTTGTCATCATGGGAATTGGTGAGCCATTTGATAACTTTGACGAAATGCTTGCTTTCCTTAAGATTATTAACCATGACAACGGTTTAAATATCGGTGCACGTCATATTACCGTGTCAACAAGCGGCATCATACCGAAAATCTATCAATTCGCTGATGAGCAAATGCAAATCAACTTTGCGGTTTCGTTGCATGCACCAAATACTGAAATCAGAAGCCGTCTAATGCCAATCAACAAAGCGTATCAACTGCCAAAGCTAATGGAAGCCATTAAATATTACATTCAAAAAACAGGCAGACGCGTCAGCTTTGAATACGGACTATTTGGCGGAGTAAATGACCAAGTACACCACGCTGAGGAGCTGGCTGAATTATTAAAAGGAATCAAATGCCACGTGAACCTGATTCCGGTGAACTATGTCCCTGAAAGGGATTATGTCAGAACACCAAGAGAACAAATCTTCCTATTTGAAAAAAAGTTGAAAGAACGAGGCATTAACGTAACGATTAGACGAGAGCAAGGCCATGACATTGATGCTGCTTGCGGTCAGCTAAGAGCGAAGGAGCGTCAGGAAGAGACGAGGTGACGAATGTTGATTAGGGCAGCTTTTCAAACCGATACAGGAAAAGTCCGTCAGCATAATGAAGATGATGCAGGTATTTTTGAAGCAAAAGAAGACACCGTTCTAGCTGTTGTTGCAGATGGAATGGGAGGTCATCTTGCTGGTGATGTAGCCAGCAAGATGGCAGTTTCTTCTTTAAAGGAATACTGGGAAGAAACGTCTTCAATTCCAAGTAAACCAGCCGATCAAGAAAGCTGGTTAATCTCTAAAATTAGTGAAATCAATGATCAAGTATATGAACATGCGAGAGCCAATGACGGGTGCCAAGGAATGGGGACGACCATTGTCTGTGCGCTCGTTCATTTGCAAACGGTCACAATTGCTCATATTGGTGACAGCCGCTGTTATTTACTAAGAAAGGGCACGCTTACCCAATTAACAGACGATCATTCACTCGTCAACGAGCTTGTGAAAACTGGTGAGATCTCGAAAGCAGATGCTGAATATCATCCAAGAAAAAATGTACTGACAAAAGCATTAGGTACAGATAAGTACGTTCAAATTGATGCGCGTACTTTTGAAGTCGATCCTGGAGATCAAATTTTACTTTGCTCTGATGGGTTGTCTAATAAAGTAGAAGAACAGAATATCATTCATATTTTAACGCAAACGATCGCACCTGATGAAAAAGTAACGGAGTTAATTCAAACAGCGAATGATAACGGCGGTGAAGATAACATTACAGCAGTACTGTTAGAAATCTCCCCCCAAACAGAAGAGGGTGACAGCAAGTGTTGATCGGAAAAAGGATCAGCGGCCGTTATCAGATTCTTCGCGTCATAGGCGGAGGCGGTATGGCAAACGTTTATTTGGCGGAGGATATGATCTTAGATCGTGAAGTAGCAATTAAAATTTTGCGGTTTGACTTTGCAAGTGATGACGATTTTATTAGGCGATTTAGGCGTGAAGCACAATCAGCGGCAAGCTTAGATCATCCGAATATTGTCAGTATCTATGATGTAGGAGAAGAAGATGATATTTATTATATTGTTATGGAATATGTCGAGGGGATGACGCTGAAGGAATACATACACGCCAATGGTCCGCTTCATCCAAAAGAAGCCGTTCGCATCATGGAACAAGTGGTGGCGGCCATGGAAGAAGCCCACGCAAAACAGCTCGTCCATCGAGACATAAAGCCTCACAATATATTAATAGACAATATGGGGAACATCAAAGTCACTGATTTTGGGATTGCCATAGCACTAAGCTCAGCCACCATCACTCATACAAACTCTGTACTAGGTTCTGTGCATTATTTATCTCCAGAACAAGCGCGCGGAGGTCTTGCAACGAAAAAATCGGATATCTATTCACTTGGCATTGTACTATATGAGCTCATCTCAGGACGCATGCCATTTGAAGGTGAATCAGCCGTCAGTGTAGCACTAAAGCATTTGCAGTCAGAACCGCCATCTGTGAGAAGGTGGAATCCATCCGTTCCGCAAAGCGTGGAGAACATCATCTTAAAGGCAATGGCCAAAAATCCATTTTATCGATACGAAGATGCATCTGAAATGCAAAAAGATTTAAAAACGGCCTTTGATCCTGCAAGACTCAAAGAAAAGCGATTTACTATTGAAGAAGATCATGAAGCGACGAAAGCCATCCCAATTATGAAAGATCATCCAGTAAGCCCAGACAATGAAAGAACGGCTGTACATCCAGCTCAAAAGCCAAAGGAAAAGAACGAGCAAAAACCGAAAAAGAAACGAAAAAAATGGCCTTGGGTTATAGCTTCTATTTTATTTATCCTGACTGCCGCGACTGTATTAGCCATTACAGTGTTTCCGGGTTTACTTTTTCCAAAAGATGTCGAAGTCGTTGATGTGTCTGGAATGACAGTAGAAAAAGCAGAAGACACCTTGAAAAATGCAGGGTTTACTGTCGCTTCTGATCCAATTGATATTGCGGATAATAAAATTGAAAAAGGGCTTGTCGTCAAAACTGATCCAAAAATCGGCACGAAAGTAAAAGAGGGAACAGAAATTCAACTATACCAAAGTTCAGGCAAAGAAAAGACCGAATTACCTGATGTGACAGGAGAAAAGGTCGATAAAGCAAAAGAATTATTAGAGAAAAAAGGGTTTAAACAAGTCGTGGTGGAGGAAGTGAATGATAATGACACTGAATCAGGGGTAGTCATGGATCAAAAACCTTCAGCAAGTACAGAGCTTGTCGCCGCAGATGAACAAGTGACTTTGACAGTTAGCATAGGTCCAGCCGATATTACTTTACGGGATTTAACGACGTACAGTAAACAGGCAGCTTCTAATTATTTAGAGGATAACGGACTAAAGCTAGACGAAAAAGAAGCGTATTCTAACGATGTTCCAAAAGGAGAGGTCATGAAGCAGGAACCAGAGGCTGGAACCGCTGTGAAACCTGGTGATACGGTGAAGATAACATTCTCCCTTGGACCAAAAGAAAAACCAGTCAAAACGGTTACCGAAAAAATCTCAATTCCATATGAACCAGAAACGAAAGGTCAAGAGATGAATGTCCAAATCTCGATTGACGATGCAGAACATAGCATTTCTGATGTATATGAGACTTTTAAAATCACTGCACCAACTGAAAGAACCATTAAGTTTAAGATTGAGCCAGGTCAAAAAGGATACTATCAGGTGACGGTTGATGATAAAGTCGTGAGCTCCAAAACGATTAAATACCCTGATGATGAATAAAGGAGGGACTTTATGCCTGAGGGCAAAATTATTAAAGCGTTAAGCGGGTTTTATTATGTGCTAGATGAATCTGAGAAAAGTGGTAAAGTGATTCAGTGCAGAGCAAGAGGCATATTTCGAAAAAATAAAGTGACACCTCTTGTCGGAGACTATGTGGTCTATCAAGCAGATAATGATAAAGAAGGCTACTTATTAGAGGTGAAAGAGCGTACAAACGAACTTGTTCGTCCTCCGATCAGTAATGTCGATCAAGCGGTGCTTGTCTTCTCAGCGACAGAACCAGCCTTTAGCCCATCACTTTTAGACAGATTTCTTGTACTCGTAGAAGCAAATGATATTAAACCCATCATTTGTATAACGAAAATCGATTTATTAAAAACAGATAAAGAGCGCGAAACGATTCAAGCATTTGCTGAAGACTATCGCCAAATTGGTTATGATGTTCACTTAACATCTACAATTGAACGTGACGGACTTGATCAACTAAAACCACATTTTCACCAAAAAATTACTGTGTTTGCAGGTCAATCAGGAGTAGGAAAGTCCTCGCTTTTAAATGCAATTAGTCCTGATTTGGCACTGAAGACAAATAATATTTCATCCCACCTTGGCAGGGGGAAACATACGACAAGACATGTTGAACTCATTCATACAGCCGAAGGACTCATTGCAGATACCCCTGGCTTTAGCTCACTAGAATTCACCGGCATTGAAGCTGAAGACTTAGGGCTGTATTTCTTAGAAATAAGAGAGCGGAGTGCAGATTGTAAGTTTAGAGGTTGTTTGCATGTGAAAGAGCCTGCCTGTGCGGTAAAAGATGCGGTGGAGAAAAAGCAAATCAGAGAGTATCGTTATCAGCATTATTTAGAGTTTTTAACCGAAATCAAAGAAAGAAAGCCGAGGTACTAAATCATGGTTTATATTGCCCCTTCCATTTTATCAGCGGATTTCGCATGCTTGGAGAAAGACATTCGTGATGTGGATCAAGGCGGAGCCGACTATATCCATATTGATGTCATGGACGGCCAGTTTGTTCCGAATATCACGTTTGGACCTAATGTAGTGGAGGCGATTAGACCTCATACAACTCTTCCGCTTGATGTTCATTTAATGATTGAGCAGCCAGACCGTTACATCCCTGCATTTGCAAAAGCAGGAGCTGACATTATTTCTGTACATGTTGAAGCGTGTCCGCATTTGCACCGCACCATTCAGCATATAAAAGAACAAGGAGCGAAAGCGGGCGTTGTATTGAATCCGCACACACCTGTTTCTCAAATTGAGCATGTGCTGGAGGATATAGACCTTGTATTATTCATGACGGTGAATCCTGGCTTTGGTGGACAGGCGTTTATTCCATCTGTGTTAACGAAAGTAAAAGAAGTAAAGACGCTTAGCGAACAAAAGGGATTGACTGATTTATTCATTGAAGTAGACGGCGGTGTCAATGTAGAAACAGCAAAGAGCTGTAAAGAAGCAGGCGCCAATTTACTTGTGGCCGGCTCGGCTGTATACGGAAAAGACAATCGCGCAGAAGCCATTCAGGCGATTCGAGAAGCGTAAAGACAGAAGAACCAAAGCACTCATCTTTGGTTCTTTTTAGATGGAAAGGAGCGTAAATCATGCACATACATATCGTAGCTGGCGGTCCTTTTGAATACATTCCGCCCCTTGAAAATAAAGCGTCAAATAATGACATATGCTGGGTCGGCGTTGATCGCGGGACAATCTTCTTACTGGAGCATGGCATTGTTCCTGACAGGGCTTTCGGTGATTTTGATAGTGTGACAGAGAAGGAGTTGCGTGAACTGAAAGAACAACTGCCTGCCCTCAATTTATTTCAGGCGGAAAAAGATGAAACTGACCTAGAACTTGCGCTTAAATGGGCCTTTCGCCAGCGCCCTGCACATATTCAAATATATGGAATTACAGGCGGAAGGGCTGATCATTTTCTAGGAAATATCCATCTCCTTTATCAAGGCATTCAGCAAAAGCAGAAAATCACACTCGTAGACAAACAAAATATCATTCAAATGTACGGACCGGGTACATATGAAGTAAGGCAGGACCCAGACAAACAGTATGTGTCATTTCTTCCATTTGGTACACATGTCGAAAAGCTTACATTAAAAGGTTTTAAATATCCTCTTAAAAATTGTCATATTGAGCCTGGTTCCACACTATGTATTAGTAACGAACTCATCCACTCAAATGGTACTTTTTCTTTTGATGAAGGCATATTAATAATGATAAGAAGCAAAGATTGACCAACCTATCAATGTGGGTGGCTGATTAAGCTCAATTGTGCTGCAAGCGGTACTTTTAGGAGGGGGACAAAATGAAATTTTATACAATCAAACTGCCTAGATTTCTTGGCGGCATTGTCCGTGCGATGCTTGGTTCATTTAAGAAAGATTAATGAGTAATCTCCTTTATTTCCACATAAAAACGCCTGCTACACTTTTATTGTAGCAGGCGTTTACTCTTGCTTATACACGCTCAACTTTACCAGATTTCAAAGCTCGAGCTGATACATATACTCTTTTAGGCTTTCCGTCCACTAGAATACGAACTTTTTGAAGGTTCGCGCCCCATGTACGTTTTGTTGAATTCATTGCATGAGAACGGTTGTTCCCAGCTTTTGTTTTTCTGCCTGTAATTACGCATTTACGTGCCATTTGTTTCCCTCCTAACTGCGAAAACATCATCATATTATTCATATACGTACTTAGAGATGCCTCAAGATACTTTAATAATTTACCACAGGTTCAAAGGGTTTGCAAGAATTGTTTCAACCTCTTTCAAGAAAATTACCTTGACAACTTGATAAAAAATCAAGGCTATAGTATAAGTAGGATTGGGTCGGATTGAATGACTTCTTTTAAAAAGAAGGGTCTTATAGTAAAATAGTGATAACTCAGGGCAATTTCTCAAAAAGGGGGAACCGATGTGTCCATTGAACTTAGAACGAAATACGGACAAATTGATATATCAAATGAAGTTATTGCAATGGTGGCAGGAGGCGCTGCAATTGATTGCTATGGTATTGTCGGCATGGCGTCCAAAAATCAAATCAAGGACGGCTTGACGGATATTCTCCGCAAAGAGAACTTCAGCCGGGGTGTTGTTGTGCGTCAAAAAGAAGACCGCATTCATATTGATATGTACACCATTGTTAGCTACGGTACAAAAATATCAGAAGTCGCACATAACGTTCAAACGAAAGTCAAATATACGATTCATCATACGATTGGACTTTCTGTTGACTCAGTCAACATATATGTACAAGGAGTAAAAGTGACGAATCCGTAGTAAGGAGGAAATATTTTGTCTATTAGAAATCTTGATGGTCGCGCATTTGCAAAGATGATCCTTGCAGGTGCATACCATCTTTCTCAAAACGCACAAATTGTAGATGCGTTAAATGTTTTTCCAGTGCCAGATGGAGACACGGGGACAAATATGAATTTGTCAATGACTTCAGGGGCAAAAGCAGTTGAAGAAACAAATACCGATCATATCGGTAAAGTAGGGATAGCGCTTTCAAGAGGGCTGCTAATGGGTGCAAGAGGGAACTCAGGCGTTATCTTGTCACAGCTCTTCAGAGGTTTCAGTAAAAATATAGAACAAAAAGAGACGATTGATGCGAAAGAATTTGCCCTTGCCTTGCAGGCGGGTGTTGATACAGCATATAAAGCTGTCATGAAACCAATCGAAGGAACTATTCTAACAGTTGCAAAGGATGCAGCAAAGAAAGCGGTTGCTGTTTCAGCGACAGAAGATCAAATTGACCGTGTTCTTGAATTAACCATTGACGAGGCAAGAGCTTCACTTGAGCGTACACCAGATTTACTTCCTATATTAAAAGAAGTCGGAGTTGTCGATAGTGGCGGTAAAGGACTTCTTTACGTATATGAAGGTTTCCTTGCTTCATTAAAAGGAGAGAAATTGCCTAAAACGGCTTCCTTGCCAACGTTAAAAGAACTTGTGAATGCAGAGCATCATAAAAGCGCACAAAGCCATATGAATACAGAGGATATTGAATTTGGTTATTGTACAGAATTTATGGTGAAGTTTGAAGAAGACAAACAGTCCTTTGAAGAGAATGCATTCAGAGAAGAGCTGAGCCAATTCGGAGATTCACTCCTTGTGGTGGCTGACGATACGTTAGCGAAGGTTCATATTCATGCAGAGCAGCCTGGTGAAGTATTATCATATGCACAGCGCTACGGCAGCTTAATCAATATAAAAATAGAGAACATGAGAGAGCAGCATAGCTCAATCATAAATGAAGAAAGAAATCATGCGCCTGCTACGCCAGCAACAGCTACTCGTGAAAAACAACGTTATGGTGTCGTCTGTGTCGCAATGGGAGAAGGAATTGCTGACTTGTTTAAAAGTATCGGGGCTTCAGTCGTGATTGAAGGTGGGCAAACGATGAATCCGAGCACAGAAGACATTGTCAAAGCAATTGATAGCATACATGCCGAAACCGTCTTTATTTTACCTAATAATTCTAATATTGTCTTGGCAGCTAATCAGGCGGCAAGTGTCTCAAAGCGTGAGGTTGTTGTTATCCCGACGAAGACCGTCCCTCAAGGGATGTCGGCACTACTTTCCCTGAATGAAACGGCTTCAAATGAAGATAATGAAGCAGCGATGTTAGAAGCGATCAAGCATGTAAAAAGTGGCCAGATTACCTTTGCTGTAAGAGATACTCAAATTGATGGGATCGATATTGCCAAAGGAGATTATATGGGACTTTTAAATGGAAAAATTATCTTAACTGCTAAAAATCAACTGGATGCAGCGAAAGAACTTCTTGCTCAAATGGTGACAGAAGAAGATGAGATTGTCACCATAATTAAAGGAGAAGACGCAATATCTGATGAAGTTGACGTGTTAGCAGCATATATTGAGGAATCTTTTGAAGATGTAGAAGTTGAAGTCCACGACGGGAAACAGCCGCTCTATTCATATATTTTGGCTGTCGAATAATGAAAGAAGGGCAGACTCAGCCCTTCTTCTTCTTTTGCATTTTTTTACAAGTCGTCCAATGTGAAATGAGTTGCGGGAAACGGATGAATCCATTAGTCTAAAGGAAGAAACAAACCATTACGTCAGTGTTTATGAGAGGGGGAGACCTATGAAATATAGAAGTGTGTTTGATATTATTGGACCCGTCATGATTGGTCCATCAAGTTCGCACACAGCGGGTGCGGCTCGTATAGGAAGAGTGGCTCGCAGCTTATTTGGAAGAGAACCGAAACACATTGTCGTTTCGTTTTATGGTTCTTTTAAAGATACGTATAAAGGACACGGTACGGATGTAGCGATAATAGGCGGAATTCTTGACTTTGATACGTTTGATGAACGCATTAAAACAGCAATTGATATTGCGAAAAGCAAAAATATCGAGATCGAATTTAAAGAAGAAAATGCAGTACCTAAGCATCCCAATACAGCAAAAGTCAAAATTTCTGATGCAAATGGAACGCTTGAATTAACTGGAATTTCCATCGGCGGTGGCAAAATAGAAATCACTGAATTAAATGGCTTTGAACTCAGGCTCTCAGGAAATCACCCTGCCATTCTTGTTGTTCACAACGATCGATACGGCACGATTGCTGCAGTTGCCAACGTCTTAGCGAAGTTTGCCATCAACATTGGTCATATGGAAGTGGCCCGTAAAGATGTGGGACAAGAGGCGCTTATGACAATTGAAGTGGATCAAAATATTGACTCTGCAGTCCTATCGGAACTTGAAACGTTGCCTAACATTATTCAAGTCACGCAAATTGCAGAGTAACAAAAAGGAGGTCTTGTATAGTGTTTAAAAACGTAAAGGAACTCGTGCAGCTAACAGAAGAACGGAATACCTCCATTTCAGAAATTATGATTACTCAAGAGATGGAAGTGACAGGGAAATCCCGCGAAGATATTTTTGCGCAAATGATACGCAACTTAGAAGTGATGGAGCAGGCTGTTGAGAACGGACTTAAAGGTGTGCAGTCACTATCTGGTCTAACTGGCGGAGATGCGGTGAAACTTCAGGCATATATGGCATCAGGTAAGACACTGTCAGGACATACAATATTAGATGCTGTCAGTAAAGCCGTTGCAACAAATGAAGTAAATGCAGCAATGGGTACGATTTGTGCAACACCTACTGCAGGATCAGCAGGTGTTGTTCCTGGTACTTTATTTGCAGTAAAAGAAATATTACATCCAACAAAAGAACAGATGGTTAGATTCCTATTTACTTCAGGTGCATTCGGTTTTGTTGTGGCCAATAATGCGAGTATCTCCGGTGCAGCGGGCGGCTGTCAGGCAGAGGTAGGCTCTGCATCTGGTATGGCAGCCGCCGCCATCGTTGAAATGGCAGGCGGAACGCCGCAGCAGTCTGCTGAAGCGATGGCGATTACACTGAAAAACATGCTGGGACTTGTTTGTGATCCGGTGGCAGGGCTTGTTGAAGTTCCGTGTGTGAAGCGAAATGCAATGGGTGCATCGAATGCAATGATTGCAGCCGATATGGCACTTGCCGGCATTACAAGCCGTATTCCGTGTGATGAAGTCATTGATGCCATGTATAAAATTGGTCAAACCATGCCAACTGCACTTCGTGAGACAGCGCAAGGCGGACTTGCGGCAACACCGACAGCTAGAGAGCTTGAAAAGAAGATTTTCGGAGGTGTGACCACATCTCGTGATACAGAACCTGCAAGATAATGTCTCTGTCCTAAAGGGGATTGGAGCAGAAACCGAAAAAGCACTGAATGAACTTGGAATCAAAACAGTAGCCGATTTACTCGGCTACTTCCCTTATCGTTATGATGATTATGAACATCGCAACTTAGAAGAAGTGAAACATGACGAACGTGTGACAGTTGAAGGAAAAGTACACAGTGAGCCCGTTCTCACCTATTATGGAAAGAAACGAAGCAGGCTGACATTCAGGCTGCTTGTCGGGCGTTTTCTCATTACAGCCATTTGTTTCAATCGCCCGTACTTAAAACGAAGCTTGATAGTAGGCGACACCGTATCAGTCACAGGGAAATGGGATAAAAATCGCCAATCGATGATGGTGCAGGAATTTAAAAAAGGAACGCACGAACAAGATGGTAGCATTGAGCCTGTATATTCTGTAAAAGAAAACGTAACCGTTAAAATGATGAGGCGATTTGTGAAACAAGCCCTCACACTTTATGCAGACAAGGCGGAAGATCCACTCCCAAAACAGCTCATTTCTGCCTATAAGCTTATGCCTTATCAAGAGGCTTTAAAAGCCATTCACCTTCCTGAAACAAGAGACTCACTCAAACAAGCAAGACGCCGTTTTGTGTATGAAGAGTTTTTAATATTTCAATTGAAAATGCAAGCGATCAGGAAGAAGGAACGAGAAAAAACATCTGGAATTAAGCATTCTTTCTCAAAAGAGGCCGTTTTTGAATTTGTCCATCATCTGCCCTTCCAGCTGACAAAAGCGCAGTCAAGAGTACTTGATGAGATTATGTCAGATATGGCATCTCCTTCTCGTATGAACCGTCTCCTTCAAGGAGACGTTGGTTCGGGTAAAACAGCCGTTGCAGCCATTGCCCTTTATGCCGCGCATTTGTCCGGGTTTCAAGGTGCACTGATGGTGCCGACCGAAATTTTGGCAGAGCAGCATGCTGATTCACTTGACCAACTGTTTGAAAAATGGAATGTGAACATTGCACTATTGACTAGTTCTGTGAAAGGAAAGCGCCGACGAGAATTACTTGAGCGTCTCAAACAAGGAGAGATTGATATTTTAGTCGGAACACATGCACTCATCCAAGATGAAGTGGAATTTCAGCAACTCAGTCTAGTGATCACTGATGAACAGCACCGTTTTGGCGTTGAACAGCGGAAAAAGCTGAGGAGTAAAGGGCAGGATCCAGACGTATTGTTTATGACAGCAACACCAATCCCAAGAACACTGGCCATTACTGTATTTGGAGAAATGGACGTATCTGTTATTGACGAATTACCTGCTGGCCGAAAGCAAATTGAAACCTATTGGGTCAAGCACGATATGCTTGAGAGGATACTTGCCTTTGTGGATAAAGAATTGAAAAAGGGACGGCAGGCTTATATTATTTGTCCGCTCATAGAGGAGTCAGACAAGCTTGATGTTCAAAATGCGATCGATGTTCACAGTATGCTGACCGAGGCGTATCGAGGCAAATGGTCTATCGGCTTAATGCACGGCAAACTTGCTAGTGATGAAAAAGACCAAGTGATGCGAGCCTTTACCGCAAATGAAGTGCAAATACTCGTGTCGACCACTGTGGTTGAAGTAGGGGTGAATGTGCCGAATGCGACCATCATGGTCATTTACGATGCTGACCGCTTTGGACTCTCTCAACTTCACCAGCTCAGAGGCCGAGTAGGTCGTGGTGAGCATCAGTCATTTTGTATATTAATGGCAGATCCTAAATCAGAGATGGGCAAAGAACGGATGAGAATTATGTCTGAAACAACAGATGGCTTTGAGCTGTCTGAAAAAGACTTAGAGCTGAGAGGGCCTGGGGACTTCTTTGGCAAAAAACAAAGCGGGATGCCTGAATTTAAAGTAGCGGATATGGTACATGATTACAGAGCGCTTGAAACAGCGAGAAAAGATGCGGCAGAACTTGTACAATCTGATGCCTTTTGGACAGAACCTGAATACAAGGAACTCAGGCGAACACTAGTAGACAGCGGCGTTCTTGGCGGAGAGAAATTGAGCTGATCGGAAGCTGGAGGAATTTTCTTGTCTTTTTGAAACAAGGATTGATTTATCGCCTATGAGATTATATACTACTATTAGTACCTAGTCATAAATGTACGGATGGTGTCTGCATATGAAATTAAATAAAAAAGAACGTCAAAGGCTTCTCCAGCAAACGATCAGCTCGACCCCGTTCATTACTGATGAAGAATTGGCATGTAAATTCGGTGTGAGCATTCAAACGGTTCGTCTTGACCGTTTGGAGCTGTCAATCCCAGAATTGCGCGAAAGAATTAAGCACGTTGCCGAAAAGACATTAGAGGATGAAGTGAAGTCACTTCCGCTCGATGAGGTGATTGGAGAAATGATTGATGTAGAGCTTGATGATCAAGCCATCTCCATTTTCGAAGTGAGAAAAGAACATGTATTTAGCCGTAACCAAATCGCACGAGGACATCATCTCTTTGCCCAAGCGAATTCCCTAGCAGTTGCTGTAATTGATGATGAACTCGCTCTGACAGAAAAAGCAAATATTAGGTTTACAAGGCAGGTCAAACAAGGCGAAAGAGTCGTCTCAAAAGCCAAAGTGACCTCACATGATAAAGAAAAAGGTAGAACAGTAGTTGAAGTAAAAAGCTATGTGGGTGAGGAAGTTGTCTTCTCAGGCGACTTTGTCATGTACCGTTCAAAACAAAAGTAAAAGGTGGACACATAACATGAGAATTGCAGTCGATGCAATGGGGGGAGATCACGCCCCTAAAGCAATCATTGACGGTGTGCAAAAAAGCTTAGCGGCATTTTCAGATATTGAAATAACACTTGTCGGTGATGAAAACCAAATCAAACCATACATAACCAATCATGAGCGTATCACCATTTTAGATGCAAAAGAAGTCATTGAACCTACAGATGAACCAGTACGTGCAGTCAGACGAAAAAAAGATTCCTCTATGGTGAAAATGGCACAAGAAGTGTCCGAAGGAAGAGCTGCTGCATGTATTTCGGCTGGAAATACAGGGGCGCTCATGACAGCAGGACTGTTTATCGTAGGAAGAATCGCTGGAATTGACAGACCTGCACTTGCACCAACTTTGCCAACACTTGATGGCAGCGGATTTCTTTTACTTGATGTCGGCGCCAACGTTGATGCAAAACCAGAACATCTCGTCCAATATGCGATGATGGGTTCCATTTATGCAGAGCGTGTCTTCCCGAAAAGTAATCCGCGCATTGGACTATTAAATGTGGGAACAGAAGACAAAAAAGGCAATGATTTAACGAAAAAAACTTTTGACTTATTAAAAGCATCAGACCTTCATTTTGTAGGGAATGTGGAATCACGTGACTTATTAGAAGGTGTAGCTGATGTGGTCGTCACAGATGGTTTTACAGGGAATATTGCACTCAAAACATTAGAAGGCACAGCACTTTCTGTGTTTAAAATGCTAAAAGAAACCTTAACTTCTAGCTTTCTAGCGAAAATTGCAGCAGCTATGATGAAGCCAAAACTAATGCAAATGAAAGCAAAAATGGATTACTCAGAATATGGCGGTGCTGCTTTATTTGGTTTAAAAGCACCTGTCATTAAAGCGCACGGTTCCTCTGATGAAAATGCTATTTTCCATGCAATTCGTCAAGCGCGTGATATCGTTATGAAAGACGTTTCAGCTATCATTCAGCAAGAGATCCAAAAAGAAAACACGAACAAGTCTTAATGGAGGTAGAGCAGCATGAGTAAAATCGCATTTTTATTCCCTGGTCAGGGCTCTCAGAAGATTGGCATGGGAAAGGATTTATTTGACCAAGAAGCGGCATCTAAAGCCGTATTTGAAGAAGCAGACAAGACACTTGGTTTTGACTTATCTTCTATGATCTTTGAAGGTGATGCTGCAGAACTTACGGTTACATATAACGCGCAGCCAGCGCTTTTAACAACAAGCATCGCCATCTTAAAGAAATTTGAAGAGAGCGGAATCAAAGCAGATTATGCGGCTGGACACAGTCTTGGTGAATACACAGCACTCGTTGCAGCAGGCGCTCTTTCATTTAAAGATGCAGTATATTTAGTGAGAAAGCGCGGCGAATTCATGAATGAAGCAGTTCCGGCAGGAGAAGGTGCAATGGCGGCCATTCTCGGACTTGATCAAAAAACGCTTTTAGAGGTGACAAAAGACGTAACAGCCAGCGGTCACCTTGTAGAAATTGCTAACTTAAACTGTCCGGGGCAAATTGTAATATCTGGTACAGCAAAAGGTGTAGAACTTGCTTCTGAAAAAGCCAAAGAAAAAGGGGCTAAACGTGCAATTCCCCTTGAAGTGAGTGGACCGTTTCATTCCGCTTTAATGAAACCGGCTGCTGAAAAATTCGCAGACGTATTGTCAAAAATAGATATTACAGATGCCAAAACACCGATCATTTCAAATGTAACGGCAGATGTTATCACATCTCGTGAAGAAATTGAGACAAAACTGATTGAACAGTTATACTCACCTGTTCGTTTTGAAGAAAGCATAGAACGCCTTATTGATTTAGGTGTGACAACGTTTGTTGAAATTGGTCCCGGCAAAGTGCTTTCAGGTCTTGTGAAAAAGGTCAATCGCCGCTTGACGACGATTTCCGTTTCAGATCAAGAAACAATTGAAGTAGCTATCCAAACGATGAAGGGGGAATCTTGATGCTCACGAATAAAACAGCCGTTGTAACAGGATCATCACGAGGAATTGGACGTTCAATCGCTATTGACTTAGCGAAGAACGGTGCAAATGTTGTGGTGAACTATTCAGGAAACGAAGCGAAAGCGAACGAAGTAGTTGATGAAATTAAAGCGCTAGGTCAGAAGGCCTTTGCCGTAAAGGCGGATGTCTCAAATGTTGATGAAGTACAGGCATTAATGAAAACAGCCGTTGAAACGTTTGGTTCAATAGACATTTTAGTGAATAATGCAGGCATCACAAAAGACAACCTGCTCATGAGAATGAAAGAAAATGAATGGGATGATGTCATTAACATAAACTTAAAGGGTGTCTTTAACTGTACAAAAGCAGTGACACGTCAAATGATGAAGCAGCGCAGCGGAAGAATTATCAATTTGGCATCAGTTGTTGGCGTGTGTGGGAATCCTGGACAAGCCAACTATGTGGCAGCGAAAGCCGGCGTCATTGGGCTGACAAAAACAACGGCAAAAGAACTAGCGAGCCGTCATATTACAGTCAATGCGGTAGCACCAGGCTTTATTTCTACAGATATGACAGACAAGCTTGATGACAATGTACAAACAGAAATGCTCAAACAAATCCCGCTCGCACGCTTTGGGGCACCTGAAGATATTAGCAACGTTGTTGTCTTTTTAGCTTCTGAAGGAGCAGGTTATATTACAGGTCAAACCATCCAAGTCGATGGTGGAATGGTGATGTCCTAAGAAATATCAAATTTTCGTGATGTTTACTCTAGTTTTTTAAAAACGAATCAACTATAATACTTTGAGGGGAGGTGAAAGGCAATGGCAGACGTATTAGAGCGTGTAACAAAAATTATTGTAGACCGCCTTGGCGTTGATGAGGCTGACGTGAAAATGGAAGCTTCATTTAAAGAAGATTTAGGCGCTGATTCCCTTGATGTAGTTGAGCTAGTTATGGAACTTGAAGATGAGTTCGATATGGAAATTTCTGACGAAGATGCTGAAAAAATTGCAACAGTCGGTGACGCTGTGAACTACATAAAAAGCCAGCAATAAGTGTAACAAAGTCCTGTCTACTTTCATGGCGGGACTTTGAAAATTTATGTCAGTTTCAACACATTCAGCTGATCAATTGTCAGCCTTTTTCAGATGCTAGGAGCAATGTTTCCTTGCATGTAGAAAGAGAGACTCCATATAATCAGTATCCTTAAAGGCGATTAAGCCTACCTGGAGGTTGCTATGCCAAAACAATTTAAAGATAAACAAAAACAGAGCAAAAAACTAGAACAATTTCGAGAATTCCAGCAGCGCATTTCAGTCCACTTTAAAAATGAAAAGCTTCTGTATCAAGCCTTTACACATTCTTCTTATGTCAATGAGCATCGGAAAAAGCCTTATGAAGACAATGAAAGACTAGAGTTTTTAGGAGATGCGGTTTTGGAATTGACCATTTCCCAATTTTTATTTGCCAAATACCCAGCCATGAGCGAAGGAGATTTGACAAAACTAAGAGCGGCGATCGTATGTGAACCATCACTCGTGTCACTTGCTCACGAGTTATCCTTTGGGGATCTTGTTCTTTTAGGTAAAGGTGAAGAAATGACAGGCGGCAGAAAGCGTCCAGCTCTATTAGCAGACGTATTCGAGGCGTTTATTGGCGCTCTTTATTTAGACCAAGGGTTAGAGCCAGTCGAAAAATTTCTAGAAGCATATGTGTATCCAAAAATTAATGATGGGGCGTTCTCACATGTCATGGACTTTAAAAGCCAGCTTCAAGAATTTGTTCAGCGTGATGGGAAGGGTGTACTAGAATATCGCATCCTGCATGAAAAAGGACCAGCACATAACCGCGAATTTGAAGCAAATGTATCACTGCGGGGAGAAGTACTCGGGATTGGCAATGGTCGGTCAAAAAAAGAAGCAGAACAGCACGCTGCACAGGAAGCGCTTGCTAAACTGCAGAAACATCATATGAACCAAATAAAATCCCCCTGAATTCCTAGGGGGATTTCACTCTGTTTTCATCATCTTTTTTCATTTCATATGGTAAGATGATAGTACTTTAAATACATAAGGAGGATCACTCTCATGTTCCTCAAACGCTTAGACGTGATAGGATTCAAATCATTTGCACAACGGGTGACAGTGGACTTTGTCAAAGGTGTCACAGCTGTTGTTGGACCAAACGGAAGTGGCAAAAGTAATATTACCGATGCCATCCGCTGGGTACTTGGAGAACAATCAGCGAAAAGCCTCCGCGGAGGAAAAATGGAAGACATCATTTTTGCAGGAAGTGACTCAAGGAAGAGAGTCAACCTAGCAGAAGTGACATTAACGTTAGATAACGAAGATCACTTTTTGCCGATTGATTTTCACGAAGTTAGTGTGACAAGAAGGGTGTATCGTTCAGGAGAAAGTGAATTTCTCATTAACAATCAACCTGTTCGATTAAAGGATATTATTGACCTTTTCATGGACTCAGGCCTTGGCAAAGAAGCTTTTTCAATCATCAGCCAAGGGAAGGTAGAAGAGATTCTATCGAGTAAGGCGGAAGAGAGAAGAAGTATCTTTGAAGAAGCTGCCGGTGTCTTGAAATACAAAACAAGAAAGAAAAAAGCTGAGAATAAACTATTTGAAACGCAGGACAATTTAAATAGAGTAGAAGATATCCTGCATGAACTAGAAGATCAAGTAGAACCTCTTAAAATACAGGCATCAATAGCGAGGGATTATCTACAAAAGAAAGAAGAGCTTGAAAATGTAGAAGTCGCCTTAACAGTCCATGATATAGAAGAGCTTCATCAAAAGTGGACAACACTTGGCAAAACAGTCGAGAGCCTCAAGCAGGATGAAATGAAGCAATCAACTGATATTCAAACGAAAGAAGCGAAGATTGAAGAGGCAAGGGACCGCATCCAAGCGCTTGACGAATCGATTAATGATTTGCAAGAAATCTTGCTTTTCACAAGTGAGGAATTAGAGAAGCTTGAAGGTAGAAAAGAAGTTCTAAAAGAACGTAAAAAAAATGCGGCCGCAAACCAAGGACAACTGGAAGAGACACTTGTTCGTTTAACGGAAAAGCAAGCCTCATTGAATGAAAGAATGGCTCATCAGCAAATAACGCGTGACAACCTGCAAGCAGAAGTGCAGCAATTAAAAGGTGAGGTCAAAACAAAACAGGATCAACTCTCCCTCCATAGTGAGGATGTTGAAGGCCAAATTGAACATCTGAAAAGCGATTATTTTGATCTATTAAATGAACAGGCTTCTATCCGCAATGAACGTAAATTACTAGAAGAGCAGCAGCGCCAGGCTACCGTGCAATTAGAACGTCTGACGCAAAATAACCAGAAGCATATTGAAGAACGCATTTCGCTAAAAGACAAGAAAACAGATGCTGAGCAGCGGCTTTCAGACATAGAAGAAGACATTTTTGTCCAAGTAAAACGCTTTAGAGAGGCGGAGCAGAAACTTGAGCAAATGAAGCGTCAATATGAGAAAAAAGAAACAGCGCTCTACCAAGCATATCAGTACGTGCAGCAGGCAAAATCAAAAAAAGAGATGCTTGAATCCATGCAGGAAGACTTCGCAGGCTTTTTCCAAGGAGTGAAAGAGGTCTTAAAAGCAAAGGATAGACTTAATGGTATTCATGGTGCGATTGCAGAGCTGATTCAAACAGATCAGCAGTATGAGACGGCGATCGAAATCGCCCTAGGTGCAGCGACACAGCACGTCGTCACCGAAGATGAATCAGCAGCACGCAAGGCCATTGCATACTTAAAACAGCACGCCTTTGGACGTGCCACCTTCCTGCCAATGAACGTCATCAAAGAAAGAACCATTCCGTTCCGAGATGTTCAAATAGCTGAGCAGCATGGTTCATTTATTGGCGTAGCGAGTCATCTTGTTTCCTTCGATGGAAAGTATCAAAAGGTCATTCAAAATTTGCTTGGAACAGTGCTAATTGTCAGAGATTTGAAAGGGGCCAATGAGCTGGCGAAAATGCTTGGTCATCGTTATCGCATCGTGACCCTTGACGGGGATGTCGTCAATCCAGGTGGTTCTATGACTGGGGGCGGCGTTAAGAAAAAGAATAACTCCCTCCTGTCAAGGAATCGTGAGGTCGAAACACTGACAAAGCAGCTCGTTGAAATGGAAGAAAAAACGACCATTCTCGAAAAAGAAACAAAAGAAACAAAACAGTCGATTGCAGAAGCCGAATCTCAATTAAGTGAGCTACGTAA
Organism: Bacillus sp. NPDC093026; assembly: GCF_044754665.1. Taxonomy (NCBI): domain Bacteria; kingdom Bacillati; phylum Bacillota; class Bacilli; order Caryophanales; family Bacillaceae; genus Bacillus; species Bacillus sp. NPDC093026. The sequence continues at coordinate 356,977 of NZ_JBIVPN010000001.1, read as the reverse complement.
GCGTGGTGAAACACTGAGAGAAAAGCAGCAAGAGATGAAAGGGAAACTATACGAACTGCAAGTAGCGGAAAAAAATATGAATTCACATCTAGAGCTATATGACCAAGAGAAAGAAGAAATACAACACCGTATAACAGAACTTGCACAAAAAGACAAAGAGCAGTTGACGCTTGAAGCATCAATTGCTGAGAAACTGACATCTCTTGATCAAGAAATCGAAACGCTGACAAAACGTAAACAGACGCAAAGCTCGACGAAAGAAGCCATTTCGGCTGAACTGACAGAGCTAAAAATCTTACTTGCGAAAAAAGAGCAGTCTTTAGCGAATGAACAAGAGAAGCTCTCTAGCTTAACGACAGAATTAGAAGAGGTTGAAAAGACCCTATTTGAAACAAAAGAAGATCTGTCTCTTTTAACGAATGAAATGACATCTAGTTCAAGCGGGGCAGAACAACTTGAAGAAGCTGCGAAAGAGAAACTGCAAGATAAAAATAAAACAACGGCACTTATTTCAGAACGGCGTAAACAGCGCTTAGCACTTTCTGAGTCATTAGCATTTACTGAACGAGAACTAAAAGAGCAAAAGCGTTTGTATAAACAGTTGACAACAAGTTTAAAAGACGAAGAAATTAAGCTTGGCCGAATGGAAGTCGAACTCGATAACCTCATCGCATATCTAAATGAAGAATATGCGCTTTCATTTGAGGGAGCAAAAGAAATGTATGAGCTGACTTTAGCACCTGATGAAGCAAGAAAACGAGTAAAGCTCATCAAACTTGCGATTGAAGAGCTGGGAACAGTGAATTTAGGCAGTATTGATGAATATGAAAGAGTGAACGAACGTTATCTCTTCCTAACAGAGCAGCGAAATGATCTGACAGAAGCGAAAAATACATTGTTCCAAGTCATTGAAGAAATGGATCAAGAGATGACCAAACGCTTCTCTGATACATTCACTCAAATCCGCACACACTTTGAATCTGTCTTCCAAGCATTGTTCGGGGGAGGACGAGCAGACCTCCGGCTGACAGATCCAAACGATTTGCTCAACTCTGGAGTAGATATTGTAGCGCAGCCGCCAGGTAAAAAATTGCAAAACCTCAGCCTCTTGTCAGGCGGAGAAAGGGCATTAACTGCAATCGCCTTACTGTTTTCTATTTTAAAAGTTAGACCTGTTCCATTCTGTGTGTTAGACGAGGTAGAAGCAGCGCTTGATGAAGCCAACGTCTTCCGTTTTGCTCAATATTTAAAGAAATATAGCAAGGAAACGCAATTTATTGTGATTACTCATCGAAAAGGAACAATGGAAGAAGCAGATGTCCTTTATGGTGTCACAATGCAGGAATCAGGCGTATCCAAACTCGTATCCGTCAAATTAGAAGATACAAAAGAGCTTGTCCAGTAACTAAAGGAGGTTTTAAAACCAGTGAGCTTTTTTAAGAAATTAAAAGAAAAATTGACGTTGCAAACAGATTCAGTATCAGAAAAGTTTAAAGATGGTCTTGAAAAGACGAGAACCTCATTTCAAGGGAAAGTAAACGAACTGATTTCTCGCTATCGTAAGGTTGATGAAGACTTCTTTGAAGAACTAGAAGAAGTCTTAATCAGCGCCGATGTTGGTTTTACAACGGTCATGGAGCTGATTGATGAGCTGAAAAAAGAAGTCAAATTAAGAAATATTCAAGATCCAAATGAAGTACAAGCTGTCATTTCAGAAAAGCTTGTCGAGATTTATCATAGCGGTGAGGAACAAATTTCTGAACTGAATATCCAAGACGGTCGCTTAAACGTCATTTTGTTTGTTGGGGTAAATGGTGTTGGGAAAACAACGACGATTGGTAAACTTGCAAATAAGCTGAAAAACGAAGGGAAGTCCGTCATTTTGGCAGCAGGTGATACGTTCCGTGCCGGTGCAATCGAACAGCTTGAAGTATGGGGAGAGCGCTCTGGTGTACCTGTCGTCAAACAGACGGCGGGTTCTGACCCAGCGGCTGTCATCTATGATGCGGTCCAATCAGCCAAAGCAAAAAATGCAGATGTGCTGATTTGTGATACAGCAGGAAGACTACAAAACAAAGTCAACCTCATGAAAGAATTAGAAAAGGTCAAAAAAGTCATTGAGCGGGAAATCCCAGATGCTCCGCACGAAGTCCTGCTTGCTCTTGATGCGACAACAGGTCAAAACGCCATGGCACAGGCGAAGGAATTTTCTAAAGCAACAAATGTTACTGGTATCGCTTTAACAAAGCTTGACGGCACAGCAAAAGGCGGAATTGTTTTAGCGATTCGAAATGAGCTGAACATTCCTGTCAAACTTGTCGGTTTAGGAGAAAAAGTCGACGATCTCCAGCAATTTGATGCCGAATCGTATGTGTACGGTTTATTTTCAGATGTCATTGATAAAGAAGACTAACAAAAATGCCGGCCCAGTTGCTGGCATTTTTGTTTACAAATCACATCATGAACTGACAAGATAAAAACTTGACACACAGATGAGAACCGTGTAAACTTAGTTGATGTAAAGGGAATGAACTTAACAAAGGGGAGAGAGCCCATGACGCTTGAAAAAACAACGAGAATGAACTACTTGTTTGACTTCTATCAATCGTTGTTGACTGCAAAACAAAAGAGCTACATGTCGCTTTACTACCTAGATGATTTTTCCCTCGGTGAAATTGCGGATGAATATGAAGTATCGAGACAGGCTGTTTATGATAATATTAAACGGACTGAAGCGATGCTTGAACAATATGAAGAAAAGCTGCTCTTGTTTAAGAAATTTAAAGAGCGTAAAGACATTCTCAAAAAAATGAGAGAGCTTTTAGCAGATTCCCCGCAAAAGGGTGAAGCTGAAGCATTAATTGAATCGCTTGAGAAATTAGATTAGGAGGCGGCACAGTATGGCATTTGAAGGATTAGCCGACCGACTGCAGCAGACAATTTCAAAAATCCGCGGCAAAGGAAAAGTGTCAGAACAAGATGTAAAAGAAATGATGCGCGAGGTACGCCTTGCACTTCTTGAAGCTGACGTCAATTTTAAAGTGGTTAAAGACTTTGTGAAAAAGGTAAGCGAACGGGCAGTTGGACAAGAAGTCATGAAAAGCCTTACCCCTGGACAACAAGTCATTAAAGTTGTCAAAGAAGAACTCACTGAATTAATGGGCGGAGAAGAAAGTAAAATCGCAGTTGCGAAAAAATCTCCAACAGTCATTATGATGGTTGGTCTTCAAGGGGCAGGTAAAACAACAACAACTGGTAAGCTTGCCAATTTACTTCGCAAAAAACATAATCGCCAGCCGATGATGGTTGCTGCGGATATTTACAGACCAGCTGCCATTCAGCAGCTTCAAACTCTTGGGAAACAGCTTGATATGCCAGTGTTTTCACTTGGTGATCAAGTAAGCCCAGTTGAAATTGCCAAACAGGCCATTGAAAAAGCCAAAGAAGAACATTACGATTATGTCATTTTAGACACAGCGGGACGTCTTCATATTGATCATGAATTGATGGATGAGCTTCAGAAAGTAAAAGAAGTGGCGAATCCAGAAGAAATCTTCCTTGTTGTCGACTCAATGACAGGTCAAGATGCTGTCAATGTAGCGAAAAGCTTTAACGAACAGCTTGGTTTGACAGGTGTCATTCTGACGAAACTAGACGGCGATACACGAGGTGGGGCGGCACTTTCTATTCGAGCTGTCACAAATACACCGATTAAATTTGCTGGACTAGGGGAAAAACTTGATGCCCTTGAGCCATTCCATCCTGAGCGTATGGCGTCAAGAATTCTTGGTATGGGAGATGTGCTGACACTTATTGAGAAAGCACAGGCGAACGTTGACCAAAATAAGGCAAAAGAACTTGAACAAAAAATGCGAACAATGAGCTTCACGCTTGATGATTTCCTCGAGCAGCTTGGTCAAGTTCGCAATATGGGTCCACTTGATGAATTGATTCAAATGATGCCGGGAGCCGGTAAAATGAAAGGGCTCAAAAACGTCCAAGTGGACGAAAAACAGCTCAATCACATCGAAGCGATCATTCAATCAATGACGACCGAGGAAAAAGAGCAGCCAGAGGTCATTAATGCAAGCCGAAGAAAAAGGATTGCCAAAGGAAGCGGAACATCTGTACAGGAAGTCAATCGCCTTTTAAAGCAATTTGATGAAATGAAAAAGATGATGAAGCAAATGACCAATATGAGCAAAGGGAAGAAAAAGGGCTTTAAATTACCATTTATGTAATTGGTTATACATGATAAAACCTTGTTAAGAAAAAACACTTTACAAACACTTTTATCATTGTTAATATACTATCTTGTTGAAATATTTTCGGAGGTGCTAGTAAAATGGCAGTAAAAATTCGTTTAAAACGTATGGGAGCAAAAAAATCTCCTTTCTATCGTATTGTTGTAGCAGATTCTCGTTCACCACGTGACGGTCGTTTCATCGAAACAGTTGGAACTTACAACCCAGTGGTATCACCAGCTGAGGTGAAAATCAACGAAGAATTAGCACTGAAATGGCTTCAAAATGGTGCGAAACCGTCTGATACAGTTCGTAACCTTTTCTCAAGCCAAGGAATTCTTGAAAAATTCCATCATGCGAAAAACAGCAAATAATGAAAGAGCTGTCCTTGGAAGAATTGATTGTGTCCATCGTCGAGCCACTTGTTGATTACCCTGAAGATATTCACGTATCTTCCTTAAAAAAAGATGAGCAGGTGATTTACACATTGTCTGTCAATGCTAAAGATACCGGAAAAGTGATCGGAAAGCAGGGACGTACAGCAAAAGCGATACGAACAGTCATTTTTGCAGCAGGTGCAGAATCTTCTAAGAAAGTTCAACTTGAGATTGCTGACTAAAAAGGGAGAGGGCATAGCACCTCCCCCTTTTTTTACACGTTTAAATCTATTTTTCGTTATACTGTAGAGGACAAATGCCTTCGGATAGGGGGACAAAAAGGAAGATGCAGATCATTCAACATGTCACCGTCATGCAAGTATTAACTGAAAGCACCAAGGACAAACTGTTAACGACTTTTTTGGAAAAAAAAGAAAGACTAGAACGTGAATGCAATCAACTATATTTTCAACTAAAGAAGCATGAAAAAGAACCGCATCAACAAGAGGCGATTCCTCAATTTCAAAAAGCCATTGATAAACGACAAGAGAAGATCAGGCAAATCGACTTTCAAATGGAGCAACTTCATATCTTGCCGCTTGGAAGTGAAATGAAAGAAACAGAAGTAGATGCACTGGTTGAAGTGAAAATAGGTGATAGATGGGATGACAAAATGCAAGATAATGTCATCGTCGTCAAAGACGGCATCATTGTTGAAATACGTCAGGGGTGATAGGTAACATGGAGCTTAATTGGTTGAATGTTGGAAAGATCGTCAACACACACGGAGTGCGTGGTGAAGTGCGCGTCGTGTCAAAGACAGATTTTCCAGAAGAACGCTACAAAACAGGAAGCGTCTTATATATTTTTAAACAGGGGCAAGATGAGCCTTTAAAAGTCACTGTAGCATCACATAGACAGCATAAGCAGTTTGATTTGCTCACGTTTGAAGAAGTTGGTTCATTAAATGAAGCAGAGCAATTGAAAGAAGCCATCATAAAAGTAGATAAAGATCATCTTAGCCCATTAGATGAAGGGGAATTTTATTTTCACGAAATCATTGGATGTGATGTATACGATGAACATAAGGAACTCATCGGACGAATTAAAGAAATTTTAACACCGGGCGCAAATGATGTTTGGGTTGTAGAAAGAAAGGGCAAAAAAGATGCTCTCATTCCTTATATTCCATCTGTTGTCAAAACAATTGATATTCCATCCAAAACCATACACATTGAAATGATGGAAGGACTCATTGACGAATGAAAATCGACTTTTTAACCCTTTTTCCTGAAATGTTTGAAGGCGTCCTTCACTCATCCATATTAAAAAAAGCACAGGAGAAAGAAGCTGTTGTATTTAATGTAGTCAATTTTAGGGACTATTCAGACCATAAGCATAAAACGGTGGATGACTATCCTTATGGTGGCGGTGCGGGGATGGTACTGAAAGCACAGCCCGTATTTGATGCGGTAGAAGATTTAACGAAGAAAGCAAGCAAGAAGCCCCGAATCATTCTTGTATGTCCTCAAGGTGAAAGGTACACACAAAAGAAGGCTGAAGAGCTTGCAAAAGAAGAGCATCTTATGTTGATTTGCGGTCACTATGAAGGCTACGATGAGCGCATTAGGGAGCATCTTGTCACAGATGAAATCTCGATTGGGGATTTTGTCCTCACAGGCGGAGAGCTGCCGGCGATGATGATTGCAGACAGTGTGGTCAGGCTTTTGCCTCATGTGCTTGGAAAAGAAGCGTCTCATATCGAAGATTCATTTAGTACAGGTCTCCTTGAACACCCTCACTATACAAGACCGGCTGACTATAAAGGACTGAAAGTACCAGATGTGCTTCTCTCTGGAAATCATGCCAAAATAGAAGAGTGGCGTCGTAAAGAATCTTTGAAGCGAACGTATACAAGAAGGCCGGATTTGATAGAATCATGCAAAACATTAACGGATGAAGAAAAAAGATGGCTTTGGCAGCTTCATAATGACTAGATTGTATTGCACACTACATAGAGGTGTGGTATGATACTACTTGTGACTTGGACGGCTTGCCGTTTTAAGTTTGAAAACGATGTTCCGCTGCAATGAAGAAAAAGGACATGAGCATCTGTTGGAAGGAGTTGAAAACGATGCAACAATTGATTGAAGAAATCACAAAAGAACAATTACGCACTGATCTTCCTGCGTTCCGTCCTGGTGACACTTTACGTGTACACGTTAAAGTTGTTGAGGGTACTCGTGAGCGTATCCAGATCTTTGAAGGTGTTGTAATTAAGCGTCGTGGTGGTGGAATCAGCGAAACTTTCACAGTTCGTAAGATTTCTTACGGTGTAGGCGTTGAGCGTACATTCCCTGTACACACACCAAAAATCGCTAAGATCGAAGTTGTACGTCACGGTAAGGTACGTCGTGCGAAACTTTACTACCTACGTGAACTTCGCGGTAAAGCGGCTCGTATCAAAGAAATCAGACGATAATGATATCAAAGGAAAGAGCTTGTTACCTGTAACAGGCTCTTTTTTTGTACAATGGATATAGACAACGGAAAGATGAAAGAAGGTGCACATATGACGATTCAATGGTTTCCCGGCCATATGGCAAAAGCAAGACGTGAAGTCACAGAAAAATTAAAGCTCATCGATATCGTATTTGAATTAACGGATGCAAGAATCCCAATGTCCTCAAGAAACCCAATGATCGAAGAAATCCTGCAAAACAAACCTAAAATTGTGCTTTTAAATAAAGCAGATAAAGCAGATCCTCGTATGACAAAGCAGTGGCAGGCACATTTTGAGCGTCAGGGCGTACGTGCACTTGCAATTAACTCTGTTGATGGACAAGGCTTAAACCAGATTATAACGACCTCGAAAGACATTTTAAAAGAAAAATTCGACCGTATGAAAGCAAAAGGTGTCAAACCACGTGCTATCCGAGCTCTTATTATTGGGATCCCTAATGTTGGGAAGTCGACATTGATTAATCGTTTAGCAAAGAAAAACATTGCCAAAACAGGAGATCGACCTGGTATTACCACATCACAGCAGTGGGTGAAAGTGGGAAAAGAACTTGAACTGCTCGATACACCTGGCATATTATGGCCGAAATTTGAAGATGACCAAGTAGGGCTCAGACTTGCTGTTACTGGTGCAATAAAAGATTCGATTATTAATTTGCAGGATGTCGCTGTGTATGCACTGCGTTTTTTAGAAGAACATTATCCAGAGCGGTTAAAGAAACGTTATGAGCTCACAGACATACCTGAGGATATCGTTGAGCTGTTTGATGCAATCGGAAGAAAGCGCGGCTGTCTGATGAGTGGAGGGCTTATTAATTACGATAAAACCACCGAAATCATCATTCGTGATATTCGAACTGAAAAATTTGGTCCCCTCACCTTTGAGAAGCCTGAAAGCTAAAAGACACGCAGCTTATGCGGGTCTTTATTTTTTATGAAAAACTGCCGATATAAAGAAGGAGGACGGATAAAGCTCATGTATACTGTAAAGCAAATAAAAGCACTCATAGAAGAGCACACGCAAGATGAGGCGTACATCCGTGAACTTGTCAAAGATGATACAAGAAAAAGTGTCCAGCAGCTCATGGCAAAATGGCACAAAGAGAAAATAAAGAAACAAGAACTACAAGCAGCATGGAATAACATGCTAAAATACGAAAACCAAGCAAAAGCACAAGGGTTTACATGTATCGCTGGCATAGATGAAGCAGGAAGAGGGCCTCTGGCCGGACCAGTTGTGGCAGCTGCCGTGATATTAAAAGAAGATGCTGTTCTTCTTGGTTTAAACGATTCAAAGCAATTATCTGAGAAAAAAAGATTGACCTATTACGACATGATTCAAGATGAAGCGCTTGATATTGGAATCGGCATTGTTGATGCGAATACTATAGATAAAATAAATATTTACGAGGCATCAAGACTAGCAATGGTGAGAGCCGTGCAACAGTTAACACATACACCTGACTATCTTCTCATTGATGCGATGACGCTGCCACTAAATATTAGGCAAGAAAATATGATAAAAGGGGATGCAAAAAGTGCATCCATTGCTGCTGGTGCATGTATTGCAAAGGTCACTAGGGATCAGATGATGGAAGAATACGGACGTAGGTACCCTGAGTATCAATTTGAGAAACATAAAGGGTACGGGACAAAAGAGCACATGGCTGCCATTCAAAAATATGGCGCTACACCCATTCATAGAGTATCATTTGCACCAGTTCGAGCTGTTATTTCATAAATTTTGACACAAGGAGGCTGCCTGCATTGACAAGACTCGAAGACATACATACAGCACTAAATAGCCGGTTAAATACGGCAGAAACTGTTCCTTTCATCACAGAAGGAAAGGAAAATGTTCACCGGCTGATCCTCGGAAAAGTATTGAAAATGCTTGGAGATGATACAGCACTTGTTCAAATAGGCTCTACTAAAATAAAAGCACAGCTTGCAGCACAGCTAAAGGCAGATGCGTTCTATTGGTTCCAATTTGAACAAGTGAGCGAAGGTCTCAACAAGCTAAGACCAGTTCAACAGTTTGATCAAGACCCTAAGACGCTAAAAGATGCAGCCACAAAACTATTAGAAGGATTATCGCTTAAAAATGGGCTTGAAAGCATGTTAACAGCTACAGCCTTTTTAAAAGAGAAATCAGTCATAAACGAAACAGAATTAAAGACTGCAGTGAAATGGATAGAACAGTTTCAAGGAGCTGATGTCAAAAAAGGGTTACAGGCACTCCTCTTCGCTTTAAAAAAAGATTTACCGATACAGCAAGGTGTGCTTCAGTCTATATTAGCGGTGAAATCATCTACTACCCTTCATCAAGATATGACTGCGCTGCTTGATCGACTATTGCAGCTACCAAAGCACTCAGGCGCAACACAAGCCCTTATACAAGCCGTTCGTTCAGTCATAGATGCAGAGACCACCGTCCATGCCGAAAAGCTCTTATCAGTGCTTCTAGCCGTTAAAGACGGTGCAATGAAGCAGGAGCCAGCTCGTCTCAATCTTTCTCAGCAAGAAGAAAATAGCCCAGCATCATTCGCTCAACAAGGGCGACAGACAGAACACCTCAATCAGTCAAGCACACAGCAGCAACCATTAGGACAAAGACAGCTTCCGATCCCTGTGCATAAAATAGAGCAAATACTCACAAGCATCATGCAACAAACCACTGAAGGAAATCAAGGATCAGAAATGAAACCATTAATAACATTACTTCAAGGACTAAAGCAGACAGCAAATCAGGCTGAATCTAAAGCATCATTAATTCAAGAAGAATTCCCGTTTCTGACAAAAACAGAGGCAAAGGCATTGGCTAAAATCATTCAACAGGCTGAACCGGCATTAAGTAATAAAGCGGATGTGCTCGATTTACTCATGACAATGAAAAAAGCCATGGGTGTGCGAGATGAAATAGGGATGCTAAAACGACTTGAAAAAGGAAGCCAAGATATTAAAAGTCAGGAGCTTCAACAATTAAAGCTAGTCTTGAATGAGGTCAGACAGGCGGATCTACCGGAACCAGTAAAAAGAGAAGTGGATCAATTGTTTCATAGATTAAATGGGCAGTTGTTTGTACAACAGGAGAGCCAGACGATCAGTCAAATGATTGTCTCCTATCCTCTTTTCTCAAAGCATAGTGTCCAAGATTTGACCTTTATTCTAAAAGGTCATAAGAAAAAAGACGGTTCAATTGATATGTCTCAGTGTCGCTTAATGTTTTACTTACATATGGAGAATCTTGAAGAAACGTTAATAGACTGTACAATTCAGCAAAAGGTGATGGCCATTACAGTAGAGACCAACCATGAACTTCAAGGTACAATTAATCCAATGATTCCAACTGTTCGAGAGAATTTAAATGCCCTAGGCTTCAGTTTAACTGGTATTACAGCGAAAAAGAGACAAGAGCAAGTAGATCCGTCTCACTTTCTAGATGAACACTTTCATAAAATCAGCGAGAAAGGGCTGGACTTACGAGTATGAAGGACTCCAAACCGCTTAGAAGAGCGGTCGCTTTACATTACGATGAGGAAAAACAAAAGGCGCCAAAAGTCATCGCAACAGGAAGCGGCTATGTGGCAGAGCATATTATTGAAGAAGCTAAAAAGTCAGGGGTTCCCATCCAAGAAGACCCTAATTTAGTTGAACTCATGCGCCATTTAACGCTTGATGAGGAAATACCAGAAGCATTATACGATACTGTAGCAGAAATTTTTTCGTTTATCTATCGATTGGATCAAAAAATGAAAAAATAAGGTAAAAAAAGTGATTTGGTTGAAAAATTTATATTTTTAATAAAATAAAAGTTTGAATGTTTAGAAGGATTTTACGATTTTACATAGAACCCTAGACATTCTCTTTTTTATTCTTTAAAATGAAAGCGCAGTCTATTTTATAATTCTTGTTTCTACATATGTTGGGAGGATGGGAAATGAATATCCATGAGTACCAAGGAAAAGAAATCCTAAGAAAATATGGGGTTTCAGTTCCAAATGGTAAAGTAGCATTTACACCTGATGAAGCCGTGAAAGCATCAGAAGAGCTAGGGAGCTCTGTATATGTTGTAAAAGCACAGATTCATGCAGGCGGCCGTGGTAAAGCAGGTGGGGTAAAAATTGCAAAAACAAAAGATGAAGTGAAAGGGTTTGCAGAGGAATTGCTCGGTAAGACACTTGTCACTCATCAAACTGGACCAGAAGGACGGGAAATAAAACGCTTACTTATTGAAGAGGGCTGCGATATTCAAAAAGAGTACTATGTTGGACTCGTTTTGGACAGAGCGACATCAAGAATCGTATTGATGGCTTCAGAAGAAGGCGGTACTGAAATTGAAGAAGTAGCAGAACAAACACCCGAAAAAATCGTAAAAGTGGTCATTGATCCAGCGATTGGTCTTCAAGCTTATCAAGCGAGAGAAGTTGCATTTAAAATTAATATTCCAACAAAACTTGTTGGCCAAGCTGTTAAGTTTATGACAAGCCTTTACAAAGCTTTTGTCGAAAAAGATTGCTCCATTGCCGAAATTAATCCACTTGTTGTAACAGGTGATGGAAAAGTCATGGCGCTTGACGCAAAATTAAACTTTGATAGCAACGCCCTATATAGACAAAAAGATATATTAGAATACCGTGACCTTGATGAAGAGGATCCAAAAGAGATTGAAGCATCTAAATATGATCTAAGCTACATTTCACTAGACGGCAATATTGGCTGTATGGTCAATGGAGCAGGTCTTGCGATGTCTACGATGGATATCATCAAGCATTATGGCGGTGACCCTGCAAACTTCCTAGACGTTGGCGGCGGTGCAACAGCTGAAAAAGTAACAGAAGCATTTAAAATCATCTTATCTGATCAAAATGTCAAAGGGATTTTCGTTAACATTTTTGGTGGTATCATGAAATGTGATGTCATTGCAGAAGGTGTAGTTGAAGCGACCAAGCAAGTCGGTTTAACTTTACCACTCGTTGTACGTCTTGAAGGAACAAACGTTGAATTAGGGAAAAAAATCCTTCGTGATTCAGGCTTAAATATCACTTCTGCTGAGTCTATGGCTGACGGGGCAGAAAAGATTGTATCTTTAGTGAAGTAGAGCAGAAAGGCAGGAAACCTAAATGAGTGTATTTATTAATAAAAATACGAGAGTAATTGTTCAGGGGATTACCGGTTCAACCGCATTGTTCCATACAAAACAAATGATTGATTACGGAACTAATATTGTTGGTGGTGTAACGCCTGGAAAAGGTGGAACTGAAGTAGAAGGAGTTCCTGTATTTAATACTGTATCTGAGGCCGTACAGACAACTGGAGCAAACGCTTCTGTGATCTATGTACCTGCACCATTTGCAGCAGATGCCATTTTAGAAGCAGTCGATGCTGAAATTGAGCTTGTTATTTGTATTACTGAGCATATTCCGGTTCTTGATATGGTCAAAGTGAAACGGTATATGGAAGGGAAGAAAACAAGGCTTGTTGGACCGAACTGTCCTGGTGTGATTACACCTGAAGAATGTAAAATTGGGATTATGCCTGGCTACATTCATAAAAAAGGTCATGTTGGTGTTGTTTCTCGTTCTGGAACGCTTACATATGAAGCGGTTCATCAGCTTTCAGAGGCTGGTGTTGGACAATCTACAGCTGTAGGTATCGGTGGTGACCCAGTAAACGGGACAAACTTTATTGATGTATTAAAAGCATTCAATGAAGACCCTGAAACGCATGCTGTCATTATGATCGGTGAGATCGGCGGTACAGCTGAAGAAGAAGCAGCGGAATGGGTAAAAGCAAATATGACAAAACCAGTTGTCGGCTTTATTGGTGGGAAAACCGCTCCTCCAGGAAAACGTATGGGCCATGCTGGTGCGATTATTTCTGGCGGTAAAGGAACAGCTGAAGAAAAAATAAAAACAATGCGTGCATGTGGAATTGAAGTGGCAGAGACACCATCTGTCATGGGAGAAACACTAATTAAAGTGTTAAAAGAGAAGAATCTCTTCGAAGCTTGTAAAACGCATTAATAACACAAGAAGACTTGTTCTTTGACAAGTCTTCTTCTTTCTATCTATCTTATATTGGAGGAATGGTATGTACAATGTGTCCGAAAGAATGATTTTTCACCGCTTAAAAGGCCTCATCTCACCCTCTTTGTTAACAAAATGGTGGAAAGTCGATCCTGAGTTATATATAAATGAAGAAAAGCATCATTTCATGCAGGATCGATCATTACAAACAATCGATTTCACTCGCTTAAAACAAGCCGAAGAAAACGAATTCCCCATTTTTCAACGCATCGTTCAAGCCTATTTAAAGCAAAACATTCACATGATTCCCATCACATCATCATTATATCCTGACACTTTAAAAAACATTTATGATCCTCCCCCTGTGTTATTCCTAAAAGGAAACGTATCTTATTTAAATGAAGAAAAAAGTTTAGGTGTAGTGGGCACACGTTTGCCATCATCTTATGGAAAAGAATGTGTGAAGAAATTTGTTGGTGAACTCGTCAAGGAAGATTGGATGATTGTCAGTGGTTTAGCAAAAGGAATTGATGGACTCGCCCACAAGGAGTGCATTGGGCAACAAGGGAAAACTATTGGTGTAGTGGCTGGCGGTTTTCAGCATTTGTATCCAAAGGAACATGTGAAAATGGCTCACTACATGGGAGAACATCATTTGCTTTTGTCAGAGCATCCGCCATATATTAAACCAGAGAAGTGGCACTTTCCGATGAGAAACCGTTTGATTAGTGCACTGACGAAAGGGACGATTGTCATCCAATGTAAAGAAAAGAGCGGTTCTTTGATTACAGCTTATCAAGCACTAGAGCAAGGAAAAGAAGTATTTGCTGTTGCCGGTTCTATCTTTGACCCTAACTCCTCTGGTCCTGCAAGACTCATTCAACAAGGGGCAAAGCTCGTTCATTCGACAAAGGATATTTTAGAGGAATTCTCCTTTAACGGCGTTCAATATACTGAACCCTTATAAAAATATCGTTTGACAAAAGACATAGGAATATTTAATAATAGTGAGGATTTAAGTTTACACTTTGTTTTTCGTGTTTATAATAATGTTCATCATAAAGAATTTTTACGATTGCCTGTTTGATTGGTGCAATTAACATAAATATGAAATGTGTAATGTATAAAGAGAGAACACCTCTTAAGGGGGATTTTGAGTATGGCTGATTATTTAGTCATCGTTGAGTCGCCAGCAAAGGCGAAAACGATTGAACGTTATTTAGGAAAAAAATATAAAGTAAAGGCTTCAATGGGGCATGTAAGGGATTTACCTAAGAGTCAGCTTGGTGTAGACACTGAGCACAACTTTGAACCGAGATATATTACGATTCGCGGAAAAGGTCCAGTTTTAAAGGAATTGAAAACAGCAGCGAAAAAGGCGAAAAAAGTCTATCTCGCAGCTGACCCCGATAGAGAGGGGGAAGCAATTGCATGGCATTTAGCACACAGCCTTGACCTTGACCTCTCTTCAGATTGTCGCGTTGTCTTTAACGAGATTACAAAAGATGCGATTAAAGACTCTTTTAAGCATCCGCGTATGATCAATATGGACTTAGTTGATGCACAGCAAGCAAGACGAATTTTAGATCGTCTCGTTGGCTATAAAATCAGTCCGATTTTGTGGAAAAAAGTAAAAAAAGGTTTAAGTGCTGGACGTGTTCAATCTGTTGCACTCCGTCTCATCATTGATCGCGAAAATGAAATTAATGAATTCAAACCAGAGGAATACTGGACCATTGATGGTACGTTCCTAAAAGGGAAAGAAACCTTCGAAGCAAGTTTCTTTGGGATAAATGGCAAAAAACACCCACTGAAAACAAAAGAAGATGTAAAAGAAATCCTTTCAAAATTAAAAGGAAAACAATTTTCTGTAGAAAAAGTGACGAAAAAAGAACGAAAACGCAATCCAGCTTTGCCATTCACTACGTCAACACTACAGCAAGAGGCAGCAAGAAAATTAAACTTCCGTGCGAAAAAAACCATGATGATTGCTCAGCAATTATATGAAGGAATTGATCTTGGCAAAGAAGGTACAGTAGGGCTCATTACATATATGAGAACAGACTCAACGCGTATTTCAAATACTGCAATGGAAGAAGTATCAGCGTTCATTGATCAAACTTACGGAAAGAATTTCTTAAATACAGCAAAGCGTTCCGTAAAAAAGAACGAAAATGCACAAGATGCACATGAAGCAATACGCCCGACCTCTACATTAAGAAAGCCAGCAGATTTAAAACATGTGCTGAGTAGAGATCAGCTTCGTCTTTACAAACTAATTTGGGAACGATTTGTAGCAAGTCAAATGGCGCCAGCTGTTCTTGATACAATGAGTGTTGATCTTGAAAATAATGGTCTTATTTTCCGTGCAAATGGCAGTAAGGTGAAGTTTCCTGGGTTCATGAAGGTATATGTTGAAAGCAAGGACGATCAGCTTGAAGAAAAGGACAAAATGCTTCCTGATCTCAAAGAGGGTGATACGGTTCTTTCAAAAGATATCGAACCAGAACAACACTTCACACAGCCGCCTCCGCGCTACACTGAGGCAAGACTTGTTAAAACGCTTGAAGAGCTTGGCATTGGTCGACCGTCTACTTACGCACCAACTTTAGATACAATTCAAAAACGTGGCTATGTGGCACTTGATAACAAACGATTTATTCCAACAGAGCTTGGAGAAATTGTGCTCAGCTTAATCATGGAATTCTTCCCAGAAATTATTAATGTCGAATTTACTGCTAAAATGGAAAAAGAACTCGATAGCGTTGAAGAAGGAACGATTGAATGGGTTCGTATTATCGACAGCTTCTATCAGGACTTTGCAAAACGGGTAGAAAAAGCAGAAGCAGAAATGCAAGAGGTTGAAATAGAACCTGAATACGCAGGGGTTAATTGTGAAGAGTGCGGACATCCGATGGTGTACAAAATGGGCAGATACGGTAAGTTTATGGCATGCTCTAATTTCCCTGACTGCCGAAACACAAAACCAATTGTAAAAGATATCGGCGTCAAATGCCCAACATGCCACGAAGGAAACATTGTTGAAAGAAAATCAAAGAAACGACGTATTTTCTTTGGCTGTGATCGTTTCCCAGAGTGTGAATTCGTCTCTTGGGACAAACCAATTGAAAGAAAGTGTCCAAAATGCGAAAATATGCTTGTAGAGAAAAAACTGAAAAAAGGCGTTCAAGTTCAATGTGTCAATTGTGACTATAAAGAGGAACAACAAAAATAGCGGTGAGCAGCCTTGTTCACCTGCTTTTTTATGTCATCAAATAGAACTGACGAAATAGGAGAGTTGTACAATGAGTCAATTTGTAAATGTGATCGGAGCAGGTTTAGCAGGAAGTGAAGCAGCATGGCAAATGGCCAAACGTGGCATCAAAGTCCATCTTTATGAAATGAGACCTGTGAAACAAACTCCTGCTCACCACACGGATAAATTTGCTGAGCTTGTATGCAGTAATTCACTTCGCGCCAACGCTTTAACAAATGCAGTTGGTGTTTTAAAGGAAGAAATGCGTTATCTAGATTCTGCCATCATTGCAGCAGCGGATGAAAGTTCTGTACCTGCTGGTGGTGCACTTGCAGTAGATCGTCATGAATTCGCAGCAAACGTCACAGATCGTGTCAAGAATCACCCAAATGTCACTGTTTTTCAAGAAGAAGTGCAGAGCATTCCAGAAGGTCCAACGATTATCGCAACAGGACCACTTACATCTGAAGCACTCTCAAAAGAATTAAAATTGCTAACAGGTGAAGAGTATCTATATTTCTACGATGCAGCGGCGCCAATCTTGGAGAAAGATAGCATTGACATGGACAAAGTGTATTTAAAGTCACGCTATGACAAAGGAGAAGCAGCTTATTTAAACTGTCCAATGACCGAAGAGGAATTCAATCGTTTCTATGAAGCGTTAATTTCTGCAGAAACGGTGCCTTTAAAAGAGTTTGAAAAGGAAATCTTCTTTGAAGGCTGCATGCCAATTGAAGTTATGGCGAAAAGAGGAAAGAAAACGATGCTGTTTGGCCCGATGAAGCCAGTAGGACTTGAAGATCCTAAAACAGGAAAAAGACCTTACGCTGTTGTTCAATTAAGGCAGGATGATGCAGCAGGTACTTTATATAACATCGTCGGCTTTCAAACACATCTCAAGTGGGGCGATCAAAAAGAAGTGTTCCGTTTGATTCCTGGTCTTGAACAAGCAGAAATCGTTCGTTATGGTGTGATGCACCGTAATACATTTATTAACTCGCCAAGCCTTTTAAAACCAACTTATCAGTTCAGAAACAGAGATGACCTATTTTTCGCAGGACAAATGACAGGCGTTGAAGGGTATGTAGAGTCTGCTGCATCAGGATTAGTTGCTGGTATTAATGCAGCTCGTTTAATCAAAGGAGAAGAACTTATCACACTTCCTGAGGAAACAGTCATTGGCAGCATGGCGCATTACATCACATCAACAAACAAGAAAAGCTTCCAGCCGATGAATGCAAACTTTGGCTTGCTAAAAGATCTTGGCGTGAGAATCAAAAACAAACAAGAGCGGTATGCAGAGTACGCTAAGCGCGCAATCGAAACTATTCAAACTATTTCGAAATCTCTGTAGTAAAACATTGCACGAAAAGCAGGTTATGTGATACCATTTAAAAGCCTTAAAGAGGTGTAAAAATGACGAATAAACAGCGTCTTGTCCACTTATTCATTGAATATTTGCAAATTGAAAAAAACTATTCAGCTTTGACGATCTCAGGATATACAGAAGCCATTGAAGAGTTTGTCAGATTTATGAACATTCAAGGAATAAACGCTTTTGAAGAGGTATCCTATCAAGATACGAGAATTTATTTAACAGAAGCTTATGAAAAAGGCCTTACAAGAAGAACGATTAGTAAGAAAGTCTCTGCACTTCGCAGCTTTTATAAATTTTTAGTAAGAGAACAGCTTGTGAAAGAAAATCCTTTTTTACTCGTTAGCTTACCAAAACAGGATAAGCGAATTCCTTCATTTTTGTATGAAGAGGAACTAAAAGAACTTTTTGCGATTTCTGATCTAAGTACACCACTTGGGCAAAGAAATCAGGCCATTTTAGAACTTCTTTATGCAACTGGTATGAGGGTCAGTGAGTTATGTTCATTAAAAGAATCTGATCTTGATTTAACGATGGATACAGTGCTTGTTCATGGGAAAGGCAGCAAGCAGCGATATGTTCCTTTCGGGTCATATGCACATGAAGCGCTCATTACTTATTTAGAGGATGGACGGAAGAAACTTTTAGCTAAGCGGAAAGACCGTGCTGAGGCACAAGTGTTTTTGAATCAGCGCGGAGCACCTCTCACAGATAGAGGTGTTCGATACATCCTGACTGAATTAATGAAGAAGGCGTCAAGCACATTACATATCCATCCGCACATGTTAAGGCACACCTTTGCCACACACCTGTTGAACGAAGGGGCGGACTTGAGAAGTGTGCAAGAACTTCTCGGTCATTCAAATTTATCATCAACACAGGTGTACACGCATGTATCAAAGGATTCTTTAAGAAAGACGTACATGTCTCATCACCCTAGGGCCTTTAAACGATCATAAAAGGAGGTTTTTTGATGTCATCATTTCATGCAACAACCATCTTTGCCGTTCAGCATAAAGGGAAAAGTGCAATGGCTGGCGACGGTCAAGTCACGTTCGGTCAGGCTGTCGTAATGAAACATACAGCAAAAAAAGTACGTCGTCTTTTCGGAGGTAAGGTGCTGGCAGGGTTTGCAGGATCAGTGGCAGATGCTTTTACACTCTTTGAAAAGTTTGAAACGAAGCTTGAAGAATATGGTGGTAATTTAAAACGAGCGGCTGTCGAACTGGCAAAAGAATGGAGAAGCGACAAGATGCTTAGACAGCTTGAAGCCATGCTGATTGTGATGAACAAAGAAAGTATCCTACTCGTATCAGGTACTGGAGAAGTCATTGAGCCAGATGATGGCATTTTAGCGATCGGTTCAGGCGGCAATTATGCACTTAGCGCTGGGAGAGCACTTAAAAAACATGCAGGTGATCACCTCTCAGCCCGTGATATTGCGAAAGCTGCTCTTGAAACGGCAGGAGAAATCTGTGTCTACACGAACGATCAAATCACTTTAGAAGAGCTTGAATAGAAAGGACATGAGACGTATGGAGAAAAAGCCGTTCACCCCAAGAGAGATAGTTGAAAAGCTTGATCAATACATCATTGGTCAGCTTGATGCGAAAAAAGCAGTGGCGGTGGCTTTAAGAAACCGTTACAGAAGAAGTCTTTTACATGATGAGCTAAAGGATGAAGTTGTTCCGAAAAACATCTTAATGATTGGACCAACAGGTGTAGGGAAAACCGAGATCGCTCGGAGAATTGCACGTCTTTCTGGTGCTCCTTTCATTAAAGTGGAAGCGACGAAGTTTACTGAAGTTGGCTATGTCGGCCGTGACGTAGAATCAATGGTGAGAGATTTAGTTGAGACAGCAATTAGACTCGTCAAAGAAGAGAAGATGAGCGATGTACAAGAAGAAGCAGAGAAACAAGCAAACAAGCGGATTGTTCATTTATTAGTGCCTAGTAAGAAAAAAAGCCAATCTGTGAAAAGTCCTCTTGAAATGCTGTTTGGCAGCTCTAATACGGATGACCGTGAGCGAGAGGACTCAAATGAAGAAGTAGAACTTGAAACCTCAAGGAAACGTATTGCCCATCAGCTAGCAATGGGCGAGCTTGAAGATCACTATGTCACAATCGAAGTTGAAGAGCAGCAGCCTTCCATGTTTGATATGCTACAAGGCTCGGGTATGGAGCAAATGGGCATGAATATGCAAGATGCTCTCAGCAACCTTATGCCTAAAAAGAAAAAACGCAGAAAGCTGACAGTGAGAGAAGCAAGAAAAGCTTTAACTGCTGAGGAAGCTTCAAAGCTGATTGATATGGATGAAGTCAGTCAGGAAGCTGTCCAAAAGGCAGAACAGCAAGGCATTATCTTTATTGATGAAATCGATAAAATTGCCAAAAGCGGCGGTGCATCATCCGCAGATGTTTCTCGTGAAGGGGTTCAACGTGATATTTTACCGATTGTTGAAGGCTCGACAGTGATGACGAAATATGGAGCTGTGAAAACGGACCATGTTTTGTTTGTAGCTGCAGGTGCGTTTCATATGGCGAAGCCGTCAGATTTAATTCCAGAACTGCAAGGACGCTTTCCAATTCGTGTAGAATTAGATAAATTAAGTATAGAAGATTTTGTGAAAATCTTAACGGAACCAGATAACGCGTTATTAAAGCAATATAAAGCTTTACTTGAAACAGAAGGTATATCTCTTGAATTTTCTGACGATGCTATTCATAAGATTGCCGAAGTGGCCTATCACGTCAATCAGGAGACGGATAACATTGGTGCAAGAAGGCTTCATACAATACTTGAAAAGCTGCTTGAAGAGCTGTCATTTGAGGCACCTGATATTACAATGGAAACAGTCACCATTACCCCTCAGTATGTAGAAGAGAAGCTAGGAAAGATTGCAAATAACAAAGACTTAAGTCAATTTATACTTTAACAAATGAATAAAAGTAATCTAGGAGGATCAGTATGATGGCGTTATTACAAAAAACAAGGATTATTAACTCAATGCTGCAAGCTGCAGCGGGGAAACCAGTTAATTTCAAAGAGATGGCGGAAACACTTAGAGATGTTATTGATTCAAACATATTTGTGTTAAGCAGAAGAGGGAAACTTCTCGGTTATTCAATCAATCAACAGATTGAAAATGCCCGTATGAAAAAAATGCTTGAAGACCGTCAATTCCCAGAAGAATACACAAAAAGCCTATTTAATATTCCTGAAACGTCTTCTAATTTGGATATCAACAGTGAATATACGGCTTTCCCAATTGAGAACCGTGACTTATTCCAATCAGGTTTGACAACCATAGTGCCAATTATCGGGGGCGGAGATCGCTTAGGAACTTTAATTCTCTCTCGCCTACAAGATCGGTTTACAGATGATGATTTAATTCTTGCTGAATACGGAGCAACGGTCGTTGGGATGGAAATTCTCCGTGAAAAAGCAGAAGAAATTGAAGAAGAAGCAAGAAGTAAAGCTGTAGTACAAATGGCGATTAGTTCTCTTTCATATAGTGAGCTTGAAGCGATCGAGCATATCTTTGAAGAACTTGATGGAAATGAAGGTCTGCTCGTTGCAAGTAAAATCGCTGACCGTGTTGGCATTACTCGTTCAGTGATCGTAAACGCTTTGCGTAAACTTGAAAGTGCGGGTGTTATCGAATCTCGTTCTCTCGGTATGAAAGGAACATACATTAAAGTGTTAAACAACAAATTTTTAATTGAACTTGAAAATTTAAAATCCCATTAATAAAAAACCCTTTTCAAGCGGAAATAGACGCTGAAAAGGGTTTTTTGTATGAAAAATGAGGATTTGACCAAAAAAAATAACACGTTTTTTTCCAAGAAACCCTTTACAATTATTAGTGCTTTGAATCTAGGTCTTTATTACCATTCATAAAATAGATATATATTACGAGTTTTTTTTACAGATACATCATAGACTTTAATCCTATTATTTCTTACAATGAAGTTAGGGTTTTTACAAATCTCGACATGAATAATTGGAATGAAATACATATGATTGGAGGTATATGGTTTTGGATATATTTTCTGGAACGATAAGCAACCTTGAGAGTGCCTTAGGTAGAGCAAATATTAAGCAAAAAGTCATAAGTAACAATATCGCGAATATAGACACACCGAACTATAAGTCAAAAAATCTCGTGTTTCATGATATGCTAAATGATGCATCAATTAAATTAAATGCCAATAAAACATACCAAGGGCACATTGATTTTTCTGAAACAGGGTCTAATTATTCAGTCGTCTCAAGTAATCGTACTTCTTATCAAGAAAACGGAAATAATGTCGATATTGATCAAGAGATGAGTGAACTCGCTAAAAACCAAATTCAGTATAATGCTTTGGTTGAAAGAATGAGCGGGAAGTTCAATTCTCTCAAAACAGTTTTGACAGGAGGTAAGTGATGTCGATTTTTTCAGGCGTTAACGCTTCGGCCTCAGCATTAACAGCACAGAGACTCAGAATGGATGTTGTGTCTTCCAACCTTGCAAACATGGATACAACAAGAGCTAAACAGATTGATGGCAAGTGGGAGCCTTATAGACGCAAACTTGTCACATTACAGCCGTCAGGTGAATCATTTTCATCTATTTTGAACTCAAGTATGAATTCAAGCGGCAGATTAGGAAATGGCGTCAAAGTATCAAAAATTACAGAAGACGAAACTCCATTCAACCTTCAATATGATCCTACAAATCCCGACGCCAATGAAAATGGATATGTTCAAACACCAAATGTTGATCCATTAAAGGAAATGGTTGACCTCATCAGCAGTTCAAGATCATACGAAGCGAACGTGACTGCACTAAATGCGAATAAAAGCATGCTGATGAAAGCTTTAGAAATAGGAAAGTAAGGTGAAAAGAATTGGTGAATGCAATATCTCCTTTCCAGCTTCAAACCACTCAGCAAGCAAGTGAATTGACAAATGCATCGCCCCTGCAGGCGACCGCACCTAAAAGTCAAACAAACTTCTCTGATGTGCTGAAGAATTCCATTGAGGCATTAAATCAATCACAGTTGAAATCAGATCAGTATACAAATGCACTTGCACAAGGGAAAGACGTTAATCTCGATGAAGTCATGATTGCTGCACAAAAAGCGAGTGTGACACTCACAGCTGCGACGGAGTTTCGGAATAAAGCAGTCGAAGCGTACCAAGAGATTATGAGAATGCAGATGTAGGAGGTGCTGGCGGACAAAATAAGACTGAATGGAATGACCGGGGGTTAAGATGAATCGTACTTTAAAGCAATTAAGAACAAAAATAGTTGAGTTTTGGCGAAATCGATCAAAATTACAAAAAATACTCATGATTGGCGGCGTTGCTGCCCTAGCAATCATTATTACGGTTGTTAGCATCTTTGCTTCTTCTGAAAAAATGGTTCCATTGTTTAGAGATTTGTCTGCTGAAGAAGCAGGGCAAATTAAACAGGAGCTTGATGGCAAAAACGTGAAATCGGAACTTGCAAACAATGGAACAACAATTCTAGTTCCAGAGAAGCAAGCAGACTCTTTAAAAGTGACACTTGCAGCAGAAGGGCTTCCTAAGACAGGAAGTATCGATTATTCCTTCTTTGCAAACAATTCGGGCTTCGGTTTAACAGATAATGAATTTGATGTTCTGAAAGTAGACGCGACTCAAACAGAACTAACCAATCTGATCAACACGATTGATGGGATTAAAGATTCAAAGGTGATGATTAACCTGCCAAAAGATTCCGTTTTTGTTGGAGAAGAGCAAAGTAATGCATCAGCATCAATTGTGTTGCAAGTTCAGCCTGGCTACACGCTTACTCAGCAACAAGTAAAAGGCCTTTATCATCTTATTTCAAAAAGTGTGCCAAATTTAAAAACAGAAAACATTGTCATTATGGACCAAGATTCAAACTACTACGACTTAAACAGCAGTTCCGATTCCTATGCAAGTGGAATGGATGCACAGCAGCAGAAAAAAGAAGAGATTGAAAAAAATCTTCAAAGGAAAATTCAACAACTACTAGGAACAATGATGGGTCAAGATAAAGTAGCCGTATCGGTCACAACGGACATTGACTTTACTGAAGAAAAAAGAAAAGAAGACCTTGTAGAACCAGTTGATAAAGAAAACATGCAAGGTATCGCTGTCAGTGCTGAAAAGATTGCTGAAACATATTCAGGCAATGGGGCAGCAGCTGGAGGGACAGCTGGAACAGGCGATGATGATGTCACAAATTATCAAGGTGCTGATGGAGCAAATGGAAGCGGAGATTACGAAAAGAGCGAAAATCGTATCAATTATGAAGTAAATCGCATTCATAAAGATATTAAAGAAAGTCCTTATAAAATAAGAGATATTGGCATTCAAGCATTGGTTGAACCGCCAACAGCAAATGATGCCAACTCTTTAACATCTGAAAGACAAGATGATATTAAAAAAATCCTTTCAACGATCATTAGTACATCAATTGACAAAGAATACACAAATGGTCAAGCGCTCACTCAAGATGATTTAGATAACAAAATCGTTTTATCCGTATCAAAATTAGATGGTAAACAGCAAACAGAAGGCGATAACCCATCAAACAATATTCCGATCTGGATTTATATTGTAGGCGGTGTGCTACTACTTGCAATCATCGCTCTCATTATTCTTCTTGTGCGTAAACGCAGAAAAGAAGACGACGAATTTGATCTTGATGAACGTACACCCATTCATGTTCCTGATATCGATACTGAAC
This sequence comes from Bacillus sp. NPDC093026, assembly GCF_044754665.1. Lineage (NCBI taxonomy): Bacteria > Bacillati > Bacillota > Bacilli > Caryophanales > Bacillaceae > Bacillus > Bacillus sp. NPDC093026. The sequence goes on along the minus strand of NZ_JBIVPN010000001.1, from coordinate 332,430 downwards.
CAGAAACAGAAGAAATGGTGAGAAAACATCAGCTTGAAAAAATGGCAAAAGAAAAACCAGAAGACTTTGCTAAATTGCTACGCAGCTGGCTGTCCGAGGATTAGGAGGAATACACATGTCGAGAAAAGATACAAATCGACTAACAGGCAGACAAAAAGCAGCAATCCTAATGATTTCCTTAGGGCTAGACGTGTCAGCATCTGTATACAAACATCTGTCTGAAGACGAAATAGAAAAGTTAACATTAGAAATTTCCAATATACGAAGTGTAGATACTGGTAAAAAAGATGAGGTCATCGAAGAATTTCACAATATTGCCATCGCACAGGACTATATATCTCAAGGCGGTCTTATGTATGCAAGACAAGTACTTGAAAAAGCGCTTGGTGAGGACAAAGCGGATAGTATCTTAAACCGATTGACATCCTCTCTTCAAGTAAAGCCATTTGATTTTGCACGAAAGGCTGACCCAGAGCAAATCTTAAACTTTATACAGCAGGAGCATCCACAAACCATTGCGCTCATTCTTTCTTACTTAGATCCAGTTCAGGCTGGGCAAATCCTTTCTGAATTAGATGAGGAAGTACAAACAGAGGTTGCGAGAAGAATTGCCTTAATGGATCGAACGTCTCCAGAGATCATCAATGAAGTAGAACGTATCCTTGAACAAAAACTTTCTTCAACTTTTACGCAAGACTACACGCAAACAGGTGGAGTCGAAGCCGTTGTTGAGGTGTTAAATGGTGTAGATCGTGCAACAGAGAAAACCATTTTAGATACACTTGAAATTCAAGATCCTGAACTTGCTGATGAAATCAAGAAACGTATGTTTGTCTTTGAAGACATTGTCACCCTTGATAGCAGAGCGATTCAGCGCGTGATCAGAGATGTTGAAAATGATGACTTGTTACTTGCTCTCAAAGTGGCAAGTGAAGAAGTCAAAGAAATTGTCTTCAGCAATATGTCTCAACGAATGGTCGAAACGTTCAAAGAAGAAATGGAGTTTATGGGACCTGTTCGGCTTAGAGATGTGGAGGAAGCACAAACACGTATTGTCAGCATTGTAAGAAGACTTGAAGAAGCTGGAGAAATCGTCATAGCTCGAGGTGGAGGAGACGATATCATTGTCTAGGATTATCAAATATGAAACATCTGTTATTCCTGAGCAAGGCCGGCAAACAATTCCTTTGCAGCAAGTGGAGTTTAAACGAGGACATCACGGAAAAGATCCGGTCAACGAAACGCAACCGACTCTAAATGATGCTGAAGATCAAGCGAGCCGTATTTTAGAAGAAGCAAACAGAAAATTAGAACAGACAATGGTCGAAATCAAACAGCGTCGAGCCGACTTTGAAGCTGAAAGATTACAGTTAGTTGAAGAAGCAAAACAAGCAGGTTATCAAGAAGGCTTTCAAAAGGGAGAAGCAGATGCCAAAGTGCAGTATCAATCTATTCTTGATCAAGGAAATAACATTGTCAGACTTGCTAAACAAGATTACGAAGCAAAAATTGAAAGCTCTGCTGAAAAAATTATTGAACTCGCCTTCCAACTCGCCAAACGAGTCTGGTATGCAACTGAGGACAGTAAAGATCAATTTTTTGCCCTCGTGAAGCAGGTAATGTCAGAAGTGAAAGAATATGACGACATTTCCATCTATGTAGACCCTGATAATTATGAACATGTTATGAATCATAAAGATGAATTGATCAGAATTCTTCAAAAGGATACACACCTCGCCATTTACACGGATGAAAAAGCGCCAAAGGGAACTTGTTATGTAGAAACAAGCTTTGGAAAAGTTGAAGCGAGTGTCGATACACAAATGAATCAGTTGAAAGAAAAATTATTAGAAGTCATTGATTCAGGTGACCACAAATGAACATGGATGTATTAAAAGAAGCGATTGAAACAGCCGATCCCTACAAGCGGTTTGGTAAAGTCAATCGAGTTGTTGGGCTAATGATCGAATCAAAGGGACCAGAAAGTTCGATTGGAGATGTTTGTCTCATCCATAAAAAAGGGAGTCAACATCATCCTATTAAAGCAGAAGTCGTCGGTTTTAGGGATGAGAACATTTTGCTCATGCCTTATGTTGAAGCATCTAATATCTCACCAGGAAGTTTAGTCGAAGCGACAGGTGAGTCATTAAAGGTAAAAGTGGGCACTGGGTTAATTGGTGAAGTGATTGATGCATTCGGACATCCGCTAGATGGCAGTATGCTTCCAAAAGGGCTTGCACCTGTTTCAACAGATCAATCTCCTCCGAATCCAATGGACCGACCGCCTATTAGAGAAAAAATGGGCGTTGGTGTGAGAGTGATCGACAGCCTTTTAACTGTTGGCACTGGACAGAGAATTGGGATCTTTGCAGGAAGCGGTGTTGGGAAAAGTACATTAATGGGTATGATTGCAAAGCAGACAGAAGCTGACTTAAATGTCATCGCACTTGTAGGAGAGCGTGGACGTGAGGTTCGTGAGTTTATCGAAAAGGATTTGGGTTCTGAAGGTCTAAAGCGATCTATTGTTGTTGTAGCAACCTCTGATCAGCCCGCACTGACGAGAATGAAGGCCGCTTTTACAGCGACTGCAATTGCAGAGTATTTCAGAGATAAAGGCAAAAATGTCATGTTTATGATGGACTCTGTCACGAGGGTAGCAATGGCACAAAGGGAAATAGGACTTGCAACTGGTGAGCCGCCTACAACAAAAGGTTATACACCTTCAGTGTTCGCTATACTGCCAAAATTGCTTGAAAGAACTGGGACGAATCAGCTTGGTTCCATTACAGCCTTTTACACGGTACTAGTTGATGGCGACGATATGAATGAACCGATTGCAGATACAGTCAGGGGCATTCTAGATGGTCATATTGTGCTTGATCGGGCTTTAGCTAACAAAGGCCAATTCCCTGCTGTGAATATTCTGAAAAGCATCAGCCGTGTCATGAGTAATATTGCAAGTCATGATCACAAGGAAGCAGCTAATCGGTTCCGCCAGCTTTTATCCACTTATCAAAACGCTGAGGACCTCATTAACATTGGAGCATACAAAAAAGGCTCCTCTAAGGATATTGATGAGGCCATGCAGGCTTATCCCCATCTGATTTCTTTTTTGAAGCAAGATGTAGAAGAGGCCGTATCTCTTGAAGACAGTGTGAATTTGTTGCTCAGTTTGATGAATAGAGAGGGTTGACAAAAACAGTGAAATATCAATTTAAATTTCAAAAACTCTTAGAACTGAAAGAAAGTGAAAAAGACAAGTCACTCGCAGCGTATCAACAATCCGTTTCGGCATTTGAACAAGTCGCTGAAAAACTCTATGAAAATATGAGTAAAAAGGAGCTTATGGAAAAAAGCAAAGAAGAAAAGCTGAGAAGCGGAATGAGTGTTCAAGAAATGCGTCACTATCAGCAATTTGTGACCAATTTAGATAACACGATTCATCATTATCAGCAACTAGTGATCATGAAACGTCATCAAATGAATGAAAAACAATCAGATTTAACGGAAAAAAACATTGAGTTTAAAAAGTTTGAAATAATGAAAGAAAAGCAATTCGAAAAGTTTTCCCTTGAACATAAGGCAAAAGAAATGAAAGAAATGGATGATATCTCTATTAGCCAATTCATGTTTCAAGGACACTAGGAGTCGAGATGAATGCCTAAGAAGGAAAAAGTGAAGGAATCAGGCAGCGGTAAATTTCAATGGATCTTGTTTATTGTCATCATCCCACTGATCGTGCTCGTTATTGTGACTGGCACTATCCTTTATATTGCTGGTTTTGATCTAAAGAAACCGCTCCAAAACATTCCAGTCATTAACAGCTTGGTTGATTCAGATGACAGCTCAAAATCGTCATCTTCAAATAATGATCAGAGTGAAGCAGAGTTGAAAGCATTGAAGAAGACCATTCAAGAGCAAAAGAATGAACTCGAAATTGCACAAAAAGACTTAAAAACAAGTGATGAAGAGATTAAAAGACTTAATCAGAAAATCAAATCACTTGAAAAAACATCTGAAAACTCAACAGACGAAACGTCAAACAACAGTTCATCAGATAATAACTCAACAAGCACGACCTCTGATACGGCATCATCTAATCAAAAGCCAAAAGGGAAGATTGCCAGCATTTATGAAAGCATGGATGCAGGGAAATCTGCAAAGATTCTATCAGAACTAAGTGATAAAGAGGCTTTGAAGATTCTTGAAGAGTTAAGTAAAAATAAGCTGACAGAAATTTTAGCGAAATTGACACCTCAGAAGGCAGCGACGTTTACAAAGGAGCTAGCCAAAAAGGAAGAAAGTGAAAATGGGGGTGGACAATAAGTGAAACTACTGGATATAGGGGCATTACAGCAACCTTCTCAGAGCCTTTCCGGACTTAAAGGAGGCGATGTGAAATCAGTAAGCGGGTTGTTTAAGCAGTTGCTTGGGGGCGCAAGTGCTCCAAGCAGCCAAGTCGATTCACAGCCAGCGGGAACCCTTCTTTCAATTGATGATGCGATGCAAATCATTGAAAAATGGATGCAATCACCTGAAGATGGCATTGATGGCGATCTACTCCAAGCACTACAAGCTTTGCAAGGTCAAAAGCTTGGTCAATCTGATCTTCAGTCATTAGACGCTTTATTTCAAAAAATGGAATCATCCATATATGGTGATCAAGATAACAAACCAGTAGCTGCACACGGAGAACAGCTCATACAAGTCCACTTTTTCTTATATCAATTGATCAACCAGCAGCCGCTCAAGTTTGATGCAAAGCTTGTGCAGGATATTCAAGATAAAGGTCAGGATTTCATCCATTTTCTTTCAAAAAACGGTGCAGATGAGAAGATCATTCAGCAGGTAAAAGAGCAGTTTTTCTCGCAAGGCTCAGCCTCAAAGCTAAGCGAAATGTCGCAAAGTGAGCTGAAACAGTTCAACCAATTAATTGACCATATGATGGCAAGTGCAAAAGGATCTGACAAAGAGTGGAAAATTTCTCTAGGGGAGTTAAAAGAAATGCTCTCTCCACGAAATGAAGTTCCCCTCACGTCTCCATCAAAAAGTGCTGCATCACTCGAATGGTTCATCAAAAAAGAAGGGGTAAAAGGACAAAATGCCGCTTCACCTGCTTCTTCTGAAAAGATACCTATCCAAACGCTTTTATCAGGACATAAGCAGTTTTTCCAATTGCAATCTGCTTCTCCGGTTCAGCAGACGCAACTAACTGATGAAAAACCTAGTACGGTTGATCAGCAAATTTTAAACACATGGAAACAAATGAAGTTTACTCCATTCGGAAACTCAAGTGGACGCTTTACAGTTCGATTAAACCCAGAAAATCTTGGGTTTATCACCATTCAACTAACGAAACAAAATGGTGTATATGCGAGTAAAATCACAGCCTCAACACAAGCAGCGAAAGAGCTGTTAGAACATCATCTGCCGCAACTAAAGCAGGCACTTCCGAATATGTCGGTTCAAGTTGACCGATTTCATGTACCGCTGCAATCAAATGAACAGCCGTTATTCGGACAGTTTAGTGAAGAAAACAAGCACCAGCAGCCAAAAGAACAAGATCCGAAGAAGTCTGATGAACAGGATGCAGAATTCCAAGACGTTTTAGATGCGCTTGTTCTATCAGACAAAGAAGGGGAGGAGATATAATGGCAACTGTTGATTCTACACTTAGAACAGCCGCAACAACGGACACTTCTTCAAGTGCAGCGAAGAAAACAGACACGCTTGGCCGAGACCAGTTTTTAAAAATATTGCTTACGCAGCTTCAAAACCAAGATCCAACCAATCCGATAGATGACCGTGAGTTTGTCACTCAGCTCGCTACATTTTCTTCGTTAGAACAGCAAATGAATATGAACGAATCAATTGGTCAGCTCAATAAAGTCATGTCCACATTTGTTGCACATCAAGATCCATTTACAACGTATGTAGGCTGGATTGGAAAAGAAGTAATCGGCAAAAAAGATGACAAAGAAATTTCAGGCACTGTGAAATCTGTTAAAAACATAAACAACGAGTACTTCCTAGTTCTTGATGATGGAACAAAAGTCAGTCCTTGGGATGTTACAACTGTTGGAGAAAAATCGTAAGGTTAAATCGAGGAGGAAAACAAATGTTACGCTCACTTTACTCAGGAATTAGTGGAATGAAAAACTTCCAAACAAAATTAGATATCGTGTCCAATAACGTGGCCAACGTCAATACTCACGGATATAAAAAAAGCCGTATTACATTTAAAGATATGGTGAGTCAAACTGTTGCTAGCTCTGGTGGAGCTACAAATAACTCAGGGTCTATTAACTCAAAGCAGATCGGTCTTGGATCATCTCTTTCATCCATTGATAAGATCATGAAACCAGGTTCCGCACAAAACACAGATGATCCATATGACTTCTATATCAACGGAGATGGATTTTTCCGTATTGAAAAACAAGGAGAAGTTCTTTACACAAGAACGGGAAACTTCAAGCCTGATTCAGAAGGTAATTTAGTTACACCTGATGGAAACTATCTACTTGGCATGAATGGACAAAAAATTACCATTCCTAGCGGTGCTTCAAGTGTCAGTGTTGGTCCAGATGGAACGATTTCGGTTGTGCAAAACAATGTTTCACAAAAAGTTGGCCAAGTGTCACTTGTATCGTTCAGTAATGCAGCAGGATTAGACAAAGTCGGTGACAACCTATACCGCCAAACGTTAAGTTCAGGTGCACCAAGTAATGCGATTGTGCCGGGTGAACAAGGGACAGGTGAACTTCAAACAGGAAGACTTGAAATGTCAAATGTTGACTTAACAGACGAATTTACAGAAATGATTATCGCCCAGCGTGGATTCCAATCAAATGCAAAGACGATTACGACATCTGATGAAATTCTGCAGGAGCTTGTGAATCTGAAACGATAGGAGGTAGGGGGAGCGTTTTATCGCTTCTCTGCTTAACATGATAGAAGTGACAAGATTAAATGGCAAAGGATTTATGATCAACGCTCTCCATATTGAGCAAATCGAAAGCTTCCCAGATACGACAATTACATTATCCAATGGAAAGAAATTTGTCGTGAAAGAAGACGAGACAGAGCTCAAAGAGAAAATCATCTCTTTCTACAGAAAAATCCAAGTCATTTCATTGAATCAAGGAATAGAGGAGTTTGAATGAAGAAGAAATTAGTCGTAGTAATGCTCATCATGATTATTGCCATTGTCGGAATTGGAGCAGGTATCTTTTTCTTGCTTAACGGGTCAGGCGAAGCCAAAGCAAAAAAAGAGCCTACAGCAGATGAAGTCGTAAAAGCTTCTGTTGAAATTCCTGAAATCATTACAAACTTAAAGTCTGAAGGAAATGCTGTCAAAATTGTATTAAATATTGAAACAGACTCCGAAAAAGCAAAAGAAGAGCTTGAAAAACGAAACTTTCAAGTAAAAGATGCAGTTATCGACATTTTATCAGACACGAGTGCTGATGAAATTGATGGCAAAAAAGGAAGAGAACATTTTAAAACACAAGTCAAAAATAGAGTGAACAACTATTTGCAAGATGGCAAGGTGAAAGAAGTTTATATAACCTCCTTTAATCTGCAATAGAGGCGATTAATTGACACAATGGAGGTGAAGAAATGTCAGGAGAAGTGCTTTCCCAGAATGAGATCGATGCATTATTGTCCGCCATATCTACAGGGGAAATGGATGCAGAAGAGCTGAAAAAAGAAGAAACAATGAAAAAAGTGAAGGTGTATGACTTTAAACGTGCACTGCGTTTTTCAAAAGATCAAATTCGTAGTTTAACGAGGATTCACGATAACTTCGCTAGGCTGCTCACCACTCACTTTTCAGCACAGCTAAGATCATATATTCAAATTTCTGTGAGTTCTGTTGACCAAGTACCTTACGAAGAATTTATTCGTTCAATTCCTAATATGACCTTATTAAACTTATTTTACGTAAGCCCGCTTGAAGGAAAAATCATGCTTGAAGTGAACCCAACAATTGGCTATGCCATGATGGACAGGCTAATGGGCGGGATTGGCATTAGTCATAATAAAACAGATTCACTTACAGAAATCGAAACAAAGATTATCTCAAACATGTTTGAGGGGGCTTTGGATAATTACAGAGAAGCGTGGCAGTCCATAACCGACATCGAGCCAGAAATGGCTGATTTCGAGGTGAATCCCCAGTTTGTTCAAATGGTTTCTCCGAATGAAACAGTTGTCGTCATTTCCCTGAATACGCAAATTGGTGAGGTAAGTGGGGTTATCAACTTATGTATTCCTCACGTCGTATTAGAGCCTATCATTCCGAAGCTGTCGTTTCATTACTGGATGCAGTCTGATCGAAATGAACCGAAACAAGAAGAAACAAAGGCCATTGAACAACGGATTATGACGGCAAAAATTCCAGTAGTCGCTGAACTTGGGCGATCGGAAATGACGGTGGAAGAGTTTTTGAATTTGGAAATTGGTGATTGTATTACCTTGGACAAACCAGTTAATGCGCCTCTTACTGTTATGGTCGGAAATAAACCGAAATTCTTGGGACAGGCCGGCCGCGTGAATCGGAAACAGGCGATTCAAATTCTAGATCACGACATAAGAGGTGAAGAAGATGGAGAATAACGGAAGTAAATTAACTCAAGATGAAATCGATGCGCTCCTAAAGGGAGGCAACAACGAAGAAATAGAGCCTGAAACAGTCCTTTCTGCAATGGAACAAGATGCCATTGGAGAAATCGGAAATATCTCTTTTGGTAGCTCTGCAACAGCACTTTCAACACTACTAAGTCAAAAAGTGGAGATTACAACTCCAACGGTCACAGTGATTCAGAAAAGCAAGTTGAACGAGGAGTTTCCTCATCCATATGTAGCAATTGAAGTGAACTATACAGAAGGTTTTAGTGCTAGTAACCTGCTTGTCATTAAACAAACAGATGCTGCAGTCATTGCCGACTTAATGATGGGCGGAGATGGAACGAACGCTGATCCTTCTTTGAGTGAAATTCACTTAAGTGCGGTACAAGAAGCAATGAACCAAATGATGGGTTCTGCTGCGACATCCATGTCTACTGTCTTTAATAAGAAAATTGATATTTCGCCGCCGCGAGTTGAATTACTGGATGTGAAAGAAGGAGAAGGCACAGACCGGATTCCTGCTGAAGAATTGCTTGTCAAAGTGTCCTTCAGATTAACGATAGGTGAACTCATAGATTCTAATATTATGCAACTGTACCCTATTACGTTTGCAAAGGATTTAATTGCAGAATTAACAGGTCCGGCGCAAGAAGAAGTGATGCAAGCGGCACCGCAAAGCGCACCTAAACCGGAGCAGGTAGCGCCGCAAACTCAGTCTGCTCCAGTGCAACAAGCAGCACCGCCAAAAAGACAGGCGAAACCAAAGCCGGCCGAACCAGTAAATGTCGCCCCAGTAGAATTTGAAGAGTTCAGTGAGCCTCAGCACACAACGAACCAGCTAGGAAATCTCGATATGCTGATGGATATTCCACTTTCAATCACTGTCGAGCTTGGAAGAACGCAGCGCAGTGTGAAAGAAGTGTTGGAGCTTTCCGCTGGAAGTATCATTGAGCTAGACAAACTTGCGGGTGAGCCAGTAGACATTTTGATTAATAAACGAATTGTGGCCAAAGGTGAAGTTGTTGTCATTGATGAGAACTTCGGTGTTCGTGTAACAGATATTTTAAGTCAGTCAGAAAGAATTTCTAATTTAAAATAAACAAACATATAGGGAGAGAATTTGTAAATGGCTATTAAGGTATTAATCGTAGATGATGCAGCTTTCATGAGAATGATGATTAAGGATATTCTTGTGAAAAACGGATTTGATGTAGTAGGAGAAGCAGAAAACGGAGCGCAAGCTGTTGAAAAATATAAAGAAATGTCCCCAGATCTTGTGACAATGGATATCACAATGCCTGAAATGGATGGTATTACAGCATTGAAAGAAATCAAACAAATCGATCCTTCTGCAAAGATCATCATGTGCTCTGCTATGGGGCAGCAGTCCATGGTTATTGATGCCATTCAAGCAGGTGCAAAAGACTTTATCGTGAAGCCGTTCCAAGCAGACCGTGTACTTGAAGCAATTAATAAAACGTTAGGCTAAAAAGGGGTAAGACTTGTTGAAAAAACGTTTGATATGTATAGCAATGATCAGTTTTATGCTTTTCTTCTTGACAGTGAAACCTGCTTTCCTTTTCGCTGAAACGAAAGATCCTGAAAATGGCACAGTGAATGAATGGATCAAAGAAGAGAAAGAGAGCAAAAAGGATACAGAAAAGAAAACCACTGACAATCAAACGAATCCGGCAGAAGAAGTTCCCTCTTCTTCTGTCTCCATTATGGATGTTGTCAAAATGATTGGTGCCTTACTTTTTGTCATCCTGCTTATTTATGGACTGGTGAGATTTGTTGGTAAGCAAAACCGCTTACTCAAACCATTTCGTTATGTTGAAAATATTGGCGGAACCACGGTTGGTCAAAATCGTTCAGTTCAGCTCATTAAAGTAGGCAAAAGAGTATTAGTTGTCGGCGTAGCAGACTCAATTCAGTTGCTAAAAGAAATTGATGATGAACAAGAATGTGAAGCGATTGTGAAACAATACGAAAAAGCAATGGAAAGCAAGACCGATTTGCCCAAAATCGTTTCAAAATTCACTTCACAGGTGAAGGGAAATGAAAAGCCAATCACTTCTTCTTTTTCAGCCAATTTAAAGGCGCAGCTAGCCGAATTGAAAAAGACCCAATCAGAAGTCAGAAAGAAAGGCCCGAAACAAAAATGAATGAGTTTATCGATTTATTTAATTCCAGCGGTGCAGGGAATATTAGCACTTCTGTTCGTCTTCTTTTACTTTTGACCGTATTTTCAGTTGCACCAGGCATTCTCATTTTAATGACATGCTTTACCCGGATCGTGATTGTTCTTTCGTTCGTCAGAACATCGCTTGCGACCAACTCAATGCCGCCGAACCAAGTACTCGTCGGACTTGCTTTGTTTCTTACATTTTTTATTATGGCTCCAACGTTCTCGCAGATTAATAAGGAAGCTTTAACACCGCTTTTAAATGATGATATTACCTTAAATCAGGCGTATGAAAAAGCTGAAGTACCCATAAAAGAGTTCATGAGTAAACATACGAGACAGAAAGATTTGGCTTTATTTCTTCATTACGCAAAAATGGATACACCTAAATCCATTAAAGAGATTCCTTTAACGGCGATGGTCCCAGCTTTTGCTATTTCAGAATTGAAGACGGCCTTTCAAATTGGTTTTATGATCTTTATTCCATTTTTAATTATTGACATGGTGGTCGCAAGTGTCCTGATGTCAATGGGAATGATGATGCTTCCGCCGGTTATGATATCGCTCCCTTTCAAAATATTGTTATTTGTTTTAGTAGATGGATGGTATTTAATTGTTAAATCTTTGTTACAAAGTTTTTAGAGTAGGTGCTTAAAACATGAGTTCAGAATTTGTCATTACAATGGCTGAAAGATCAGTGTATGTTGTATTGCTTGTCAGTGGGCCGCTTCTTGCGCTCGCATTAATTGTGGGACTGATTGTCAGTGTGTTTCAGGCAACAACCCAAATTCAAGAACAGACGCTTGCGTTCATTCCTAAGATTGTTGCAGTTCTCATTGGACTTGTTGTGTTTGGTCCTTGGATGCTTTCAACAATTGTTTCTTTTACGACAGAGCTGTTCTCGAATTTAGATCGATTTGCAGGTTAATAGATGATGTCAATCATAGAATTATTCCCTGCTTTTCTCCTTGTTTTTATTCGGATTACCGCTTTTTTTGTGACAGTACCGCTTTTAGCGCATAGAACGATACCAGTGGTTCACCGGGTCGGGTTCTCGATCTTTTTGGCAGTCATTAGTTTTAGCACGATCAAAGAACCGCCTGCACTCGATATAGATGGCTTATATATGATGCTAGCTGTAAAAGAAGCAATGGTGGGACTTCTACTTGGACTGATTGCGTATCTCATGGTTTCGGCAGTTCAAATTGCAGGTTCATTCATTGATTTTCAGATGGGCTTTGCGATTGCAAATATTATTGATCCGCAAACGGGTGCGCAAACACCGCTTATGGGACAGTTTTTTTATACGGTGACCCTTTTACTCATGCTAGCGACAAATGCACATCATCTGTTACTTGATGGCATTTATTACAGTTTTCAATATATTGCGCTTGATCAGTACGCACTGAATTTCGGGAGTGAATCCTTTGCTTATTTTATCGCAAAGAGCTTTAATCAAATGTTTATCATTGCCTTTCAAATTTCAGCACCTGTTGTGGCAAGTTTATTTTTAGTCGATCTTGCTTTAGGGATTGTGGCTCGTACAGTTCCGCAAATGAATGTATTTGTTGTCGGGCTTCCTATTAAGATGGGCGTGAGTTTTATGATGATCATCATCTGTATGGGCGTTATATTCGGTGTTGTGCAAAATACATTTGACACCATTGTGCTCACTATGAGGAATTTCTTAGCATTGGTCGGTGGTTCGTCATGATGACAAGGCTCAGACTGGATTTGCAATTTTTCGCAGGTGAGAAAACGGAAAAAGCAACGCCTAAAAAAAGACGAGATTCACGAAAAAAAGGGCAAGTTGCCAAAAGTGCCGATGTCAACACAGCCATTTCACTTCTATTCACCTTTTTATCATTCTTTTTTATTGGGCCTTTTATGAAAGAGCGTATCATTGCGCTCATTGAACGTTTTTATTCAACAACGATGCTAATGAAGGTTAGCATAACTAATATTCAACAATTATTCATAGAATTGCTTCAAGAAACAGGCCTCCTTCTCATGCCGATTCTTGGTGTTGGTTTGCTGGCAGGTGTAATCAGTAACTATTTGCAAGTGGGGTTTCTCTTTTCGACAGAAGTCATTCAACCGAAATTAGAAAAGCTTGATCCCATTAAAGGATTTAAACGAATATATAGTATTCGAGCACTCGTAGAGCTATTAAAATCCATTTTAAAAATTGGCTTTGTTGGCTTTGTGACATTTTTAGCGCTTTGGATGCACTTTGACGAAATAATGCGGCTACCTCTATTAACTGCTGAGGAAACTCTTCATTTTGTCGCCAATATGACCTTAACGATGGGCTTATATGCAGCGGGTGCACTTCTCATCCTAGCAGGGCTTGATTACATGTATCAGAAATTTGATTACGAAAAAAACTTACGGATGTCAAAACAAGACATCAAAGATGAATATAAAAAATCAGAGGGTGACCCGCTCATTAAATCAAAAATGAAACAGCGCCAACGGGAAATGGCCATGAGGCGGATGATGCAGGAAGTCCCAAAAGCGGACGTCATCATTACAAACCCGACCCACTATGCAATTGCCCTTAAATATGACGAAGAAAAAATGGATGCGCCTTTTGTTGTGGCAAAAGGAACAGATATTTTGGCTTTAAAAATTAGAACCATTGCAAAAGAGCACAATGTCATGACCATAGAGAATCGGCCGCTTGCCCGTGCGCTATACGATCAAGTCGATATCGACCAAGCGGTGCCGGAAGAATACTTTAAGGCGATCGCAGAAATTTTAGCTTACGTATATAAAACGAAACAAAAGATTTTATGAATTTTTGGTTTTAAAGGAGAGAACAGGCATGGCAGCAAGAGATTTATCTGTTTTATTCAGTGTTATTTTAATCGTGGCGATGCTAGTCATACCGTTTCCGCCCATTCTATTAAGTATTTTAATCATTATTAATATTTCTCTTGCGCTTATCGTGCTTCTCACCACAATGAACATGCAAGAACCGCTGCAATTTTCGATTTTTCCATCATTGCTTTTACTCTTAACACTATTTCGCTTAGGGCTTAACATCTCAACAACACGTTCTATCTTGTCAACAGGAGATGCTGGAAAGGTTGTAGAAACGTTTGGTTCATTTGTTGTTGGAGGAAATATACTCGTTGGTCTCGTCGTGTTCTTTATACTGATCATCATTCAGTTTATTGTCATTACAAAAGGAGCCGAGCGTGTATCAGAAGTTGCTGCAAGGTTTACGCTTGATGCGATGCCAGGTAAACAAATGAGTATTGATGCAGATTTAAATGCAGGGATGCTGACAGAAAGCGAAGCAAGAACTCGTCGTGAAAAAGTAGCGAGAGAGGCAGATTTTTATGGCGCAATGGACGGTGCAAGTAAGTTCGTCAAAGGGGATGCCATCGCTGGTATTATCATCGTCATTATCAATATTATTTTTGGAATCATTATTGGCATGCTTCAGCAAGGAATGTCGATTCAAGAATCCGCTTCCCACTTCACGCTTTTAACGGTAGGGGATGGAATCGTTTCTCAAATTCCTGCACTCCTCATTTCAACTGCGACAGGGATTGTCGTCACAAGAGCTGCCTCTAACGGAAACCTTGGTTCAGATATCACTAAACAGCTCTTTGCTTTCCCGGCAATGCTTTACGTCACAGCAGGCACGATCTTCCTTCTTGGTTTGTTTACTCCTATTGGCATACTTTTGACAGGACCGATTGCAGGTTTACTCGCACTCGGGGCATACATGATGTCGAAAAACAAACAAGATCAAGAAGAGATCGAAGAAGTGCTTGAGGAACAAGCAGAGGTAGAAGAGATGAAAAGTCCAGAGAGTGTCATTCATCTCCTACAAATGGATGCTATTGAATTTGAATTTGGTTACGGACTGATCCCGCTTGCTGATGCGAATCAGGGCGGCGATCTTTTAGATCGAATTGTGATGATCCGAAGGCAGCTTGCTCTCGAATTAGGTCTTGTCATTCCGGTTGTGCGAATTAGAGACAACATTGCTCTTAACCCAAATGAATACCGGTTAAAAATTAAAGGAAATGAAGTGGCAAAGGGTGAGTTGTTGCTCGATCATTATTTAGCGATGTCACCAACTCCTGATGATGACCCAATTGAAGGAATCGAAACAATCGAACCATCATTTGGTTTACCGGCAAAATGGATATCAGAATCAGAAAAAGATCAAGCCGAAATGCTTGGCTATACAGTGGTTGATCCTGCATCTGTTGTGTCTACTCACATCACAGAGAAGATCAGGCAGAATACACACGAACTGTTAGGTCGCCAAGAAACAAAGCAATTAATTGATCATTTAAAAGAAAGTTATCCTGTGCTGGTAGATGAGGTGACACCAAACCCGCTTGCAGTCGGCGACATCCAAAAAGTGCTTGCGAAGCTGCTTAAAGAGAAGGTATCTATTCGAAACCTTGTCACCATTTTTGAGACTCTCGCAGACTATGGAAAATTAACTACTGACACAGATTTATTAACAGAGTATGTCAGACAGGCACTGGCAAGGCAGATTACTGCACAATACGCGAAGGAGAATGAGTCATTGAAAGTCGTTACTTGCTCAGGACGAGTGGAAAAGGTCATTGCAGACAGCGTTCAGCAAACAGAGCATGGAAACTACTTATCATTAGACCCTGAATCCTCTGAAAGTGTGATTCAATCGGTGGCTAGAGAAATTGAACAGTTTTCGCTTCGCCAAGAAACGCCAGTTCTCTTATGCTCACCTCCTATTAGAATGTACGTCAAGCAATTGTTAGAAAGATATTTCCCTGATTTACCGGTACTATCATATAACGAACTAGAAGCAAATGTGGAAGTACAGAGCATCGGAGTGGTGGATATCACATGAAAATGAAAAAAATTACAGCGAATTCTATGCAAGAGGCAACCAACCTAATTCGGCAACAGCTAGGAAAAGATGCCGTCATTTTAAACTCGAAAACAGTTGTCAAACGCAAGCTATTTGGATTAAAAAAACAGCAAATGGTAGAAGTGATTGCGGTGCTTGATCAAGATTTTGAAGAAAGAGCAAACCAAGGGTCGAAGCAAATGCCTATAGCTCCGGCTTTGCCGAAGAAAGAACAGATCACAGAACAAGCGAAGCAAAAGACTCACATAGCTAATGAAATCAAGACTGCTTTCCCAGCTACTCAGCCAATTGACTATACGCGAAATGAACGACATGTTGGTCTCCTGCCTGATTCTTTCATAGCAATTGATCAAAAGCTAAAAGATCAAGGTCTTGACGATGGGATTCGGGATCAATGTCTGAAAGGACTTTTAACAAGAGGTGCTGTCAAGGAAGACGAAATTGAAAAAGAACTTGAAATGCTGTTAACTGATATGCTGCCAGCTAACACCTCTAATGAACCGACAATTCGCTTGAAATACATTGTTTTGTTCGGTTCAACTGGAGCAGGCAAAACAACAACGATTGCTAAGCTTGCAGCTAAAACAGCGATCCAGCAACAAAAGAAAATAGCCTTTATGACAACAGATACGTACCGAATCGCGGCGATCGAACAACTCAAAACATATGCAGAGCTACTGCAGGCACCGCTTGAGGTTTGCTATTCAAGAGAGGATTTTGTGAAAGCGCAGCAGACCCTTAAGGAATATGATCATATTTTCGTCGATACAGCCGGTCGTAATTTTAAAGAAGAAGCGTATATCAAAGAGCTGATCGACATTATTCCATTTGACGAAAGCATTCAAAGTTTTCTAGTAATGAGTGCGACATCGAAGTATCAGGACATGAAAGCAATGGTGAAACGATTTGAACGTGTTCCAATTGATCAATTCATTTTTACGAAAGTGGATGAAACTGACGCGATGGGGACGATCTTTCAAATCATGGCAGATACACAAATTGGTCTTGGCTTTTTAACAAATGGTCAAAATGTGCCTGAAGATATTCTAGAAAGCTCTCCCCTTGATTTAACAAGGATGGTATTAAAATGATGACCCCAGACCAAGCGGAAGGTTTAAGAAGACTCGTTCAGCAAAGTCAAAAGATGGCACCAGCACCCTTGTCTTCAAGCGGACAGGCGAAAACCATTGCCATCATGAGTGGAAAAGGCGGCGTTGGTAAATCGAATTTGACGCTTAATATGGCATTGGCTATCGCCAAAGCAGGCAAACGGGTCTTGGTTATTGATCTTGATATTGGGATGGGCAATATTGATATTTTACTAGGCAAAACGACGACAAACTCTATACTAGATGTTCTGTTAAGAAAGAGACCCTTTAAAACAGCCATCACAAAAGGAACCGAAAATTTTTATTACATTTCTGGTGGAAGCGGACTTGAACAGTTGTTTTCGTTAGATACAGATCAGTGGTCATTCTTTCTTAAGGAGATGGAACAGATGGTGCGAGACTTCGATTGTATATTCTTTGATATGGGTGCAGGATTATCAAAAGACCAACTGCCTTTTGTATTATCTGCAGGCGAAGTGGTGGTCGTCACTACTCCTGAACCGACGTCCATTATGGATGCATACAGTGCGATTAAACATCTAGCCATCAACCAATTTGAACAGTCTGTTCAAATCATTGTCAACCGGTGCAAAACGTCATCAGAAGGGTCTGAAACATACCGGAAACTAGCTGGAGTGGTATCGGCATATCTTCACAGAAAGCTCGTGTTTGCAGGGGCTGTCCCAGATGATCCAGCTGTATCAAATGCAGTAGCTGAACAGATCCCTTTTTATATCAAGCAGCCGCATTCAAGACTAAGTAAAACCATTAAATTGCTGGCAGATACACTTTATCATCAGCAGGTGAGAGAGGCACGGAGAGAGCAGCATACATTTATAGATAAGTTGTCCTCTTTTTTTAAAAGGAGGAAGATGGACTCATGATTAGAGTGCTTGTAGTAGATGATTCGGCCTTTATGCGAAAGCTTATTAGTGATTTCCTAAATGCCGAGCAAGAAATAGAAGTCGTTGGAACGGCGCGCAATGGGGAAGACGCCTTAAAACGGATCAAGGAACTAAATCCAGATGTGGTCACATTAGATGTTGAAATGCCTGTTTTAAACGGCACAGAAGCATTAAAACAAATTCTGGCTGAACACGACCTTGCCGTCATTATGGTGTCAAGCCAGACAAAACAAGGGAAAGATTTAACCATCCAATGCTTAGAAATCGGTGCGTTTGACTTTGTCACAAAGCCTTCAGGCAGTATTTCTCTTGATTTACACAAGGTACGAGGACAAATTGTAGAGCGGGTACTTGCGGCAGGGCTGTTAAGAAAGCGCAGTGAAGTCAAAGTCTCACCTAAGCCAGTCATCAAACTGCCAAGTCCAATAACTGCCCCTCGCGTGCAAGAGATAGGAAGCGGGTCACTCCGAAAGATTATCTCAATCGGAACTTCTACTGGGGGACCAAGGGCCCTTCAAAGAGTAGTGACAAAGCTCCCGAAGGACATTGAGGCACCCATTTTGATTGTGCAACATATGCCGGCAGGATTTACAGCATCACTTGCTACGAGGTTAGACCATTTATCACAAATTACAATTAAAGAAGCTGAAGATGGAGATATCGCTAAAAATGGGGTGGCCTACATAGCTCCTGGTGGAATGAATATGTCACTTCATGAACAGGGGACATCTTTAGTCATTAAACTGTCTCCAGAAGACACTAACAGCCGGCACAAACCTTCTGTTAACTATTTATTTGAATCCATCAGCAACATAAAAGGTTACGAGAAAATTGCTGTCATTATGACAGGCATGGGGAGTGACGGTACGGAAGGTGTTAAGAAAATGGTCGCAAGCGGTCATACAAAAGTCATTGCAGAAAAAGAAGAATCATGTGTTGTTTTTGGAATGCCTAAATCAGTCATTAAAGCAGGGCTTGCACATGAAACAAGGCATGTAGATGATATCGCACATGCCATTATAAGCTCCATGAAAAAAGAGAGGGCGTGAACACGTTGGATGTAAACCAATACTTAGACATCTTTTTAGATGAAAGCAGAGAGCACTTACAAACTTGTAATGAAAAACTTCTTGAATTAGAAAAAAATCCTACTGACTTGCAGCTAGTGAATGATATATTCAGAGCGGCTCATACATTGAAAGGCATGAGCGCAACAATGGGCTTTGATGATATGGCCCAATTAACGCATCACTTAGAAAACATGTTTGATGCCATTCGTAACGAACAAATGGTTGTCACTCCTGAATCAATGGACACCATGTTTGAGGCGCTTGATCACCTTGACGCAATGGTCCAATCCATTGCAGAAGGTGGAGACGGAAAACGTGATGTTACAGAGATTAGTAAAAAGCTAGATGTGACAGGAAGTCATGCAGAGGTAGCACCTACTGTTGAGGCAGCTCATGTATCAAGTAAAGCTCCAAGCGACTTACATTACAACGAGTTTGAACGAACGGTACTTGATGAAGCAAGAGAACAAGGTTTCAAATGCTATGAACTGATGGTTACATTAAGCGACGCATGCTTACTAAAAGCAGTTCGTGTATATATGATTTTTGAAAGACTGAATGAAGCAGGCGAGGTTGTCAAATCTGTCCCGAATGCAGAACTTTTAGAATCAGAAGATTTCGAATCTGAATTCAGCATTTCTTATTTATCAAAGCAGCCAATCGAAGAAGTAAGAAAAATTGTGACTTCGATCTCCGAGGTTGAACACGTTGAGATCTCTGAAGTCCCTACTTTTAAAGAAACTGCACCGGCTGAGAAGCAAAAAGAAAAGCCTGAACAGAAAAAAGAAAAAAATTCTGTACCAGCTTCAAAACTGCCAGCAAACGAAGCATCAAAGTCCAATGGCAGTCATGGTGCATCAGCTGGCGGTACGAAAACAATTCGTGTAAACATTGATCGACTCGATTCTTTAATGAACCTATTTGAAGAACTAGTCATTGATCGAGGGCGCTTAGAACAGATTGCAAAAGAGCTTGAAAACAATGAACTCACAGATACAGTGGAAAGAATGACGCGTATTTCCGGCGATCTACAGTCTATTATTTTAAACATGAGAATGGTGCCTGTAGAAACAGTGTTTAACCGATTCCCGCGCATGATCCGTCAATTGACAAAAGAGCTGAATAAGAAAATTGAGCTCATCATTGAAGGAGCTGAGACGGAGCTTGATCGAACAGTGATCGACGAGATTGGCGATCCGCTCTTACATTTACTCAGAAACAGTCTAGATCATGGGATTGAATCACCAGAAGAACGTGTGAAAAAAGGCAAGCCTGAAAAAGGAACTGTCTTATTAAAGGCTTATCATAGTGGTAACCACGTCTTTATTGAAGTAGAAGATGATGGTGGTGGGATTAACCGTAAAAAGGTTCTTGAAAAGGCACTAGAGCGTGGTGTGATTACAGAAAGAGAAGCCGAATCTCTTGAAGATCATCAAATCGATTCTCTTATCTTTGCACCAGGATTCTCTACAGCCGATACGATTTCTGACATTTCAGGACGTGGTGTAGGGCTTGATGTAGTAAAGAACAAACTAGAATCATTAGGCGGTTCTGTGAGCATCAATTCAACAGAAGGACAAGGCTCTTTATTTTCTATCCAGTTACCATTGACTCTGTCAATTATTTCGGTCCTCCTTGTGAAACTTGAAGAAGAAACATTTGCGATTCCGATTTCTTCTATTATCGAAACGGCTGTGATTAAGAAAAGCGATATCCTTCAAACGCATGATCGGGAAGTCATTGATTTCCGCGGATTTATCGTACCAGTCGTGTATTTAAAGAAACAGTTCCACGTACCAAATGCGAAAGAATTAGAGGACGAACTGCACATCATCGTTGTCCGTAAAGGTGATAAACTAACAGCATTCGTTGTCGATTCATTTATCGGACAGCAAGAGGTTGTATTGAAATCATTAGGAGACTACCTGCCAAACGTATTTGCGATATCAGGCGCAACAATCTTAGGTGACGGTCAAGTTGCACTCATCGTTGACTGTAATGCACTAATTAAGTAAAAAACAATAGAGGAGCGGTCTGAAATGAGTACAGATATCAAAACTGGCGAAAAGATGATTGTGTTTGTCGTAAACAAAAAAGAATACGCCATTCCAGTATCAGAAGTAAAGTCCATTGAAAAGTGGCAACAGCCGACAAGAATTCCCGGTGTTGCTCCATATATTTGCGGTGTCATTAATCTACGCGGTGTTGTCACCCCAGTCATTGATTTAAGAGTAAGACTTGGCGCAACTGATCATGAGATCACTGACGAAACAAGAATGATCATTGTATCTGTTGGTGAAATTGAAGTCGGTTGGATTGTTGATGAGGCAAATGATGTCATTACTGTTTATCAGGAAGAGGTAGAATCCTCTCCAGATTCTGAAAAAGATGGACAATCGTGGGTGACAGGGATTATTAAGCATGATCAGCGTCTATTTAATATCATTCATGCTGGTGCTGTTCTCGACAATAGTATCCAAGGTGCACCTGTTCATTAAGGGGGATGTGACATGAACATTTTCAGTGAAATGAGAGATGAGCAGCTAGATGTTTTAAGAGAAGTTGGGAATATAGGGGCAGGCCATGCAGCGTCTGCTCTTGCAAACCTATTAAATCGCAAAATAGATATGGCTGTTCCTTTTGTTAAAGTTCTCTCGTTTGAAGAATTAATGGATTTCTTTGGCGGGGCAGATCTTCCAGTTGCAAGCATCTTTCTTCGAATGGAAGGAGATTTATCCGGCTCGATCTATTTCATTATGCCTTTTGAGCAGGCTGAGCAATTTGTCAGAGAGCTTGTGCAAGAGCCAGCATTTGATATTGATACCATCCATGAACATGTGCTAGGAACATCAGCGCTGCACGAGTTAGGAAATATTTTAGCAGGCTCATATTTATCAGCCCTTGCCGATTTAACCAAGCTACAGCTTTATCCGAGTGTGCCTGATGTCACACTTGATATGTTTGGTGCTGTCATAAGTGAAGGCTTAATGCAGCTAAGTCCTCTCGGAGATCAGGCGATTGTCATTGATACATCTATATACGATGATCAAAATAAGCAAGAGCTGAAAGGAAATATGTTTTTATTACCAGACTTTGAATCGTTTGACAAGCTGTTCAAAGCATTAGGTAACCTATGATGAACGTGCAAACTCCGACAGTTGTAAAGGTTGGTATTGCGGATGTTCAACTTGTGAAAACACCAGATCGAATTCGTACATCTGGTCTTGGATCTTGCGTGGGACTTGTGCTGTTTGATCAAGAGAAAAAACTAGCTGGTCTTGTTCACATCATGCTTCCAGATTCATCGCTTGCAAAAGGAAAGGTCGATAATCTGGCCAAGTATGCTGATACAGGTGTTAAGCATACAGTGGACTTGCTCTTAAAAGAAGGAGCACGCAAACATGCGCTAAAGGCGAAATTGGCAGGAGGCGCTGAGATGTTTAAATTTAAATCTACCAATGATCTGATGAGAATTGGACCTAGAAACGTATCAGCCGTTAAAAAACATCTGTCTCTTTATCATATCCCGATCATCAGTGAGGACACGGGCGGGAACAGCGGTCGTACGATTGAATTCGATCCGCTGACAACTGAATTAGAAATCCGCACTGTAAAGCAAGGCATTCAGAAGATATAACTAAGGAAGTATAGGGGGAGAAAGATGCAATCCTTAAATTACGAAGATCAGGCGCTATGGGCTAGGTGGAAAGAGTGGAAGGACCCGGCTGCTGGAGATGATCTTATGCGCCGCTATATGCCGCTTGTCACATATCATGTTGGAAGAATTTCCATTGGTCTCCCAAAGTCAGTGCATAAAGAAGACTTGATGAGTCTAGGGATGCTCGGTTTATATGATGCTCTTGAAAAATTTGACCCTGGTAGAGATCTGAAGTTTGATACATATGCATCCTTCAGAATCCGCGGGGCGATCATCGACGGTCTTCGTAAAGAGGACTGGCTACCTCGTACATCAAGAGAAAAAACCAAAAAAATAGAAGCGGCTATCGAAAAGCTTGAACAGCGTTACTTGCGTAATGTGACGCCAACTGAGGTTGCTGAGGAACTGGGCATAAGTGAGCAGGATGTTTTCACAACGATGAATGAGGGCTTCTTTGCAAATTTACTCTCTATTGATGAAAAATTGCACGATCAAGAAGACGGGGAAAACATCCAAGTCATGATCCGTGACGAGAAGTCTGTGACACCTGAAGAGAAAATGCTGAAAGATGAGTTAATTGAACAGCTTTCGGAAAAAATAACAGAGCTTTCGGAAAAAGAAAAGCTTGTGATTAGTCTTTTCTATAAAGAGGAATTGACATTAACAGAAATTGGTCAAGTGCTCAACTTATCAACCTCCCGCATTTCACAAATTCATTCAAAGGCATTGTTCAAGCTTAAACATTTGCTTGATAAAGCCATTCAATCCTAAAAGAGTTAGTGAGTGAAAAAATATGTTATGGCTGATTAGCTTTATGCTCCATGCTGCACTTATTTATTTTGTCATCATTTTATATACGAGAATGAATTCGCTTAAGGCGACTGAACAAAAGCAACGAGAGATTTTAGAAGAAACGGAAAACACCCTGGCTGCTTTCTTGATGGAAGTCAAAGAAGAAAACGACAAACTATCAAAAGTTGCGGCCTCTTCCCCTGATTCTTTTGCTGAAGAGCTGAAAACGGATCTTCAGACACCAAAGCAACCACAACCACAAACTGAATCCCAGCAATTGAAAGAAAGTGAAGATCCAGTTCCAGAGCACCTATCGGCTCTCTTAGACGTAGTAGAGGTGCAGGAAGAGAAGGTAAATGAACCCGTTCTAGGTAAAGAAGCAGCAAGCACTACATCTTCTGTTGATGAAAAAGAAGAAGCATTTCAAGATCAAGTGAAAGCACTATATGATCGCGGGATAACAATAGAAGAAATAGCAAAACAATTGAAGACTGGTAAGACAGAAATCGAGCTTTTATTAAAATTTAGCGGAAAGCTGTAAAGGATTGTTGATTGTCAGTTCATCATGTGGTATATTATTTCTTGGTGTTAAATACACACGCTTAATGATTCATATGAAGGTGCTGCCGTGTCGCAGTTTTATGTGGACATGACTTAAGCGGAGGAAAAAAACCATTATATTAGGAGGAAATAAAATGTCAGTTATTTCTATGAAACAATTGTTAGAAGCTGGTGTTCACTTCGGTCACCAAACACGCCGTTGGAACCCAAAAATGAAGCGTTACATCTTTACAGAGCGTAACGGTATCTACATCATCGATCTTCAAAAAACGGTGAAAAAAGTAGAAGAAGCTTACAACTTCACAAAAAACCTTGCTGCTGACGGAGGAAAAATCCTTTTCGTTGGAACAAAAAAACAAGCACAAGATTCAGTGAAAGAAGAAGCAATCCGTTCTGGAATGTTCTATGTAAACCAACGCTGGCTTGGTGGAACATTAACAAACTTTGAAACAATCCAAAAACGTATCAAGCGTTTGAAAGATATTGAAAAAATGCAAGAAAACGGCACATTCGAAGTTCTTCCAAAGAAAGAAGTCGTTCAATTGAAGAAAGAATTAGAGCGTCTTGAAAAATTCTTAGGTGGAATTAAAGACATGAAGAGTCTTCCAGATGCACTTTTCATTATCGACCCTCGTAAAGAGCGCATTGCGGTTGCAGAAGCTCGTAAGCTAAACATCCCAATCATCGGTATCGTTGACACGAACTGTGATCCTGACGAAATTGATGTTGTCATCCCTGCAAACGACGATGCAATTCGTGCTGTAAAATTGCTAACTGCAAAAATGGCAGATGCGATTCTTGAGTCTAAACAAGGCGAAGAAGCTGTTGTAGAAGAAACGACAGAATCTGAAACAACAACTGCGTAACCTATTCAAAAGGTGATAAGAGGGAAATGCCTTTTATCACCTTTTTTTCACCTAGTAATCCGTGTTATGACATAGAAGGAGGAAATGTAAAATGGCAATTACTGCTCAATTAGTAAAAGAATTGCGCCAAAAAACTGGTGCAGGTATGATGGACTGCAAAAAAGCGTTAACAGAAACTGATGGTGACATCGAAAAAGCAATCGACCTTCTAAGAGAAAAAGGTATCGCAAAAGCTGCGAAAAAAGCAGACCGTATTGCTGCAGAAGGATTAACTTTAATCAAAACAGATGGCAACACAGGAGTGATCCTAGAAGTCAACTCTGAAACTGACTTTGTTGCGAAAAACGAAGGGTTCCAAACACTTCTTCATGAACTTGCTGATCATTTACTAGTTGCAAAACCTGCTACAATTGAAGAAGCTCATGCTTCTAAAATGGAGAACGGTTCAACAGTTGAAGAGCATATCACATCTGCAATTGCGAAGATCGGAGAGAAAATTACACTACGTCGTTTCTCGGTTGTCACAAAAGAAGATAACGCTGTATTCGGTTCTTACCTACACATGGGCGGTCGTATCGGTGTATTAGCAGTCCTTAACGGAACAACTGATGAAGAGCTTGCAAAAGACGTAGCAATGCACGTTGCTGCTATCAATCCAAAATATATTTCTCGTGACCAAGTGTCTGAAGAAGAAGCAAACCGTGAGCGTGAATTATTAACACAACAAGCGCTTCAAGAAGGAAAGCCTGAGAATATCGTTGCTAAAATGGTAGAAGGTCGTCTAAACAAATTCTTCGAAGAAATTTGCTTACTTGACCAACCTTTCGTTAAAAATCCAGATGAAAAAGTGAAACAAGTGGTAGGTGCGAAAAACGCAACTGTTCAAACTTATGTTCGCTATGAAGTGGGCGAAGGGATTGAGAAGCGTCAAGACAACTTTGCTGAAGAAGTGATGAGCCAAGTGAAAAAATAATGTTTGAAAAGCTCTCTGGGGCTTTTTGAGGGAGCACAAATACTGTGTTCCCTATTTTTTAGAGGATATTGATTTACAAAAGACCATTTCTTACGCATAATAAGAGACGGCATAGTTTACACTTGGAGGTTATCATGAGCAAACCGAAATATAAACGTATTGTACTGAAGCTAAGTGGCGAAGCACTAGCAGGTGAAGCTGGAAATGGAATTAACCCGACTGTCATTCAATCAATTGCAAAGCAAGTGAAAGAAATTGCAGAACTTGATGTTGAAGTTGCAGTAGTCGTAGGTGGAGGGAATCTTTGGCGCGGAAAGACAGGCAGTGACCTAGGAATGGACCGAGCAACTGCAGACTATATGGGGATGCTTGCAACAGTAATGAATTCACTAGCATTACAGGATAGCTTAGAGACACTTGGTATTCAGTCTAGAGTACAAACCTCTATCGAAATGAGACAGGTTGCAGAACCGTACATAAGAAGAAAAGCGATCCGTCACCTCGAGAAGAAACGTGTCGTCATTTTTGCTGCCGGTACTGGGAACCCATATTTCTCTACAGATACAACAGCAGCTCTACGTGCAGCAGAAATTGAAGCAGATGTCATTTTAATGGCGAAGAATAATGTAGACGGTGTTTACAGTGCTGATCCTCGTACAGATGCGGATGCAGTAAAATATGATAAGCTATCGTATCTTGATGTGTTAAAAGAAGGGCTTGCTGTAATGGATTCTACTGCGTCCTCATTATGTATGGATAATGACATTCCATTAATCGTGTTCTCAATTATGGAAGAAGGAAATATTAAACGTGCCGTAAATGGTGAATCAATCGGAACGATCGTGAGGGGGAAATAACGTGTCAAAAGAAGTGTTAAGCCAAGCGAAAGAGAAAATGGAAAAAGCAGTTGCAGCATACGGGCGTGAACTAGCAACAGTTCGAGCTGGGAGAGCAAATGCTTCATTATTAGATAAAGTCACAGTTGAATATTACGGTGCACAAACACCGCTTAATCAAATCGCATCTATTACAGTGCCAGAAGCACGTATGCTGATTGTCACACCTTACGATAAAACAGCGATCGGTGATATTGAAAAAGCGATCCAAAAGTCTGATCTTGGGATTACGCCAACAAGTGATGGGAATGTGATCCGTATTGCCATTCCTGCGTTAACTGAAGAAAGACGTAAAGAGCTTGTGAAAGTTGTGAAAAAATACTCAGAAGAAGCAAAAGTAGCTGTTCGTAATATTCGTCGTGATGCAAACGATGACTTGAAAAAGCTTGAGAAAAACGGTGAGATCACTGAAGATGAATTAAGGTCATCTACAGAGGATGTACAAAAATTGACAGATGAATATGTGGCTAAAATTGACGACGTGACGAAAGACAAAGAAAAAGAAATCATGGAAGTTTAAGAAAAAACTATGTACAATAGATAATAGTGAAAAGACCCTCTTCATGTTTACAGGGGGTTTTTTTGTTAATACTGTTGATGACTATATTATTAGCGGGAACGCAACCTTTTTGGGTGATGGAGGAATCTCATGCTCAATATACTCAAAAATTGGAAGAATCAGCAAACAGCAGCTTCCAACTTAGAAAGCTTGACAAAAGAAGATATATTAAATGGAGAAATTCCTGAACATATCGCTATTATCATGGATGGGAATGGAAGATGGGCTAAAAAACGTGCACTTCCTCGGGTAGCAGGACATCATGAAGGGATGAAAGTCGTCAAGCGCATGACAAAGCTTGCAAATGAGCTGAATGTCAAAGTGTTGACTTTGTATGCTTTCTCTACAGAAAATTGGAAACGACCAAAACTAGAAGTAGACTTTTTAATGAAGCTACCTGAAGAATTTTTGAACATCTACCTGCCTGAACTCATTGAGGAAAATGTCCGTGTGCGTTTAACAGGTGATCCAGACGGTCTCCCGCCGCATACAAAAAAAGCGGTAGAGAACGCAGTAAAAAGTACGGCAAATAATAAAGGGCTCGTACTGAACTTTGCGCTCAATTACGGAGGACGTACAGAAATCGTCACAGCATGCAGACAAATTTCTGAAAAAGTCAAAGAAGGTAAGCTTAGAGCAGAGGACATCACAGAAGAAATGTTTTCAGCTTATTTAATGACAGAATCTCTTCAAGATCCGGATTTGCTTATTCGCACAAGTGGAGAAATTAGATTAAGCAACTTTATGCTTTGGCAAATTGCGTACAGCGAGTTTGTCTTTACGGATGTGCTTTGGCCTGACTTTTCTGATGAGCATCTCATAGGCGCTATCGGAGAATATCAGCGCCGCGGCCGGAGGTTCGGTGGAATTTAGAGGATGGTGCAGATGAAACAAAGAATTTTGACGGGTGTTTTGGCAGCGGCGCTATTTTTATTAGCTGTGATTTATGGACAGATGCCATTTACCCTACTGATTTATTTAATGGGAAGTGTCGCTCTCTTTGAGCTTTTGAGAATGAAAAAGATTTCTATTTTCAGCTTTCCTGGTGTCGTCAGCTTAGTATTGCTTTGGCTTTTAATGGGTGGAGAGAATAGCTTTTTTACAAACGTAGACGCATCGAAAATGCAGATTGCTTTATTTGCAATCTTAATTCTTTTAACGTATACAGTACTGAGCAAGAACTCTTTCACATTCGATGAGGTTGCTTTTGTTGTATTAGCCACACTATATATTGGCGTCAGCTTTTATTATTTTATTCAAATCAGAGGTTTATATGGCATGAGTGCGATTTTCTTCGCAGCGGTGATTATTTGGTCCACCGACTCAGGAGCCTATTTCATTGGGAAGTCACTTGGGAAACGAAAACTTTGGCCGGAGATTAGCCCTAACAAAACAGTAGAAGGATTTATTGGCGGAATCGTCACAGCGGTCGTGTTATCATTTGTGTTTCAGGCGATTACAGGGTTTTTGCCATCATATGTGCTAGTTATGTTTATTACCCTTTTGCTTAGCATTTTTGGACAGCTTGGCGACCTTGTGGAATCTGCTTTAAAGCGTCATTATGATGTAAAGGATTCAGGGCACATACTCCCAGGACATGGCGGGATTTTGGACAGGTTTGACAGCTTTTTATTCGTTCTGCCGTTTTTATATTTATTGCTGGTCACCTTTGCCGGCTAACCTAATAGAAACAAACTGAACGAGAAAAGGAGTGACAATTTGAAATATATTTCGCTATTAGGCGCAACAGGATCAATTGGAGAACAAACATTAGATGTGATCAAGCAGCATCCGAACGAATTTCGTCTGAAAGCGATGACGTTTGGCAGAAATGTAGACAAGGCCATTCCAATCATTGAACACTTTCAGCCTGAATTCGTCGGATGTATAGACGAGGATACATATCACACGCTAAAAGAGCATTCATTTTCATATAAGGTCAAGATGGCCATAGGTGATGAAGCCAACACGTTGGCGGCAACCTATGATTCAGTCGACGTCGTTGTCAATGCACTTGTGGGTAGTGTCGGGCTTGTCCCAACGTTGAAGGCAATGGAACAAAAAAAGACGATTGCACTCGCAAATAAGGAAACTCTTGTAACAGCTGGTCATATAGTGAAAGAGTACGCAAACAAATATGATGTGCCTTTACTTCCTGTCGATAGTGAACACTCCGCTATTTTTCAATGCCTTCAAGGTGAACAAGCCAAAAACATAGAGCGTCTAATCGTGACGGCATCAGGTGGTAGCTTCCGAGATAAAAAACGAACGGAACTTGAAGGCGTTACTGTTGAAGAGGCACTGAATCACCCGAACTGGTCAATGGGAGCAAAAATTACAATTGATTCAGCTACAATGATGAATAAGGGGCTTGAAGTCATAGAGGCACATTGGTTGTTTGATATACCGTATGATCGAATAGATGTGCTGTTACATAAAGAGAGCATTATTCATTCCATGGTTGAATTTCATGATAAAAGCGTGATGGCTCAGTTAGGCACACCTGATATGAGAGTGCCCATTCAATATGCGCTCACATACCCTGACAGAGCGCCATTAAAGGAAGCCAAATCATTGAACCTTTGGGAGATTGGACAATTAAATTTCCAAAAAGCGGATTTTGACAGGTATCGCTGCTTACATTTTGCTTATGAATCAGGTAAAATAGGGGGGACAATGCCTGCCGTGCTGAATGCGGCAAATGAAGTCGCGGTTGATGCGTTTTTAAAAGGCAATGTCACGTTCTTGCAAATAGAAGAACTGATTGAAAAGGCACTGATCAGACACCATGTGATTTCAAAGCCTAGTTTGCAAGATATCCATGAAGTGGACAAAGATACACGAGACTTTGTTCAATCAATCCTCACATAAGGTGGTATGTTCGTGAATACAGTGATTGCGTTTATTATTATTTTTGGAACGCTCGTTTTTTTCCACGAGCTTGGCCATTTAATTATGGCGCAGCGCGCAGGCATTTTGTGCCGCGAGTTCGCAATTGGTTTTGGACCGAAGATTTTTTCCTTTAAACGAAAAGAAACCGTTTATACCATTAGGCTTCTCCCAATCGGTGGATTTGTCAAAATGGCTGGAGAGGACCCTGAAGTTATTGAAATTAAACCAGGTCAAAGAGTGGGGCTCTTATTTAATAAGCAAAATGAAGTAGAAAAAATCATTTTAAATAATAAAGAGAAATACCCTGATGCTCTAGTCATTGAAGTTGAGCAAATTGATTTAGATCATGCCATGAGAATCTCAGGGTATGAAGCTGGAAAAGAAGACATATTAACAGGCTACAACGTGAGTCAAACAAGCTTCTATATTGCAGATGGTGAAGAAATTCAAATTGCCCCATATAATCGTCAATTCGGTTCAAAAACAGTATGGCAGCGTATTAAAGCCATCGCTGCTGGGCCGATCATGAACTTTATCTTGGCGTATGTGATTTTAGTTGCTCTTGGATTTATACAAGGTGTGACGGTGGATGAACCTGTACTCGGAAAACTGACGCAAGATGGTCGTGCGGCAAAGGCCGGGCTCATGCAGGGCGATCATATTGTTTCGATTAACGGGGATAAAATGAATTCTTGGACAGAGATCGTTCAAACCGTTCAAAAGAACCCTGAGAAAAAAATAAATGTCGTCATTGACCGAAATGGCAAAGAAAGTACTGTACAAGTTGTACCAGAAGCAGTGAAGACAGAAGGAAAGACTATTGGTCGTTTTGGATCGTATCCGCCAACGGAAAATGGATTCTTGAAAGTCATCTCATCTTCAGGAATGACTGTTGTATCCACGGCTGGTCTTATTTTAACGAACTTGCAAAAAATTGTCACAGGACAATTTTCACTTGATATGCTATCGGGTCCTGTCGGTATATATGACATGACAGGCGAAGTTGCCAAACAAGGAGTATTAACATTAATGCAGTTTGCTGCTTTCCTTAGTATCAACTTAGGGATTGTGAACTTATTACCAATCCCGGCATTAGATGGAGGACGGTTATTGTTCCTATTCGTCGAAGCTATTCGCGGCAAACCAATGAATCGTGAGAAAGAGGCACTTGTTGTATTTATTGGTGTAGCTTTCCTCATGCTGTTAATGCTTGTCGTCACGTGGAATGACATCCAGCGATTATTTTTATAAAACCAACGTCTCTTGTTTCTCTTAATGGGAAACAAGCGTTTTTATGAGAAGTCCTATATAATAAATTGAGGTGTAATGAACATGAGACAATCCCTGACTTTAATTCCAACTCTTCGAGAGGTGCCAGCAGATGCAGAGGCAAAAAGTCATCAGCTCTTATTAAGAGCTGGATTCATCAGGCAAAATACAAGCGGAATCTATCATTATTTGCCACTCGCTCATAAAGTGATTCAGCATATTCAAGCCATCGTTCGCAAAGAAATGGAAAAGATAGGCGCAGCAGAACTGTTAATGCCAGTTCTGCAACAGGCTGAAATGTGGCAAGAGTCAGGAAGATGGTATACATACGGTCCAGAACTCATGCGCATGAAAGATCGTCATGGTCGTGAATTTGCACTCGGTCCGACACACGAAGAAGTAATCACATCACTTGTACGTAGTGAAGTGAAATCGTATAAGAAGCTACCTTTGACACTTTACCAAATTCAATCAAAATTCCGCGATGAACAAAGACCACGCTTTGGCTTATTACGTGGACGTGAATTCATTATGAAGGATGCTTACTCATTTCATGCAACATCAGAAAGTCTTGATAAAACATACGATAAAATGTTTACAGCTTACACCAATATTTTCTCAAAAGTTGGTCTTAATTTTAGACCGGTTATTGCAGATTCTGGTGCAATGGGAGGAAAAGACACACATGAATTTATGGCGCTGTCAGAAGTAGGAGAAGATACAATCGCTTATTCCGACACTTCTTCATATGCAGCCAATATAGAAATGGCAGAAGCTGTATTTAAAGGAGAAGAAGCAAATCCTGCGGACTTCAAAGAGCTTGAGAAAGTACACACGCCAAACGTGAAGACGATTCCAGAAGTATCTGCTTTCCTAGAAGTAGAACCTTCCTCATGTATCAAATCTGTATTATTTAAAGCAGACGAAGCGTATGTTCTTGTACTGACAAGAGGCGATCATGAAGTCAATGATGTGAAATTGAAGAATGTAGTTGGTGCACAGCTTGTAGAGCTTGCTTCACGTGAAGAAGTGCTTAAAGTTATTGGAACAGAACCTGGTTTTGTTGGACCTATTCAGCTAGATGCGAAGGTTGATATTTATGCTGATTTAGCTGTAAAAGGCATAACAAATGCAGTAGCAGGTGCAAACGAAGCAGATTATCATTATGTAAATGTAAATCCTGCTCGTGATGTGGCAATAAAAGAATATGCAGATCTTCGCTTTATTCAAGAAGGAGATGTATCTCCAGATGGTGAAGGCATCATTCAATTTGCAAAAGGAATTGAGGTAGGACAAGTCTTTAAACTAGGAACACGCTATTCTGAGTCAATGGATGCGACCTATCTTGATGAGAATGGCAGAACGCAGCCAATGCTGATGGGCTGCTATGGTATTGGTATTTCCAGAACGCTTTCTGCCATCGTCGAACAGCATCATGATGATAAAGGGATTATTTGGCCAAAAGCAGTTGCTCCTTATGACCTTCATCTGCTGGCGTTAAATATGAAAAATGATGCACAAAAAGAACTTGCTGAAACATTATACGAGCGCTTAGAAGAGGAAGGCTTTGATGTGCTATTCGATGATCGCACGGAGCGCGCAGGCGTTAAATTTGCAGACAGTGATTTAATTGGATTACCAATTCGCATTAGCTGCGGAAAACGTTCAGAAGAAGGCATTGTGGAAGTGAAATTTAGAAAATCAGGTGAAACACATGAAGTATCAGTTGATGAGCTGATTTCATTTATTCGTCACGCATAGAGGTTTGAACAAAAAAATGAAGGTACCTCCTTTTAGAAAAGAGGTACCTTTCTGATTTACAAAAGGAGGGGCCCTGTCTTGGATGAACAATTACCGATCACCCGGCGACAATTTCATATACTACTCAATCAGATTCAAATGACAGATGATGACCTCAGTCGTTACTTTGAAGAAGGAGAAATCGTCAAATTGACGGTGCATAAGGCAACGAAAACGTGGCATTTTCTTTTTAAATTTAAGGCGCTCCTGCCTTATAAGGTATATGCTATGTTTCTGAGCAGACTCACCAATGCATTTTCTCATATTGCACAAGTCACTTGTACGATTGAAGTCAATGATCCGCACATATCTGAAGAGCTTGTGCAATCGTATTGGTCACATTGTGTGGAAGAGCTTCAAGGCATTTCTCCCCCAATTATTCGTTTGCTCCAGCAGCAAAAGCCGACTTTATCAGGGCATAAATTAATCATTAAGACAAAAAGTGAAACAGAAGCTTTGGCCATTAAAAAGAAGTACAGCCCAATGCTCCAGTCTGCGTTTAAACAAGTTGGCTTTCCAGAGCTGCAATTTGATATAGAAACATTCGTATCAGATCAAGAGATTCAGATATTCAGAGAACAGAAGCTTGCTGAAGACAACGAAAGAGCCATGCAAGCACTTACTGAAATGGAGAAGAAAGAAAATGAAGATCAGGAGGAAGCCCCATCCGGTCCTCTGATGATTGGTTATCCAATCAAAGAGAGCGAAGAAATTCGTACAATTGACAGTATTATGGACGAGGAAAGAAGAATTACAGTCCAAGGCTATGTATTTGATGCCGAAACAAGAGAGCTTAAAAGCGGCAGAACCCTTTGTATCTTTAAGATTACTGATTACACAAACAGTATTTTAATTAAAATGTTTGCTAGAGAAAAAGAAGATGCCCAGCACATGAAATCCTTGAAAAAAGGAATGTGGGTAAAAGCAAGAGGAAGCATTCAAAACGATACATTTGTCAGAGATCTTGTCATGATTGCAAATGATGTGAATGAAATAAAACCTCAGCTAAAAGAAGACACCGCACCAGAGGGTGAAAAGCGCGTTGAGCTTCATTTACATTCACCGATGAGTCAGATGGATGCTGTCACAGGAATTGGGAAACTTGTGGAACAGGCGAAAAAATGGGGGCATGAAGCGATTGCGCTCACTGATCATGCCGTTGTTCAATCCTTTCCAGATGCGTATGCAGCAAGTAAAAAATATGGCATCAAAATGATATACGGAGTGGAAATCAATTTAGTCAATGATGGCGTACCGATTGCTTATAATCCTGAGCATCGTCTGTTAGAGGATTCGACTTTTGTTGTATTTGATGTAGAGACAACTGGGCTTTCGGCTGTATATGATACGATCATTGAACTTGCAGCAGTGAAGATAAAAGGCGGGGAAATTATTGATCGCTTTGAGGCATTTGCCAATCCCCATCATCCATTATCTGCAACGACCATTGAATTAACTGGTATTACTGATGATATGGTAAGAGATGCACCAGATGTTGAGGAAGTTGTTCGAAATTTCAAAGAGTGGGTCGGTCAAGATATCCTTGTCGCTCACAATGCAAGCTTTGATATGGGCTTTTTAAATGCAGCGTATAAACGACTTTTAAAAACAGATAAAGCTTCGAATCCTGTCATCGATACACTTGAGCTTGGTCGATTCCTTTATCCAGAGTTTAAAAATCACCGCCTGAATACATTGTGTAAAAAGTTTGATATTGAACTGACGCAGCACCATCGCGCGATTTATGATGCAGAAGCGACAGGCTATCTTTTACTGCGGATGCTAAAAGATGCAGGTGAAAAAGAGATTGTCTATCATGATCAATTAAATGAAAACATGGGACAGTCTAATGCTTATCAGCGCTCACGTCCTTATCATGCGACACTTCTTGCGCAAAACGAGATAGGACTGAAGAATTTATTCAAACTTGTTTCACTCTCTCATATTGACTATTTTTATCGTGTGCCTCGTATACCGCGTTCACAGCTTGAGAAATATCGAGAAGGTCTGATTGTTGGATCAGCTTGCGATAAGGGTGAGGTTTTTGAAGGAATGATGCAAAAGTCGCCTGACGAGGTTGAAGACATTGCAGCATTTTATGACTATTTAGAAGTTCACCCGCCAGAAGTGTATCAGCATTTGCTGCAGCTAGAGCTCGTTCGAGACGAACGTGCATTAAAAGAAATAATCTCAAATATCGTCAAGCTTGGTGAGAAGCTAAATAAACCAGTGGTGGCGACAGGGAATGTGCACTACTTGCATCCAGAAGACAAAATTTATCGTAAAATCTTGATTTCATCACAAGGTGGGGCAAACCCGCTTAACCGTCACGAGCTGCCAAAGGTTCATTTTAGAACAACGGATGAAATGCTTGAAGCTTTCTCATTCTTAGGAGACGAGAAGGCAAAAGAGATCGTGGTCACAAATACGAAAAAAATATCTGATATGACCGAAAATATTAAGCCGATTAAAGACGATCTTTATACTCCAAAAATTGAAGGTGCAGATGAAGAAATACGGGCAATGAGCTATCAAAAGGCACGAAGTATTTACGGTGATGAACTTCCGAAAATTGTAGAAGACCGGATTGAGAAAGAATTAAAAAGTATTATCGGCCATGGCTTTGCCGTTATTTATTTAATTTCTCATAAGCTCGTAAAGAAATCACTGGATGATGGTTATCTCGTTGGATCAAGGGGATCTGTTGGTTCATCACTCGTTGCAACTTTAACTGAGATCACAGAAGTTAACCCACTTGCGCCACATTATGTATGTCCAAGTTGTAAGCATTCTGAATTCTTTAATGACGGTTCTGTTGGTTCAGGTTTTGACCTTCCTGACAAAAACTGTCCACA
Organism: Bacillus sp. NPDC093026; assembly: GCF_044754665.1. NCBI lineage: Bacteria > Bacillati > Bacillota > Bacilli > Caryophanales > Bacillaceae > Bacillus > Bacillus sp. NPDC093026. The sequence goes on along the minus strand of NZ_JBIVPN010000001.1, from coordinate 296,524 downwards.
ATGCGGCACGCTTTATCAAAAAGATGGACATGATATTCCATTTGAAACCTTCTTAGGTTTTAAAGGAGATAAAGTACCTGATATTGATTTGAACTTCTCAGGAGAATATCAGCCGCACGCTCATAACTATACAAAAGAACTATTTGGTGAAGATTATGTATACCGTGCGGGCACAATCGGTACCGTAGCAGAGAAGACAGCATATGGTTACGTAAAAGGCTATGCCGGTGATCATAACCTCCATATGAGGGGGGCGGAAATAGACCGGCTCGTTCAAGGCTGTACAGGAGTGAAACGGACAACCGGTCAGCATCCGGGCGGTATTATCGTTGTGCCAGATTATATGGACATTTATGATTTCTCACCAATTCAATATCCAGCGGATGCAACAGGGGCGGATTGGAAAACGACGCATTTTGATTTCCATTCCATCCATGATAATCTGCTAAAGCTAGATATACTCGGGCACGATGATCCGACTGTTATCCGGATGCTCCAAGACTTAAGTGGGATTGATCCAAAGACCATTCCAACAGACGATCCAGAGGTTATGAAAATTTTCCAAGGAACAGAACCACTTGGTGTAACAGAAGAGCAGATTGGTTGTAAAACAGGTACACTCGGTATTCCTGAGTTTGGTACAAGGTTTGTTCGGCAAATGCTTGAGGATACGAAACCAACAACCTTTTCAGAGCTCGTTCAGATTTCTGGACTATCCCACGGGACAGACGTATGGCTTGGAAACGCACAAGAACTCATCCACAATAAGACGTGTGAACTGAGTGAGGTCATTGGATGTCGTGACGATATCATGGTATATCTGATCTATCAAGGTTTAGAGCCGTCATTAGCATTTAAAATCATGGAATCTGTTCGTAAAGGGAAGGGACTACCTCCTGAATGGGAAGAGGAAATGAAAAATCATAACGTCCCGAACTGGTATATTGATTCTTGTAAAAAAATCAAATACATGTTCCCTAAAGCTCACGCTGCTGCTTACGTACTCATGGCAGTCAGGATTGCTTATTTTAAGGTGCATCATGCTCTTCTTTACTACGCTGCATATTTTACCGTACGTGCTGATGACTTTGATATTGAAACAATGACAAAGGGATCGAATGCAATTCGAGCCGTGATGGAAGATATCAACGCTAAAGGTCTTGATGCATCACCGAAAGAGAAGAACCTGTTAACTGTATTAGAGCTCGCACTTGAAATGTGTGAGAGAGGCTATCATTTCAAGAAAGTCGATTTATATCGATCAAGTGCAACAGAGTTTATCATTGATGGAGATGGATTGATTCCACCATTCAACTCAATTCCAGGACTTGGAACGAACGTCGCCTTAAATATTGTACGTGCGCGACAAGATGGTGAATTCCTCTCCAAAGAAGATTTACAAAAACGTGGAAAAGTCTCTAAGACCATCCTTGAGTATTTGGATCGTCAAGGATGCCTAGAAGCACTTCCAGATCAAAACCAACTTTCTTTATTTTAATGTCGTTGATGAAGAACGCTCAAAAAAGAGCGTTCTTTTTTTGAATATAAACAATAATTTTATTATGTCAACTAAATATCATTTTTACATCATTTGGAATAATTTTGTTTTGCTTTCATATATCTTGATTTATCGTGATGTTTTAAGAGTGGAGATTGTATGTCATTCTTTCTACCCAAAAAGAGGAAAAAAGAGAATTTGATCGTCTGAAAGGTTCTGTTGCGACATATGCTCTTTCTGGATACAGTACATGTAGATTCATGAGAAGACCTGACGATGAGCGCAAAGCTGATTGCTGTTTACTATGCCTATTTTTGGTTTTCTTTGAAAACCATTACAAGCAGGCCATTAATGTTAGATAAAAGGGGGTGATGCTTATTTTGATCAGCGTTTAACTAAAAATGAGAGGTGAGGATAAAGACAAATGTCGTCTTACAACTATGTAGAAGTTCTGCAAAAATCAATTTTGTTTTATGAAGCACAGCGATCTGGGAAACTTCCAGAAAGCAATCGTCTCAATTGGCGAGGAGATTCTGGATTAGATGATGGAAAGGATGTCGGTCATGATTTAACAGGAGGCTGGTATGATGCCGGTGATCATGTGAAGTTTGGGCTTCCGATGGCATACTCTGCAACAGTGCTGGCATGGACAGTGTATGAGTATCGAGAAGCCTATGAACAGGCAGAGCTGCTTGATGACATCTTAGACCAAATCAAATGGGCAACTGATTATTTTCTAAAAGCACATACAGCTCCGAACGAATTCTGGGCGCAAGTAGGTGATGGGCACGTCGATCATAGCTGGTGGGGACCGGCTGAAGTAATGCCAATGAGTCGACCAGCTTTTAAAATTGACGAGAATTGTCCGGGAACAGAAGTAGCAGCACAAACCGCCGCAGCATTAGCGGCAGGTTCTATCATTTTTAAACAGACTGATTCGTCATACGCAGCAGAGCTTCTTAAACATGCCAAACAGCTTTATGCATTTGCTGATCAGTATCGCGGCAAGTATACAGATTGTGTGACAAATGCACAATCTTTTTACAACTCTTGGAGCGGCTACATTGATGAACTCATTTGGGGCGGTATATGGCTGTATTTGGCGACAAATGATCAGTCATATTTAGATCAAGCACTAAAGGCAGTAGACGAATGGCCAAAGGATTGGGATTATACGTTTACCATGTCATGGGATAACACCTTTTTTGCTTCACAAATCTTACTCGCAAGAATTACGAAAGAGCAAAGATTTATTGAATCGACTGAGCGTAATCTAGATTACTGGTCAACGGGTCTTGTGCGAAACGGAACAACAGAAAGAATTACGTATACTCCTGGCGGGCTTGCATGGCTTGAACAATGGGGATCGCTTCGCTATGCTGCAAATGCCGCATTTCTTGCCTTTGTGTATGCTGATTGGATAACTGATCAAGAAAAAAAAGATCAATATCGGTCGTTTGCCATCAGGCAAACTCATTACATGCTAGGAGACAATCCACAAAAAAGGAGCTATGTTGTTGGTTTTGGGCAAAATCCACCTGTTCATCCCCATCACCGAACTGCACATGGCTCGTGGTCCAATCAGCTGACAAATCCTTCAAAACACAGACACACGTTGTACGGAGCACTTGTTGGAGGCCCAGATGTGCAAGATCAATATGTGGATGACATCTCTGACTATGTGTCAAACGAGGTGGCGACTGACTATAATGCCGCCTTTACTGGAAATATAGCGAAAATGGTGCAGTTATTTGGGAAGGGGCAATCAAAGTTACCAAACTTCCCACCCCAAGAGCCGGCAGAGGATGAGTTTTATGTAGAGGCAGCGGTGGTGAGGAATGATACAACTGCGACCGAGATCAAAGCCATTCTATACAATCGCTCGGGCTGGCCGGCAAGAAGTAGTAAGGCACTCTCTTTTAGATATTACGTCAATCTTAGCGAGGTTTTTGCTAAAGGGTACACCGAGAAACATATTCAGATCACAGCATCCTACAATGAAGGCGCTTCCTTATCTCCGTTAACGGTGTATGACGCATCATCTCATATTTATTTTACAGAAATCGATTTCACAGGCGTCGTCCTTTTTCCTGGAGGCGAGTCTGAGCATAAAAAGGAAGTACAATTTCGATTATCGGTTCCAAATGATGCAAATGTATGGGATGCCTCAAATGATTATTCCTTTCAAGGATTAACATCCAACATACAAAAAACAACGAAAATTCCTGTCTTTGACCGTGGTGTGATAGTGTTTGGCTCGCTTCCGAGCTGAGAAAAAATTCTAAATAAGTGTTGGAGGATAAGATAAATGACAAACAAAGAACGATTTTTAACGCTTTATCAGCAATTGAAAAATGAGGCAAATGGGTATTTTTCACCAGAGGGGATTCCATATCACTCAATTGAAACGTTAATGTGTGAGGCACCTGATTACGGGCATATGACCACCTCTGAAGCATATAGTTATTGGCTATGGCTTGAAGCTTTATATGGACATTACACAGGGGATTGGAGCAAATTAGAAGATGCGTGGGATAATATGGAGAAATTTATCATTCCAGTGAATGAAGATGGAAATGACGAACAGCCTCATATCAGCTCTTACAATCCTTCTAGTCCTGCAACATATGCTTCAGAGTATCCTTATCCGGATCAATACCCTAGTCAACTGAGCGGTGCTCGTTCCGCTGGTCAAGATCCGTTGGATGCTGAGCTTAAACAAACGTACGGTAAGAATGAAACGTATTTAATGCATTGGCTCCTTGATGTAGACAATTGGTATGAGTATGGAAATTTACTCAATCCATCCCACACTGCCACATATGTAAACACGTTTCAGCGTGGTCCGCAGGAATCTGTATGGGAGGCAATCCCTCATCCATCGCAAGATGATCAATCGTTTGGCAAACCAAATGAAGGTTTTATGAGTTTGTTTACAAAAGAAAATCAAGCACCAGCTCCTCAGTGGCGCTATACAAATGCAACAGACGCTGATGCACGCGCTGTTCAAGTGATGTATTGGGCGAAGGAGCTAGGTTACAATCGTTCAGCTTATCTCAATAAAGCGAAAAAAATGGGTGATTTTCTCCGTTATGGCATGTACGATAAATACTTTCAAGCAATCGGAAGTGCAAAGCAGGGGAATCCATCGCCTGGAAATGGAAAGAGTGCCTGTCACTACTTAATGGCATGGTATACCGCATGGGGCGGAGGACTTGGAGAGTATGCGAATTGGGCATGGCGCATCGGTGCAAGTCATTGCCACCAAGGTTATCAAAACCCAGTCGCAGCTTATGCTTTATCAACAGATCAAGGAGGCTTAAAACCAGCATCTGCTACTGGCGCAAGCGATTGGGAAAAATCATTAAAGAGACAGCTTGAATTTTATGTATGGCTTCAATCAAGGGAAGGAGCCATTGCAGGAGGCGCGACCAATAGCTGGAATGGAGACTATAGTGCTTATCCTGCAGGAAGAAGCACATTTTACGACATGGCCTATGAAGAGGCACCTGTTTATCTAGATCCCCCATCTAATAATTGGTTTGGGATGCAAGTGTGGCCGATGGAGCGCGTAGCAGAATTGTATTACATTTTAGCAAAAGATGGAGACAAAACGTCTGAAAATTTCCAAATGGCCAAATCTTCAATTTCTAAATGGATCAATTATTCATTAGATTACATTTTTATCAATAAACGCCCTAATACAGATCAAGAGGGTTATTTTTTGGATGCTGAGGGGCAAAGAATTTTAGGGGGAACGAATGTTGCAGTTGCTACAACGAGTGCGCCAGGGGAATTTTGGGTTCCTGGAAATATAGAATGGAGCGGGCAGCCTGACACTTGGAATGGTTTCCAGTCTGCAACAGGCAATCCAAATCTAACGGCTGTAACAAAAGATCCTAGTCAAGATACAGGAGTGCTTGGGAGTTTGATTAAAGCTCTCACATTCTTTGCTGCTGGTACAAAGGAAGAGACAGGAAGCTATACAACCCTTGGCACTAAAGCAAAAGATGTAGCCGCACAACTCCTTGAGGTTGCGTGGAATTACAACGATGGTATTGGCATTGTCACACCAGAAGAAAGAGAAGATTATCATCGTTTCTTTAAGAAAGAAGTGTATTTTCCAAATGGATGGAGCGGAACATTTGGTCAAGGGAATCAAATCCCAGGAACAAACACCCGTCCGTCTGATCCGCAGCGTGGAGGCAATGGAGTCTATGCGAGTTTTGCAGATATTCGTCCAAAAATTAAGCAAGATCCAGCTTGGTCTGCACTCCAGAGCAAGTATCAATCATCATTCAATGAATCAACGGAAAAATGGGAAAATGGAACCCCTGTTTTCACCTACCATCGCTTCTGGTCGCAGGTCGATATGGCAACAGCCTATGCAGAGTATCACCGGTTGATCAGCTAGTAGATGAAGAATTAAGCTGCCGGCTTTTCTTGCCGGCAGTCTTAAAATAATGTTAAAGAACGTTGCCGCTTTTACTTTGAATGTTTCCTAAAACTAAAATCGAAATGAAAGTGACGGTGATTTCATCATGGTAAAAGAGAGAAGTTTTATTCACCATCAATTGAATTTTGAAAAGGTAAGCTCACTCAATCAAGGGAATCAAAGCTGGAGAAGCGAGGCGGATGATCGGATCTTACGACATAGACAAAGAGAGCTTGTTGTAAACGTAACAAATGGTGAAAAAAAGCCATTAGCAGGCGTAGAGGTTGAAATAAAACAAATTCGACATGAGTTTGCTTTTGGATCAGCGATGAATGATCAAGTGTTATTTAATCAAACCTATGCGGATTTTTTTGTCCAGCATTTTAATTGGGCTGTCTTTGAAAATGAGGCGAAATGGTATGCAAATGAGCCAGAAAGAGGAAAAATCACTTACGAAAAGGCAGATGCAATGCTTAGCTTTGCTGAAAGGCACAACCTGCCTGTTAGAGGGCATGCTCTGTTTTGGGAAGTAGAAGATGCTAATCCTAGCTGGCTTAGATCATTGCCGAATAACGAAGTGTATGAAGCAACAAAGAGGCGGCTTGAGCATGCGGCCAATCATTTTAAAGGAAAGTTTCGTCACTGGGATGTGAACAACGAAATGATGCATGGTTCGTTTTTTAAAGACCGCTTTGGGAAAAATATTTGGAAGTGGATGTTTGAAGAAACGAAAAAAATTGACCCTCAAGCGCTGCTGTTTGTGAATGATTATAATGTGATCTCATATGGCGAGCATCATGCTTATAAAGCGCATATCAATGAACTTCGTCAGTTAGGAGCACCAGTTGAGGCAATTGGTGTGCAAGGTCATTTTGGTGAGATGGTGGATCCGGTTGTTGTAAAAGAGAGACTAGATGTGCTTGCTGAGCTCGGTCTCCCCATTTGGGTCACAGAATATGATTCTGTTCACCCAGACGCCAATAGAAGAGCGGATAACTTAGAAGCTCTATATCGCGTCGCATTTAGCCATCCGGCAGTAAAAGGTGTGTTAATGTGGGGCTTTTGGGCAGGTGCTCACTGGCGAGGGGAAAACGCTGCAATCGTTAATTATGATTGGACTCTGAATGAGGCAGGAATGCGTTATGAAAGACTTCTGAATGAGTGGACGACACAAAGAGTTGAAAAAACAGATGGTACTGGTAAAGTCATATGTCCAGCATTTCACGGGACATATGAGATTCGAATTCTCCAAGAAAGTCAGCTATTAAAGCACAAGACGATTGAACTTGACTCAAGTGAAAAAACACCGCTTCAATTAGATTTGATCGTACCTACAGAATGATAGATTGTGAGGAGAGTTTGAATGAAAAGATGGTTTAAAATGGTGCAGTGTTTCTTACTGGTACTTGCAGTGTGGACTGTTTGTCTTCCTGTCACCGTAAAGGCGGCTTCTTCGTTTGTCCAAACTTCCGGTACACAATTCGTTTTGAACAATCAACCATTTTACTTTGCCGGCACAAACAACTATTATTTCCATTACAAATCAAAAAAGATGGTAGATGCTGTTTTTGATGATATGAAAGCAATGAATCTAAAAGTCATTCGTATTTGGGGTTTTCATGACGGTACACCTCAGGAGAATTCAGTCTTGCAATCTAGTCCAGGGGTTTATGAAGAATCTGGCTTTCGCAAACTGGATTATGCGATTCATAAAGCAGGACAGGAAGGAATAAAGCTTGTCATTCCGCTTGTCAACAACTGGGATGATTTTGGCGGAATGAATCAATATGTCAAGTGGTTTCAGGCAGGCACACATGATAACTTTTATACAGATGATCAAATCAAGCAAGCCTATAAAAATTATGTCCGCTATGTATTAGAGAGAACCAATACGTATACAGGTGTTCAATATAAAAATGATCCTGCCATTATGACATGGGAGCTTGCCAATGAGCCCCGAGTGCAGTCTGATCCTACAGGCGATATATTAGTAAACTGGGCAAATGAAATGAGCTCATTTATCAATTCAATTGATCGACATCATCTCGTGGCAGTAGGAGATGAAGGTTTCTTTCACATTGAAGGACATGAAGATTGGTTTTATCGGGGAGGAGAAGGCGTTGACTGGGATCGTCTGACCGCCCTTCCGAATATTGATTATGGAACCTATCACTTGTACCCGGATCATTGGAACAAATCAGCCGCTTGGGGAGTGAAATGGATTGAAGAGCATATCACTCGGGGGAAGGCGATAGGAAAACCTGTGGTGTTAGAAGAGTTTGGCTATCAAAATCAGTCAGATCGTGATGAGGTATACCGAAGCTGGCTAGCGACCGTTGACCGACTCGGAGGTGCAGGCAGTCAATTCTGGCTTTTAACAAGCATTCAAGATGATGACACGCTCTATCCGGATTATGACGGATTCCGAATCATAAAGCAGAGTTCAACGGCGTCACTTATCAGTGAACATGCAAAAAGAATGAACGAAAAGAACTGATGACGAATGCTCGTTTATAAGGAACTTCATTTGCATAAAAAAAATGGATATGGTATAGTTTTTATGGAAATGCTAACGATTACCGAGACAAGAGTGGGGAAACCCGCTCTTTTGTATTGATCAGGCAATTTTTGTCTCGACATTATTCATCCGTTTTCTGCTCCCCCTGCTCACATAAAGCAGGGTTTTTATGCAGAATGATTGATAAGAGCGTTTATCGAAAGCACAAGGAGGAAGAGAATGAGCAAAAAAGTAGTGGAGATCGTAAGCGAAATGGTGCAGCCAATTTTAGATGGCTTACAGCTTGAACTCGTTGATACTGAATTTGTCAAAGAGGGTCAAAACTGGTTCCTTCGCGTATTTATTGACTCTGACAAAGGCGTCGATATCGAAGAGTGTGCCAAAGTGAGCGAAGCCTTGAGCGAAAAGCTTGATGAGGCAGATCCGATTAGCCAAAACTACTTTCTTGAAGTGTCCTCTCCTGGAGCGGAGCGCCCATTAAAGAAAAAAGCTGATTTTGAAAAAGCACTTAGAAAAAATGTTTTCATTAAAACATACGAACCAATTGATGGTGAAAAAGCATTTGAAGGTGAGCTTACAAGCTTTGATGGTGAGATGGCAACAGTGACAGTGAAGATCAAGACAAGAAAGAAAGAGATCAATATTCCATACGAAAAAATTGCTAACGCGAGATTAGCAGTTTCGTTCAATTAACCTTTTAATTAATATAAGGGGGAAACCATAAAAATGAGTAGTGAGTTGTTAGATGCCCTGACTGTTCTAGAGAAAGAGAAGGGTATTAGTAAAGAAATTATTATTGAAGCGATTGAAGCTGCACTCATTTCTGCATACAAACGTAACTTTAATCAAGCGCAAAACGTTCGCGTTGATTTGAACCGTGAAACTGGAACAATCCGCGTATTTGCAAGAAAAGATGTTGTAGATGAAGTGTATGATTCTCGCCTTGAAATCTCTGTAGATGATGCAGTCAGCATCAATCCGAATTACATGGTGGGGGACGTCGTTGAAATTGAAGTCACGCCAAAAGATTTTGGGCGCATTGCAGCTCAGACAGCGAAGCAAGTTGTCACGCAGCGAGTAAGAGAAGCGGAGCGCGGTGTGATTTACACAGAGTTCATTGATCGTGAGGAAGACATTATGACGGGAATCGTTCAGCGAATTGACAGTAAATTTATTTACGTGTCACTTGGCAAAATCGAAGCCCTTCTTCCTGTCAATGAACAAATGCCAAATGAAGACTACAAACCACATGACCGCATCAAAGTGTTCATCACAAAAGTAGAGAAAACGACAAAAGGACCACAAATTTATGTGTCTAGAACACATCCAGGTCTGTTAAAGCGCTTATTTGAAATTGAAGTGCCAGAAATTTATGATGGTACTGTAGAACTTAAATCGGTGGCTAGAGAAGCTGGAGATCGTTCTAAAATCTCTGTTCGTACAGATGATCCTGATATCGATCCAGTCGGTTCTTGTGTTGGACCAAAAGGTCAGCGTGTACAAGCAATTGTCAATGAACTAAAAGGCGAAAAAATCGACATTGTTCATTGGTCAAATGATCCAGTTGAATTTGTTGCCAATGCCCTAAGTCCATCAAAAGTGCTTGATGTCATTGTCAATGAAGAAGATAAGTCCACTACAGTGATTGTACCAGACTATCAGCTATCATTAGCGATTGGAAAAAGAGGTCAGAATGCGCGTCTGGCAGCGAAGCTGACTAGCTGGAAGATTGATATTAAAAGCGAAACAGATGCAAGAGAACTCGGTATTTTTCCAAGAACTGAGGACTCTGAATCTCTTTTCTTAGAAGCTGAACCACAAGCTGAGGAATCTGACGAATAAGAGGTGATATAAAAGGTGAAAAGCCGAAAAAAAATCCCGCTTAGAAAATGCGTCGTGACGGGAGAAATGAAACCTAAGAAAGAGCTAATCCGCATTGTCCGTTCTAAAGAAGGAGAAGTGTCTGTCGACGAAACCGGAAAAAAGAACGGTCGCGGAGCTTACCTATCTCTCGATAAAGAAATTATTCTTGCGGCAAAGAATAAACGCAGTTTACAGCAGCAGTTTCAGACACAGATTGACGAACAAATATTTGAAGAATTACTAGAACTAGCTGAAAAGGGAAAAAATCCAAATGACAGAATCTAAATGGTATCCTTTGCTTGGTCTAGCAAATCGAGCTCGTAAAGTCGTGTCAGGAGAAGATCTAGTGATCAAAGAAATTAGACATGCGCGTGCAAAGCTGGTTCTTCTTGCAGCAGATGCCTCTCGTAATACAGAGAAAAAGGTATTTGACAAATGCAAATTTTATAATGTTCCGGTTAGAAAAGTTGAAGACCGTTCCGTACTTGGACGTTCTATTGGGAAGGAAGCTCGCGTAGTTGTCGCTGTCACTGACCAAGGCTTCGCAAAGAAGCTCATAAGCTTGCTCGATTAATTTATTTGGGGGTGAACAAATGGCTAAAGTAAGAGTATACGAATATGCAAAAGCCATAAATGTTTCAAGTAAAGATATTATAGCAGCGCTTAAAGATATGAACGTGGAAGTGAACAATCATATGGCGACGCTAGAAGAAGACACTGTGAAAAAGCTAGACGCCATATATAAAAAAGCCAAAGCAAAAGAGGCAGCTAACGAGAAACCAGCAGAACAAAAAAAACAATCATCTAACAAAAACAATGATAGAAAGAAGAATGACGTGCAGAATAATCAATTTAATAAAAACAAAAAAAACAACAATCAAAACAAAAATAAAAATAAACGCGGCGGTAACCACAAAGCGCAGCATCAGCAAGCTAAATCAGTGAAGCCTAAAAAAGAGCTTCCTGAAAAAATTGAATTTACAAATTCAATGACAGTTGGCCAGCTTGCAGACGAACTTGGAAAAGAATCAGCTGAAATCATAAAAAAACTCATGATGCTTGGCGTTATGGCGACAATAAACCAAGAGCTGGATAAAGATACAGTTGAATTAATCGCTTCTGAATATGGTGTTCCAGTTGAGGAAGTGATCATTTTAGAAGAAACTGAACTAGAAAAGTATGAAGTTGAAGATAAAGAAGAAGATATGCAAGTACGCCCTCCAGTTGTCACAATCATGGGTCACGTTGACCATGGGAAAACAACCCTTCTTGACAGTATTCGTAAAACGAAGGTTGTTGAAGGTGAAGCTGGTGGAATCACACAGCATATCGGTGCATACCAAATTGAAGAAAATGGCAAGAAAATCACGTTCCTTGATACACCTGGACACGCAGCATTCACAACAATGCGTGCACGTGGTGCTGAAGTAACAGATACGACAATTCTTGTTGTTGCAGCAGATGACGGTGTAATGCCACAAACAATTGAAGCCATTAACCATGCGAAAGCGGCTGAAGTTCCAATTATCGTCGCTGTCAATAAAATTGACAAACCAACAGCAAACCCTGACCGTGTGATGCAGGAACTGACTGAACATGGACTTGTACCAGAAGCATGGGGCGGGGAAACCATTTTCGTGCCGCTATCTGCTAAAACAGGTGAAGGAATCGACGAATTGATCGAAATGATCCTTCTTGTCAGCGAAGTAGCAGAGCTGAAAGCCAATCCAAATCGTCCGGCAAAAGGTACTGTGATCGAGGCAGAGCTTGATAAAGGTAGAGGATCTGTCGCCACCCTTCTTGTTCAAACAGGTACACTTCATGTAGGTGACCCAATTGTTGTCGGTAATACATTCGGCCGTGTCCGTGCAATGGTGAACGACGTTGGACGCCGCGTGAAATCAGCAGGACCATCAACTCCTGTTGAGATTACTGGCTTAAACGATGTACCAAATGCAGGGGATCAGTTCCTTGTATTTAAAGACGAAAAAACAGCTCGTCAAGTGGGAGAAGCGCGTGCATCAAAACAACTCGATGAACAGCGTTCAGACAAAGCGAAATTGTCTCTAGATGACCTATTTGAGCAAATCAAACAAGGTGAAGTAAAAGATATCAACTTAATCGTGAAAGCAGACGTACAAGGTTCTGCTGAAGCATTGACTGCGGCCCTTCAAAAAATTGAAGTAGAAGGCGTGAAAGTGAAAATCATCCATACGGGTGTTGGTGCAATTACAGAATCAGATATCATCTTAGCAAGTGCATCGAATGCGATTGTCATCGGATTTAATGTCCGTCCTGACGGAAACGCAAAGAGCACAGCTGAAGCAGAAAATGTGGATATCCGCTTGCACCGCATTATCTATAATGTCATCGACGAAATTGAAGCGGCCATGAAAGGAATGCTTGATCCTGAATATGAAGAAAAAGTCATCGGTCAAGTTGAAGTTCGTCAAATATTCAAAGTATCTAAAATTGGTACAATTGCCGGAGGTTATGTAACCGAGGGAACGATTACAAGAGATAGTGGTATCCGTTTAATCCGTGACGGCGTCGTGATCTTTGAAGGTGAAGTAGACGTATTAAAACGATTCAAAGACGATGTGAAAGAAGTTTCACAAGGGTATGAATGTGGTATTACTATTAAGAAATACAATGATATCCGTGAAGGCGATATTATGGAATCATTCGTTATGCAAGAAATTGAAAGAAAATGATCGGTTATACCGAATGTGAGTGCATGATCTATGATGCATCCTCACTGAAGGAAAAGCGTGCGGTTCTTCAGCGTATTTTGACAAGAACGCGCCATAAATTCAATGTGACCATTGCTGAAATGGACTATCAGGATACATGGCAGCGTACATCAATTGGAATCGCCGTTATTTCCTCATCTCGGGTTCAAGTGGAAAAAGAACTTCAACGTGTATTGAGTTTTATTGATTCTTTTCCTGAAATTGAACGAACGATCACGAAAATTGAGTGGTTTTAATTAGAGGTGATAAGATCATGAGTATGAGAGCAACCCGTGTAGGTGAACAGATGAAGAAGGAATTAGGAGACATCATCGGCAGAAAGCTAAAAGATCCGAGAATCGGCTTTTTGACCGTAACAGATGTTGAAGTATCCGGTGATTTACAAATTGCTAAAGTCTATATTTCTGTTCTTGGCGATGAGAAGAAAAGAGAGGAGACCTTAAAGGGTCTCGCAAAGGCTAAAGGCTATATCCGCTCTGAAATTGGTAATCGCATTAGACTTAGAAAAACTCCAGAACTTCACTTTGAGTTCGATGAATCGGTTGATTACGGTAATCGAATTGAAAGCCTCATTGCAGAACTAAACGCAAAAGATCACGAATAAGACGTTGAAATAAGGATAGACGAAGACCGTCTGTCCTTTTTCATCGTTTACGAAAGGAGAGAACGCAGATGTTAAATGGTGTTCTTTTATTACATAAAGAAAAAGGGATGACCTCTCATGATTGTGTGTTTAAAGTGAGGAAAATGTTAAACACAAAAAAAGTAGGGCATACAGGAACCCTTGACCCCGAAGTATCCGGTGTTTTGCCAATGTGTATTGGCAGAGCGACTAAAATTGTCGAATACTTAACCGATAAAACAAAAACGTATGATGCGGAAATCACCATTGGCTTTTCTACGACCACGGAAGATCAGACAGGGGAAGTAGTAGATAAAAAAGAGGTGCAAAAACCAATCTCAGAAGATGAAATTGATGCAGCCTTAAAACAGTTTGAAGGAACTATTGAACAGATTCCTCCCATGTTTTCCGCTGTGAAAATTGGCGGGAAAAAGCTATATGAATATGCGAGAGAAGGCATAGAAATTGAGCGCCCAAGCCGCAAGATTACCATCTATCGTATAAAACGGACAACACCAGTTACATTTGAAGAGGGCAAAGTCACTTTTAGATTCACGGTTCTTTGCTCAAAAGGGACTTACGTAAGAACGTTAGCAGTTGATATAGGGAAAAAGCTTGGCTATCCAGCCCATATGTCACAACTTATTCGTACAGGGGCAGGTGACTTTACACTAAATGAGTGCATGACCCTCGAGGAGCTGAGTGCTGTCAAGGAGCAAGGAAATGTAGAGGAGTATCTTGTTCCAATTGAACGTGCGCTCAATCATTTGCCGAAATGGGAGATAAGTGATACATTAGCAAGTAAAGTGGAAAACGGTGCAGTCCTGCCAATGCCTGATGAGTTTGCTCATTTTGCAGAGGAGGATCGTGTCGCTGTATTTACTTCTTCTGGTCGTTGTATCGCGATTTATATGAAGCATCCGACCAAACTGGAGCTGATGAAGCCGGCGAAAATCTTATCTCAGGACAAGCAATCTTAAAGAAAAGGTGACAATCTCTTGAAGACTATACATATTTCACATCCGCATACATTGAATCAAAAGGATCAAGTCCCATCTGTGATGGCTTTAGGGTATTTTGACGGCGTGCATCTCGGACATCAGAAAGTGATTGATGAGGCAAAGAAAATTGCTCATAAAGAAGGAATGGCTCTCGCAGTGATGACCTTTCATCCACATCCATCACATGTTCTGCAAAAAGCACGAGAACCAAAAGACTTAATTACACCGCTCGAGGACAAGATTGATTTCATTGAAAAGCTGGGTGCTGACTACTTATATATTGTGCAATTCAGTGAAAGATTTGCAGCGTTATCCCCGCAAGAGTTTGTGGATCAATATTTGGATGAACTGAATGTGAAGCATGCGGTTGCTGGGTTTGATTTTACATTTGGCCGATTTGGTGCAGGAACTATGGAAACGTTCGATGAATATGGAAAGGGACGTATTGCATCAACCATTGTCCCTAAGCTGTCCAACCAAGATCGCAAAGTCAGCTCAACACTGATTCGATCTGCTCTAAAAAATGGAGACGTCGAATATGTCAGTGAGCTGCTTGGAAAGCCTTATCAGCTTCGTGGTATCGTGATACATGGAGACAAGCGCGGGCGGACGATCGGTTTTCCAACAGCCAATGTTGGTCTATCAGCAGAATATATCATTCCTCCAACAGGCGTGTATGCAGTAAGAGCAGAAGTAAAAGGCAAAACGTATGACGGCGTTTGTAATGTAGGCTACAAACCGACCTTTTATGAAAAGCGTCCTGATCAGCCTGCCATTGAAGTGAATCTCTTTGATTTTAACGAAGAAATTTATGGCGAACCAATTAAATTACAATGGTATAAGCGTATCCGTAGCGAACAAAAGTTTAGCGGAATCCAAGAATTAACGGCTCAAATAGCCAAGGATAAAGAAGAAGCGATTCAGTTTTTTCAAGAACACCCGGATCAAACAAAAAAATCTTAGAAAAGCGTCTCTACCATTTGCATATTTAGCATTTTTTTAGTATGATAATTCCTGTAGCTTTAAAACCACTTACTTGGCAGGCCGACTTCACCGACGGTTGCGAGGTAGATGGGGCTAACATGATTTGGAGGTGAAACAGGATGGCTATTACTCAAGAACGTAAAACTCAATTAATCAATGAGTTCAAAACACACGAATCTGATACTGGATCTCCAGAAGTTCAGATCGCTGTCCTAACAGAATCAATTAACAACTTGAACGAGCATTTACGTACTCATAAGAAAGATCACCACTCACGTCGCGGTCTTTTGAAAATGGTAGGTAGACGTCGTAATCTTCTTACGTATCTGCGTAATAAAGACGTAACTCGTTACCGTGAGTTAATTAACAAACTAGGCTTACGTCGATAATCGTAAAAAGCGGGAGGATTCCCGCTTTTTTATCGTATAATCACTAATATTTTATGGTTAAAATGTTGAAAGAATGGCAAAAACCCTTCTACATACAGCTTTCATATTGATATGTGAAAATCATTTTGTTCATAATAAAAGCAACCTAAAAAATTCACGATAAGAGAGGAGTTTATCTCAGAATGGGACAAGAGAAACATGTCTTTACCATAGACTGGGCTGGACGTCAACTGACAGTTGAAACTGGCCAGCTTGCAAAGCAAGCAAACGGAGCGGTTCTCGTACGCTATGGAGATACAGCTGTGCTTAGCTCGGCAACAGCTTCTAAAGAACCAAAACCACTTGATTTTTTTCCGCTCACAGTAAACTACGAAGAAAGATTATATGCAGTAGGTAAAATTCCTGGTGGATTCATTAAAAGAGAAGGACGCCCAAGTGAAAAGGCGATCCTTGCTAGTCGCTTGATCGATAGACCGATTCGGCCACTGTTTGCTGACGGATTTAGAAATGAAGTTCAAGTCATTAGTATTGTCATGAGTGTGGATCAGGATTGTTCATCTGAAATGGCAGCAATGTTTGGCTCATCTTTAGCATTATGTGTGTCTGACATTCCATTTGAGGGACCAATTGCTGGTGTAACAGTTGGACGTGTTGATGGAAAGTTAATCATTAACCCAAATGTTGAGCAGCTTGAACAAAGCGACATTAACCTTATTGTGGCTGGTACAAAAGATGCGATCAACATGGTAGAAGCTGGTGCAGATGAAGTACCAGAAGAAACAATGCTTGAAGCGATTATGTATGGTCATCAAGAGATCAAACGCTTAATCGAATTTCAAGAGAAAATCGTGAAAGCAGTTGGCAAGGAAAAGATCGACATTCCTTTATACGAAATAGATCAAACATTAGTAGCTGAAGTAAAAGAACTCGCTGAAACAGATCTACTAAAAGCGATTCAAGTACATGAAAAGCACGCTCGGGAAGATGCGATCAGCGCTGTGAAAAAAGCTGTGATTGAGAAATTTGAACAAGAAGAGCGCGACGAAGCTACTATCAAACAAGCGAAAGACGTATTGAACAGGCTTGTAAAAAATGAAGTTCGTAGGCTCATTACAGAAGAAAAAATACGTCCAGACGGACGCGGTGTAGATCAAATCCGTCCACTTTCTTCAGAAGTAGGACTTCTGCCAAGAACACATGGTTCAGGGCTGTTTACGAGAGGGCAAACACAGGCGCTTAGTATTTGTACATTAGGTGCATTAGGTGATGTGCAGATTCTCGACGGTTTAGGAGTTGAAGAATCAAAACGTTTTATGCACCACTACAATTTCCCGCAATTCAGTGTGGGTGAAACCGGTCCAATGCGTGGTCCAGGTCGTCGTGAGATCGGACATGGTGCTTTAGGTGAACGTGCATTAGAACCTGTGATCCCATCTGAAAAAGATTTTCCTTACACCATTCGCCTCGTTTCAGAGGTATTAGAATCAAATGGATCTACTTCACAGGCAAGTATTTGCGCAAGTACACTTGCAATGATGGATGCTGGTGTACCGATTAAAGCACCAGTTGCAGGGATTGCAATGGGACTTGTTAAGTCTGGTGATTACTACACAGTGCTTACTGACATTCAAGGAATGGAAGATGCACTTGGAGATATGGACTTTAAAGTAGCTGGCACATCAAAAGGTGTAACGGCACTACAAATGGACATTAAAATTGATGGTCTATCTAAAGAGATTTTAGAAGAGGCACTTCAACAAGCGAAAAAAGGGAGAATGGAAATTTTAGACAGTATGTTGTCGACAATCCCTGAATCGAGAAAAGAATTGTCACGTTATGCACCAAAAATTTTAACAATGGCAATTAATCCTGATAAAATTCGCGATGTCATTGGACCAAGCGGTAAACAAATTAATAAAATCATTGAAGATACCGGTGTGAAAATCGATATCGAACAAGACGGTACCATCTTTATCTCTTCTACAGAAGAAGACATGAACCAAAAAGCGAAGAAAATCATTGAAGATCTTGTCAGAGAAGTGGAAGTTGGGCAACTTTACTTAGGTAAAGTCAAACGCATTGAAAAATTCGGTGCATTCCTAGAAATCTTCAGCGGAAAAGATGGACTTGTTCATATTTCTGAGCTTGCGCTTGATCGTGTTGGTAAAGTAGAAGATGTTGTGAAGATCGGTGACGAATTACTCGTTAAAGTCACTGAAATCGATAAACAAGGTCGGGTCAACCTATCTCGCAAAGCCGTTTTACGTGAAGAAAAGGAAAAAGAAGAAAAACAGTCATAAGCAGGCCAAATAAGATGTTGAGAAGCCAGGTATCCGTGCCAGGCTTCTTTCTTTTCTTGCGGGCAACAATAGTTCTAGCTTGTTTCTCTCTATCATATTTTGTGATAAAGGGAGGGACAGCCATTGAAAAAAAAGTTGCCGATCATTGTGTTTGTGTTCTTACTGCTCGTGTCATATCAAACGATGAAACAGCCAGCTGCTGTCACATATATCGAATCAATGAAAGAGCAAGCCGAGGTGGTATCTGTTTCAAAAGATACTCTTTATCAAGAGATTGAATCAAAGTCTTCTAACTATGAAGTGAAGGCGCAAAATGCTAAGATTGATAAGGTGTGGAAAAAGATGCCCGGCTTAAACGGACAAACAGTAGATATCAAATCTTCTTATGAACAAATGAGAAAAATTGGGAAATTCGATGAAAAACGACTTGTCTTCAAAGAAACAAAACCTGCCATTCATTTACATGAGCTTGGTGCTGAGCCTATTTATAGGGGTCATCCGGATAAGAAAATGAATGCTTTTTTAATCAATGTTGCTTGGGGTGACGAGCATTTAATAAACATGTTAGATACCCTGCGAAAGCATCAAGTCAAGGCCACCTTTTTCTTAGAAGGAAAATGGGTGAAAAAGAGTACAGAGCTTGCCAAAAAAATTGTGGCAGATGGTCATGAAATTGGAAATCATTCATACAATCACCCAGATATGCGCACACTGACAAGAGAACGAGCATTAGAGCAGATTATCAAAACGAATCGTCAAATTGAAGAATCCCTTGGAATAAAACCGAAATGGTTTGCACCTCCAAGCGGGAGCTTTAAACAAGAAACAATTAAGCTGGCCGCACAAGAAGGAATGGAAACCATCATGTGGACGGTAGATACCATTGACTGGCAAAAACCGTCACCAGAGGTTTTGCAAAAACGGGTGCTTGGGAAAATTCACAATGGGGCGATGATATTAATGCATCCAACAGATTCAACGGCGAAAAGTCTTGACGCACTCATTACTCAGATGAAAGAAAGAGGGTATAAATTAGGAACTGTTTCTGAACTCCTAAGTGAAAAAAGACAGTCGTGACGTGATCTGTTTGTTGAATAGGAGGAGCAAAATTTGATCAAAACGTATACATGCCAAAATGGAGTAAGAATTGTACTTGAAAACATTCCTACTGTGAGATCTGTAGCTATTGGTGTCTGGATTGGAACTGGTTCTAGACATGAATCACCTGAGATTAATGGAATCTCACACTTTTTAGAGCATATGTTCTTTAAAGGTACAAAAACGAGATCAGCTCGTGATATTGCAGAATCTTTTGATCGTATTGGCGGTCAAGTGAATGCATTTACATCCAAGGAATATACTTGCTATTATGCAAAAGTGCTTGATACGCATGCGGATTATGCGCTTGATGTACTAAGCGACATGTTTTTTCACTCAGCTTTTGATGAAGAAGAGCTAAAGAAAGAAAAAAATGTAGTCTACGAAGAGATTAAAATGTATGAGGATACACCAGATGATATCGTACATGATCTTCTTAGCAAAGCGATTTACGGTGAGCATTCATTAGGATATCCGATTCTAGGAACAGAACAAACACTTTCTACCTTTAATGGTGACACACTTAGAACATATATGGATGAATTCTATACGCCAGATCGTGTAGTGATCTCAGTTGCAGGGAATGTAGAAGACACCTTTATTACTGAAATTGAAAAACTATTTGGATCTTATGAAGGAAAAGGGAAAAAGCAGCCTGTAGTAGCTCCGCAATTTCATTATGACAAGCTTACGCGTAAGAAAGAAACAGAGCAGGCGCACCTATGCTTAGGTTTTAACGGTCTTCCTGCTGGAGATGAACGCATTTATGATTTAATTGTCTTAAATAATGTACTTGGCGGAAGTATGAGTAGCCGTCTGTTCCAAGATGTAAGAGAAGATAAAGGACTTGCTTACTCTGTGTTTAGCTATCACAGTTCATATGCAGATAACGGTATGCTGACGATCTATGGCGGGACTGGAGCGAAGCAATTAAACCTACTCTCTGAAACCATTTTACAAACAATAGACGTCTTAAAACGTGAGGGAATCACGCAAAAAGAACTTGAAAATTCTAAGGAGCAAATGAAAGGCAACCTCATGCTCAGTCTTGAAAGCACAAACAGCAAGATGAGCCGAAATGGTAAAAATGAATTGCTCCTTGGCAAACATCGTACGCTTGATGAAATGATTGATGAAATCAATCACGTCACATTAGAAGACGTGAATCACTTATCTAAAAGAATCTTTACAAAAGATTATGCACTCTCGCTTATTAGTCCGACGGGTGATCAGCCATCATAATGTAAAACAACACGGTAGGCTTCTATTGAGGTCTGCCGTTTATTGTTGAACAAGAAAGGAGTTGTTTACATGAAAAAAGAAGAGCTGAAACAGCTATCCCCACTGCTTAGTAATGCCATCTTCTTTCAGCAAATGAGTTCTGGGTTCTCAGGGGATCGTACGTATGTAGTTACCATTTTGAACGGTGAAAAGCTGGTGCTCAAGCTAACAGGTTCTCATCAGTATAACACCTTAAAAAGAAAAGCGAACATTCTCCGTATGTTCAAGAAACAAGGGATTCTTTGTTCAGAAGTGATGGATATGGGGGTTGTTCATGAACACAATCTATCCTATAGCATTCTGCCTTTTATTGAAGGAGAAAATGCTAGAGAATTCATACATAAACGAACACGTGAAGAGCAATATAAAATCGGTAGACGGGCTGGTTTGGAACTAAGGTCGATGCACGAATATGTTGCGCCATCTTCTATAGAGTCATGGGATCAGCGAGTAATGGCTAAACATGAACGATATGTACATGTATATCAATCTTGTGGTGTGAAATTTGAACATGATGAGATAGTTATAGACTTTATCAATTCACATTCAGATGCGGTAAAAAATCGACCTAATCGATTCCAGCATGATGATTTTCATTTAGGTAACTTGATTATACGAGACGCAAAGTATGCTGGAGCTATCGATTTTGATCATTATGATTGGGGAGATCCGATCCATGATTTTTATAAATTATCCTTATTTAGCACGGAGAAAAGCATACCTTTTTCTGTTGGACAAATTGATGGTTACTTTTGCAATCAACCTTCAAAAGAATTTTGGCTTCTTTTCTCCATATACACGGCGATGAGTTTGTTTTCTTCTATTGTCTGGACGTTGAAATTTGACCCACATCACGTAGATCAGATGGTAAAACGGGTGAACAGAATCCTTTCTGACCATCAACATTTCACGCAATTAGAACCGGATTGGTACACCAATAGAGATGTATGAAGGTCCTTTAAGAAAACAAGTTAGTCTAAATTATGTGCTTACGGCATATATCATAAGGAAGGGAAGTGATGCGATTTTGAGGCTAAGTGAGCTGTCAGGAAAAGAGATAGTCGATATGAAAAGAGCGGAGCGGCTTGGCGTGCTGGGACAAACCGACCTTGAAATTAATGAACAGGACGGTCAGATCACAGCACTCATCATACCTTCCGTCAAGTGGTTTGGCTTTCGAAAACAAGGAAATGACATCCGCGTTCCGTGGAAACACATTCAAAAAATAGGATCAGATATGATCATTCTCGATGTGCCTGAAGAACTTCAGCCGCATGGGGGAAAAGAGCACCCATCATAAAAGGGTGCTCTTTTTTTTCTCTCTCTGATTTGTTCACAGGCTGAATCCTCTTCTCATATGCTGAAAGGGAGATTCAGAAAATATTACAGACTTTTTTAAATAAAGAAGGTGAACGATCAGTATGTTGAGCGGTTTAACGGTTGCGGTGATCGGGGGAGATGCTAGGCAGCTTGAGATCATTCGAAAGCTGTCACAGCAACATGCCAAAGTGTTTTTGGTCGGATTTGATCAGCTTGATCATGGGTTTATCGGCGCTGAAAAACTGAAAATGTCTGAACTTGTATTTGAACAAGTCGATGGCATTATTTTGCCAGTATCAGGTGTCACAGATGAAGGAATCGTTGCCACAGTTTTTTCAAATGAGAAAGTTGTGCTAGACCCAAAATATTTAGAAAGAACACCAGCACATTGTACCTTGTACTCAGGTATTTCCAATACGTATTTAGACAATCTGGCAAAGCAGGTGAATCGAAAGCTTGTGAAGCTGTTTGAGCGAGATGATATTGCTATATATAACTCAATTCCAACAGTTGAAGGGATCATCATGATGGCCATTCAGCAGACGGACTATACCATTCATGGATCACGTGTAGCGGTTCTTGGGCTTGGGAGAACTGGACTGACAATTGCTCGAACATTTCATGCACTAGGTGCGGCGGTAAAAGTAGGGACTGCTGATACCGCACATTTGGCACGAGCCTTTGAAATGGGGCTAAATCCGTTTTCAATGGATCGTTTAAAAGAGGAAGTAGCAGATGTTGATATCATCATCAATACCATTCCAAGCTTAGTATTAGATTCATCTGTGATCGTCTGCATGACACCTAAGACATTGATTTTAGATATCGCCTCCCGTCCAGGCGGAACGGACTTTGACTTTGCGCAAAAGCATGGTGTGAAGGCACTTTTGGCGCCAGGTCTCCCGGGTATTGTTGCACCGAAGACAGCAGGGCAAATCCTTGCAAAAGTGCTTTCAGGACTCTTATGTGAGCTTGCGGAGGAAAAAAGGGGGATGGATTCATGACAATATTCAAAGGAAAAAGAATCGGCTTCGGTTTAACAGGTTCTCATTGTACGTACGAAGCAGTATTTCCACAAATTGAGGAACTTGTTAAGAAAGGAGCGGAGGTTCGTCCAGTTGTGTCGTATACAGTGCAGTCCACCAATACGAGATTTGGAGAAGGGGCAGAATGGATTGAGCGAATTGAAAAGCTGACAGGTTATCAAGCGATTGACTCGATTGTGAAAGCGGAGCCGCTTGGTCCTAAGCTTCCGCTTGATTGTATGGTCATTGCGCCTCTAACAGGCAACACGATGGCAAAATTCGCAAATGCCATGACGGACAGCCCTGTTTTAATGGCTGCAAAGGCGACCATTCGAAATCATCGTCCCGTTGTATTAGGCATCTCAACAAACGATGCACTTGGATTAAACGGTACCAATCTCATGAGGCTGATGTCGACAAAGAACATTTTCTTCATTCCGTTTGGTCAAGATGACCCATTTAAAAAGCCGACATCTATGGTAGCGAACATGGACCTTTTATCCAAAACAGTAGAAGAAGCCCTTCAGCATAGACAGATTCAACCTATTTTAATAGGACCAAACGAAAAATAGATTCACTAGAAAATCGAGAAAGATTCAAAAAAGATATCTCAAGCATTGCTTTTCTATGGTAAAATAAAATGTAAAAAGTCATAAGATGGCCATTCGAAGGAAAAGAAATATGGATGGGTCGGAAGGAGTTTTACTGATGGGAAGAGGATTACATGTAGCTGTAGTTGGAGCGACTGGAGCTGTCGGTCAACAAATGTTAAAAACACTAGCTGACAGAGATTTTGAAATGGATACACTTACTCTACTATCCTCAAAACGTTCTGCTGGAACAAAAGTAACATTCAGAGATCAAGAGTATACTGTTCAAGAAGCAACACCTGAAAGCTTTGAAGGGGTAAGTATTGCATTATTCAGTGCTGGAGGAAATGTTTCAAAAGCCCTAGCTCCTGAAGCAGTCAAACGAGGTGCAATTGTCGTTGACAATACAAGTGCATTCCGTATGGACAAAAACACCCCTCTTGTCGTACCAGAGGTAAACGAAAAAGATTTGCATGATCATCAAGGGATTATTGCAAACCCTAACTGTTCAACTATTCAAATGGTTGTTGCGTTAGAGCCGCTTCGCAAGGCTTACGGTTTAAATAAAGTGATTGTGTCCACATACCAAGCTGTATCAGGTGCAGGATATGAGGCAATTGACGAGCTTTACAGCCAAACAGCAGCCATTTTAAATAAAGAAGATGTTACACCAGAAGTGATGCCTTATCAAATCGCATTCAATGCGATCCCGCAAATTGATACATTCCAAGACAATGGCTATACATTTGAAGAAATGAAAATGATCAATGAAACGAAAAAAATTATGCATATGCCAGAGCTGGAAGTAGCGGCAACATGTGTAAGACTTCCGATTGAAACAGGTCATTCAGAATCTGTTTACATTGAACTTGATTCAAACGAGGCAACGGTTGATGACATTAAGTCTATCTTAAAAGATGCACCAGGCATTACTTTACAAGATGATCCGTCTCAACAAATTTATCCAATGCCTTTAGACGCTGTTGGGAAGAGTGACGTATTTGTCGGCCGCATTCGGAAAGATTTGGATCGCCCGAATGGGTTCCATTTGTGGATTGTATCTGATAATCTGCTCAAAGGCGCTGCATGGAATTCAGTTCAAATTGCAGAAAGCTTAAAAGCATTGAAATTAGTATAACATTTAACGAATGATAAGGACGAACAGAAGAGAGTTAGGCATCTTTCGCCTGCTCTCTTCTGTTACGTCAGAATGAACTTGGAGTGAAAACAGTGAAAATAATTGTCCAAAAATTCGGCGGTACTTCTGTCAAAGATGATCAAGGTAGAAAAAGAGCACTCGCACATATCCTATCTGCAAAAGAAAAAGGTTATAAATCGGTTGTAGTCGTCTCAGCAATGGGACGAAAAGGAGATCCTTACGCTACAGATACGCTGCTTGGACTTCTTTATGGCAGCGCTCAGCACATGACGAATCGAGAAAAAGATTTGCTTGTATCTTGTGGAGAAAATATTTCAGCCGTTGTGTTCTCAAGTATGCTCACTGAAAACGGTCTAAAATCAGTTGCCATGACCGGTGCACAGGCAGGCTTTGTGACAGACCAAGAGCATACAAATGCGAAAATTATTGACATGAAATGTGCCCGTCTTGAGGCAGCACTTTCTGAGCATGATGTCGTTGTGGTTGCTGGATTCCAAGGAGCGGCGAAGAATGGAGATGTAACAACCATCGGAAGAGGTGGAAGTGATACATCAGCAGCCGCTTTAGGAGCCGCATTACAAGCAGACTTTATTGATATCTTTACAGATGTTGAAGGTGTCATGACAGCTGATCCACGTATCGTAAAAAATGCTAAACCACTTCGAGTCGTCACCTATACTGAAATATGTAACCTTGCTTACCAAGGTGCAAAAGTGATTCATCCTCGGGCTGTCGAAATTGCCATGCAAGCAAAAGTACCAATAAGGGTCCGCTCAACATATTCTGATGATGAGGGTACACTCGTGACCTCCCATTACTCAGATAAAATGAGTCATGATGTGTATGACCGTCTCATTACTGGTATTGCACATGTCAATGATGTTACGCAAATCAAAGTGCCGGCGAAAGAAGGTCAATACAGTGTTCAAACAGAGGTCTTTAAAGCAATGGCAAATGCGCAAATCAGTGTCGATTTCTTTAACATTACACCGAGTGAAATTGTGTATACGGTAACAGGTGCGATGACAGAAAAGGCAACCACGATCCTTAAAAAACTTGGTTACACGCCGTTTGTTACAACAAACTGTGCAAAAGTTTCAGCTGTAGGAGCCGGCATTATGGGCGTTCCAGGTGTGACCTCCAAAATCGTATCGGCCCTTTCAGAGCAAAACATCCCGATTTTGCAATCGGCTGACAGTCATACGACCATTTGGGTTTTAGTGCATGAAGAAAATATGAAAGCGGCTGTAAATGCTCTGCATGAAGTGTTTGAACTTTCAAGATAAATGTGATTGAATCATGATGAGGTGAAAAAAATGAATTTCGGAAATATCATAACAGCTATGATTACACCTTTTGATAAAAAGGGCAACATTGATTTCCAAAAGCTATCAATTCTCATTGATTACTTATTGAAAAATGGCAGTGATTCTTTAGTTGTTGCAGGCACAACAGGCGAATCGCCAACCTTATCGACAGAAGAAAAAGTCGCTCTTTTTCAGCAATCGGTAAAATTATCAAATGGTCGTTGTAAAATCATTGCAGGAACAGGCAGTAACAATACAAATGCGTCTATCAAACTAACGAAAAAAGCAGAAGAAGCAGGCGTCGATGCAGTGATGCTTGTCGTACCTTACTACAACAAGCCGTCACAGGAAGGCATGTATGAACACTTTAAAGCCATTGCCGAGTCTACATCTCTTCCTGTTATGCTGTACAATGTACCAGGAAGAACGGCTGCATCTTTAGCACCAGAAACAACCATTAAGCTTGCGCAAATACCCAACATTGTGGCAGTGAAAGAAGCGAGCGGTGATCTAGATGCGATGACAAAAATCATTGCAGAAACACCAGAAGATTTTGATGTATACTCAGGTGATGACAGCTTAACACTTCCTGCTGTAGCAGTTGGTGCTAAAGGGGTAGTTTCTGTGGCCTCGCACATCGTTGGACTTGATATGCAGCAGATGATAAAAAGCTATGCTTCTGGGCAAACAGCTAATGCAGCACTCATTCACCAAAAGCTACTCCCAATCATGAAGCAGCTTTTCTCAGCGCCAAATCCGACACCTGTCAAAACCGCACTTCAGCTTAAAGGATTAGATGTCGGATCCGTCCGTCTCCCGCTTTTGCCTTTGTCAGAAGAAAAGAGACTTGATTTAAGCAGTGTGTTAAACAGCTAATCAAAACAAAAGATGTCGGAAGCGGTCATTCTCAGATGTCCCTGAGTATGACCGCTTTTTATACATAAACACTTTCTTAAAATGTGACTTCATCTTGTTTTCTAAAATTAGATTCAGTTATAATAGCAATAAGCGATGATGGACGGGCTTGAGACTAGGAGGATAAGAATTTTGAAAAAGATAAATACAGAAAACATAAGGATTATTGCACTGGGAGGCGTAGGAGAAATCGGGAAAAATTTATATGTCATTGAGATTGACTCTGACATATTTGTTGTTGATGCAGGTTTAATGCATCCAGAAAACGAAATGCTAGGCATTGATGTTGTCATTCCGGATATCTCCTATTTAACTGAACGAGCTGATCGGGTAAAAGCAATTTTTCTTACCCACGGACATGATGAGGCAATTGGAGGCGTATTCCATTGCTTAAGTAAATTGTCTGTACCAGTTTATGGAACGAAGCTGACCCTTGCTTTACTTCGAGAAAAGCTAAAACAATATGGCTTTAATCAAAAAGCTGATTTGCGTGAAGTTCATGCTAAATCAGTCATTCCATTTGAAACAACAAAGGTGTCATTTTTCAGAACCAACCATAGTATCCCTGATTCAGTGGGAATCAGCTTCAAAACCTCTCTTGGTTCAATTGTATGCACAGGTGATTTTAAATTTGATCAAACCCCAGCGCTTAACCAAGCCTGTGACATTGGAGAGATTGCAAAAATTGGAAACAGTGGTGTTCTAGCACTTCTTTCAGACAGTGCAAATGCTGAAAAACCAGGCTACACACCTTCTGAGGCGCTCGTCCAAGACGAAATCTCAAATGCGATGTACAATGCAGATAATCGTGTCATTGTAGCTGTCGCTTCTTCTAATATTAACCGTGTACAGCAGATCATCAATGCAACGATTCAAAATGGCCGTAAGCTTGCGGTTGCAGGAAAGAATATGATGACAACACTTCAGCTTGCGATTAAACTTGGTTACGTCACAGCGGATGACGAATTGTTTGTACCAGCTCAAGAAGTGAAAAAAATGGCGAAAAATGATGTGGTCATCTTGACCGCTGGAAGCCACGGAGAGCCGCTAGCTGCCTTAACAAAAATGGCAAAACAAAATCACAAACAGCTTCATATTGAAAAAGATGATACGGTTGTGATTGCGTCAACACCGCTCCCTGGACAAGAGCTTATCTATTCTAAAACAGTCGATTTTCTCACAAGAAGCGGAGCGCAAGTTATTTTTGCTCAAAAGCGTGTGCATGTATCTGGGCACGGCTGTCAAGAAGAACTAAAGCTTATGCTGAATCTATTGAAGCCGAAGTATTTAATCCCAGTCAATGGTGAATATCGCATGCAAAAAGCACATTCACGTATTGCAGAAGAAATTGGAATGAAACGCAGTGACATTTTCTTGATTGATAAAGGGGATGTTGTTGAATTCAGAGGACAGAACGTGAAGATCGGTGAAAAGGTTCACCAAGGTAACATTTTGATTGATGGTCTTGGCGTTGGTGATATTGGTAACATTGTTTTACGCGACAGACGTCTATTGTCTCAAGACGGGATTTTAATTGTGGTGATTACGCTTGATAAACAAAAGAAACAATTAATTTCTGGACCTGAAATCATCACAAGAGGATTTGTTTATGTAAGAGAATCCGAAGAGCTCATTGTGAAAGCAACAGAGCTAGTAAAAGGGATTGTCAAGGAGCAGACAGAAAACTCAGTCGTTGATTGGTCAACACTTAAACAATCCATGCGCGATGTGTTAAATCAATTCCTTTATGAAAAAACCAAACGTAAGCCAATGATCATTCCAATTATTATGGAAGTGTGATGATAAGCCCAAGGAGCACAAGCTCTTTGGGCTTTGTTTGTGTTGGATTGAATAAAGCCTTCTTGTTCATAATAGGAAAAGAGTGCTTAGGAAAGGATGAAGACATATGGATGAAAAAAATGAACAGCAGCTAGAGCGAAAGCCAGAAGAAAAAGAAAGCATTATGAGCAAAATACAACAGCTTGGCGAAACTGCTGTTCCACAATTGTCACAAGATACAAATATACATTGCCTAACCATTATTGGACAAATTGAAGGTCACATGCAGCTCCCGCCACAAAACAAAACGACCAAATATGAGCACGTTATCCCACAAATCGTTGCAGTTGAACAAAATCCAAAAATTGAAGGCCTTTTAATTATTTTAAATACAGTTGGCGGTGATGTTGAAGCTGGATTAGCCATTGCGGAAATGCTGGCTTCCTTATCAAAACCAACCGTGTCCATTGTGCTTGGCGGCGGACACTCAATAGGTGTACCAATCGCTGTATCATGTGATTATTCATACATTGCAGAAACCGCTACAATGACCATTCATCCTGTGCGTTTAACCGGTCTTGTGATTGGTGTCCCGCAAACCTTTGAATACTTAGATAAAATGCAGGAAAGGGTCATTAACTTTGTCACAAGCCACTCAGGTATTACAGAAGAGAAGTTTAAAGAGTTAATGTTCTCAAAGGGTAATTTAACTAGAGACATTGGAACAAATGTCGTTGGTCATGAGGCAGCAGAATATGGACTCATGAATGAAGTTGGCGGTGTAGGACAAGCGATTAAAAAGTTAAATGAACTCATAGAAGAACGATCGTCTCAAAACGAGGGGATGATCCAATGATTTTATATACACCAGTGCCGTATGAGATAATATACCCTCAGGAAAATGAGCAGCAGCGCCGGCTTAAGCAGATTCAGATTCAAGGCGTGCCTGTCATGGTTGAAATGAAAGAAGATGAAGCAGAAATCGTTCAAGTTCTTAGCACAAATCCAATGGACTTTTTAAATCAAGAGCTTGCACCAGGCAAGCGATTGAAGTTAAATTTAGGTGCCAATCAAACTAACGCATATGAATGATTCTATGCTATAATAAAGGGAAAACTTACAACAAGATGCAGCCAAAACCAGGCTGCTTTCTCATCTTTCAGTAGGTTATATTTTCTTTTGTAGTAAGGTGATGAGTATGGCAAAAAAAAGAAAACGTAAAACAAGAAAAAAACAAAATAAACAGCTAAAACTGAAATATGAATTAAACGGGCTGGTTTGTATTGCCATAGCGATCATTGCCATTTTGCAGTTAGGTGTTGTCGGACAAACCTTTGTATATTTATTCCGATTTTTTGCAGGTGAATGGTTCATTCTCTGTCTCATCGGGTTATTTCTTTTTGGCGTAACGATCTTTTGGAAAAAACAAATACCTGATATTTTAACGAGAAGGAAAGTAGGACTTTACTGCATCATCGCTAGTATCTTGCTGCTGTCACATGTCAAACTATTTCAGCACTTATCATCTGCAGGGGTCATAGGCTCTCAAAGTGTGATAAGAAATACGTTTGAGCTTTTCTTAATGGACATAAAGGGTGAGACAGGCTCTCCTGATTTAGGAGGCGGAATAATCGGTGCGATTTTGTTTGCAGCTTCCTACTTTTTATTTGCTCAAGCGGGTTCTCAAATCATGGCCATTGTACTGATGCTGATTGGGATTATCCTAATGACAAATCGATCGCTACAAGAAATGGTTAAAAAAGTGACGCTGCCTGTTTCACAATTTTTTATCAAACAGTGGAAGGCGTTTGTTGAGGATATGAAAGGGATGAGGCGGGCTAAAAAAAGCACTACCTCTCAGAAAGAAAAGAAGAAACGTTCACGTGTTCAAGAAGATGACGATGATGATCACATCTTGATCGAGGCGGAAACACCACTTGCTGATAATAGTCAGCCGATTATCTCCAGTTTTGCAGACAGGGATGAAATAATCACTCCTCCGGTTCAAAAGGAGCAGGTATTGACAGACACCGGACCCCATGTAAAAGAGCAGTCTGCGCAAAATGCATTATCGCATGATCGGGCAGATCAACCAAAAGAAGCACTGCCAATGACGTTTACTGAACTCGAAAATAAAGATTACGAATTGCCGTCTCTCGATATTTTGGCTGATCCACAGCATTCGGGACAGCAAACGGATAAGAAAAATATATACGAAAATGCAAGAAAGCTCGAGAAAACGTTTCAAAGCTTTGGTGTGAAGGCAAAGGTGACGCAGGTTCATTTAGGACCGGCAGTGACGAAATATGAAGTATACCCTGATGTCGGAGTCAAAGTAAGTAAAATTGTCAATTTAAGTGATGACCTAGCACTGGCTCTAGCAGCAAAGGATATTCGAATTGAGGCACCGATTCCAGGTAAATCGGCGATTGGGATAGAAGTGCCTAACGCCGAAATTGCCATGGTCTCTTTAAAAGAGGTCTTAGAATCGAAGCAAAACGATCGTCCAAATGCTAAACTGTTAATCGGGCTTGGCCGAAATATTTCTGGTGAAGCGGTGCTGGCTGAATTGAATAAAATGCCTCATTTGCTTGTAGCAGGATCAACCGGTAGCGGAAAAAGTGTATGTATCAATGGGATTATTACAAGTATTCTCATGAGAGCAAAACCGCATGAAGTGAAGATGATGATGATTGATCCTAAAATGGTGGAACTAAATGTCTACAATGGTATCCCGCATCTTTTAGCACCAGTTGTAACAGACCCGAAGAAAGCATCTCAGGCACTAAAAAAAGTGGTTAGTGAAATGGAACGCCGCTACGAACTGTTTTCTCATACTGGCACAAGGAATATTGAAGGGTACAATGATTATATTAAACGTATGAATCAAACCGAGGAAGCAAAACAACCAGAGCTCCCTTATATTGTGGTAATAGTGGATGAGCTGGCAGATTTAATGATGGTCGCATCTTCTGATGTTGAAGATTCAATTACGAGACTTTCTCAAATGGCACGTGCTGCGGGCATTCATTTAATTATCGCAACACAAAGACCTTCTGTAGATGTAATTACAGGGGTTATTAAGGCAAACATTCCATCAAGAATTGCTTTTAGTGTATCTTCACAAACGGATTCAAGAACGATTCTTGACATGGGGGGCGCAGAGAAGCTGCTAGGCAGGGGAGACATGCTGTTTTTACCTGTTGGTGCGAACAAGCCTGTCCGTGTGCAAGGAGCATTTTTATCAGATGAAGAAGTAGAACATGTTGTAGATCATGTCATCACGCAGCAAAAGGCTCAATATCAAGAAGAAATGATTCCAAGTGAAGAAACGAAGGATGAGCTTACGGCTGTTGAAGACGATTTATATGATGAAGCTGTAGAATTAATCATCGGTATGCAAACGGCTTCTGTTTCTATGTTGCAAAGAAGATTCCGCATTGGCTATACACGAGCGGCACGTCTGATTGATGCAATGGAAGAGCGGGGTGTTGTGGGGCCATATGAAGGAAGTAAACCGAGAGAAGTTCTCTTATCGAAAGAACAATATGACGAGCTCTCTTCATAAATGGAAGAGAGCTTAGCGTGTAGACAAACCCCTCGCATTCGTTGTCAGTTCTCTGTGCTGGTGCTCACAAATGTTTCATTCGCTCCACGGGAGTACTGGTTTTTCTGAAAAGATGACAAAGGGCTAAAATAAATAAAATCATGTTAGTCCTTTAGGTTAATCATATAATAATTATGTCAACTGGATGTCGGGCTATTTATTTATTTTTCAAAACATGATATAGTTATTTTCATCTTATCTCGGAACAGAGATTTCTCATCTTATCATTTGCGTTGATTAGACGGAGGGAAAACATGTCTACCAAAACAGACAATCGACATTTATATTTGAAAGTGATTGACCGTATTAAAGAAGATATCCAAACAGGTGTATATGCCGAAAAAGAAAAACTGCCCTCAGAGTTTGAGCTCTCAAAACTTTTAGGAGTGAGCAGAGCGACACTGCGTGAAGCCCTTCGTATATTAGAAGAAGAAAAGTATTTGATTAGAAGGCATGGAGTAGGGACTTTTGTCAATTCAAGACCCCTCTTTTCAACAGGCATTGAACAGCTCACCAGTGTCACGAAAATGATTGAGCAGGTGAATATGACACCTGGAACAATCTTCTTATCCTCGCAAGAAGGGGAGCCAACAGAGAATGACGTCATCCGTTTTCAGTGTGATGAATCTGATGAGATCTTTTCAATGGAGCGCGTTCGGACGGCAGATGGACAACCAGTCGTGTATTGTTTGGATAAAATTCCTGTCAAACATTTACCCGCTTCTTTTACTCATGAGGACAAATCACTTTTTGAGCTGTTTGGCAGAGAACCACATAGCGGGATTAAATATGCAGTTGCCGACATTGAACCGATTGGCTATCATGATCAGGTTTCTCCTATACTAGAATGTGATCCTGAAACTGCTCTTTTGTTACTGAAACAAATGCACTATGATCAAGATGATCAGCCGGTTTTATACTCGCTGAACTACTTTCGAGCGGATAAATTCAGTTTTCATGTCATTCGTAAACGATTTTAACAAAGCAGGCGCTTTCATAAGCGGTTGCCTTTTGTTTTTTTGCCCGTACATAATAACCATAAAACTTGCCACACTAAAAGGTAACAGTATATAGAATTGGGTGAATGATGTTGGGCGAGAAAACAGTCAGTAAAAAAAATATTATTGCATTATCATCAGTGCCTTTAATCATGACACTTGGGAACTCGATGTTAATACCAGTATTGCCAGAGATAGAAAAGAAACTTTCAATTACTTCCTTTCAGGTCTCACTCATTATTACGGTATATTCCGTTGTTGCGATCTTATGCATTCCAATTGCAGGGTATTTATCTGATCGTATTGGGAGGAAAAAGGTGCTACTTCCATGCCTTTTAATTGCTGGTCTTGGAGGAGCTGTTGCAGCCGTTGCTTCAACCATTATGAAAGAACCATACATGTGGATTTTATTCGGCAGGGTACTTCAAGGTGTTGGATCAGCAGGAGCGGCTCCTGTTGTCATGCCGTTTATAGGAGACTTATTTCATGATGATAAAGAGGTGAGTGCAGGGCTTGGTGCGATTGAAACATCCAATACTGCTGGAAAAGTACTAAGTCCAATTATCGGAGCACTGCTTGCTTCTTGGTTTTGGTTTATGCCGTTTTGGTTCATTCCGTTTTTCTCAATTACAAGCTTTCTCATGGTCTTGTTTATGGTTGAATCCGCTAAAAAAGAAGAGAATGCGCCTTCATTTAAAGAATTTTTGAAATCAACAAAGACCATTTTTAAACATGATGGACGCTGGCTTTATGCCATTTTTGCAATTGGCGGTTTTATTATGTTTCTTCTATTTGGTGTGCTCTTTTATTTATCTGACAACTTAGAGGCTGCTTATCAAATTAAAGGGGTCAAAAAAGGGCTCCTTCTTAGTATCCCGCTCCTTTTTTTGTCTATTAGTTCCTTCGTTGCTGGAAAGACCATCGGAAAAGAGAAGGGAAAAATGAGATTGTTTTTAATCGTGGGAATGGCCTTATTATCTCTTTCTTATCTCTTTTTGTGGTGGAATCACAGTTTCTACTTATTATTTATATGTTTGAGCATTGGCGGGGTTGGGATAGGCATTGTACTACCTGCACTTGATGCACTGATTACAGAAGGAATTGAAAAAGAGCAGTGCGGGACCATTACGTCATTTTACAGTAGTATGCGGTTTATCGGCGTAGCTTTGGGACCGCCGATTTTTGCGTATCTCATGGATAAAGGAGACTCCATCGTCTTTATTCTCTCAACCATCTGTAGTCTGATTTCGTTATTTTTGGTTCTCTTTTTCATCCAGCCTGATAAAAAGGATGAAAGTGAACAATTGAATACGGTTTAAACTTAGAAAAAAGACGGTATTTTGCCATCTTTTTTCTTTTTTATAAATTGACATGTAAATTTTTGATAGTTAAACTAATGTATAGTAATATCTATTAAATTATCCCAAATAGGAGGTGTTTAGAAGAATTCTTCTCTGTCTGTATATTGGCAGAAGTAGAGTCGTGGATGGATAATAAAGGGCTGCTTCTTCAACACGACAGGACAATTGAATCGGTCATCCTGCCATTAGCAAGTTGTAAGTCGCAGTCAGCACTTCAGACATATTTATAAAAACAGCAAATTGATTGATGAATTAGAAGGAGCTTGAAGCAGCTATGTTGCAAATCATTAAAGCAAGATGGATGATATTAGTGGTGTGGATGATAACAGCCGTTATTTTGTTTATTACTGCACCCGATTTAGAGGAATTAACGAGGGAAAAAGGGCAATTAAATGTTCCAGATGGGACACCTACAGCAGAAGCACTTCAATTATTGGATAAGCTATCAGATCATAAAGGAAAAAAAGACACTGGTGTGATTGTATTCTCCGAACAACATCTGTTCCCTGCAAAAGAGCAGGAATTAAAAAAGGCTTTAGCTGCACTCATCACGCATGCCCCAGAACTCCACATTGACGGAATTACTTCATATTTTCATGTAGATCCGGACATTCAAAAACAACTTTTATCAAAAGATAAAAGTACACTTCTTGTTCCATTCAAATTCGACCATTATGAAACAAAAGCTGTGAAGATTAAAGAACAAATTGAGGAAGTTTTAAAGCCCTACAACGTTTCATTTGAAATGACGGGTCAAAAATTTGTGGATTCAGATGTCATTAAAAGCTCTCAACAAGGTCTGAAGAAAACTGAACTTATAACGATGATCTTTATTTTTTTTATTTTAATTATTGTGTTCAGATCAATATTAGCACCTGTTGTTCCACTGATTACGATTGGAATTTCTTACGCGGTAAGTCGGTGTGTTGTGGCTTTTCTCGTGGAATATACGCAATTTCCTCTATCTAATTTCACTCAGATTTTTATGGTAGCGATTATGTTCGGTATAGGAACAGATTATTGTATCTTGCTTTTAAGCCGTTTTAAAGAGGAGATAGGGCAAGGACGTGATGTGCAAGAATCGATCATCATCACTTATAAATGTGCAGGCAAAACGGTGTTTTTCAGCGGGTTAGCCGTATTAGTCGGTTTCTCAAGCATTGGTTTTGCCAAATTTCAACTGTATCAATCCGCTGTCAGTGTTGCGGTGGGAGTTGGCATTTTGCTGATCGCCCTTGTCACGATTGTTCCTTTTTTTATGTCGGTATTCGGAAAATCTCTTTTTTGGCCATCTAAAAGAGAAAATATCCGTCATCCGCAAAGTAAAATATGGGAGCTTACTGGTCGCTTTTCATTTAAGAGACCGCTCATTAGCTTAGGTTTAGTTGCCCTTATCACAGTTCCGCCAATTCTCATGTATGATGGAACACTTTCTTATAACAGTTTAAATGAAATTGGGACAAAGTATGAATCAGTCCGTGCGTTTAATACAATTTCAGAGCAATTTGGATACGGAGAAGCATTGCCGCTGAATGTTCTTGTTGAAAGTGAGGACGAGCTAGATAATCAGAAAAAGATCGTCATTATTGAAAAGCTCACTCGTAAGTTAAATGACATTGAAGAAGTAAAAACAGTTCGAAGTGTCACAAGACCGGTTGGAGATGGTTTAAGTCAACTGTACGTCACTTCACAAGCGAAAGACCTAGGTGGAGAGCTTGGAAAAGGAAATGAAGGAATAGGGAATATCTCTGATGGATTGACAGAAACAAACTTAGCTCTTATCAAACAAAAGCCAAAGATTGAAGACTCCACTAAAGGAATTGACAAGTTGATTCATGGAACAAAAGCCATCAAAAATGGAATTGGAGAAGTAAGAGAATCACTGATTGCTTTAGAAGATGGGGTTAAGCGCAGCAAAGACGGTGTCGGTACCATCAGACAAAAAATCAAAGAAGCGAAAAAAGAACTAGAACAAGAATATCATAGCAGTGAAGCAATGATTAAAGAGCTTCAAACAATGGTCAACACGTTTGAACGCCATGAGAAATCAAATCAGGAACTTATGACTACGATCAAAAAAGTGAAAAAGTCTTATGAGAATCTATCATTTGAAACGCTTGAAAAGCGTGTTCCAAAACTCAAAGACATGGATGAATATAAGGACATTAAGAAGGTATTCAGGGAAACAAAAGGAATGCTAAAACAAGCAGAAGACCAAATGAGCTTATATGAAGATGAAGCATCAGCTTTTGAACAAAAGGTCAAAAAAGCAAATCAGGTCATTCAAGCATTGAAAAGTAAACAGAAAGAAGTGAAACGACAAGTACACGATTTAATGACAGGGCTTGATCAAATTTATGATGGTCTTGATCAAACGAACAAAGGACAAAAACAATTAATTAAAGAAATGCCTAAAATAGAAAATGGAGCAGACCAGTTAGCAGATGGTCAAAAATCATTAAAAAAAGGATTTAGCCAATTTTCATCTAAGCTCAATTTATTAACAGATGGTTTAGATGAAAGTATTGAAGGGTTAGAGCAAGTTAAAAACGGCTTCACAGAGGCCGATAGCTATTTAAAGCAGCTCCAACAGGCACCCGATGAAGAAGTAACCGGTTGGTTTATTCCTAAAGAAGTGTTAAAACGACATGATTTTAAGCAAATTTTTCATACCTATATGTCTCCAGATCGCAAATTAACGACATTTGAAGTCATTTTGAATGTCAATCCATATAGCAATGAAGCGATGGAAGGTGTGGCAAAAATTGAGAATACACTTGATCAATTTTTGCCAGAGAGCGGATTGAAAAACGCGAACTATGGTGTATCAGGTATATCAAGCTTAAATGTTGATTTAAAAGAAACATCCGACGGTGATTTTATTCGAACCGTTATATATATGTTAATGGGAATCTTCTTTATTTTAATTTTATTGTTACGTTCTATTGTCATGCCTATATACTTAACACTATCACTGATCTTAACGTATTTTACATCCATCGGTTTAACAGAATGGATATTTAAAACCTTCTTTGGCTATGATGGTGTAAGTTGGGCTGTGCCGTTTTTCAGCTTTGTCATTCTCGTCACGCTTGGGATTGATTATTCCATCTTTCTCATGGATCGTTTTAATGAATGGAAGGGAGAACATGTTCAGGTATCGATGATATCAGCAATGAGAAATATGGGCTCAGTCATTATTTCAGCAGTTGCCATTTTAGGTGGCACCTTTGCAGCTATGCTGCCATCAGGTGTTTTATCTCTTGTTGAGATAGCAACAGTTGTGCTCATTGGTCTTTTGTTATATGCTTTTGTTGTTCTGCCGCTATTTGTTCCGGTCATGGTCCATATTTTCGGTAAATGGAATTGGTGGCCGTTCAGGATGAAATCGTAGCCCGCGTCTCTGCTTATGCAGAGGCGTTTTTATTTCCTATCCTTTCCTCTGATTGATATAATGACTATTAAATGGCTGAGTTGCGTATAGATCAGCTATGTTCTAATACATAATAAATAGGATGAACAAAGGAGGTTTCTCATGACATATTTACAAGAGAACACATTCAAGACATCTGGTCTGAATACACATATTGTCAAAACAGAAAAATTTAAAACAGTGACTATTCTTTTTAAAATGCTTGCGCCTCTATCCAAAGATGACGTGACCATGCGTTCCCTTTTTCCCCATGTGCTTTTAAGGGGAACAGAAAAATGGCCGAAAACAGGAGAATTGCGGGCTTATTTTGACGAGCTTTATGGTGCGACGGTTTCGGCAGACATGGCGAAAAAAGGTGAGAATCATGTCATTACATTCCGTCTTGAAATGGCAAATGAAAAATATTTAAAAGATCAGACCCCTTTACTAGAAAAAGGGATATCATTATTGGCTGACCTTCTATTCCACCCATATCTTGAAGAAGGGGTGTTTAGCAAATTATATGTAGATCAAGAGAAACGAACATTAAAGCAACGCATTCAGGCTGTTTATGATGATAAGATGCGTTATTCAAATTTACGACTAGTTCAAGAGATGTGTAAAGGTGAGCCGTATGCTCTGCACGTTCATGGTGAAATGGACGACCTAGATGCGATCACTGAGAGCACTCTTTATGAAGCTTATAAGCATGCTCTTCATTCAGATCAGCTTGATCTCTATGTTGTGGGAGACGTTGACGAACAAGATATCAAGCGGATGGTCACTGAATATTTCAAAACAAATGACAGAGAGCCGGTTAAAAAAGATGCGGATTCATCAAGGTCACATGTAGAACCAAAAGAAGTCATTGATGAAGAAGATGTCAAACAAGGCAAGCTGAATATCGGCTTTCGCACACATACAACGATCGCCGATCAAGATTATCCAGCGCTGCACTTATTTAATGGTCTATTTGGCGGCTTCTCACATTCAAAACTTTTTATCAATGTTCGTGAAAAAGCAAGTCTTGCGTACTATGCTGTGTCAAGGCTTGAGAGCTTTAAAGGTTTGATGATGGTCATGTCTGGAATTGAAGTAGCGAACTATCACCAGGCTGTCGACATCATTAAAGAGCAATTTGAAGCTATGCAAAAAGGTGATTTTACAGATGAGGCCATTGAACAAACAAAGGCCGTCGTCAAAAATCAACTGCTAGAAACCATTGATACGCCTTATGGTACAGCGGAATATCTATATCAGCATGCGGTCATTCCAACAGGAGAGACCCTTGATTCCTTTTTAGAAGCGTTAGAGCGCGTGACAAAAGAGGATATGATCAAAGTGGGTCAGAAAATCGAATGGGATACGACCTATTTTCTGAAAGGAACGGAGGGTGCTTCATGACGGTGAAAACAATTCAATTCGATCAGCTACAAGAAACGATTTATCACGAAAAAATGGACAATGGATTAGACGTTTACGTGCTGCCAAAGCATGGGTTTAACAAAACATATGCAAGCTTTACAACCAAATATGGCTCAGTCGATAACGAATTTGTGCCTCTTGGTCAGGAGAAGATGATACGTGTTCCAGATGGCATTGCCCATTTCTTAGAGCATAAGCTGTTTGAAAAAGAAGATGGCGATGTATTCCATACTTTTAGTAAACAAGGTGCGTCTGCAAATGCTTTTACAACGTTTACGAGAACGACCTACTTATTTTCAAGTACCACAAATGTCAAGCAAAACCTTGAGACGCTCATTGACTTTGTTCAAGACCCCTATTTTACCGAAAAAACGGTTGAAAAAGAAAAAGGAATCATTGGTCAGGAAATCAACATGTATGACGATAACCCAGACTGGCGCTTATTTTTTGGGCTCATTGAAAATTTATATCAAGAGCATCCAGTCAGAATCGACATTGCTGGAACAGTAGAAAGCATTGCACCCATCACAAAGGATCATTTGTATGAATGTTATGAAACGTTCTATCATCCGAGCAATATGCTACTTTTCGTTGTCGGTCCTGTTGATCCTAAGCAAATATTAGATCAAGTAAGAGCGAATCAAGCGAAAAAACCTTTTACAGACCAGCTTGATATTAAGCGGAAAGAAATCAATGAACCTGAGAATGTATATCGTCAAGAATATGAGCTCAAAATGAACGTTCAAGGTTCTAAGTGTATGTTTGGTTTAAAAACAAAGAATCCACATAAAAAAGGCAAACAGCTTTTAAAGCATGAGCTTGGAATGAATATCATCTTAGAGACGTTATTTGGCAAAAGTTCGCTGCAATATGAGCGGATGTATGAAAAAGGCTTGATTGATGAGACATTCAGTTACGACTATACGGAAGAAGGCGGATTTGGCTTTACCTCAGTTGGCGGAGATACAAACGATCCCGATCAGCTCGCAGCTGAATTGAAACAAACTCTTCTTCAAGCAAAAAGCCTCATCACAGAAGATAAGATTGAGCTCGCCCGCAAGAAAAAAATTGGCAGCTTTTTAAAAGCCATGAACTCTCCAGAATACATTGCAAATCAATTCACAAGATATGCGTTTCTAGAGATGAGTTTATTCGATGTCGTTCCAGTATTAGAGCAATTGAATTTACAAGATATTCAGCAGATATTAGATGAAGAAATTGATGAAAAACGAATGTCAGTATTCAAAGTCGTCCCCAAAACACGTTAATTCATGAAAAGACAAACTCGCGTAAATAGGGTTTGTCTTTTTTGTGTTCATTGTGACAAAAGGTTGCCTATAGACTAAAGCAGTTGAACTTTTTGAAGATGATGATTGACAACTGTTTTACTTATTAGTTAAACTCTTTAATAGTTAAACACTTAAACTAAAAGGGGCAGCATATGGAACAACAAAAAATTGCACAGCTTATTCAAAGATATGCAGATGTATATCTCATGATGGAGAGAAAAGTATCAAGCTTGATCACCGAAAAGCTTGATAAAGAACTTACACTCGATCAGTATTTCTCGCTTCGATACATCAACTTACATCCTGGGTGCACATCAACAGAATTGGCCGCTGAATGTAATGTCAATAAAAGTGCTGTGACATCCATGACAAATCGTCTTTTTAATAAAAACTATATCATTCGTCAGCACGATCAAGTCGATAGAAGAAATGTTCATTTATATGTGACCCCAGAGGGGAAAGATGTCGTGGGACGTATGGAGAAGCAGCTTCAAGATCTTGTTCGATCTTATTTTGAAAAGTTTGAAGAAAAGGAAATAGAATTGTTTATCCATACATATGAAAAGCTTTATCAGATTATCATCGAAGAGGAGGCACAAAGCACTAATGAGAGCAATCATAAAGGGTAGATGGCTTATCACAATCCTTTGGGGCGCACTAGCGGCAGTATTATTGATCACCGCTCCTCATATGGCGCAATTAACAAAAGAAAAAGGGCAAATTTCCGTACCTGATGGTTATCCGTCCTCATATGCGAATCAATTAATAAAGAAAATGTCTGAAAACGGAGATACCGAAAAG
This sequence comes from Bacillus sp. NPDC093026, assembly GCF_044754665.1. Classification (NCBI taxonomy): domain Bacteria; kingdom Bacillati; phylum Bacillota; class Bacilli; order Caryophanales; family Bacillaceae; genus Bacillus; species Bacillus sp. NPDC093026. Next base: position 254,794 of record NZ_JBIVPN010000001.1, on the reverse strand, counting down.
TCACTCGTGATTGTTTTTCAAGAGAAGAATCTTGTCACAGAAAGAGAGCCTTCTTTAAAAAAGGCAATGCAGATGTTAGAAAAAGATGCAGACCTCCACGTAGAAGACATCACTTCTTATTTTGAAGCAAACAAAGATATCAAAAAGCAGCTACTCTCAAAAGATCAATCGACCTTGCTTGTTCCTGTTACATATGATTCAAACAAGATAAAGGCATCTGATTTTAAAGAGAAAGTGAATAAAAAGCTAAAGAGCCTGAATTTGAAGTATGAAATGACAGGACAGCCGTTAATTGATGATGAAGTCATCACAAGCTCTCAAGAAGGTTTGAAAAAGACTGAATTCATTACAATTGGATTTATTTTAGTCGTACTTGTGCTCGTCTTCAGATCAGCAGTAGCGCCTCTTGTTCCTTTAGTGACAGTGGCACTTTCTTATTTGGTCAGTCAATCGATTGTCGCTTACTTAGTCAAATATGCAGACTTTCCGCTCTCTACTTTTACCCAAATCTTTATGGTTGCCATCATGTTTGGGATTGGAACTGACTACTGCATCTTACTCTTAAGCCGATTTAAAGAAGAGATAGCGCATGGGAAAGACAAAATTGAGGCCATCCTTATCACGTATCAAACAGCAGGGAAGACGGTCTTGTTTAGCGGAATTGCTGTTCTTATCGGTTTTACATGTATTGGTCTAGCACAATTTCAGCTTTATAAATCAGCTGTTGCGGTCGCAGTTGGTGTCGCTGTGCTAATTGTGGCACTGCTCACCGTCGTTCCATTCTTTATGGCCGTTTTAGGAAAAGTTTTATTTTGGCCGATTAAAGGTGATATTGCCCATCCACAATCAAAAATGTGGGAAACAGCAGGTCGTTTCTCCTTCAAGAAACCACTTTTCAGCTTATTAATTGTAGGGATGATGACACTTCCTCCTATTCTCATGTATAAAGGAACACTTTCCTATAACAGCTTGGATGAAATCGGTAACAAGTATGAATCTGTCAATGCATTCAATACGATTTCTGACAAATTTGGACCAGGTGAAGCGCTCCCAGCAACTGTTGTTGTGAAATCATCTAATCTCCTTGACAATAACGAAGGGCTGATCGCTGTTGAAAAATTAAGTCGTGCCATTGAACAAACAGATGGCGTGAGTAAAGTCAGAAGTGCGACACGTCCAGTCGGTAAAGGACTGAGTGATCTGTACGTGAAGTCACAAGCCAAACAATTGAATAACGGACTTGAGTCCAGCAATGAAGGATTGAAAAAAATCAAAGACGGCCTTGCGAAGGCGAGTAAATCCATTGAAGACCAAACACCACAAATCAAATCATCAGGAAAAGGCATTAATCAATTAATTTCTGGTACAAAATCCGTGCAAACTGGCATTCAACATGTCGAAAAAACGTTAAGAAAACTAAAAGACGGAATCGACCAAAACAAACAAGGTGTAGCAACGATTAAAGAGGAAATAAAGGACGCTAAAAAAGAATTAACCGCTCAAGTTGCTCAAGTGAATCAGCAAGTCACTCTTTATAGGAGCATTTCCAAGGAATTAAAGGCGGTATTATCGCAGGTAGACACCACATCATCTGTAGCAAATGATGTGAAAGCACTGATCAGTCAAGCAAATAAACAATTCCGTACACTCGAAGAGCAAATTCCACAGGTAAAAGAAAATCAATCGTATCAAACCATCAAAGCTTCATACAAGGAACTATCTACTATCTTACAAGAAGGGTCCAAACAGGCAGACAGTTACGCAAAACAAGCAAAAGAAGCGAAAAAACAGCTTGAAACTGCTGATGCCTTTATCGCAAAAGCATCAGAGCAGCAAAAAGTCTATACGAATAAAATTGATCAGCTCATTGCAGGTTTAGACAAAATTGAAAATGGGCTTGATCAAACCGCTAAAGGACAAGAGCAGTTGGCAAACAGTTTACCACAGCTTGAAAATGGTGCAGGTAAAATCGTAGAAGGTCAAAAACAAATGAAAGAAAAGATTGCAGGTTTTGGTGAAGATCTCATCAAACTGACTGATGGTCTCAATGCAAGTGTAGAAGGACTTGAGAAGGTTTCAAGCGGTTTAATGGGTGCTGGTGACTACTTAGATGAATTGAACAATGCACCAGATCAAGACATGGCCGGCTGGTTTATTCCGAAAAAAATACTGAAAAATAAAGCATTCAAGCAAGTGTTTGATTCATACATGTCTGATGATCGAAAGATGACAAAGATTGATGTCATTTTAGAAAAAAATCCATATGGCAATGACGCCATGACGACGATTAAACAAGTAGAAGCTTCAGTAGAGCGTGTGCTCCCTGAAACAAATTTAAAAGATGCATCTTTTGGTGTTGCGGGTGTTTCAAGTATGAATGCTGATTTAAAACAGTTGTCAAATCAAGACTTTAATAAAACGGTACTTTATATGATGATCGGCATATTTCTCATATTGGTGATGCTGTTCCGTTCTCTTGTGATGCCGCTTTATTTGGTCGCATCCCTTATTTTGACTTACTTTACAGCGATAGGTGTGACCGAGTTTATTTTCACTCACTTCTTTGGATATCCGGGCATCAACTGGGCTGTTCCATTCTTCGGCTTTGTCATTCTGATGGCTCTTGGTGTTGACTATTCGATCTTCTTAATGGAGCGGTTTAACGAATACAAAACAAAAGATACACAACTGGCGATGACCGAATCCATGAAGAATATGGGTTCTGTAATCATATCAGCTGCTGTCATTTTAGCAGGTACATTTGCGGCTATGTTGCCGTCAGGTGTGTTGTCTCTTTTACAGATTGCAACACTTGTGTTAACGGGACTTTTACTGTATGCACTCATTGTGCTACCATTGTTCGTACCTGTGATGGTGCGAATGTTCGGATCAGCAAACTGGTTCCCATTTAAACGAAAAGAGTAAGGCAATTCATAAAGAAAGTAGGAACGTTCTATGAGCAGTTGGGCGCTTATAACTGGTGCCAGTGGTGGAATTGGGCAAGCGACAGCAAAAAGGCTTGCTCAAGAAGGCCACCATCTCATGTTGCATTATTATCAAAATGATCAGGCGGCCATACGTCTCGCCGCTCATCTGAAAGAGATGTACAACATTCAAACACATGTGGTTCAAGCTGATTTATCAACAACAAGCGGGGCAGATGAACTTGTCAGCTGTCTGCCGCATTCTCCTGATATTCTAATTTTCAATAGCGGCAAAAGTCATATTGGCTTAGTGACGGACACTTCAAAAGAGACACTTGCCGAAATGGTGCAGCTCCATGTAACAAGTCCTTATGAACTCACACAATTACTACTGCCAGCAATGATTCAAAAAAAAGCAGGTGTCATCATTGCGGTGAGCTCCATCTGGGGGGAAACTGGTGCATCGTGTGAAGTGCTATACAGCATGGTGAAAGGGGCGCAAAATGCCTTTATAAAAGGTTTGGCTAAAGAGCTTGCGCCAAGTGGAATTAGAGCGAATGCAGTCTCACCTGGAGCCGTTCATACAGACATGTTAAGCACTTTTTCAACAGAAGACTTAACAGTGCTCGAAGAAGAGATCCCGCTAGGCAGACTTGCAGCTCCTGAAGAAATTGCAGATGCTATTTGTTTTCTCACCTCAGAAAAGTCAAGTTATATTACAGGACAAATTTTATCAGTCAACGGCGGCTGGTACTGTTAAAAAACGTGTATAATTCATCTCTCCATGACAAAAGCTATGGCTGTAATTCATCTTTTCGAATGGAGGAATCGACATGTCTGTACTTGAGAACTGGGACCATTGGAAAAACTTTTTAGGTGACCGTTTAAACCATGCGCAGGATAAAGGTTTGTCAGATGATACAATCAATAACCTTGCGTATGAAATTGGCGGTTATCTTGCCAATGAAGTTGAGGCAAAGAACGAGCAGGAAAGAGTGCTTGCTGACCTTTGGAGCGTTGCATCAGAAGATGAGCAGCGTGCCATTGCAAACATGATGGTCAAGCTTGTTGAAAATAATAGCACGCACTAAGTCAAAAGAGGGGACGTTCGTGCCTCTCTTTTTATTTTAACCGTTTAGCAACATTGTGCTTTCTAAAAATGTGAAAATGCTTTATGATAAAGGAAGGTAAAAATTTGCCACAATGAAGGGGGTAATATCATTTGGCAAAGCTCGAATGGTATTTTGAATATGAGATACAAGTAAACCGTCCCGGTCTTTTAGGAGACATTTCTTCTTTAATGGGGATGCTTTCAATCAATATTGTGACAATAAATGGTGTTGATGTATCAAGACGCGGAATGCTTTTACGCTGTGATCATACTGACCAAATTAAGCGCCTTGAATCAATTTTAAATACAATGGAAACGATAAAAGTAACAAAATTAAGACAGCCAAAACTTCGTGACCGTTTGGCTGTTCGTCATGGAAGATACATACAGCGTGATGCTGATGATAAAAAGACGTTCCGTTTTGAAAGGGACGAGCTCGGTCTTCTGGTTGACTTCATGGCTGAGTTATTTAAAAAAGAAGGGCATAAATTGATTGGAATTCGTGGGATGCCGCGTGTTGGAAAAACAGAGTCGATTGTGGCTTCAAGTGTATGTGCGAGTAAAAGATGGCTGTTTGTGTCGTCTACCCTTTTAAAACAGACCATTCGCAGTCAGCTCATTGCAGACGAATATAGCCCAGATAACGTATTCATTATTGATGGGATTGTTTCAACAAGAAGAGGTTCAGAAAAGCATTTGCAACTATTAAGAGAAATCATGAGATTGCCGGCAACTAAAGTAGTTGAACATCCAGATATCTTTATTCAAAATTCAGAATATACAATGGATGATTTTGATTACATCATTGAACTGCGAAATAATGCAGATGAAGAAATTACATACGAGCATGCTGAAGAGCCACAAGTATTTGACCATTCTGGTTTTTCGGGCTTCGATTTTTAATATGGTAATGGTAGGTGTTTGTTTTGACTGAATTGGGAAAACGGCTCATTGAGGCCAGAGAGGAAAAAGGGATGTCGCTGGAGGATCTTCAGACGGCTACCAAAATCCAAAAGCGCTATTTACAAGCAATTGAACAAGGGAACTATGATATTATTCCAGGTAAATTTTACGTCAGAGCGTTTATTAAACAATATGCCGAAGCCGTTGGACTGAATCATGAACAATTGTTCGAAGAATTCCGTAAAGATGTGCCAAGCACATATAATGATGAAGTATCTGATAAATTATCGAATATTAAACCGCAAAGAGAGTTGCCAAAGCCTGCTTCAAAGGTGTTAGAGCTGTTGCCGACCATTTTGATTGTTGGAGGCATTCTCGTTGTCATAGCGATCATTTATGTCATCATTCAAGCGGTCAATCATGATAGCGGGCAGAAGAATCATCAGACGGATTTGCAACAATCAGAATCAAAATATGAAGTATCAGAAGATTCATCACTGGCGAAGGATCAAAAGAAAAAAGAAAAAGCATCTTCAGAGAATAAAAAAGAAACGTCCAAAAAAGACGATTCATCAAAAGACGATGAAGCTGTTTCCATCAAGGCGACAAATACAGAAGGTGCGACGACGACCTACGAAGTGTCCGGTTCAGATGAAATGGAGTTAACCATTTCTGCAACACAAACTTCATGGCTACGTGTAAGAGACCAGTCTGGAAAAGTGTTGAAGATGGGTGAACTTAAGGATGGAGATTCGTTTAAAACAGATTTATCTGAGCTATCGAAAGTAGATATTCGTCTTGGAAATGCGACTGGAATTGACATCAAGGTCAATGACGAGGCGCTCAAGTATGAATTAGATCCTAAGAACACAATGACACAAAACATTGTGATTGTGAATAAAGGAAAGGAAAAGTCATCTTAAGAAAGTAGATGACTTTTCTTTTGTTCCTACTACGATATACATAAAATGCATGATTGGAGGATTGGTTTTTATGTTTAACTTACCGAATAAAATTACACTTTCTAGGATCGCTTTGATCCCAGTTTTTATGATGATTATGCTCGCTCCTTTAGACTGGGGTGTTGCACGCTTTGGTGACGTGAGTATTGAAGTGACTCACCTTGTCGGGGCCATCTTGTTTATTGTTGCATCAACAACCGATTGGATTGATGGTTACTACGCACGCAAGCTAAATTTAGTAACGAATTTCGGTAAATTTTTAGATCCGCTTGCAGATAAATTGCTTGTTTCAGCTGCTTTAATTATACTGGTTCAATATCACCTTACGCCTGCATGGATGGCGATTGTCATCATTAGCCGTGAATTTGCTGTGACAGGTCTAAGGCTCGTATTAGCCGGAGACGGTGAAGTGGTAGCGGCCAATATGCTTGGAAAAGTGAAAACATGGGCGCAAATTATTGCGATTTCGGCACTTCTATTGCATAACCTGCCGTTTGAACTTGTATCATTCCCGTTCGGTCATCTTGCCATGTGGGTAGCAGTGTTCTTCACGGTTGTCTCAGGCTGGGATTACTTTGCGAAAAACTGGGAAGCTTTAAAGAATTCTAATTAAAAAGGACGTGTACGCTTTGAATTCAGAGAGAAAAGCAGAAATCATTGCAGTCGGTTCCGAACTTTTGCTAGGGCAAATTACGAATACGAATGCACAATATATCAGCAAACAACTAGCTGAAATTGGTGTAAATGTTTATTACCACACAGCAGTCGGTGACAACCCAGAGCGTTTAAAACAGGCCATTCGTGTGGCACAAGAAAGATCTAATTTGATTATTTTCTCAGGTGGTCTTGGACCGACAAAAGACGATTTAACAAAAGAAACAATTGCAAATATGCTCGGTAAAGAGCTTGTTTTAAATGAAGAAGCTTTTGAATCTATTCAAGACTACTTTCAAAAGACAGGACGTAACATGTCACCGAACAATCGCAAGCAGGCACTGGTTCTAGAGGGTTCTGAGGTACTTGTCAACCGGTTTGGGATGGCACCAGGTATGTTTATCCAAGAGGGAGATACTTTTTATATCCTGCTACCTGGTCCGCCTAGTGAACTGCACCCGATGTTTGAAAACGAAGCAAAGCCGCTTATTTCAGAGAAGCTTGGCTTAAAGGAAAAAATCGTGTCTGTTGTTCTGCGTTTCTTCGGAATTGGTGAATCACAGCTTGAAACAGATCTCGAAGATTTAATTGACGCTCAGACCAATCCAACAATTGCACCGCTAGCAGCCGATGGTGAAGTGACGCTGAGACTGACGGCAAAACATGAAGATGAAAAAGAAACAGAACGACTCTTAAAGGAAACAGAATCACAAATATTAGAGCGCGTAGGGGAATATTTCTACGGATATGGTGATACATCTCTTGTCCGTGAGGTATCAAAGGCTTTACATACACATGAGAAAACAGTGGCTGCAGCTGAAAGCTTCACAGGCGGAATGTTCTCTGAATGGCTCACAGATATCGAAGGAGCTTCGTCTATTTTTAATGGAAGTGTTGTTTGTTACACAAACCAAGTGAAACAGCATGTGGTAGGCTGCCGGGAGGAAACACTTTCTATCCATGGTGCTGTAAGCAAAGAGTGTGCCTTTGAACTCGCTGAGGGCGTAAGAAAGCTAACCGGAAGTGATATCGGAATTAGCTTTACTGGTGTTGCAGGGCCTGATATTCAGGAAGAACAGCCTGTAGGAAAAGTGTTTATCGGCCTTTCAACAAAAGATCAGACAGACGTCTTTGAATGGGTGTTTTCGGGCAGTCGATCAGGCATTCGGAAGCGCGCTGTGAAATATGGCTTGCACCACCTACTCACATTATTAAAAGAAAGTTAATTTCGATTTTTGCTAGGTTTACTCCTTTATAAAAGAACGTTTCTTCTAATAGAAATCAATCTTTTCTCAAATAATGTGCTAAGAAAAAAATCGAATATGTGTTCGTTTTTTTCTTGGCAAACGATGTGAAACAAGGTATAGTATAAATAGTGGAATTGATAAAGGAGGAAACAATAGAATGAGTGATCGTCAAGCAGCCTTAGATATGGCTCTTAAACAAATAGAAAAACAGTTTGGTAAAGGCTCTATTATGAAACTAGGAGAGAAAACAGATACACAAATTTCAACAGTGCCTAGTGGTTCATTAGCACTTGATACTGCGCTGGGGATAGGTGGATATCCTCGCGGTCGTATTATTGAAGTTTACGGTCCAGAGAGTTCTGGTAAAACAACAGTGGCTCTTCATGCGATTGCAGAGGTTCAGCAACAGGGAGGACAAGCCGCATTTATTGATGCAGAGCATGCACTTGATCCTGTTTATGCTCAAAAGGTAGGTGTCAATATCGATGAGCTTTTACTATCTCAGCCGGATACAGGAGAACAAGCACTTGAAATTGCAGAGGCACTTGTCCGCAGTGGTGCAGTTGATATTGTTGTCATTGACTCAGTTGCTGCTCTTGTACCAAAAGCAGAGATTGAAGGAGATATGGGTGATTCACACGTTGGTCTTCAAGCACGTTTGATGTCTCAAGCACTTCGTAAATTATCAGGTGCAATCAACAAATCGAAAACAATTGCGATCTTTATCAACCAAATTCGTGAAAAAGTAGGCGTCATGTTTGGGAACCCTGAAACAACTCCTGGCGGACGAGCATTGAAGTTTTATTCTTCTGTTCGTTTAGAAGTGCGTCGTGCTGAACAGCTGAAACAAGGCAATGACATTATGGGGAATAAAACAAGAATTAAAGTAGTGAAAAACAAAGTTGCACCACCATTTCGTGTTGCTGAAGTAGATATCATGTATGGTGAAGGGATCTCCAAAGAGGGAGAAATCATCGATCTTGGAAGCGAACTAGATATCGTACAAAAGAGCGGTGCTTGGTATTCTTACCAAGAGGAACGCCTTGGACAAGGCCGCGAAAATGCGAAACAGTTCCTGAAAGAAAACAAAGATATCCTTCTAATGATTCAAGAACAAATCAGGGAACACTACGGTTTAAATACAAACGGAGTGAAACCAATTGAAGAAGAACAAGAAGAATTGGAATTTAATGAGTAAAAAGATGCTAGACGCTGAAAAGCGTCTTTTTTTACAATAGCATGATAGTCAGTAGCATAAAAGTTCTGTCTTTGCTTGAAATAACGACTTGCACCTCAGTCTGACTAGCTTGACAAGTATTTCCGACACAATTACAATGGAAATGTATCACTTGTTTTTCTTAACATGATTGATAACTAATTTAAACTTGACAAGGGCAGTGAGAATCTCATTCCCTGTGAAGGTCCTGTATGTTGAGACACAAGACAATGTACACGCCGACACTTTATTTGTAAAACCAAGTTCATAGCAAGAGGAGGTGAAAAAATGTCGCCTACGATGATGTTTACGATCATCTCCATTTTGCTGAGCCTAATCTGTTTAGTTGTTGGCTACTTTGTTCGTAAAACCATTGCAGAAGCAAAAATATCCGGCGCAAGAAACTTGGCCGAACAAATTGTTGAGGATGCAAAGCGTGATGCGGAAGCATTGAAGAAAGAAGCGCTCTTGGAAGCGAAAGATGAAATTCATTCGTTTCGTGTAGAAGCGGAGCAAGAAGTTCGTGAAAGGCGTAATGAGCTTCAAAGACAAGAAAACCGTTTACTTCAAAAAGAGGAAAATCTTGATCGCAAAGACGAATCTTTAGATAAACGGGAGTCCCTGTTGGAGAAGAAAGATCATTCTCTGCATGAACGACAACAACATATTGAAGAGATGGAAAGCAAAGTGGATGATATGATTCGTTTGCAGAAAGCTGAGTTAGAACGTATTTCTAGTCTAACTCGAGATGAAGCGAAACAAATCATTCTGGATCAAGTTGAAAATGAGCTTTCCCACGACATTGCAGTCATGACGAAAGAATCCGAAAACCGAGCGAAAGAAGAAGCTGATAAAAAAGCGAAAAACATTCTTTCACTTGCGTTACAGCGTTGTGCGGCTGATCATGTAGCTGAAACAACGGTATCTGTCGTCAATCTTCCAAATGATGAGATGAAAGGTCGTATTATCGGACGTGAAGGACGAAATATCCGTACGTTAGAAACGTTAACAGGTATTGATCTGATCATTGATGATACACCTGAAGCTGTTATTTTATCGGGCTTTGATCCGATTAGACGTGAAACAGCAAGGATAGCTCTCGATAAGCTAGTCCAGGATGGCCGCATTCATCCTGCACGAATTGAAGAAATGGTAGAAAAATCTCGCCGCGAAGTCGATGATTATATTCGGGAAATGGGTGAACAAACGACATTTGAAGTCGGTGTTCATGGTTTGCATCCGGATCTTATCAAAATTCTCGGTCGCTTGAAATTCCGTACAAGCTATGGACAAAATGTCCTGAAGCATTCAATTGAGGTTGCACATTTAGCAGGTCTCATGGCTTCAGAGCTTGGAGAAGATGCGAAGCTTGCGAAACGAGCAGGTCTTCTGCATGACATCGGGAAAGCCATTGATCATGAAGTAGAAGGAAGCCACGTAGAAATTGGCGTTGAGCTTGCGACGAAATATAAAGAGCATCCTGTTGTCATCAACAGTATTGCCTCTCACCATGGTGACCAAGAACCGACATCGATTATCGCTGTTCTTGTTGCTGCAGCGGATGCTTTATCTGCAGCACGCCCTGGTGCAAGAAGTGAGACGCTTGAAAATTACATTCGGAGACTTGAAAAGCTAGAAGATATCTCTGAATCTTATGAAGGTGTCGAAAAATCGTTTGCGATACAGGCTGGACGTGAAGTACGTATAATGGTGAAGCCAGATTCAATTAATGATCTTGAAGCTCACCGTCTAGCAAGGGATATTCGTAAGCGAATTGAGGACGAGCTTGATTACCCTGGCCATATTAAGGTTACGGTCATTCGAGAAACTCGCGCAGTAGAGTATGCAAAATAGAGCGGTGCGCTTAGCGCCGCTTTATTTTTTTATGTAGATATGCAACACTTATAGAACGTCACTTTATCAGAGAAAGGGTTCAAAACGCATGAATATTTTATTTGTTGGAGATATAGTCGGTTCACCTGGAAGAGACATGTTAAAAGAATACTTGCCAAAGCTTAAGAGAAAATACCAGCCTCACTTTACAATTGTAAACGGAGAGAATGCTGCTCATGGAAAGGGTCTGACAGAAAAGATATATCACGAACTATTACAAGCAGGGGCTGACGTGCTTACGATGGGAAACCACACATGGGATAAAAAAGACATTTTCGACTTTATCGATGATGCAGCGAATATTGTCCGTCCAGCTAATTTCCCGGAAGGTACACCTGGAAAAGGGTTAACGTTTATTCAAAAACAAGGCAAAGAACTTGCTGTGATGAACTTGCAAGGACGCACATTTTTACCGCCAATTGATTGCCCATTTCAAAAAGTAGATGAACTTCTTGCGGAAGCTTCAAAACGGACACCTTTTATTTTTATTGATTTTCATGGTGAAGCGACTAGTGAAAAGCTAGCAATGGGCTGGTACACGGATGGTCGTGCATCTTGTGTCGTTGGAACGCATACACACGTTCAAACAGCTGATAATCGGGTGCTTCCAAAAGGAACTGCTTATATTTCAGATGTTGGCATGACGGGTCCTTATGATGGCATTTTAGGTGTAGACCGGGAAACCATCATTAAACGATTCAAAACAAGCTTGCCTGTACGATTTGAAATGGCAGAAGGCCGGACAACGTTAAGTGCTGTTATCGTAGAAATTGACGAACAGTCGAAAAAAGCTGTCAAAATTGATCGAATTTTGATAAATGATGACCATATGTTCTTTGAATAAACGTTCACTTATTTATTTCAGAAAAATATTAATCAGAAAGAAGGAATATGCGCCCTCTATCGTGAATATAGTAAAAATGGTAAGTACCCTGCTATTTTTGAAAAACATTTTGGGGATGGATTTTCAAAAAAATAGCACCATCTAACAAAGATTGTTCTAATGAACACTCACTTATCCATTGTAAATTTAAGGGGGAGCAGAAATGGAAATTTTAAAAGTTTCAGCAAAGTCAAATCCGAATTCAGTAGCAGGAGCATTAGCCGGCGTTTTACGTGAACGCGGTGCAGCAGAAATACAAGCAATAGGCGCTGGAGCTCTGAATCAGGCAGTCAAGGCTGTCGCCATTGCAAGGGGATTTGTTGCACCAAGCGGAGTGGATTTGATATGCATTCCAGCCTTTACTGACATTCTTATCGATGGAGAAGAAAGAACAGCGATCAAATTGATTGTTGAGCCACGATAATTCTAATTTTATTATTTTCAACCTGCTTACATCATGTAAGCAGGTTGTTTTTGTTTACCGCTATACATTTCTCATATAACATATTTGTTTCACAAAATGGTTCAAAAGACTACATATGAGAGCTTGCATTTTTTCACCAAGATGATAAATTAATAATGAGTTAAAAATAATTCATTAAAAATAAATATTTAAGTAGGTGAAATAATGATTGAAGCTTTTTTAAAAAGAGGAAAGCTTGTTTTTATTTTATTTTTTATCGTTCTCATTGTAGGCGGTTACTTGTTCACACAGCTTCCTAAACGAGAACTCCCTGAATTCCAAGCGAATATGGTCACCATTTCAACCGTTTTTCCTGGTGCAGATGCGAAAAAGGTGGAAACAGATGTAACTAATAAGCTTGAATCAGCTATATCTGATATCAATGGTGTGGAGAAAACGAGTTCTGTATCTGCAATTGGCTTTTCCAATATTGTGGTGAAAATTGATGATCAAGCAGATTTTCAAAAGGTTGCAAATCAAATTAAAAATGAAATCACAAATGTTTCTTTTCCTGACGGCGTCATGGAACCAGATGTGAAGGATGAATTTGGTCAGGTTCCAGTTGGTTCATATATGATTGTGGCAAGCAAAACATCCGACTTAATGAAAAGTCAGGAAGCACTGCGATCACTAAAGGAAAAAGTAGAAGACATCAAAGGTGTTGACGGTGTTGTTATCAAAGGTTTCAATGAAAAGCAAGCTATATTGAATGTAGACTCCAATAAGTTAGCAAATGAAGGTTTAAATGTTAACGATGTCATCAATGCCATCAATCAGGAATTTGTAACATCTCCTTTAGGTGACATTCGCACATCTGGAGAAAAGGTGAAGCTATCAATTGATGCCTATGATCGTTTAGATCAAGTGAAAAAGGTGAAGCTTTTCTCAAAAACGAATCGAGAGCCTGTGCCTATTAGCCAGCTTGGCACTTTAAAAGAAGTGGAGAAAGAGAAAAATGATATTGTTACTTATAATGGTAAACCAGCATATTCGTTTACTGTCAATATAAAACCAGGACTTGATATCCCTAAGATGTATGACAAAGTAAGTAATGTCATTGAAAAAGAGAAGCAGCTACCAAATGGCGTTGAGTGGGTGAACTACTATTCGCAAAAAAGCGAAGTAAATAAGATCTTTAACGATTTAATCAAAGAAGCCATCATTGCCGTCATTGCTGTTATCGTTGTGACGACACTTGGGCTGACAATTGGCGGTGCGTTTATCGTTTCTCTAGCCATCCCATTATCAATTACCATCGGAACGATTCCACTTCCATTTTTACAAGTTGACCTCAATCAAATTTCCATCATTGGCTTCATTATTGCATTAGGAATACTCGTTGATGATGCCATTGTCGTCAACGATAATATTTTGAGGCAGATGAAAAAATACGAGAGTCCGCTAAAGGGCACCATTGCGGGAGTAAAAGAGGTTGCTGGGTCCATTTTAACATCGACACTTGCCGTCGTATTTGCCTTCTTACCGCTCGTTTTCCTATCAGGTGCGAACGGTTCATTTATTCGTGCATTACCTTCCGTTCTTGTGACGACTGTGCTCGCATCTATGGTCATCTCGCTGACGCTTGTTCCAGTCTATCAATATACAGTCAACAGGAGAAGAAAGGACAAGACGATTCAAAAGGAACCAGGATTTTTAGGAAAACCACTCAAAAAACTAGCAGATTTTTATGCGGATCGCATGCTGACAAAGATCGTCAAACGGCCGCTTCTTATCGGATTAACGGGTCTATTCGTTGCGACATTTGCATTTTTACTGATATTCGTCACTCCATTTGAATTTTTCCCTGCTGCTCATAAAAAAGAAGTAGTCGTTACGGTCACACTTCCAAGTGAAACGACTTTAGAGAAAACAAATGAAACACTTGAGAAAATTGAACAAGAAATCAAACAGCAAAAAGGAATCGAAGAGACCGCAATATTTGCAGGTGGCGGACTGCCGAACTTATTTAATGAAAGCATCTCAAATGCGAGTGACCATACAGGTCAAGTTGTGGTGAGAGTAGACAATGATCAGATGACAAGTACAGCGCTGATCGACCGTATGACAGAGCCTTTACGAGAGAAATTTAAAGATGCTGAAATCTTTATGAAAACCATTGTTCAAGGACCACCAACAGGGGCGCCAGTGACCGTATCTATAGCGGGTGAGCAATTTTCAAAACTGATTGATGTGAAAGAAAAGCTGACAAAAGAAATGAAGGAAAATGGTGCTAGTCTGATCACTGACAATGTCAATCAACCAGTAAAAACCATATCATTTGAATTAAACCGTGACCGAATGGCAGAAGACGGTTTAAGCGCTCAGTTTGTGAGCAGACAGTTAGGTCTTGTGACCGAAGGAATCCCAATAGGTACCTTTAAACAAGGAACAGATGACATAGATCTATTGGTTAAACAGGAGATGAGCACCTATCAAAATGGTATGAAACTGAATGAAATGAAAGTACCTGTCAATGCAAATGGTGGCGCTGTGCCGTCTCTTGAACCACTAAGTCGTTATGTGAAAGAAAAAGAAACGGAGCAATACGAGAGCATTCCTCATGAGAATGGTATCCCAACGATTACGATAAAAGCGTACCCCGGAACGTCAGATACGTTTAAAGACGATATGAAAAATGCCGTGAGTAAAGTTGAAAAAAGTGATGCCTCACAAGGTATAACCATTTCTCAAGGAGGAGAAAACGAAGACCAGACGCAATTCTTCATTGAAATTAGCCTTTTATTTGGAGTGGTGCTACTTCTTATTTATGTGACCATTGCATTTCAATTCAATTCGCTAATACTCCCTCTTTTAGTACTAGGCACTGTTTACTTGGCCATCTCAGGTGCTATTATTGGGCTGTTTGTCACACAAACCCCATTCAGCTTTATGGCAACTATGGGTATCGTGTCATTAGCAGGCATTGTGGTGCGAAATGCTGTTGTTCTGTTCGAATTTATTGAGCAACGGCGTAAGCTTGGGCTTGATCAACATACAGCTGTAATTGAAGCAGGTAGAGCAAGAATGAGACCAATTTTGCTCACCGCATTTACAGCACTTGTAGCATTAATGCCTATAGCTTTAAGTGATGATCCACTCTTTAAGCCGCTTGCAATCTGTATTGTATCAGGCGTCTTTTTCTCTACGGTTCTCACACTGCTCATTGTACCAGCACTTTATGTCACCGTTTCAAAAAGAAGATAACAATCAGGCAAATCTCCTATCATTTGGAGATTTGCTTTTTTTTAGAAAAAATTTCTGAAAAAATCTCCAGGCGTGATCATTTGTCTTTTTCAAGAGGACAGTGGTATTTACGACTAAAATTAGACGTGTTAAAATCTTATTGGGAGAAGTTTTTTGCAAAGGGGATGTGCGTCATGTGTGGAACGATGAAAGCAATTGTTAAAAAAGAAAGCGCTTACGGAGCAGTGTTGGCTGAAATGCCTATTCCTGAAATCAATGAACATGAAGTGTTGATTCAAGTAAAAGCCACATCTATTTGCGGAACAGATGTGCATATTTATAATTGGGACGATTGGGCAAAGAAGAGAGTCAAAACACCGTATATTTTTGGACATGAATTTACAGGGGAAATTGTGAAGGTAGGACAGCAGGTAACACGTGCAAAAGTGGGGGATTTTGTGTCGGCTGAGACTCATATTGTTTGTAATCAATGCTATATGTGTTTAACAGGGCAGCAGCATTTGTGTCATGAAACGAAAATTTTAGGAGTAGACATTGACGGCTGTTTTGCTGAATATGTCAAAGTGCCTGAACAAAATGTGTGGCATCATCCAGTAGATATGCCAGAGGAGATTGCTTCCATTCAAGAACCGCTTGGGAATGCGGTTCATACGGTCTTACACACGTCTGTCTCAGGAAAATCAGTTGCGATTTTTGGCTGCGGACCCATTGGCTTAATGGCAATAGCGGTGGCAAAAGCCTCTGGAGCTATTCGAGTGTTTGCCATTGATAAAAATGAATACAGGTTGAAGCTCGCTGACAAAATGGGTGCAGATCATATCATTGATATTGGAAAAGATGATCCTGTCACGTTCATCAAACAGCATACGCGGATGGAAGGGGCAGACGTGATTTGTGAAATGTCCGGTCACCCTAGAGCCATTAACCAAGCACTTGAAGCTTGTGCAAACGGGGGCAAAATCAATATTTTAAGTCTTCCAGAGCGGCCGGTGACAATTGACATTACGAATCACATTGTATTCAGGGGACTGACGGTTCAAGGGATTACTGGCAGAAAAATGTTTGAAACATGGTACCAAGTATCTGAACTTTTAAAAACGAATACGATTGATGTTAAACCGGTTGTCACACATACTTTGCCATTTGAAGATTTCGAAAAGGGGTTTGAATTGATGAGAAATGGTACTTGTGGAAAGGTCGTACTCATGATGCCATCACATGAAAGGGGGAAGAAATGATGAAAGAATTCACATATTTACAAGATGAGCTAGAATCTATGAAGCACAAGGGAACCCATCAAACGTTAAAAGAGATCGACTCAAAACAATCATCTACAGTGACATTAAATGAACAATCCGTTATACAACTCTCCTCCAATAACTATTTAGGCCTGACCTCACATCCAAGGCTGATGAAAGCGGCGAAAGAAGCGATTGATGAATTTGGTGCTGGTACAGGGTCAGTACGGACAATTGCTGGAACAATGACTATACATGAACGACTTGAAAAAAAGCTTGCTGCGTTTAAAAAGACAGAGGCAGCACTCGTTTTTCAGTCAGGTTTTACAACAAACCAAGGGGTCTTATCAAGTATCTTAACAAAAGATGATATTGTCATTTCAGATGAGCTGAATCATGCTTCTATTATAGATGGAATCCGATTAACAAAAGCAGATAAAAAAGTATATGCGCATTCAAATATGAAGGAACTTGAGAAAATTTTAAAGAAATCCATGAATTATCGTGTTCGACTGATCGTGACAGATGGCGTTTTTTCTATGGATGGAGACATTGCGCCACTCCCTGAAATTGTGCGGCTAGCAGAAGCCTATGACGCATTTGTAATGGTTGATGATGCACATGCTTCAGGCGTACTTGGCGAAAATGGCCGCGGGACTGTCAACCATTTCAAGCTAGATGGCAGAGTGCATATTCAAGTTGGAACATTGAGCAAAGCTGTTGGCGTACTTGGCGGCTACGTTGCTGGTTCTGCGGTCTTAATTGATTACTTAAAGCATAAAGCAAGACCATTTTTATTCAGTACCTCTCATCCTCCTGCTGTCACTAGGGCATGTGAAGAAGCCATTGATGTGCTATTAGATGAACCGGAGCGAATTGATAAGCTTTGGGAAAACGCCACATATTTCAAAGAGAAGATAGTAGGACTCGGGTTTCTTATTGCGCCTACCGAGACACCAATCATTCCGATCATGGTGGGAGATGAGGCGCTTACGTTCCAATTTTCAAAGGCATTAATGGAGCGAGGCGTTTTTGCCCAAGGTATCGCCTACCCGACTGTGGCGAAAGGAAAAGCAAGAATAAGAGCGATCATTACAGCAGAGCACACAAAAGAAGAACTAGACCGTGCACTGACGATTATCGAAGCAGAAGCTAAAAAACTAAAGATATTAAATTAAAAGGGAGCGGTGCTCTCTTTTTCTTTTGAGAGTCGATCGTTTTACGAGATTGACCGATTGAGCAGAAGATTTATAATGAAGTACAGCACATGAATTTATTTTCAATTCATCAGAAAATAGTCTATACTGTAGGGTGGAGCTTGGTTTGAAAGGAGTACAAATTTATGAATGAAAAGCAGAGAAAAGCGAGCGGACAAGTGAGTTCATCGGACAAAAAATCCGAGAAGGACTACAGCCAATATTTTGAAGCTGTTTACATTCCGCCATCGTTAAAAGATGCAAAAAAACGGGGTAAAGAAGAAGTCAAATACAATCAATTTCAAATTGACGAGCGGTTTAAAGGTATAGGGGAAGGTCGTAAATTTTATATCCGCACATATGGCTGTCAAATGAATGAACACGATACAGAAGTGATGGCTGGTATTTTTATGGCGCTAGGGTATGAGCCGACAAGCTCTACTCAAGATGCAAATGTCATCTTACTGAACACTTGCGCCATTCGTGAGAATGCTGAAAACAAAGTGTTTGGAGAGCTTGGACACTTAAAAGCGTTAAAACGTGAGAAGCCAGACTTAATTTTAGGTGTTTGTGGATGTATGTCACAAGAAGAATCAGTTGTAAACCGCATTTTGAAAAAGCACCCATTTGTAGACCTGATTTTTGGCACGCACAACATTCACCGCCTGCCAGAGCTTCTATCTGAATGTTATTTATCGAAAGAGATGGTGGTCGAGGTTTGGTCGAAAGAAGGAGACGTCATTGAAAACCTTCCGAGAGCACGCCACGGTAAAATTAAAGGCTGGGTGAACATTATGTACGGTTGTGATAAGTTCTGTACATATTGTATCGTCCCTTACACTCGTGGCAAGGAAAGAAGCCGCCGGCCAGAAGAAATTATTCAAGAAGTCAGACGGTTAGCTGCAGAGGGGTATAAGGAAATTACGCTTCTTGGACAGAACGTGAATGCATACGGAAAAGATTTTGAAGACATGGAATACAGTCTTGGTCATCTCATGGATGAACTGCGTAAAATCGACATTCCACGTATTCGATTTACAACCAGTCATCCGCGTGATTTTGACGACCACTTAATTGAGGTGCTTGCCAAAGGCGGCAACTTGCTGGATCATATCCACTTGCCAGTACAATCAGGAAGTTCTTCTGTGCTGAAACTGATGGCAAGAAAATATGACCGTGAGCGTTACCTTGATCTTGTTCGTAAAATCAAAGAAGCAATGCCAAATGCATCCCTCACAACAGATATTATTGTTGGGTTTCCGAATGAAACAGAGGAGCAGTTTGAAGAAACGCTATCCCTCTATCGTGAGGTTGAATTTGATGCGGCTTATACGTTCATTTATTCTCCGAGAGAAGGAACACCTGCAGCAAAAATGAAGGATAATGTTCCAATGCGCGTGAAGAAAGATCGACTGCAGCGCCTGAATGCACTCGTAAATGAAATTTCTGCTAAGAAAATGAAGGAATATGAAGGGCAGACTGTCGAAGTATTAGTAGAGGGTGAAAGTAAAAACAATCCTGATATCCTAGCCGGATATACAAGTAAGAACAAGCTTGTGAATTTTAAAGCACCAAAAGAAGCGATTGGCAACATCGTCAAAGTGAAAATTACTCAAGCGAAAACTTGGTCTCTTGACGGAGAAATGGTTGAAGAAGCTATCGAGGTGAATTAAAATGGCGCTTTATTCAAAGAAAGAGATTGTCGAGCGTGCAAGAGAGCTCGCTAAAATGATTGCTGAAACAAAAGAAGTTGATTTTTTCAAAAAAGCGGAAGCGCAAATCAATGAAAATACAAAAATTTCTACAATTATTAATCAAATTAAGGCGCTTCAAAAACAAGCTGTGAATTTAAAACATTACGGCAAACATGAAGCCTTAAAGCAGGTCGAAGAAAAAATTGACTCACTGCAAGAGGAGCTGGATGACATTCCAGTGATTCAAGAATTCAAAGAATCACAAATGGAAGTCAATTCATTGCTACAATTAGTAGCGCACACAATTTCAAATCAAGTAACTGATGAAATTATTCTTTCAACCGGCGGTGACCTCTTATTAGGTGAAACCGGTTCAAAGGTGAAAAACTCATCACCAAGTTGCTCTATTAAATGAGAAAACCCCGCATCTGCGGGGTTTTTGTTGATTGTTCACATCACCTATGACATTCAAGGATATTCTCATACATTTCCTCTTTTTAAAAAATCTCATACACGTTAAGAATGGCTTCCTTTATTTAAAACACCAAACATCCGAAACCGATTTACTTTCCTCCAATTCTCTCACTTTCCAACTTTTCCAATTTTCAAGGCAAGTTTATGGGCAACCATGCATACACTGAAACAGAAATGAATTTAATTGAACATGAAGCTCAAAATCATGACACACTAGACGAATGCCCAGCATAAGATAAAACGATCAAGAACAAGGAGGCATGCCGGAATGTCTGAATACAGAGAGATTATTACAAAAGCGGTGGTTGCAAAAGGGAGAAAATTCACCCAAAGCACACACACCATTTCTCCATCGCAAAAACCAACCAGCATACTAGGCGGTTGGATCATTAATCATAAGTATGATGCTGAAAAAGTCGGTAAAACAGTCGAAATTGAAGGAACATTTGATATTAACGTATGGTATTCTTACGCTGACAACACAAAAACAGAAGTTGTGACCGAACGTGTGAAGTATGTAGATATCATCAAGCTGAGATACAAAGACAAAAATTTCCTTGATGATGAGCACGAAGTCATTGCCAAAGTGCTTCAACAGCCCAATTGCTTAGAAGTCACCATTTCTCCAAATGGTAATAAAATTGTTGTTCAGGCAGAGCGTGAATTTATCGCTGAGGTTGTGGGAGAAACAAAGGTTGTGGTAGAGGTCAACTCAAATTGGAAAGAAAAAGACGATGAAGAGTGGGAAGAGGAAGTAGATGAAGAGTTAGAGGATATTCATCCAGAATTTTTGGCAGGTGATCCAGAAGAATAGTTGATGACTAGGGCGCATGTATCCCTAGTTTTTTTGTGTTTAGATCAAGCAGAAACAAGGCGTTTTTTTATGATATAATATAAGATGGTATGAATGAGAAAGTAATATAGTGAGGGATTAAAAATATGGCAAGTTATACGCCCATGATACAGCAATATTTAAAGATAAAGGCTGATTACCAAGATGCCTTTTTATTTTTTCGCTTAGGCGATTTTTATGAAATGTTTTTTGATGATGCAAAAGAAGCGGCACAAGAATTAGAAATTACATTAACAAGCAGAGATGGTGGGACGATCCCCATGTGCGGCGTTCCTTATCATTCTGCTTCCACATACATAGAACAACTGATTTCCAAAGGCTATAAAGTCGCCATTTGTGAGCAAGTGGAAGACCCTAAAACTGCCAAAGGTGTGGTGAAAAGAGAAGTCGTTCAGCTCATCACACCTGGTACGGTAATGGACAGTAAAGGTTTAAGTGAAAATGAGAATAACTTCATTGCGTCTGTTTCCTATTTTCAAAATGGTTATGGTCTGGCGCTCTCTGATTTATCAACAGGTGAAAACATGGTCGCTTTCATCGAACGATTAGATGAGGTCGTGTCTGAAATTTATTCTGTCAGTGCAAAAGAAATTGTTGTATCGAAAGAGCTGGATGAGGAAACGGTGAAGACACTGAAAGAGCGATGTCAGGCTACTATTTCATACGAAGACAACGAAGGTGTGATGAATGAAGCAGAATCGCTCGTTTCCCACCTTGACCAACACTTAAAGTCTACCTTTCTCAGATTATATACTTATTTAAGAAGAACGCAAAAACGAAGTCTTGACCACTTGCAGAAGGTACAAGTGTTTGAACTTGAACAAACCATGAAAATTGACTTATATTCTAAGCGAAACCTTGAATTAACAGAAACCATTCGTTCAAAAAGCAAGAAGGGTTCCTTATTATGGCTGCTAGATGAAACAAAAACAGCCATGGGCGGAAGACTGCTGAAGCAATGGATTGATCGGCCGTTAATTCGACTTTCGCAAATTAAGGAACGCCAGGAAATGGTACAGATTCTCATGGATCATTTCTTTGAACGAGAGGACTTGCGTGAACGGTTAAAGCAAGTGTATGACCTTGAGCGTTTAGCTGGACGCGTTGCATTTGGGAATGTGAATGCTCGTGATCTCATTCAACTGAAGGAGTCCTTAAAACAAGTACCAGCCATAAAAGAACTTGTCCTTTCATTACCAGAAGAAATGGCAAAATCAAGAGCAAATGACATTGATCCTTGCGGTGATCTCTTGAAATTATTAGATGATGCCCTTTATGAGAATCCGCCAATGACTTTAAAGGAAGGCAATTTAATTAAAGACGGCTACAATGAGAAGTTAGATGAATATCGTGATGCCAGCCGGAATGGGAAGGACTGGATTGCACGGCTTGAACAGCAAGAAAGAGAGTATACTGGCATTCGTTCATTAAAAGTCGGTTTTAATAAAGTATTCGGCTATTATATCGAAGTGACCAGGGCGAATACGCATTTGCTAGAGGAAGGTCGTTATGAACGAAAACAAACGCTCGCCAATGCAGAGCGCTACATTACACCTGAATTGAAAGAAAAAGAAGCACTCATTCTTGAGGCAGAATCAAATATTAGCGAATTGGAATATGAATTGTTTACAGCTCTTCGAGAAGAAGTCAAGGGATATATTCCTAGATTACAATTACTCGCCAAACAAATGAGTGAGCTTGATGCGCTTCAATGCTTTGCCACTGTGAGTGAAAAACGTCGTTATGTCCGTCCTGAATTTTCAGATGATGAGGTTGATGTTGTAGATGGACGTCATCCAGTTGTTGAAAAGGTGATGGATCACCAAGAGTATGTCCCGAATAACTGCCAGATGGGGAAAGGCAGACAAATTTTACTCATTACAGGACCAAACATGTCGGGGAAAAGCACGTATATGAGACAGATGGCGCTCATCTCTATTCTTGCTCAAATCGGTTGTTTTGTACCTGCATCAAAGGCGACTCTGCCTATTTTTGATCAAATCTTTACACGAATTGGTGCAGCAGATGATTTGATTTCAGGACAGAGTACCTTTATGGTGGAAATGCTTGAAGCAAAAAATGCGATGGTGCATGCAACGAAAAATAGCTTGATTTTATTTGATGAAATCGGACGAGGAACAAGCACCTATGATGGAATGGCACTTGCGCAGGCAATCATTGAATTTGTTCATGACCATATTGGGGCAAAAACCCTTTTTTCCACGCATTATCATGAATTAACTGTACTAGAATCTCAATTAAATGAGTTGAAAAATGTTCATGTGCGTGCTGAAGAACATGAAGGGACTGTGGTTTTCTTACATCAGATCAAAGAAGGTGCGGCTGATAAAAGTTATGGAATACATGTAGCTCAGCTTGCTGAATTGCCTGATGCGATCATTGATAGAGCCCAGACTATTTTAACAGAGCTTGAGGGTGGGACACATGAGGTCATTCCTAAGGTTTCTGCATCACCAAAAACGGAGAAACAAGAGAAAAAACAGCTTTCCTTTTTTGAAATAGAAGAAAAACCACAAACCAAACAAGTCCTCAAGAACAAGGATCGAGCAGTTTTAGAAGAACTAAAATCATTTAATTTAATGGATATGACACCACTTGAAGCCATGACAAAGTTATATGAATTGCAAAAGAAATTATAATGTAAGGTGAGGTGAGCGGTAATGGCAAAGATTATTCAGTTATCTGATGACCTATCAAACAAAATTGCTGCTGGTGAAGTCGTCGAGCGTCCTGCTTCTGTTGTGAAAGAGCTTGTGGAAAATTCGATCGATGCAAAGAGCACGGTGATCGAGATTGATGTAGAAGAAGCAGGTCTTTCTTCTATCAGGGTGATAGATAATGGTGTAGGAATAGATGCTGAAGACTGTAAGCTCGCCTTCCAAAGACATGCAACGAGTAAAATCAAAGATGAAAATGATCTTTTTCGCGTCAGAACACTCGGATTTAGAGGAGAGGCACTCCCAAGTATCGCCTCTGTCTCTTATCTAGAAATGAAGACAAGCACAGGTGAGGGAGCTGGAACGCATTTAGCCCTCCAAGGCGGAAAGATCATTTCAGAGAAAAAGACATCTGGGAGACGCGGGACAGAAATTCTCGTAACAAATTTATTTTTTAATACGCCTGCTCGGTTAAAGTACATGAAAACCGTTCACACAGAGCTTGGTAATATTTCAGATGTTGTCAACCGGATTGCGCTGGCTCATCCAGAAGTATCGATTCGCTTGCGACATCAAGGAAAAGTCCTGCTTCAGACGAACGGAAACGGGGATGTTCGGCATGTATTGGCTGCCATTTATGGAACGGCTGTGGCGAAAAAAATGCTGCCACTTCACGTACAATCACTTGATTTTGAAGTGAAAGGGTATATTTCCTTACCAGAAGTGACGAGAGCATCGCGGAATTATATGTCTTCAGTTGTAAACGGCAGATATGTCAAGCATTTTCCGCTGGTGAAAGCCATCCATGAAGGGTATCACACGTTGCTACCAATCGGTCGCCATCCGATTACATTTATTGAAATGAAGATGGATCCGATTTTAGTGGATGTGAATGTGCATCCATCAAAACTTGAAGTAAGGCTTAGTAAAGAGCAGGAACTTCATGAACTGATTAAACAGGGAATTAAGGAAGTGTTTCAAAAGCAGCAGCTCATTCCAAGTGCTTCGTTACCAAAGAAAGCACCAATGCCAACTGTGAAAAACGAGCAGCAGTTTTTAACCTTCGATTCAAAACAAGCGAATGTAGAAAGTACACAAAAACCAATAGCCTATCAATTGTCCTCGCTTGAATCGACTGTCTATGAGACCAATCAGAAAGACACGTGCGACATGTCTGAAACCGAAGATATGCAATCAGCATTATCATCACCTTTTGAAGAACAGTCAGACGTAAACTACGTGTCTGGTGTCGATTTATATGAAACTGCTGCTTCACAAGAGGAATCTGTGATGCAAGAAGAGGCGGCTGAATCAGTTGACGACACCGAACGAGTTCCTATTATGTATCCAATAGGTCAAATGCACGGAACATATATTTTGGCACAAAATGAACGAGGACTTTATATTATTGATCAGCATGCGGCCCAAGAACGAATCAAATATGAATATTATCGTGAGAAGGTAGGCGAAATTGAACAAGAGGTTCAAGAAATGCTCGTCCCACTAACATTTCACTACTCTAAAAACGATATGCTGATTATTGAAGAGCATAAGGACGCTTTAGCGAAAGTTGGAGTGTTTTTAGAGCCTTTCGGATCAGGGAGCTATATCGTTCGTTCACATCCGCAATGGTTTCCAAAGGGGGAAGAAGCTGAACTGATAGAAGAAATTATTCAACAGGTGCTCGACGAAAAGCGAATTGATATTAAAAAACTAAGAGAAGACGCCGCTATTATGATGAGCTGTAAAGGCTCTATTAAAGCAAATCGCCATTTGCGTCATGATGAAATAAAGGCTCTCTTAGACGAGCTCCGTCAAACGACTGACCCTTTTACATGTCCGCACGGCCGGCCGATTATCATTCATTACTCTACATATGAGATGGAGAAGATGTTTAAACGGGTGATGTAAAGGACTCTTACCATAATAAAAAAGCGCTCAAAGTTCAAAGGAGCGCTTTTTTAATTTCAATTAGCATCCGCAAGGGTTTGTTGGTGGTGTGACCACAACGGGTCGCTTATTAATATCAATCGTATCCTCTGCATAAAATGTGGAACCGATGCTGATCGTACGGTTTTCTGCGCGGAACGTATATGTACCTGCGGCAGGGAGTACTTTATGTGAAAGCTGTAAAGTATATTGTGAACTTCCAAATAAATCGAATCTAGCTGGGATGCGGACAGTTTTTCCGCTGTTTAAAATGTGGCTGTCTTTTAATGCTTTTCCGTTGATGATATCTTTCGTTGTTGCTTGAAAGCCTGTAGGCAATGTGAACTCAACCGCACCGATACTTAGGACAGAATTTGGTCGGTATGTCAGCTCAATATCAGAAAACGACCATTCCTGCTTACTTATTCCTGTAATTTTTGCATATAGTGCTGCTGGTCTTGCATTGGTCGAAGCTTTGCCTTCCTCCGTTTTGACTCCTTCAGCGGATGCAGCAAGCGGTACAGATAGAGCCATGATGAGTGTAAGCAGCCCCATCGTAAGAATCATTAGTGTTTTTTTCATTTCTTCCTTCCCCCTTGTTTGATGACAGGTAAATAATGAATGAATTCATCCATTATTTACCTAAATTCTACCATATCTACATATGGGATTAAATGGTATGTTTTGCCCTTATTTTGTCTATTTGTTTAGTAATATCGGGGTAAGAAAGCATTAGGATGATTCATTCCGTTCACATGACCTGTCATTTGATAGTTGGGTGCCATCATCATATGGCCGCCATCATGATAACCGTAGGGATGATATGGAGGCATGCCGTATCCAACATATGAGCCTTGAAGATGATGATCATCATTCATTGGAAAGGCTGAATATGGATTATATTGATGGGCAAATGGAGAGTAGGCTACATGATGACTTGAGTAATGACTTCCATCAGAATCTTTTTTTCCAGTATGATAATGGTTTGGAATATTCATTGGGCCATGCGTATTTGGCGCGATCATATGCTCATGGTTGGCTGTATACACATTTTCAAATGTGTGATATGGATTTCCTTGATGGTAATGAGTATTCTGGCTATTCATGTTGTTCATTTGTATCGCATCCTTTTTTTCAGTTTGCCATATACTATGTTGATCGCAATGTTCATGAGCCTATCCATACGAAAGAAAAAAACCGGCTTTTCAGCCGGAAAAGCATAAAGCAATGGAAGCGTCAAACACTAAAATGAAAATCCATATTTCTTTTTACGACGCTTCTGACATTTGCAACAGACACTTTTAGGATAGTAATGGGGATCGTAGCTTCTTGAAGTATCCCAAAAATCACCCTCAAACCAATCATCTTTTTTATGATATGACTTCTTTTCTTTACACTGGTCAACATGCTTATCATTGTCATGTTTTTTATAGCAGTCTGAGTGGGAATGTTTGCACTTGCAGTTGCACATTGTCATCCCTCCTAAATGTGACTCAATGTTAGTTTATGCAAAGAGTGTCAAAGAGGACTGGATGATGCGGTTCTTTTACAAAAAAGGCTTTTTCTTTAAAATCTCAAATAAAAAGAATTGACTGGTTCTAAAATAACATGATAAAATAAATATTTTTATCATTTGATGAAATGTGTTATAATCATCATGTGAATACTTTCGGAGGTGGCGGATTTGTTTCAAATAGGTGATAAAATTGTTTATCCAATGCATGGAGCTGGTGTGATTGAAGGAATGGAAGAAAAAGAAATTTTAGGTAAGACGGAGGAATATTTTCTGATTCAAATGCCTCATATGCAAATGATGATCCCTCGGGGCAGAATCAATCAAATGGGCATACGACCAATTGCAGATCAAGCAACATTAAAGGTTGTGATGAACAATTTTGATGAAGAAACAAACGACGACACGCTAACTTGGAAGCAGAGATATGATGAGAATATGAAAAAGCTAAAAACAGGCGCGATTGAAGATGGTGCAAACGTTGTGAAAGATTTAATGAGAAGAAACCAAAAGAAGGCACTAAATTCCAGTGAAAAAAAGATGCTTGATGACGCAAGAGGGATTCTTGTGAGTGAAATATCACTTGCACAAGGGTTATCGCAAGATGAAGTACTAACGGTTTTAGAGAATGGATTAAAAATCTAATATTTGATATGAACAGATTGCTGCAAACAGGCGTGTGATAAACACTTTGTTTGCAGTTTTTTTGTATGAAGAAAGAGGAATTCGCCCATTTTTGTAGTGTTTTTTACAGCAGAAATAAGGGAATTATACATAAAAGGGGAAATGAAAAAAAGTCTTAAGTACCTAGTCAAAATAAAAAAGCAGGAAAGTTTTCCTGATTCATTTAAATGGGCA
This sequence comes from Bacillus sp. NPDC093026, assembly GCF_044754665.1. Taxonomy (NCBI): domain Bacteria; kingdom Bacillati; phylum Bacillota; class Bacilli; order Caryophanales; family Bacillaceae; genus Bacillus; species Bacillus sp. NPDC093026. The sequence goes on along the minus strand of NZ_JBIVPN010000001.1, from coordinate 226,901 downwards.
GAACAATCTTTGAATACCTTCAGCATTTGATAGTAAAATGATGCGGAAAGATGCACCTAAGAATGTAAAGGAGCTGTGAGATGAAAAGGCTACTAATAAGTGGATTCATATTTCTAATCGTATGTGTTTTTTTGATAGTGAAATGTAGTCATTCTATTGAGGATAAAAAAGAACGAGAAAAAGGTGATCAATACGAGAGCTTTAAACAGCTAATACGACATGAAAAAGATGGTTATGAGATAGAATTTCACGAAAAGGGCGGAAGCGATTTACTCGTTTTTTCACCCCATGGCGGTGAAATCGAACCAGGAACAAGTGAAATTGTAGAAGCATTTAATCAAAGTTATTCTACCTACTTATTTGAAGGAACGAAAAAGGACAACAACCGCGACTTGCATATTACAAGTACAAATTTTGATGAACCGATTTTGGTGCAAATGATTAAAACATATCCATTTTCTATTTCCATACACGGTTATAAAAGTGATAGGAGACATACGCTTGTTGGGGGAACGAACCGAAAGATGGCCAAAGCTATGGTGCGTGAATTACAAGATAGAGGTTTTTCTGCAGAAGTGGTGCAAAAAGGTGAGCGGCTTTCTGGAACAGATCCGAAAAACATTAATAATCAAAATGCAAGTGGTGAAAGTGTTCAACTTGAAATTAGTACTGGGCAGAGAGAAGCCTTTTTTGACAATTTTGACACAAGGAAGGGAAAGAAAAAAGCATTTAGGCGCTATATTTATGCAATAAAAGAAGTAATCAGAGAATTTGATACGTCGTCATAGAAAAAAGAGCAAAATAACCCGATTTCAACTTAGTAAAAAGGATAGAAATATGCTAGCTGAAGATAAAATATGTAATTCATGTCAATTTGCCTTAAAATCATAAATTATGTAAAATAATAGATATCAGTTTGAGATGATAGAATGGGGCTGAAGTGGATGGCACACAAAATACCATCTTCCGAAGTAGGTGTAAAGATCAATCAATGGTACACTCATATTTGCAAATTTGAAGTAAAAGAAGCTAAAGAAATGAAGCGCCTTGTTGAGCAAGAGATCCGTGATATGGAAGAAGATCAAGATTTATTACTTTATTATTCATTAATGGATTTCCGCCATCAAATGATGCTTCAGCACTTATCTCCAATCCATGCTGGAAGTGAGCCGCTTCACGCTGTATCCTTTCCAAAAGAAATAGAAGATGCAGAAGATGAAATGACAGGCTTACTGGCCTATTACTTTCATTTTTTCCATGGGATGTATGCATTTATCCAGCGGCGATATATTGAGGCCATTTCATACTACAAGCATGCGGAACATCAGCTCATTTTGGTGACAGATGAGATTGAAAAAGCAGAATTTTACTATAAAATCGCTGAAGTATACTATCATATGAAACAAACCTATTTCTCTATGCATTATGCAAAAAAGGCGAGAGACATTTATAAAAAGCACCAGCTTTATGGGAAAAGAAGTATTCAATGTGATTTCGTTATGGCTGGCAATTTGATTGATGTAAGTCAGTACCAAAAAGCGCTTCCTTATTTAGAAAAGGCTTTAAAGGTCTGTGAAGCATTGGAAATACAAGAGTGCATGTCCTATTTTAAAGCAATGGCACTCAACAACTTAGGAACTTGTCATTATAGTATGGGAACTTACCATACCGCTTCCGTCTTTTTTGAACAAGCCATTTCACTTTATCAAAAAGATCAGGCCTCGACGATGATGAAATCACTGTTCTCACTTGCCCTCACTCGTTTTAAACTTGGAGATATAGAGCAGGCGATTCAAGCAGTAACCGAAGGGATGAAACAGGCGTCTTTATTAGAAGATGAGATTTATCAGTTGAAATTCCAATTTTTACAGGCGCTCTATATGGAGAAAAACAACTGTGAAAAACTGATATCAGCCCTATTTGGTTTAAAAAGGAAAAAAATGTTCGCTGATTTAGAGGAATTAGCGCTTGATGCGGCAAATTATTATAAGGAACGCGACATGTACAAGGAGTCTTCCACTTTTTTTGAAATTGTGATTGAAGCGCGTACGCACATTCAAAAAGGAGATGAGATGTATGAAAATGAAGCGTAACCTGTCAACTACTCAATTAGAAGAAAGACTTCACACATAAAACAAAGAGGAAAAATGACCCTTTACGAAAAAACGTAAAGGGCTTTTTTATTTATTCTTAGAACGCTTTTTTATGTCAGTATCACCTGACCCAGAAATCATCGGATCTCTTCTCTAGACTACTTGTTTTGTAATTCTCTATTAATCATGTCTTGACATCATTATGTTCAATCTAGTGAATGCTCCAACACGAGTGAACCAATACGAGTACAGTTGGTTTTGCCATAGAGATGCCGGACAAATTCGTATCATCATCTCTCACGAAGCTGGACTTATCCAATTTAGTAAGAAATGAACTCGATAATCTTAGAGCGCGATATTAACCCTTATGCAAGGAAGTCCGGTTTCGTTACACCATAAACGGTTGGACCTTAGGCTTCACAGTGCTGATTTCTTAACGGCCTGCTGGGCTTGCAATCGTTTGGCTATTAGGCCCGTAAGTTGGCGGCTGTCTCATTGTTTAAATAAAACGCTTACATATCGTGGAATAATTGAAAAAGGTGGAAAAAATGGAGAATTAGCCGATGATAGGTAGGAGAGTTCTTCTTAGAGAACTAAAAAATGGATGAAGAAAAAAGGGGGATCATGACAGGGTCAATGCTCATACAAACCTTATTCGACACAGGCAAAAAAAATTGAAAACATGATGAAAAATGCTGAATTAAAGAAAACAGACTGGATATGACTAGGTCATTTTAAACAAAACTTCATTTGTTTGTCATACTATTCTAACTCTGTTTTCAAACAGCGGAGGCGTTTCTGTGTATATAAATGCAATTATCTTATTTTTGAGGAATCTCACGATCTAGAGTGTTATGATCAAATTCGGAGAGAAAATGTGGAAAAAATGAAAAAACATGATGATTCAATAAATTATAGAAACGGCTTAGAAATCTGTTAAAGGAGAACGGAAATGAAGAAGTTTTTTGCTTTGCTTCTCCTGCTTGCGATTGTTTGGGGCGTCTATTATACCATGCAAGCAAAGGAACATGATGAGCCATTGTCATTAGGTGGAGAAGACGAAAGCGGATCAACTGATATTTATCGCAATTTTAAAGAACTTGAAGAAAACGAAACAAGTGACAGTTATCAAATTACATCCAACCCAGCCCCTAATAGCCGTCTTCTTGTGATGTCACCCCATGGCGGGAGAATTGAAGGCGGGGTCAGTGAGATCGTCCATTTTTTTGATAACGAATTCTCTACGTATTTATTTGAAGGATTAAGAGAAAATGCTTCAGAACTTCATATTACAAGTACAAACTTTGATGAACCGACTGGGGTTGCGCAGGCAAAAGCACATGATTATGTGTTAGCAGTGCATGGATATAAAGGTGAGGAAGGAATAGATCATACACTTGTCGGCGGGACTGATTACGACCGAGCTGAGAAAATTGTGAACTCATTAGAGCGAAACGGTTTTTCTGCTGAACTTGCTGTTGCACACACGACTCTAAGCGGAACGAGCAATCATAATATTAATAATCTTACGAAAACAGGGCAGAGTGTGCAACTTGAGATTAGTAGAAGTCAACGTGAAGCTTTATTTGACAGTTTCGATTATCGAAGGCGGTCAAATACAAAAAATGAAACATTTTACCGTTATGTCAAAGCAATTAGAACGGTGCTGGATGAAGAATATACATAAGGACTGTGCACATCATAAGACAAGCAAGATGTTTTCTTGTTACACTATAAAAAGTGATAACAAAAGGAGAGACGGATATGGCACGTCATCATTTTCATCTTCAGGCAAGCTGGCCTGGTATGCGTAACGATGTTGGCACAATTGCATGTGAACAATTAAAAACAAAAATCTCGATTCCAAAAGAGATGGACGGACCAGGTATTGGAACAAATCCAGATGAGATGCTTTTAGGTGCAGCGGCAGCATGTTATATCATTACACTTGCGGCCATGATGGAGAGAAGCCATTTAGATAAAGAGGATTTATCCATGAGCTCTGAGGCTATAGTGGATGTGACAAATGGTGTTTTTACATATGAAAAGATTATCCATAGACCTGTCATGATTCTCAAAAAAACGGCTTCAACTCATGATATTGAACTGGCTCGCAAGCTTGCGCATAAAGCCGAAAGCTCATGCATGATCTCAAGGGCTGTGAAAGGGAATGTGGACATACTCTTAGAAGAAACCATTCAAATAGGTCGCTAAAATCAAAAAGTCATTTTCTCCATAAAGAAGAGAAAATGACTTTTTTTATAAGGTTCAATCGGTTTGATCGCTTCATTCTTTTTTTCTAGCTAGTTTTTCTTTGCCCCGCTTCATACAATCACTCGGCATATGAAGAGTGTCCTTAAAAATCTGTTCTTTTTTGTTTTGGATATAAAAAAACACCTACTTTACTGAACAGTCGGTAAAGTAAATGTTCACCCATAAAAAATTTGTGACATTCGATTGATTTTATATTTTGATGTTGTCACTGAAAAGTCATATTTAATAATAAGGATATGGTGGGTATGGTGGTGGATATGGGTATCCATAGCCGAATCCTGGAGTAAGAAGTGACCCAGCAAGCAGGCCGCCAGTAAAACCACCTAAAAACGGAGAACCGAAAAATCCAGGGCGTCCAAATCCAAAACCAGGTCCCCCAAATCCAAAGCCGGGTCTTCCAAAACCAGGGCGTCCAAATCCAAAGCCAAAAGGTCTTCTAACATCTTCTTGGATCAAATGCGGATCAAAATGATTCATAAAAAAAGGCTCCTTTCACATAAAATCACTGTAACTGAGATCAGTGTATTCTTTTTGCCTAAATGTGTTTGGGTGAACGCCTATCATAAGGAGGAATGTGGAAAATGGGCCTGTATCCGTCTGATTGGGCAAAATGTCCGCCGCACGCTCATATATATATAGCACGTACGGACGTTACTGAAGAACATTATCATTTAATAAAAGGCTTTTCTCAGCCTGTTAATGGAAGCAGCACTGATCAGCATACCCATTTCTATAGAGGGGTCACCTCATTTGAAAGGGGTCATTTTCACAGATACTATGGCATTACAGGACCTGCTATACCAAGAGTCGATGGTACACATTATCACGAAATTGAGGAAGTCACATATTCTGCCTATACAGATCCTGTTCCCATTCCATACGGAGGTGTCGTCTATAGTTCAGAAGAACGGCCAACGCATAAACATCGTTTGAAAGGGAAGACATACGAAGTGGTGGGAAATGAACCACTCGGCTGGTGATCAATGGAGCATATAGGAGAAGTTATGCTATACTGTAGGCAGTTTGTAAAAGAGAGTGATGTCATGTGAAAAAAGCGAAACAACCAGTGATTGTGTTAGTAGGTCCGACGGCTGTTGGCAAAACAAAGCTGAGCATTGATATAGCAAAAGCATTTAATGGTGAAATCATTAGCGGAGATTCTATGCAGATTTATAAAGGAATGGATATTGGTACAGCAAAGATCACCCCAGAAGAAATGGAAGGAGTGCCGCACCATCTGATTGATATGAAACAGCCGGAGGAATCATTTTCAGTAGCTGAATTTCAGCAGCTAGTCCGGTTGAAAATCAAAGAGATTGCAGGTAGAGGCAAAATTCCAATGATTGTTGGCGGCACGGGACTGTATATACAATCGGTTTTATATGATTACACATTTACTGATGAAAAAAGTGACCCGGCTTTTAAAAAGGAAATGACCCTTTTTGAGAAGCAATATGGTCCTTTGCAACTGCATGAGAAATTAAAGGCAGTTGACCCTGATGCGGCACAAATGATTCACCCGAATAACGTGCGCCGCGTCATTCGTGCGCTAGAAGTCATACATACAACAGGCAAGAAAATGTCTGACATGCAAAACGGACATCAAGAAATCCCGCTTTATGAAACAGCAATTATAGGATTGACGATGGAGCGAACGCTTTTATACGAGCGCATTCATCAAAGAATTGATATGATGTTAGATAATGGTTTAATCGACGAAGTGAGAGCGCTATATCAATCAGGATTGAAGGATTGTCAGTCCGTTCAAGCGATTGGCTATAAAGAATTGTACGCCTATTTTAAAGGCGACTGCTCACTTGATGAAGCCATTGACCAATTAAAGCAAAATTCCCGAAGATATGCGAAGCGTCAGTTCACGTGGTTTCGTAATAAAATGGATGTCATTTGGTTTGATATGACACCCCCTTGCCACTTTTCTGACAAAAAAGATGAAATTTTCGCATATATAGCAGGAAAGCTTGGACTTAAAGCGAAACTGTAGTTATCAGAATCAAGGAGGACGAAACATGAAACCGATTAATATTCAGGACCAATTTTTGAATCAGATCCGCAAAGACAATACATTTGTCACTGTATTTTTATTAAATGGCTTTCAGCTTCGAGGCCAAGTGAAAGGATTTGACAATTTCACGGTGTTGCTTGAGACAGAAGGAAAGCAGCAGCTTATCTATAAACATGCCATTTCTACATTTGCACCTCAGAAAAATGTAAATCTAGAACTAGAATAAGGTTATTGAGTATTCAATAGCCCCGTGCATCTGCCAATAAACCGGCTGAGACTCGCTACGTTTTTTGTCAGATCAGTGGGGCTATTTTGCATGCCGCGAAACTTTTCTGTCCATTTTAACGGAAAATGCAGAGCTTGAATTAAGAAGGATTAGAGTGTTACTCCTTTTGATCGGCATCGTTGTATGATTTGGTTCGTGCGCCATCTCGAACATAGAATTGAGACAAGAAAATTGGCAAAACGATCTCACGATGACGACGATGATGTAATGGTGTATCGGTTTGATGAAAAAGAAGGCACACTTTCCCTTGTTACAACGAAATATATAGATGAGTTGGACGAAGAATATGATGATGGACTTGATGAGGAGTAGGCATGTAAATTTACAAACGAATGCGAAGTCGCTACACTATAAACATGTATAAGACATCTAGACAGAAAAGGATGAGTTGATGAAGCCCAACATTAAAATCAATCACTGGGAACAAACTTGTGAAGATGACTCCTGTTTTGAATATGGAACGAGTGTTTCTGTAAATGGGAAAGAATTAGTGAGAGAAGCATCTATCGTCACTGCGCTTGAAGCTGTACTAAAAGAATTAGGTGTTGAAGCTGAAATCACAGAAGTGTCAGAAGATTTACAGTGCAATGCCTACAAAAAATAAAATAAAAAGTCTAGTCTACTAAGCGAATTTTTTTCATGTTATGATAGATTTCGGTTTAAGTTGAATAAGGAGTAGGGCAGTTCTTTTTTGGATGCTGCTCTGCTCTATTTATTTGAACGTACGAGTTCGGCTATGAATGTTCGGCCGGGTTGGTTGATTTTTTTCGTTTAGCATAACTATATATTGTGTTTTGAAAAAACATAGTATACTATATATAGTGAATAGCGAAATGATCAACAATACTAAAAACTAGGTCGTGATGGAATTGATTCAAATCGTATTTGATTCAAAAACAGGAAATGTTCAACGCTTTTTGGACAAGACCCCTTTTACAGACAAACGAAAATTGACTGGAGAAGAGTTTTTGGATTCGCCGTTTATCCTCGTCACATTTACGACAGGATTTGGACAAGTCCCTAGTACCACTCAGTCTTTTTTAGAAAAAAATGCTCACCTTTTACTAGGTGTAGCAGTGAGTGGAAACAAAGTGTGGGGAGATAATTTTGCCAAAAGCGCCGATACGATTTCTAAACAATATCAAGTTCCTATTTTGCACACCTTTGAATTAAGCGGAACAAAAAGGGATGTTGAATTGTTTACACAGGAGGTAGAAAGAATTGTCACAAAATCAGGTTCCGAAGTGGATTCAATTAAATAATGAGATTATGATTCAAAAGGAAGGAAAGTTTCAGTTCGATAAGGACAAAGAAGCTGTACATAGTTATTTCGTAGATTATATTAATCAAAATACGGTCTTCTTTCACAATTTGGAAGAAAAGATTCATTACTTAATAGAAAACGACTACTATGAAGAAGAATTTTTAAGACAATACAGCATGGATGATATTAAAGAAGTATTTGATGCTGCCTATGCCAAGAAATTTAGATTCCCATCATTTATGAGTGCGTTTAAGTTTTACAATGATTATGCACTCAAAACAAACGATAAAAAGAAAATTCTTGAGCGCTATGAAGACCGCATTTCAATTGTGGCTCTTTTCTTCGCAGGCGGCGACAAAGAGAAAGCACTTGAGTTTGTGGAATTGATGATCAATCAAGAATACCAGCCGAGTACACCGACATTTTTAAATGCCGGTCGTAAAAGACGTGGTGAGCTGGTGAGCTGTTTCTTACTCGAAGTGAATGACTCATTAAATGATATTTCAAGAGCGATTGATATCTCCATGCAGCTTTCAAAACTAGGTGGCGGTGTGAGTCTCAACCTTTCAAAGCTTCGTGCTAAAGGTGAAGCGATCAAAGATGTAGAAAATGCGACAAAAGGTGTCGTAGGTGTGATGAAGCTTCTCGATAATGCATTCAGGTATGCTGATCAAATGGGACAAAGACAAGGATCAGGTAGTGCTTACCTCAATATTTTCCACAGAGATATCAACGATTTCTTAGACACAAAGAAAATCTCTGCTGATGAAGATGTTCGTGTTAAAACACTTTCAATCGGTGTTGTGATCCCAGATAAATTTATAGAGCTGGCAAGAGAAGATAAAACAGCTTACACATTCTATCCACATACAGTTTATAAAGCATACGGACAGCATCTGGATGAGATGGACATGGAAGAGATGTACGATGAACTTGTCGATAATCCGAAAGTCAAAAAGGAAAAAGTCAATCCGAGAAAGCTTCTTGAAAAATTAGCTGTACTACGCTCGGAATCAGGCTATCCATATATCATGTTCCAAGACAATGTCAATAGAGAACATGCACTGAACCATATCTCACGTGTGAAATTCTCAAACCTTTGTTCAGAAGTGCTTCAGGCTTCAGAGGTGTCTTCTTACACTGACTACGATCAAGAAGATGAAATCGGTCTTGATATTTCTTGCAACCTTGGCTCATTAAATATCATGAATGTCATGAAAAACAAGTCTATTGAAAAAACAGTCAAACTTGCAACCGACTCATTAACGCTTGTCTCTGAAACAACGGATATTCGCAATGCGCCGGCAGTCAGAAAAGCCAACAAAGCGATGAAATCAATCGGACTAGGTGCTATGAACCTGCATGGCTACTTAGCTCAAAACCAAATTGCATACGAAAGTGAAGAAGCAAGAGATTTTGCGAATACGTTCTTTATGATGGTAAACTATTATTCTATTAAGCGCTCAAGTGAGCTGGCAAAAGAAAAAGGGGAAACGTTCTACCGTTATGAAGGCTCTAGCTATGCGACTGGCGAGTACTTCAATAAATACGTACAAAATGATTTCACACCAAAAACAGAAAAAGCAGCAGCACTATTTGAAGGAATGCACATTCCGACAAAAGAAGATTGGGTTGCTTTGAAAGAGTTTGTAGCAGAGAATGGGATGTACCATAGCTATAGATTATGTATTGCGCCAACAGGTTCAATTTCATACGTTCAATCAGCAACAGCGTCTGTCATGCCAATTATGGAACGTATTGAAGAAAGAACATACGGAAACAGCAAAACATACTACCCAATGCCAGGACTTTCAGCGCAAAACTGGTTCTTCTATAAAGAAGCATATGATATGGACATGTTTAAAGTGGTGGATATGATCGCAACCATTCAGCAGCACGTCGATCAAGGAATTAGTTTCACTCTATTCTTAAAAGACACGATGACAACGCGAGATTTAAACCGCATTGATCTTTATGCGCACCATAAAGGCATTAAAACGCTTTATTATGCAAGAACGAAGGATACAGGGCAGGAAGGCTGTCTTTCTTGTGTTGTTTGATTAAAGGAGAGTTTAAAGTGACAAAAATTTATGATGCAGCCAACTGGTCAATACACGAAGATGATTTTACACAAATGTTTTACAATCAAAACGTAAAGCAGTTCTGGCTTCCAGAAGAGATCTCGTTAAACGGTGATCTCTTGACATGGAAATATTTAAGTGAAGAAGAGCGAGATACGTACATGAAGGTACTTGCTGGACTGACTTTACTTGATACAGAACAAGGAAATACAGGTATGCCGATTGTGGCAGAACATGTGAACGGCCATCAGCGTAAAGCGGTTTTGAACTTTATGGCGATGATGGAGAATGCGGTTCATGCGAAATCATACTCAAATATCTTTATGACGCTTGCTCCGACAGAAACGATTACTGAAGTATTTGAATGGGTCAAGACAAATAAATACTTGCAAAATAAAGCAGATAGAATTGTTGGGCTTTACCGTTCAATTCAAAAGGACGACCCTCTTTCTTTATTTAAAGCAATGGTTGCTTCTGTTTATTTAGAGAGCTTTCTGTTTTATAGTGGCTTCTATTACCCGCTTTATTTTTATGGACAAGGAAAGCTGATGCAAAGTGGTGAAATCATTAACTTGATTTTGCGTGATGAAGCGATTCACGGGGTGTACGTTGGATTATTAGCGCAAGAAATTTACAACAAACAAACACCGGACGTACAAAAAGAGCTTTATGATTTCTCCATTGAGTTGCTAAAAGAGCTTTATGAAAATGAACTTCATTACACAGAAGATATTTATGACCAAGTCAATTTATCTCATGACGTGAAAAAGTTCATTCGTTACAATGCCAATAAAGCATTAATGAATCTTGGATTTGCCCCTTACTTTGAAGAAGAAGAGATTAATCCAATCGTATTGAACGGACTCAATACAAAAACAAAATCACATGACTTCTTTTCTATGAAAGGGAACGGCTATAAAAAAGCAACAGTTGAGCCGTTAAAAGATGAGGATTTCTTCTTTGGAGATGAATCATAAGCTAAACGAAAAAGTCAAAACGCATGACTCGTTTTGGCTTTTTCCCATTTCTTACAACTTGTTACATACTGGAGGTTACCCAACATGGGAAAAATGGATGAAATCATTTTAGTTGCACCGCGCAAATGTGTATTTCAAAATGAAACACTGACATTTAATGGTGTAAATAGTGAAGAGCAAACGATCAAAACCATTATGAAAGAAATCGAAGAACACTTTGAACAGATGCGAAGAGGCGATGCGGAAGAAAATCCAGACTTCAAGCAGCCAATCCCTTATGTCGTGATTAAGCGTGAAGATGAAGTATATGTATATGAAAGACTTCAAGGCGGCGGAGAAACAAGATTACATCATAAGTTATCTCTTGGTTTTGGAGGTCATATGAACTTTATCGAAGGCAAAAACTTTGCTGAGATCCTAAAGAAAAATACGGATCGTGAACTCGATGAGGAACTTTCCATTCAAGAGGAAGACAAACTCGAGATGCGAACTCTTGGGTTAATCAATGATGACGACAACAGTGTTGGTCGTGTGCACATTGGGCTTTTATCCGCACTTGAATTAGCACCTGGTGCTCACGTTGAAGTAAGAGAAACAGATCAAATCTCAGGAAAATGGATGAAAGTATCTGAATTGAAAAAGCCAGAATACTTCGATCGTCTTGAAACTTGGTCTCAATTTGTCGTGAACATTTTAGCGTAAATCCACTAATTAACAAACCGGCTCTCCTTTCTGATAGAGCCGGTTTGTTTAATATAACAATTATTGGAAAACAAATGCGTCATGACCAGCTTGCTTGATTTTTGCAGCGAGTTCATCCGCGTTTTGTTTTGAACGGAAAGCGCCGGCTTGAACTCTGAATAAGCCGCCTTCTAACAACACAAATGCATCAAATCCTTTTGATGTAAGCGAGTTTGCTAGTTCATCTGCATTGGCTTTGACTTTGAAGGCACCAACTTGCACTTTATAAAGTTTAGTTGCTTTTTTTTTCAATTGAAACGCCTTTTCTAATCCGGAAGCATGTGCGCGAGCGATACTTTGAAGGAAGGAAGCGTTACGGAGCTTATTTGCATCAGACGTCGTATCAATAAAACCGTTCTCTGTTAAGATAGCGGACATAGAAGTTTCACGAAGGACGTGGAAATTCGCATTTTTCTTGCCTCGGTCGGTGAGATCAACCGAGCGGGCAATTTCATCATGAAGAGCATTGCGATACGTGGTTGTCGGCGCAGAAACGCCAGGGTACACGTAGCTTTCAAAACCTGTGCCGCCGCCAGCATTGATATGGATCGATACGAAATAATCAGCTTTCCAGCTATTTGCAGCATTCGTTCGCTCGGATAAAGTGACGGTTTGGTCAGTTGAACGACTTAAGCGGACGGAAATCCCATCATATTCACTAATCAGGATATCTCTCAGAAAAAGCGCAATTTGAAGTGTCAAATTTTTCTCAAAAAGTCCATTAGCAACAGCTCCAGAATCTGTTCCTCCGTGGCCCGGATCAATAAAAATTTTTACCATCTATTCATCACCTCGTCTTTATTTTATGAGAAAATAGAAAAATTGCTTGTACAAAATGCGGAATTCATTGACACTCTTTTCTGCACAATTTGTGATCAAAAAGCTACATTTTTTCTAAGAAAAAGTAAATTGTTGGTTTGTCCGCACAAAATGGATGAATACAATAAAGACATCAGATCATTTCCTGGGAAACCGCAGAATTCCCTACAAAATCCGTTGTCTCGGGTCAATTTGACAACAAAGTAAGATGCATGTCATAGGGAAAAAGCGGGCGATTGTCACGATTACAGCTCCACCAGAATAGAATAAAGAGAGAAGAGCGAGAGGTGAATACATTGGAGCGAGCTGTCACATATAAAAACAACGGCCAAATCAATATTATACTTAATGGACAGAAGCAAGTATTGATTGATGCAGATTCAGAGGCAGAATACCTGGAAGCCTTACAGAAAAATGAGGCCAAACACAGCATCTTAAGAGAGATAGAGCGTGAAATGAATAGTCTTGTGGGAATGGATGAAATGAAACGCAATATAAAAGAAATTTATGCTTGGATTTTTGTGAACCAAAAAAGGCAGGAACAAGGACTGAAAGTGGGGAAACAGACGCTTCATATGATGTTTAAAGGCAACCCAGGTACAGGGAAAACGACTGTAGCCCGACTCGTCGGAAAGCTTTTCTTTGAGATGAATGTTTTATCAAAAGGTCATTTAATAGAAGCAGAACGTGGTGATCTTGTCGGAGAGTACATTGGGCATACAGCGCAGAAAACAAGGGATTTAATTAAAAAGTCACTTGGCGGTATTTTATTCATTGACGAAGCTTACTCTCTTGCGCGCGGAGGAGAGAAGGATTTTGGAAAAGAAGCCATTGACACACTGGTCAAACATATGGAAGATAAACAACATGAATTCATTTTGATCTTGGCGGGCTATTCTAAAGAAATGGATCATTTCTTATCATTAAACCCAGGACTTCAATCTAGATTTCCGATCAACATCAATTTTCCTGATTATACAGTTGATCAATTAATGGATATTGCCAAACGAATGATGGCAGACCGTGAGTATCAGTTTACACAAGAAGCAGAATGGAAATTAAGAGATTATTTAATGCAAATCAAAAGTACAACGAGCCCTGCAAAATTCAGTAATGGTCGTTTTGTACGGAATACGATAGAAAAAGCGATTCGTGCACAAGCAATGAGGCTTTTACTTGTAGATCATTATGATAAAAAAGACTTACTCACCATTAAAAGCCAAGATCTTCAAATGAAAGAGGATACGCCTTAACAATATGGCGTATCCTTTTCTTAAGCAGACATTGTAAAATAAACCTTCCGAATAAGTGGTATGCGTGGTTGCGGTTTGGTATGATGGTACTACTGAAAACTTAAGTACAGAAAGGAAACAATTTACGTTGAATGAACAAGAAAACAAAGAAAAGGCGATACTTGTCGGCTGTCAATTGCCGCATGTAACAGATGAACGCTTTCAATACTCGATGGAAGAATTAGCTTCCTTAACAAAAACAGCGGGCGGAGAAGCCGTTAGCTTCATAACGCAGAAAAGAAATAGACAAGACAGTGCAACATACATTGGAAAAGGGAAAGTAGAAGAGCTTGAAGTTCTTTGCGCAGAATTAGCATGTGATGTCATTATATTTAATGATGAGCTTTCTCCAAGCCAGTTAAAAGCTTTGGCGACTGCTTTAGACGTAAAGATTATTGACCGGACACAATTGATTTTAGATATCTTCGCCAAAAGAGCCCGTACAAGAGAGGGGAAGCTACAAATTGAGCTTGCTCAGCTTCAATATGCCTTACCACGACTAAGCGGACAAGGAATCAGCCTTTCAAGACAAGGAGGCGGTATTGGTGCAAGAGGTCCTGGTGAGACAAAGCTTGAAACAGACAGACGCCATATTCGTAGCCGAATTCATGAAATTCACGCAGGGCTGTCTGCAGTAAAAGAACACCGAACAAGATATCGTGAAAGACGCAAGAAAAATGGTGTTTTTCAAATTGCCATTGTTGGTTATACGAATGCCGGTAAATCCACTTTGTTTAACCAGTTAACAGATGCAGATAGTCATGAAGAAGATTTGCTTTTTGCAACGCTTGATCCAATGACACGTAAAATGACACTAGAATCTGGGTACAGTGTTCTTATTTCAGATACAGTTGGTTTTATTCAAGACCTTCCAACGACACTTATTGCGGCATTTCGCTCCACACTTGAGGAAGTGAAGGAAGCAGACTATTTGCTTCATGTGATCGATTCTTCTAATGAGGATTACGAAGGACACGAACGGACGGTTCATGAGCTTTTAGAGGAATTAGAAGCAGACCGTATTCCTATGCTGACCGTCTATAATAAAGAAGATCAAATCAGTCCGGATTTCATCCCTTCTTCAAAGCAGCGGCATATTTTGATAAGCGCTAGAGATGATGAAGACATCAAGCGGTTAAAGGCTACAATTATGGCAGAGCTGAAAAAAGACTTTTTAATGCCTTACCATGTGAACATTCCGGCATATGAAGGAAAGCTGATATCAGCATTAAAATCAGCAACACTTGTGGAATCGCTAGAGTTTCAAAAAGAAGCCGAACTTTACGAGGTCACCGGGTTTATCGGTGAAGACCAGACGATATTAGGTCACATTAAGAAGTATATGTTGTAGGAAAGGAATAGAATAACAATGTTTCACACATTAAAACATGGCAAAATGTTAGAAAAAGTAGCAGCAGAAACAGAACAAGAGATTTTACGCATACATCAGCAAATTGATCAAATTAGTGAACAAAACGAGTGGCGTGTACTCGAAAGTTACCGAAAGCATAAAGTTAGTGATTCACACTTTCATCCGACGACTGGATATGGCTATGATGATATGGGAAGAAACACGTTAGAAAACATTTATGCCGATGTATTTGGGGGAGAAAGCGGTCTTGTGCGTCCGCAAATTATTTCAGGCACACACGCAATTTCCATAGCGTTGTTTGGTGTATTAAGACCCGGCGATGAATTGATTTATATCACAGGAAAGCCATACGATACCCTAGAAGAAATAGTGGGTATCCGCGGAAAAGAAGGGACAGGCTCATTAAAAGACTTTCATATTGATTACAAGGTCGTTAATTTACTTCAAGATGGGTCAGTCGATTTTGAAAAAGTCAAAGAGACCATCTCTTCTAAAACAAAAGTGATTGGTATCCAACGCTCCAAAGGCTATGCTTCAAGACCGTCCTTTACTATAGAAGAAATCGAGCAAATGATTACATTCGTGAAGTCAATTAATGAAGAGATCATTGTCTTTGTAGACAACTGTTACGGTGAATTCACTGAATTACAAGAGCCTTGTCATGTTGGTGCAGATTTAATGGCTGGTTCTCTTATTAAAAATCCAGGAGGCGGTCTTGCCAAAACAGGCGGCTACATTGTTGGGAAAGAAAGATGGGTAGAAGCGTGCTCATATCGCATGACATCACCAGGCATCGGCAGTGAAGCGGGTGCATCGCTGTATGCGCTTCAAGAAATGTACCAAGGATTCTTCTTAGCGCCTCATGTCGTTGCGCAAAGTTTAAAGGGTGCAGTTTTTACAGCTCGTTTTCTTGAAAAGCTTGGATTTCAAACAAATCCAGCGTGGAATGCCAAAAGAACCGACTTAATTCAATCCGTTGAATTTGGAGATCCTAAAAAAATGATTGCTTTTTGCCAAGCGATTCAATATGCTTCCCCTGTCAACAGTCATGTGACGCCGCACGCAAGCTATATGCCGGGCTATGAAGATGATGTCATTATGGCAGCTGGTACTTTTGTGCAAGGAGCGAGTATCGAATTATCAGCTGATGGACCGATCAGACCGCCTTATACGGCATATGTTCAAGGCGGACTCACATATGCCCATGTGAAAAATGCCATTTGCAGCGCAGTAGATTCTTTAATGAATCAAGGTTTGATTGAAGTGACATCTAAATAAACATTACATGTTAATATTCCTAACATATTGTTGACACATAATATAACATGACATATAATGAATTTAAGCAAAGAGGAGGAGACAGTTGAGATGAGTGATAACATTCGCCGCTCAATGCCTTTATTCCCAATTGGGATTGTCATGCAGCTAACAGAATTGTCTGCAAGACAAATTCGCTATTATGAGGAAAATGGTTTAGTATTTCCAGCAAGAAGTGACGGGAATCGCCGATTATTTTCTTTTCATGATGTTGATAAATTACTAGAGATTAAAAACCTCATCGAACAAGGTGTAAACATGGCAGGAATTAAGAAACTGTTTGCCAAAGCTGAGGCAGAAAATCCAACGTCTGAAATACAGACAAAGGAGAAAACCCCAGCAAAGCACAACTTGACAGATGATGAACTCAGGAAGCTACTGAAAAAGGAACTCATTCAGGCTGGACGTTTCCAACAAGGAACGACCTTTAGGCAAGGGGATATGTCAAGGTTCTTCCGTTAACTGATTAGCAAAAGCATTGCTATAAACATTTTACCTTTTGTAGGGGAGGAGTTTTACGAAATGGCAAAATACACAAGAGAAGATATCATAAAATTAGTAAATGAGGAAAACGTAAAGTACATCCGTCTGCAATTTACAGACATTCTCGGAACGATTAAAAATGTTGAGATTCCTGTGAGCCAGCTTGAGAAAGCTCTCGATAACAAATGTATGTTTGATGGTTCATCTATTGAAGGATTCGTACGTATTGAAGAATCAGATATGTACCTATATCCAGATCTTAATACATTTGTTATTTTCCCTTGGACAGCAGAAAAAGGTAAAGTTGCACGCTTTATTTGTGACATTTATAAACCAGATGGTACACCGTTTGATGGTGACCCGCGCAACAACTTAAAGCGTATCTTGAAAGAAATGGAAGAGCTAGGATTTAGCGATTTCAACCTTGGACCCGAGCCAGAATTCTTCTTATTTAAACTTGATGAAAAAGGTGAACCGACCCTTGAATTAAACGATAAAGGCGGATACTTTGACCTTGCACCAACAGATCTAGGCGAAAACTGTCGCCGTGATATCGTACTTGAACTTGAAGAGATGGGCTTTGAAATTGAAGCATCTCACCATGAAGTAGCACCTGGGCAACATGAAATTGATTTCAAATATGCAGGCGCTATCCGCTCTTGTGATGACATTCAAACCTTTAAACTCGTTGTCAAAACGATTGCAAGAAAGCACGGTCTACATGCGACATTTATGCCAAAACCATTGTTTGGTGTAAACGGTTCTGGTATGCACTGTAACCTATCATTATTCAAAGATGGGAAAAATGCATTCTATGATGAAAAAGCAGATTTACAATTAAGCGAGACCGCTAGACACTTTATCGCTGGTATCGTGAAGCATGCAACAAGCTTTACAGCGGTCACAAACCCTACAGTCAACTCTTATAAGCGTCTTGTTCCAGGCTATGAAGCGCCTTGCTATGTAGCATGGAGTGCACAAAACCGCAGCCCGCTTATCCGTATTCCTGCATCACGCGGCATCAGCACACGTGTGGAAGTGCGAAGCGTTGACCCATCTGCAAACCCTTACCTTGCACTAAGCGTATTACTTGCAGCAGGTCTAGACGGAATCAAAAACAAACTAGCTGCACCTGCTCCCATCGACAGAAACATCTATGTCATGGACAAAGAAGAGCGCCTTGAAAACGGCATCGCCGATCTCCCTGCAACACTTGCAGAAGCTCTTGAGCATTTAAAATCAAACGAAGTCATGGTGAATGCACTAGGCGAGCACTTATTCGAGCACTTCATCGAAGCAAAAGAAATCGAATGGGATATGTTCCGCACCCAAGTTCACCCATGGGAACGCGATCAGTATATGTCTCAGTATTAATAGAGAAACCCCTTGGAGCCATTGGCTTCAGGGGGATTTTATTTTTGTGGGTTTTTCTAATATTTCAAAATGAAGAAGCCGCCACCCACAATTCACCCACAAAAAAATGATAAAAAAATCACTCCATTATCTTGGAGATATACTCTTCATATTTATTCATTGAATCCAGGTCAATTTTTTTGCTGATATGAGAATAAATATCAGATGTTACTCTAATGCTTTTGTGGCCCTCTTGAACATATTTCATAGATGCCCCAGATTCTAAAAGTAAGACGGTGTAGGTGTGTCGAAGGGCATGGATAGGCATTTTGGGTAGGCCTGCTTGTTTAAGTATACGTTCAAATGCATTGAATAAAGATGATTTCGGTAGGGGAGAACCATCTTTACGTGAAAATACTAAATTCAAGTCATGTAGATAAAACATTGATTACGGAACCATGGAACTCGAACAAAAAGCTGGAGAATCTTCTGTAATGGCTTATGCATGGGATCTTGAAACCAACACCCGCCAGACCAAAATATTTACGGTAAAGCATGAACGAAAAGCAAAAGGCGCCATTACGAAGCATAATGATCCAAGAGATATCTATGAACTGGTTGCAAACCAAGGTGTACGTCGAGTTCGTGCATGCATCCTGGGAGTTATACTAGGAGACATTGTTGATGCCGCAGTTGATATGTGTCAAAGAACGCTGATTGATGGATATAAAGAGTCTTTAGAAAAAGTTGAGAAAGCTTCAGAGGTTATTTACAAAAAATTGACATATTTGATATGGACAGTAAAGCGTGGAATAAAGAGGTTAATGGGGTTCTTGAAGATTTATTGAAACACATACTAGGTGAAGTAAAAAGATATGTTCTTCTTACCTTCAAAAATGAAAAGAATGAAATCGTTGATTTTTCAGCTCTAATCTTAACACCTTCATTAGGGATTGCGTATGAAGAAAGTTGGAATGAATTTATTCCTGCAGATTATGATCTTACAAATAGAGAGACAGAAGTCGCTGTTGATACTGAGGAAGAAGATATATTTAACTCTCAGAGAAAATGTAGAAAAAGATACTGGTGAAAACGACATACAACTAAGAAAAACAGAAAACGAGAAGGATTCAGATACTTAAGATTTAGACTTCTCATTAGTGGAGTGTATATATGAATAACTTAAAACAATTCAATGGAAATAAGCTTAAATCAGCGAGAGTCTATAGAGGTCTTACTATCGCTGGACTAGCCGAGAAAGCTGGTGTTTCTAAACAGGCTATATCTCAATATGAGAATAATAAAAATATGCCTAGTTTAGAAACACTCATGCATATTATTCATTGTCTAGGATTTCTAAGGGACTATTTTTATGAGCAGGATGAAAATAATATATCTATTGGTAATATTTACTTTAGATCGATGACAACGACAAATAAAAAAGAACATGCTGCTCAAATAGAAAAAACAAAAATACTTTCTTATATCTTTCGATACTTCCAGAGCTTAATCTCCCAGTCACAACAAATAATTCTGAGATTGAAGGTCTTACTCTTGAACTTAGAGATTATTGGAGTCTTGGACTTGAGCCTATACCCAATATGGTTAGGTTGCTGGAGAAGAATGGCTTTGTTGTAACATCTTTTGCTACAAATGAAGAGAAAATTGACGCTTTTAGTCAAAGTCAAAGATCTGATGGGAAATTGTATTATTTTATTGTTTTGGGGAATGAAAAAAATCAGTTAGTAGAAGGCAATTTGATGCTGCCCATGAACTTGGCCACATACTACTCCATGATTGGCAATGTGATTTAGATTTAATGTCTAGAGAAGAGTTTAAACAAATTGAACAAGAAGCTAATCAATTTGCAGCTGAATTTTTGTTGCCTAAACAGTCTTTTCTTAATGATTTAATTTACCCTAATAAATTAGATTATTATGTAGAGCTGAAAAAAAGTGGAAAGTTTCAATAGTTAAATGCTCTTTCGTACAATCAATATCAATATCTGATGAGGCAGTAACTAAAAAGGTTGGAGAAGAATAGAACCATTAGATAACATTATAAAGGTACCAAATCCAATCCTGCTTCAGAAAGCTATTGATATGATTTTAGCAAATGGTGTATTAACTGAAGATGAAATAGTAAAAGGAATATCTGAAAATCATCTAACATTGGATAGGAAAGAAATAGAGATACTTTTAGGATTAAAAGAAGGTACACTCACTCCCAGTCAACAAAGTACTCTAATTATTAGCTTAAAGCCAAGCAAAGATAGTGACTAATTTCTTTTATTTAGGGAGCGTGACCTCTTAGATGAAGCAACTAAGTATGTTTTCAGAAATTGATAAAAAACAAGTCCGCATTGCTTTGATCCAAGAGTTGAAATTGTATAAAGCCTTGAAAGTAAAAGTAGAAAACCTAAAGGAGCAAGAGGCACACGGTGCAACAGGTCTTTTTGCTTCTCTTAGAAACCAAGAAATTTTTAATGTACTAAAGGTGCGTCAGATAGAAAGAGCACTAGAGTACAGCCTAGACGAAATTGAACAAGACATTATTCGCATGAAGTACCTTACTTCACGAATCGTCAAAGAGCGCCAGTCGGCCCTGTGGCTCCCGTAGCGCCAGTCACCCCAGTAGCCCCTGTAGGACCAGTCACCCCAGTAGGCCCGGTATCTCCAGTAATGCCAGTAGCCCCGGTGGGCCCGGTATCTCCAGTAGGACCAGTAGCCCCGGTGGGTCCGATATCTCCAGTAATGCCAGTAGCCCCGGTGGGCCCGGTATCTCCAGTAGGACCAGTAACACCAGTCGGTCCGGTTGCACCAGGATCTCCGATACGACCAGTTCGTCCCAGACGCCCACGTCTTCCAGGAACGATGATGGTTTTTATACAGTAACAATATTCAAAACATTTCCCGCAGCGACAACAGTAATATTTATTTTTCATCATAACGCTTCCTTTAAAAAATGTAGTTATACATATCATATTGAGCATTCAAATATATGTAAGGGCTAAAGTGGAAGTGAATAAAATATAGTTTTTACTATGCAGTTCATCTTAATTGAGAGGTTGAAAGAGATTGAATAAATGTCGGAAATGGAGAAACAAGATCGCTGATCATCGAGCACAATAGATACTGTTTTTGTATCTTTATTCCTATTTAATGGCAAACTTCGTATTGGTAAAATTGACCTTGTCAATGAATATGAGGGAGTGACTTCTTCTGGGGAAGATACTTGATGCAAAAGCACTTACAAGTGCAATGGACGAAAGGGCAAAACACTATCGGGAACTCCGCGAACAAATGGTTGATTTAAAAAAGGCTCTACAAGGCGTGGCAAACCTTGGTGATGATTTCACTGGAAAAGGAGCCGATAACATTAAAAGTTTCTACAAAGAGCTCTCCGGAAATGTGGACATGTTTATCAGTTTCATTGATAAGCAAATAGCCTTTCATGAGGGTGTATCCGGTACGCTTGATGATACGAGCTTTGGTGGAGACACCTTTGTAGAAGAACACTTTTTAGACAATGCAGTACATATGGGCATCAAAAACGCCAAAAGCATTGTGAAGGATCAAAAAAATGCGCTCAAAACCATTTTTGAAGATATTGATGACCTTATTTCTCTAGAGGTATTTGATAGCCAAACCTTTGATGAAAAAATAGAAGATGCGGAAGACTAGCGAAAGAAAACGGTTAAAGATTTAATAGAACTTGATCAAAATTTAAAAGATGAATATTCTTTGTCAGAGACTGAGGAGAAGGCTACAATGGCATTGTATGCAGAAATGATGAATGCCACGAATGACGGGAAATCCATTTCGCCTATGAATTTTGACAAAAAAGCATTTCAAGATAGTGAAATCTATAAGGCAAAAAGCGATATTGAGAAGCAAACTGCTGAATATCTCAAAATCAAAAAAGAACAAGAAGAAGCCCGCGAGATTGCAAAGGAACAAGAAGCGCTCGCCAACCGTCCTTGGTATGAAAAAGCCCTCGATTATGGGGGAAACATTGTCAATGAGTTGACCGGAGTGAACGATGCAAAACGTGCAGCTACAGGCGTCGATCCAATTACAGGCGAAGAGCTTACCGCAGGCCAACGAGTCGCGGCAGGTGGCATGGCAGCAGCCGGCTACATTCCTATTGTCGGTTGGGCAGGGCGCATTTTCAAAGGCGGAAAGGCTGTCTATAAAACCACCCAAGCCACATCAGCCGCAGTACGAGCAGTCGACATTTACAAGACATCGCAAAAATCCTTTGACGCCTTAAAAACATCTCAAAAAGGGTTATATGGTCTCATTGCCACAAACGGCTTCAGCGAAGCAATTACAGGTAGAGACATGTTTGGGAATAAGATCTCGAAGGAACAGCAGCAAGCGAGTATGAATGCGGCGCTAGGAATGCTTTTGCCGATTGGGGCGAAAGGGATTCACGGTAAAATAGGGGTTAAGGCTACAAATAAAAACAAGTCATACGAGCAATCTAGAAATGAAGCACTGGCTTGGTTGGAGGAAAGAGGCTTTAAATCTGAAAAACAAACCTTTGGAAAGTTTGGATACACTAGAAATAAACCTATAGGTAGACAAACTGAGGACGGTAAAATAGGTTTCCGAATCGAGCATGATAGTAGGAGTGGTGCTCATATTAACGTTTGGGCTGGGAAAGAAAAGGGACCGCATTTTGAATTTGATGCATCCGAAAAAACAGTGAAAAAAATACAAAAACATTTCAGATAAAGGGGTTAATTTTATTGAATACTTATGATGAAGATCTAATAAAGGATTTGGAATTAAAAGACCTTCTTAATTGTGTCAAAGTAAATAAAGATCCAGAAATTTATTTAGATTTATTAGAACAAAAATTTGAATTTGATGGTTCGAAAATAGATTGGTTACAAACTAAAAATCATTATAGTATGAACTCAAATAATGAATCGTTACTTCCTGATGCTCTTCTATTTATAACTGAATTAAAAGAAAAATATTTAGATAATAACTTACAAGTAATTTACATAGGGGATAATCTTACAGAGTTTGGGTACCAGTTTGAATTAAAGCATATAGAAGAGTTACTAGTCTATTTTTTAGATGTCCCACAGCACCACTACTTTATATCATTAGAAGGTGATTGGTGTATGTGCATTTCTTATGAAAACTATTTGGATTTCGGTTTTAGTTTAAACAAGAAATAATTTCAAGTGTCACGTATAGTAAAAATAAAAGATTTATAGTAGGAAGTAAAAAAAACTTGATTGGCTTTGTGCCTTTCAAGGTTTTTTGAGGAAAGGACAAGGTTGTGGTTGTTGCGATTCAGAATCACAATGATTACATTTGTGGGCCAAACCTTATTCCTCAACGAAAAGTAGAAGGGAAATGGGTCACAATCAAGACGAATTCACCTAACCCGCTTAACCCAGGCGAAAAACTGTTTGATGAATTCAGTATCAAGGAGTCGCTTGGTAACAAAAAAGATACGTATCGATTCAAGATTGATGTAGAGCGATATGACAAGAATGGAAACCATGTTGAAACTGTTGGTAAGTTTTACACATCTGAATTTTACGTTAAATAAGTAGCTGCTGCCGCCTCGGGCGGCTAATATTGTAATTTCCTCAACTATTATAATTTCGTTTTTCGTTCGACAAAATTTGCGAAGGATAAAATTATTCAAATGGCACGTCGATAGGAAACTTGGAGAAGCTAAATATGTTAAAAGTTATTTAGAACGCCGATATGGTAAAATTTACAACACTACTTTCGACGACGATGTTGAGTTACAAAAAACAATTATCTTAGAGCATGATAAAGATCAGTTAAACAGGTTGTTAAAAAGAATTGATGCTTCAATAAGTATAGAGAAAGATACTCAAACTTTATTCAGTCAACCTTTTTCAATAATACTTGTTATGATGTCAGCAGGAATGGCAATGGTATCAAGCTTAATGTCATTTATGAGTAGCATCTTTGGTAAATATTTGGACAGTAAAGATGTTAAAGAGATTAATTTTGACGAGTTGTTCAATTCTCTAGCTGATTTTACTCCTGTAATTCGATATGCGTTATCAATTTCTTTTGTGCTTTTTTTGTTTTTAATTATTTTTTGGTATTTTTCTTATAAAAGACATAAGAAATTCGTTGGCAAGTTATATGTGATCTTGGTTTTATTGGAAGAGTGCATAGAGTACTATGATGAGGTGAAACAGCA
Organism: Bacillus sp. NPDC093026; assembly: GCF_044754665.1. Classification (NCBI taxonomy): domain Bacteria; kingdom Bacillati; phylum Bacillota; class Bacilli; order Caryophanales; family Bacillaceae; genus Bacillus; species Bacillus sp. NPDC093026. Next base: position 202,319 of record NZ_JBIVPN010000001.1, on the reverse strand, counting down.
AGTTAATTCTGAATTAATGAAAGAATCAAAAAATAAAATAACCACATAAGCATGTTGAGAATGATGAGAGATACATAATTAAGTTAACTGGCGGACTGTGTGGATAAATGTTTAGGCTAATTTATAATGTTCTTAAGAACAGATTAGAGATTTATGGTGAAAGATAAACAAATAACATCCACTATCGACGCAGCAGCAGGTCAACACTAAAAAAGTTTTCTTTAAGGAATACGGTGATCCCCGAGTCATGAATGCCGCTACGGGAGAATACAGCGAAGACACCCCTTCGAAGAGCATCCTTTTTTTATGTATGCATTGGATCACAATCTTGATGAAAAACAAGTGAAGATGGTTTGTAAAGTATTAAATGTATTTTCGCATAGACTAACGGATGACACTGATCAAAATTCAAATGAATATTTTCAACATGTTAGTGATGAAGATAAACAATTATATGAGAACTTTTCAATCTCGCCGGCAGACTTAATAAAAGATGAAAAACCAAGTATAAAGGAATTTGAATTACTAAAAGAAAAAATCTTTTCTGACAGCATTAATTCTAAATACCTTTTACTAAGTTTGAAGAGACAACATATTCAACCTAAAGTATGCGAATTTCTTCTTGAAGAATTAGAAGCCTCTCTTGATTAAGAGAGGATTTTTTGCGGTTTCTTTTCGGTGTGGAATATTTAAATAGATGATAATATATGTAATTATAGGGAAAATAAAGGAATGGATAGGGGGAGGTTTGTTTGGGAGAAAAAGTAGCAAGCCCATTTGTTGCTATGATGATCGGTGATTGGTACGGATATATCAAGAAACAGGACATATTAAAGGCTGAAAATAAGAGAAAAGAGATCGTAAAAGCCTTTGAAAATATGGAAGAAGATCAAAATGTCTTATTATACTTTAACTTGATTGATTCCAGATACAAAATGATGGTGCAGGAGTTTGAGGGATCAAAAGCTTTATTGAAGCAAATAGACATTGAAGAGAAGCAGAAAACGGATGACATGATTCAGTATTATTATTTCTTCTTCAATGGCATGTATGAGTTCTATAAAAATCGATTTTCAGACGCTATCAACTATTATCATATCGCAGAGACCCGCCTTAGAAATGTTCCTGACGAATTAGAACGTGCTGAATTTAACTATCACCTTGCGATTGCGTACTACAAAATCGCACAAAATCATTTCTCCATTAACCATGCCAAAAAAGCTTTAGAAAGCTTTAAATCAGCAGATTTACAAGAGAGTCGGGTAGCGATTACTCTAATGGTAATCGCATCAAATAAGATGGATTTAAACCAATTTGAACAAGCTGAATCCACCTTTAAGGATGCTATCAATTTAGCAGCAGAATCTAACATTGATTTGCCACAAGCGCTAGGGTATTTCAATCTTGGGATATGTTATGAGCGCCAAGGAAAGCTTCAGCAAGCTTTAGAATGTTTACAGAATGTCTTGTCGGTTGAGTTGAAAAAGCCACACAAAACACTGTATATGCGAACAAATTACATGTTAGCACGTGCACTCTTCCAGTTAGATAAAAAAGCTGAAGGGCTGGAGTCATACAATGAGTCACTCATGTTAGCGAATGAATTATCTGACAATGCGTATATTGCTAAGTTAAACATCATACATTCAATTTATATAACAGGTGATGAAGCTCAACTAGATGCAGCTCTAAATGTACTGAAAAATCAAAAACTTTGGAAAGATGCCGCAGAATTGTCAATTATGGCAGCAAGATTTTATAAAAAGCAGGATAATCACAAGCTGGCATCAAAATACTTTGATGAAGGTTTGGAATCACAAGCCAAAAAATTGTCATGGATGGAGGAAATTGAATGAAGCAACTGAAAGTAATAATCTTGAGCCTTACCTTATTAATGGGTATCACAACTACTGTACAGATAAATTCCTCGAATGATTTTCAAACCGCAGAAGACGGATACTTCGGTTAAGCATTAGGAGAAGTAGACTATTAATAAAAGAAAAAGCCCTTTTTGGGGCTTCTTTTTTATTTGAACCGCTATTCCTTCTTCTCCTTATCCCAAGGAAGCTCTTTTCGAGACATTAGATTATTGACGGCTTTTCTTATAGATGCTCCATCCTTACCCGTCTTCCTTTTAAGGTCATCCATTGTTGGATTCTTACGGAAGCGGCTTATATTATAAATAATTCTATAGATCTTTCTTTCGAGATCAGACATACAATCACCACCAAAAACAGTTCGTTAGAATATATGTTCGTAAGTGATTTTTTTAAAATGACACTAGGAGGAAAAAACTTTGAAATCTTTTTGGGAAATAGACGAGGAAGGTTACTATACGTTAAAAAAGATCAACGAAGCAGTAATATCTAAGGCTGAAAAGAAACTTGGAGTCACTTTACCAGATACATATAAAAAGCTCATTTTGGAACAGAATGGTGGTTATACCGTTCATAATGCTTTTCCAACGACTCACTCTAATTCATGGGCTGAGGATCACATTCAATTTAATCACCTGCTGGGAATTGCTGAAGATGAAGGGATTATGGATAGTGCCTATTTGATAAAAGAGTGGGAGCTGCCAGAAGGGCTTGTTTTGATTAACGGGGGGGGGATGGCCATACTTGGGTAGCGATGGATTATCGAAAAACGAAAGAGAATCCTGCAATTCATTATTTTGATGTTGAGATGGAAGAAGACTTTAAGTTAGCAGATTCCTTTGATGAATTCATTGAGGGGCTTTATACAGCTGAGTACGCTGTTGATGAGGAAGCAGCAAAGGCTGAATATGAGCTTTCTGAAGATCATTTAAGTAAAGAAGAACTTGAAGCCATATTTGAATTGGACGTCCTTGATGAAGATAATCTGTATAAAATTCAATATTACCCGATGGTTGATTTGAACGAAATTGAATGGTTTTTTAAAAAGATGCAATATCACATTGAAAAAACAAAAGCTGAAAAGGTGCCGACAATATTAAAAGTTTTTATCAGGAACTAGCTGGAAATGTGGACATGCTTACTAGCTTTATAGATAAACAAAAAGCCTTCCACGAAGGTGTTGCGGGTACACTTGAAGATGCCAATCTTGGCGGTGATACTTTTATTGATGAACACTTTCTAGAAAATCAGGTAGAGATGGGGTTAAAAAACGCCAAAAGTATTGTATCTGATCAAAAGAAGGCACTGGCAACCATTTTTCAGGACATAGATGATCTCATCTCTCTTGATGTGTTTGATGATTAAATCTTTGATGAAAAGATAACGGATGCCGAAGACGAACGGAAAAAGACCGTAAAAGATTTAAACGAATTAGACCAACATCTAAAAGATGAATATGCTTTGTCAGAGACTGAAGAGCAGGCTACAATGGCATTGTACGCCGAAATGATGAATGCGACAAATGACGGAAAAACCATTTCACCGATGAATTTTGATAAGAAAGCGTATCAAAATAGTGAAATCTACAAGGCAAAAAGCGATATTGAGAAGCAAACTTCTGAATATCTCAAAATCAAAAAAGAACAAGAAGAAGCCCGCAAGATTGCGAAAGAACAAGAAGCATTGGCGAACCGTCCTTGGTATGAAAAAGCACTTGATGATGGTGGTATGCTTCTGAATGAACTGACCGGAGTGAACGACGCCAAACGAGCCGCAACAGGTTTTGATCCTGTGACAGGCAAGCAGCTCACCGCAGGACAGCGAGTCGCGGCAGGCGGAATGGCAGCAGCAGGCTACATCCCAATCGTCGGCTGGGCAGGGCGCATTTTCAAAGGCGGAAAAGCGATTACAAAACCAACCAAGCACCACAGCCGCAATCAGGGCAGTTGACATTTACAAAACGTCACAAAAATCTTTTGACGTCCTAAAAACCTCGCAAAAAGGCTTTGGTTGCTTGATTATTTTCGCCAAAACGTTGTACAATCTGCTTCATCCTAGAGCTACTGTGTCTCGATCATATTATATGAAAAAGTTTAGCTCATGAAACGATTAGGATAGACGTCCCATGTTCCTTCATATAGTGTGTATATGGGACTGAATGATATTTGTATATGACTTTGAAAAAGCTGATATGGCTATTTTCTTAGCCAATTAGAAATGCAGCATGTGACCATCTTAAATAGAAACAACTGAAATAAGAACATGATCGTTCACTACTTTATGGGTTAAACAATACAGCGCCTTTACACTAGCATCATTGACAAAGAGAAAGAAACGCATTTTCAAAGAAAAACTGTTATTGAAGAATTAAGGCATTCATATTAAAATGATGTCAAATGGACAAATTAGCAATTGCTAATAGAAGTTCCATATATAGTTAAATGATGGCAATGTTGATCTGAAGGTGATTGGGGGTGTAGAATGAACAAAGTTCCTGTTGTGGAATTAGCATCATTATTAAATGACTGGAACATGGAAATCAAAAAAGATCATGCAGACGAGGCTGAAAGGTTATTTGCAAAAGCAAAAAAAGCAGTAGAGGAAATCGATGATGCTGATATACTCATGTACTATTCCTTGCTTGAGAAGAGACACCACATTCTCATGTACAATTTGAGAGGGCAAAAGGGTGATGTTTCGCCAAAAAGTATAGAAGGGCATTATCAAAATAAGGATGATGATTTGTCCAATCGCTTAGCCTACTATTTCGACTTTTATGAGGGTGTATATGAGCAACATCAGGGGAACTATGAGGTTGCATTACAAATGTATCAAAGTGCAGAAAAGCTGCTAGATAAAATACCAAGTGAAATTGAACGTGCTGATTTTGATTTTAAGGTGGCATGGCTTTACTATCGCCTAAGTCATATTATGCTCTCATTAAGTTATATCCGCAGAGCCCTTCAAATCTATAAACGTCACAAGCATTATGAAAGAAGAACAGCACTCTCTTATTCTCTGATCGCAGCAAATTTAACAGAGATCGGAAGGTATGAAGAGGCGCTTGAGAATTATCGTCTTGCTGAAAATATTCTTATGAATGAGCAGGATGACTTTATGATGGCTCAGCATCATCATAATGTTGCCATCTTATATTCATTTTGGAACAGGCCGAAAGAGTCTATATGTCATCTTGAAAAAGCATTATCTCATCAAGAGTATTATGATTCAGATTTCTTTTTCCATTCTACGTATCTGATCAGCAGGCAACTCTGTGTCATTGGTGAAAAACAGCGTGCATACCAATATATAGAAGCCGCTTATGCTAGAATCAAAGATGCTTCTCATGAAGTGTTTCAACTAAAAATAGGCATTGTACATGATCTATATTTAACGAATGCTCCACAAAGATTTCAGCAAATTGATGACAAATTAAGAAAGTTAGAAGAGAAGAATGAATATCATGAAGTGAAAGAGCTCTCACAATTTGTTGCAAAATATTGCGAAAAGCAAAATCTTTATAAGCAATCTGTGTTTTACTTGAATAAAAGTTTAGAAGCGGATTTAAATATGAAAAGAATGGGGATGATTTAAGATGAAAACAGGATTAAAAGTATTACTAGTTGTGGGTTTAGCAATTGCTGCGTCAGTTCTAGCAGAGAATGCCGTATTTTCATTTGATGTAGCTGAAAAAATTATTGGCGGGTAATAAACTATCTGAATATCGCCCTTGTTGATGAATCGAATCGTCAGCAAGGGTTTTTTGTATTAGTAGGCTCTTCTTATTAAACGTTGCAAGAACGTTTAATAAGAAGAATTTGCAACAAAGGGGGTGTGCAAATTTGTTACCTGCTCCATTATTCTAAATAAAAATAGGGCGGTACCACAAGTTAAAAAGGTCACCTTTATTTGCTTAATTTAGTTTTTTGCAGGACTTTTCATTCAAATGATATGATGTTGGGACATTGTTCATGGAAGGTACAATGAAAAACAGGGAACACCGCTCCATTTGTGCCGCATATGATGAAATAGAGTTCGGTTAGAAGGTAGGTGATTGTGTGTATCAACGGGCATATGGAGGGTTTCACGGTGCCGGTTTTAGCGGAGGAGCACCGCATATCGGATCGACAGGCACCCATATTGGCTTTGGTGGCTATTATGTTAGTCCTGCTGGGTTCTCTAGTTTAGGTGGTTACCCTGGGTATGGCGGATTTGGTCCATTTTCGGGATATCCGTACGGTTCTACGTTCATCATGGACAGTCCTCCTGGATTTTATGTGAGACCCTTTCAATGATTAAAACCAATGATTGAAATAGCCTTTCAGTGATAGGCTATTTCAATTGACTAAAGCGTTTTAATGTGGCTGTTATAACAATCACACTGAGTATACCAATAGGCAGCCAAATAATCTCAAATGGATCATATGTATCAGTAAATGCAGCGAAGGCAGCCCCTAAGCAGTAAAAGACTATAGAACCAATTTGCATTAAACTCACATGTTCACCTAGTGCTCGCCTTTTTTCTCGATCTGACAATCGCTGTGCCAAATTTTCAAACAGGTTAGCGAGTGTACTGGTCAGAACAGTTGTTGAGATGCCGGCCACATTTAATTTGCGGGCGGCAGTGGTCTGCATGCCCATTGCCATACTAAGCAGGATGATCAGCATAAAGTAAGCTCCCTGTATATAAGGGAACATGGTCATGAATGCAAATAGAAATAAAATCAGTACTTCAATGATTAAGATGCGTGTGACAGCTTGCGGCCAAAATACCTTCTTATATTTTCCACCAATGAAAACGGATAGTACAACACCTAAAACAAATCCACTTAGAGCCGTAATTGAATGAAGAGCTGTTAACTGCAAGGAGCTTCCTGCTGCAATGCCAAGCAGCACAATATTACCGGTCATATTCGCTGTAAAAACATGTCCTAGGCTTAAGTAGCCAATCACATCCACAATTCCTGAAGAAAGGCATAGTAAGATGAGTGCTATGTTTCGAAATGAATGTGCGGTCAAAATGGTCACCCCTTTCTTTCAAGAAGTTTAACACTTAGTGACAACCAAGGTCCATCATGTGGGCGGTAAGATGTCTTGAAGCTGATGTAATACTTGTCTAAACGTATCGTCATTGACGCGGTGTCTCATATGTCGAAATGGATCACCTATTTGCTTCAATCGTTCTATGATAACAGGCATGGTGAACATAGACGGATGAAGATTTTCGTTTTTTAGTTCCTCCCATTCGAGAGGTGCCGCAACAAGCCCCTGCTCATTTCCTCTAGGGGAATATGGAGCAATCATTGTTTTCCCTTTATCGTGCTGAAGATAATCCAAATACAATCGATTCCCTCGCTTTTTCTTTAGGCGTTCCAGTGTAAAAAGCTCAGGTGCTTGTTCACAAAGGAATTGACATATAAAAGATGTAAATACTCTTGTTTCTTCATATGTAAACGCATCTTTTTTTAAAGGAATATAGAGTTGAAGTCCTTTCCCGCCACTTGTTTTGACAAAAGATGTGAGCGACAGGTCATCAAGAAGTGCTTTGATTCGTTGGGCTGCTTCTATTGCTAGGTGAAACTCTTTGACAGATGGTGGGTCTAAATCAAATACAATTTCTGTAGGACGATCTGTGTCCCTTGTTTCAAAAGGGATATGGAACTCCATCGCAAGCTGATTGCCGAGCCAAAGTAAAGTGTTTGGATCATTACAGATAGTATAAGAGATATCTTGAACCTGATCTGTTATAACAAAGTCGGGTGCATAGTCGGGTGTCGATTTTTGATAAAAAGATTCACCTCCCACACCATGAGGGAACCGAATTAAGGTAAGCCGTCTTTCACGTAAAAAAGGCAATAGGTAAGGAGCAACTTGTCTCAAATAAAGTAAGTAATCCGCTTTGTTGATATATAGTGCCGGAACAATTGGTTTCTCTGGATGAGTGACATCAATCTTGACTGGAAGTGGGTATAGTTGCTTTTGCATTTGCTCAAATGTACACTCTGATGGATCGGTATCTAGTAAGAACGAAGAAAAACGAGGTTCTCTTAACTTTGTTCCGTCAAAGGATATACAAGCAATACTCACACATATAGATGGCGGGATTTCGTATTGCGATGCACGTACAAGGCGACCCTTTGTTTGAAAAAGAGTACGTAGTGTTTGTTCTTCCTCCTTAGACAAGCCATGCTTAAATTGTACGACCTCTAAGAGATCAGTAACTTGATAAATAGACCCTTGAAAATAGCCATTATCTTGATTGAACTGTGTCACGATAACGGAAACGTATCGCCAATTTTTGATTTTGAGCCAATCTTTTGAGCGTGTATTTTCTTTCCATTTGCTATTCATTTTTTTTGCAACTATTCCTTCTGCTAAGTACGTAAGCATGAGCTCTTTCATATATACTGGATTGCGATCGGTTTGGACGATCTGAAGAAGTGAAGGGTGATCTAGTTGAACAGATGGAGGAAGATGAACGTCATGGAACAATTGTTGTAACATTTTTTTTCTTTGAATAAGTGGTAAATCAATAATGGATTTTCCTTGCCGCTTCAATACATCAAACACAATCAAATGACATGGAAAACGTTCTGATTGCATGTGAATGCCCTCTTTGTTTTTTAGCTTTCCTCTTTGCTGAACCTTTGTAAAATCGCTTTCGTATTCACTCAGCAAATAGACCAATTCTCCGTCTAGAGTAATCGGTAAAAAAGGAGTGATGATATCATTTAATTGCTTACACTGGTCAATGATCTCAGGGAATTGTTCATTTAATGGTTTCCCTTGTCTACTCTCAAGACGAACTTCGCCTTTCTCCCAAATGAGCATTGCCCGAAATCCATCATACTTGAATTCATACAACCAGTCTTTCCCTAAGGGAATGTCGTTTGTAGACGTTAATCGCATAGGTTTCATTTTGTCCATCACTTCCTCCGTCATATGTTCTTAGAGTGAGAAGTATTTTTCATAATCATACATAAGTCTTGCGAAAAGATTACATAGTAAGGATAAAAGAACGGAGGCGACAGTATGCATACAGTATGGAAAGGCGGTATTAGCTTTGGTTTGGTCAATATTCCGGTTAAGCTGTTTACCGCTACAGAGAACAAAGATATTAAATTAAGACAACTGCATAAAGAGTGCCATACGCCCATTAATTATAAAAAGGTTTGTGCCAATTGCGGGGAAGAGGTAGCTCCAGATCAAATTGTGAAAGCATACGAGTATGCCAAGAATAAATTTATTGAATTGGATGAGGAAGAATTAGAGAAGTTGAGGAAAGAAAACGAAGAAAAAGCCGTCAAAATTATTGATTTTGTCAAATTAGAAGAAATTGACCCTATATATTATGAAAGAAGTTATTTTTTATCGCCAGATACAGGCGGGGCGAAGGCCTATTCATTACTGAGAAAAGCACTGCAAGAGTCCGGGAAAATCGGTGTTGCCAAAATCGTGATTCGCTCTAAGGAACAATTAGCGGTCGTTAGGTGCTATGAGCACATTTTGCTAATGGAAACGATTCATTTCCCTGACGAGATTAGACAAGTGTCAGATGTACCAAACATCCCGCAAGAGGAAAATATCGTGGAGAAGGAGTTAGATACAGCGCTTCTTTTAATAGATCAACTGACCACAACATTTGATCCTGCCGCTTATCAAGATGAGTATAGGGAACAGCTGATGAACCTGATTGGTGACAAAATATCTGGTGAGCATACGGTTCAGCCAAAAACCACTAGTAAAAAAGATACGTCAAATGTGACCGACTTGATGGCGGCTCTTCAGGCGTCTATTGATCGATCAACACCGAAAAGAGCAGCACCTAAGAAAAGAAAAACACCAGCGAAAAAAGAAAAGAAGGCATAAGGGAAAAGACCGCTCAGAGGGTGGTCTTATTTTTTACTTTGATCCGTCTTGAGTCTTCAATCGTCCCATCTCCTCTATGTCCGACAACGGATGTCTTTTTTTGACGAAATGTTTTTGCTCTGTCATTCTAGCCTGTTTTGTCTCTTTGACCCTACTTGCTTGTTTCGTTTTCTCTGCCTGAACCGCCCAGCTATAATTGCGGCGCATGGGCCATGAGGTCTAGTAGAGCGTCTCTAGTATAATCTTTGGTACAAGGTATTTACATATCGCTCCTTTCTATATTTGAACACCTTCAAATGGATGGAATAAAATACATCGTTTTGTTGAGGTATTTTCTCTTGATCTCCTGCAATATAGAAGAGAGAAAAGGAGTGATCTTGATGATCAAAGGATTGTATGAAGCACATTTGCCGGTAAGTGATTTAAAGGCTTCAATTGCATTTTATGAAAAATTAGAACTGACGCTTGCTTATGAAAATGAACGAGTGGCGTTTTTATGGATTGAAAAGGGGAAAAGTTGGCTTGGTCTTTGGAAGGCAGATGTCACAGCTATTCCTTATCATCCATCGACTCGTCATGTTGCCTTTCAAATAGAAACTTCCAGCATCAAACAGATCAAAGCATGGCTCATGCAAAAAGGGATAAACATTCATCCGATGTTTGGCTATACGAAAGAACAGCAGCCTTTAGTACTTGATAATCCGCCTCAATTCCATGCAGCCATTTACTTTTGTGATCTTGATGGAAACCTTTTGGAGTGTATTGCGCCAATTGGACTTGATACTGCAGATGATGATCAGATGATGACGTATGAGGATTGGGAGAAAAAGAAGAATCCGTTTTTTGCTTGACAATCCGCTTCATTGTAACTACATTGATTACAACGGTGGTGATTTGGATGAAATAAATGCGGAGAAGGTATACCATTGCTGTTCATATTTGTTCCAAAAGAGTGTACGGGTGATTTTATTGAAGAGAGCATCAATTCAAATCCGGTCATTGTTCGTTAGATGATGGCTATGCTCAAACGGGCAGGACTTCTTGAGATTCGGGGCAGAGTAGGCGGCGCTTATTTCATGCGGCCGGCAGAAGATATAACGCTTTTAGATGTGTATCAAGCTGTGGATGTGATAGAGAATGACCAGTTATTGCACTTTCATAATCGAGTCATTGTTTGTTCCATTGGTCAAGTGATGAATACGAGAATTCGCCATGAACTTCAAGAAGCTTAACCTCTCGTTGTAATCAATATGGTCATAATTGGTAGGAGCCTAGCAGTCATATATTTGTTCTTCGTTGTTTCATCAAAAAATCATCGTTTATTGACAAAATGAGGAGGTCAAACAGATGAAATTATTAGTGACAGGTGCAACAGGACAACTTGGATCGCTCGTCGTCAAACATTTGCTGACAAAAGTACCAGCTGAACAAATTGCGGTCAGTGTTCGTGATCCGCAAAAAGCAGCACATCTAAAAAAAGCTGGTGTGGATGTTCGTAAGGGAGATTTTACTCAGCCAGAAACCCTTGAATCAGCGTTTCAAGGAATTGATCGTCTCTTGTTGATTTCAACTGCTGACGGAGACCGAGTGAAGCAGCATACAGCAGCCGTTAATGCGGCGAAAGCAGCCAATGTTAAGTTTATTGCTTATACAAGTGTTGTGAATGCAAGAGAAAGTAAGCTTGTCCTTGCACATGATCATGCAAAAACAGAAGAAGCTATTTTGGCCTCTGGCATTCCACATGTGTTTTTAAGAAACAACTGGTATTTAGAAAATGAGGCAGATACCATCCAAGCCTCTTTAAACGGTGCTCCTTTTTTATCACCTATTGGAGAAGGAAAGGTCGGCTGGGCCACAAGAAATGACTACGCAGAAGCGGCTGCAAATGCGTTAACACTTCCGGCACATGACAAGGAAATATATGAATTGTCAGGACCACTTCGTACACACACTGAACTTGCACATATCGTTAGTCAAGTAAGTGGTCAAAAGATAAAAGTTGAGCAGGTAGATGTAGAGACATTTGGAGAATTTTTAGCATCAAGTGGTGTTCCAAAAGAAGCGGTTCCATTTGTCAAAGAGATTCAAAACGGCATTCGCGGTGGTGCATTGGCTATTGAAAGCCATGATTTTAAAGAGTTACTCGGTCGTTCTTTAACACCTGTTGAGGAAGGTATACGTCAAATGATTTCAAATTAATGAACCGAAAGCGCCCTTCTAAACAGGGCGCATTTTTAATGAAGCAGCAAAACCATATTTCCTAGTTTTTACAAATAGTTTCATTGAAATATCTGAATATGAGGATTAAAATGAATATATTAGGTTAACCGTTCGAAGTCGTCAGATGACCTGTTTTTATTCAAGTGAAGCAAAAGAAGGGAAGTTTGCCGATGAAAGTCAGTTTATTTGTGACCTGTTTAATTGACACAATACAACCAAATGTTGGGAAGTCGACAGTTGAAGTGTTAGAGCGTCTAGGTGTTGAGGTGGATTTTCCAGAAGCACAAGTTTGTTGCGGGCAACCAGCGTTTAACAGCGGTTACGCAAAAGAAGCAATCAAAGCAGCGAAAAACATGATCAAAGCATTTGAATCAGCAGAATATGTTGTGACTCCATCAGGCTCGTGCAAGGCGATGTTTCTAGAGTATCCTCAGCTTCTAAAGGAAGATCCTATATGGTCGCGGCAGGCTGAGGCACTTGTTGCAAAAACTTATGAATTAACAGAATTCATTGTTAATATCTTAAACGTAACAGATGTAGGAGCCAGTCTAAAAGGGAAAGCAACCTATCATACATCCTGTCATATGACAAGGCTTCTTAGAGTTAAGGATGCACCTTTTACACTATTATCAAATGTCAAAGACTTGATCATGGAACCACTGCCCCGCGCAGAGAATTGTTGCGGATTTGGGGGGACATTTTCAGTGAAAATGAAGCCGATTTCTAAGCAAATGGTAGATGAAAAAGTACAAAGCATAGAGGAGACAGAAGCGGAGTATTTGATTGGCGCTGACTGTGGATGTCTGCTTAATATTGGCGGAAGAATGGCCCGCCTTAAGAAACAAATAAAGGTGATGCATATTGCAGAAGTATTAAACAGTCGCTGATAGCAAAGAGGGGGAACGGCACATGAGTATGAAGATAGGGGAGAAAGGCTTTAAAGAACGAATCGGAGAAGGAATAGATGATGTGGTTATGAGAGGAGCGGTTTCCTCGGCACAGGAGCGTCTTTATGCAAGGCGAATGACAGCCAGCGAAGAGCTTGGCAACTGGGAGATGTGGCGTGAACTTGGCGAGGAAATCAGGCAGCATACGCTAGCACATCTCGATCAATATTTATACCAATTAAGTGAAAAAGTGAGCGAGCGTGGAGGGCATGTTTTTTTTGCCAAAACGAAGGAAGAGGCATCTGCATACATTCAAGATGTTGCGCAAAAAAAAGCAGCAAAAAAGATCGTTAAATCAAAATCAATGGTTACAGAAGAAATCGAAATGAATCAAGCACTTGAAGCGCTTGGGTGTGAGGTCCTTGAAAGTGATCTTGGTGAATATATACTGCAAGTAGATGACCATGAGCCGCCCTCACATATCGTGGCCCCTGCATTACATATGACGAAAGAACAAATACGTGATGTATTTCATGAAAAGCTTGGATATGAAATGTCAGAAACCCCTGAAGACATGACCCGTTTTGTGAGAACCTTATTAAGAAAATCATTCCTTGAAGCAGATATTGGAGTCACCGGTTGCAACTTTGCTGTTGCCAACACGGGCTCGATTTGTCTTGTGACAAACGAAGGAAATGCAGACCTTGTCACCGCTATACCGAAGACACACATTGCTGTTATGGGAATGGAGCGGCTCGTTCCATCGATGGAGGAACTTGATGTGCTCGTTGGTCTTTTGTGTCGAAGTGCAGTTGGTCAAAAATTAACCAGCTATATTTCTGTTGTTGGACCAAGAGGAGAAGGAGAAATCGATGGACCTGAAGAATTCCATTTGGTTATTGTCGATAACGGGAGATCAGATATTTTAGGTACAGCTTTTCAGTCTGTTCTGCAATGTATTCGGTGTGCAGCATGCATTAATGTGTGCCCTGTTTACCGGCATGTTGGCGGACATTCATACGGGTCTATTTATCCTGGTCCGATTGGTGCTGTACTGTCACCACTTCTTGGCGGATATGATGATTATCAAGAACTTCCTTTTGCATCAAGCTTGTGTGCCGCTTGTACGGACGCTTGTCCAGTTAAAATTCCACTACACGAACTGCTCATCAAGCATAGACAAGTGATTGTTGAAAAAGAGGGCAGAGCCCCTAAGGCGGAAATGATGGCGATGAAAATGTTTGGACTGGGGGCATCGACTCCGCAGATGTATCATTTTGGAACAAAAGTAGCCCGGGTGGTAATGAATCGAATGGCATCAAATGGCCAATTTTCAAAAGGAAAGGGTCCTTTAAAGAATTGGACAGATATTCGCGAGTTCCCAGCTCCGAGTAAAGAAAGATTTAGAGATTGGTTTAAAAAGAAACAAAAGGGGGAGCGGTGATGAAAGGAATCATTTCTCGTCGGGATTCTTTTTTAGCTCACATTCAGCATCAACTAGGGAGAAATCAGTCTGAAGCGCTTGAACGTCCAAAATGGAAGCATCAGATCAATTGGTATACAAACCAACATGCATCCAAAGAAGAAATGGTCGATCAATTGAAAGCGCAATGTAAACACATTCACACAAGAGTCATTGATACAACAGTGGAGAAAGCCCCATATGTACTTCTATCCATTATGGAAGAGTATGGAAAGGGTGCTGTGATAACCTCGCAGGACAGGCGATTTGATCAATATGGATTAACCTCAGTATTCAAAGAATTGAAAGAAGAAGGAATCGAAGTTTCTAGATGGGGGGCAGATCTATCCCGAAATGAAAATATAGCACATGCTGAAAAAGCAAGGTATGGGGTAGTGTTTAGTGATTATACGCTTGCAGAATCAGGAACAGTCGTACTTCAATCGCATGAAGGTCAGGGTAGAGCGCTACACTTTTTACCTTTGATTTATATCGTGTGTATAGAGAAAAGTACAATTGTACCTAGAATGATTCAAGCAGTTTCGGCTTTTCATCATTCAGTAGAAAAGGGTGAAAAGACAAAAGGTGCGATTCATTTTATATCAGGTCCGAGTAATTCTGCTGATATTGAAATGAATTTAGTGGTGGGCGTACATGGTCCAGTTCGGGCAATCTATTTGTTAATAGATGATGAATAAATGATTTTCGTAATGAAAGCTCTTTTTGACTTGTAAGATTTGAAAAAAGCATCTTGCCGGCTTGCTCATCTACATAGTAAGATGACGACATACAAGATGGGGAACCTCATCAACTGCTGATGTAAAGGACGCTGCTGATGGAAATAAATACAACTGCTCCAAAGAAATCAATTGTCGTGCCGCTTGTCATCTCAATTATTGCTATCTCGTTTTCTGCTATTATTGTCAAATGGTCAAATGCACCTGCTTCTATTTTAAGTATGTATCGCATGGTATTTGCGGCTGCATTGATGTTTCCATTTATTCTCTTGAGAAAAAAAGAGTTTCAGTCGATGAAACGGAAAGACTGGTTCTTTTTATGTTTGTCTGGCTTTTTTTTAGGGCTTCATTTCGTGTTATGGTTTGGTTCGCTGAAGCTCACCACAGTAGCAAGCTCGACTATTATTATTGCCCTTCAGCCAATGGTTTCACTGTTAGGCGGATACCTCATTTTTCGTGAACGAACAACGATGTCAACTGTTTTCACTATGTGTGTAGCAATTCTTGGTGCACTGATGATTGGATGGGGCGATATCGGGCATAGCCGCGAGGCGATTTTAGGTGATCTTTTGTCTTTTTTAAGTGTCATTGCGGTCGTGTGTTACTTATTAATTGGTCAGCAGGCTGTGAGAAAAATATCTCATTGGATATATAGTTTTTGTGTATTTGGTTTTGCCGGTCTTTTTTTGCTTTTCTTTAACGTACTTCAACACACTCGTTTTACAGGATATTCAGGGAAAGAATGGGGGATCTTTTTATTACTCGCCATTATCCCAACCATGTCTCATGTCATTAACAATTGGCTGCTAACATATGTCAATGCCACCACCATTTCGATGAGTATTCTTGGGGAACCAGTTGGGGCAACGATTCTTGCTGTACTGCTTCTCGGCGAAAAAGTGACATTCATGCAAATGTTAGGCGGTCTTCTTGTTCTTTTAGGTGTCTTCTTCTTCTTGATGCAGCAGCGTCAAGGAAGAGTAATGAAAACCAAAAAATCCGGCTAAATACCGGATTGTTTACTCTTTTAAGTTATTTTTGTCAATCACTTGGTTTAATCTTGCCTCGATTTTTTTCAATTCATCTCGTGTTACTCTCATCCAGAGAATCACTGTGAAGTGTGATGATAAATGCGATCATTAATAAAGAAAATACTTGAAATATAGTTTCCCCAATTCTCAATTAACAGATTGAGATTTATTTTTATTCAATATGAACATAAAAGCAAGGCTTAGAGCCGTTTCATGATCTACTGATCAAGATCTGGCTGTTGACGTAGCCGCCGCAGTGTCAAGGGAGTGGAGATCACAAACAAGCATGATCATAAAGTCTTCCTCGTAAAAACATATGCAGGCTTTGCAAACATTGGAGCAGCAAGATTTTTTGCAGAACTTCTTTGACAAAAGCCAAGGATTAGTCTAATTATCGAGGTGAGAACACAATTTGAGCAAAGTAAAGCTACACTGAATAATCATTAAATAAATGCACAGTCTAAAAAGAGCGTTTTTTTTAAAAAGAAAAGGCTCTTTTTCATGGAATTGAAAGGTGGATACACAAATGCCTGATCATATAGAAGTGATTCTTCGGACGATTTTTGCTTTTGGTATTTTATTCGGCGGCGCACGTCTTCTTGGAAAACAGACCATTGCACAAATGAACATTTTTGATTTTATTGCGGCGATCAGCTTAGGCTCGATTGCGGCGAACCTTGCGTTTAATACAACCCTTCCGCTTCATCATACAAGTGTTTCTTTTGTGACTCTTGTACTCATTATTTATATGATTTCTATAATTGCTTTAAGAAGCCGGAAAATTAGAGGGTTTATGGCTGGAAAGCCAACACTTGTTATTCAAAATGGCAAAATTCTTGAAGATAATATGAAAAGTATGAGGTATACGCTTGATTATTTAAATCAGCAACTTAGAGAAAAAGACGTATTTGATATAAGTGAAGTTGAATTTGCGATGATCGAAACAGATGGACATATGTCAGTGAAAAAGTATCCTTCACATGAAAACGTTGTAAGAAAAGACCTCAACTTGTTTATGAAGGCAGAGCAATATATGCCTATTGAGATCATTATGGATGGCAAGCTCATTTTGAAAAACATCTATGAAAATCAATTAACAGAAAACTGGGTTTATGATGAACTGAAAAAAAGGCAATTAACCTTGAAAGAAATCGTATATGCTGTCCGTGCAAGTAATGGGAGCTTATACATTGATACGTACAATGACAACATTCATTCCCCAATAGATCAGGAGTGAAAAGTCATATAGGGCTCAGGACACCGCATGTAACCATCATGTCAAGATTTATAAGTCCTTTGGATGCATCATGACTAGGCATCATTTCTCAATTATTATTATTTTCAGAAAATGTAGTGACGAAAAAAAATAAGTATGTTTAAGTATAAATAGAAGAATTTAAAATATTAATATAATATGTAACATTCGGAATGAACGTTCATTCCTAGAGACAAGAGGAGGATGAAATGACTACAGTTACGGATAAACAAGAGCAAATTATGAAGGCATCTCTTGAATTATTTATTGAACGGGGCTTTGATGGAACAACTATGCCGATGATTTCAAAAAAAGCAAACGTCGGTGCAGGAACCATTTATCGTTATTTTGATAGTAAAGAAGCACTCGTCAATATTTTGTATCAACGAAGTCTCTCCGCATTTATTGAAAAAATGAAAACAAACAGTCCAGATCCACAATCAAATATAAGAGGTTACTTTAAACATGTATTTTATTGTTTGGTTCGGTTTACGAAGGAGAATCCAAGTGGCCTTTATTTCTTAGAAATTGATAAACGGTCACATTTCTTAGATGAGAAAAGTAAAGAGAAAATGCAGAATTTGTTAAATGAACTATTTCTCATCTTCGAGGAAGGACGAAAGAATGGTATACATCCGAATCTTTCCGGTAGAACGATTTTATCCATTGTATTTGGCGCTTTTGTGCAACTGCATAAACAAATACTAGCTGAGGAAATAGAACCAACCATTGAATTTATAGAGGAAGTTGAGCAATGTTTATGGCGCGCAATCAGCGTTGAATCTTAAATCATGAAAGGGAGTGGGAGCATGCATCAAACATCAATCATTCCAAAACCAAAAACATACGGACCTTTAAAAAATATTCCTCTATTAAAAAAAGGAGAGCTTTCTCAAACCTTTTGGCGTTTGGCAGATGAATTAGGGCCGATCTTCCAATTTGAATTTACCGGACAAACAAGTATTTTTGTTTCAAACCATGAACTTGTCAGCGAAGTGTGTGATGAGAGCCGCTTCGATAAATACATCGGGATCAGTCTCAACAAAGCGCGAGCATTTGCAGGAGATGGATTGTTTACTAGCTGGACAGATGAGCCAAACTGGAAAAAAGCCCATCAAATCTTGATGCCAGCCTTTAGCCAGCAGGCCATGAAGGGCTATCATCATATGATGCTGGATATTGCCACTCAACTTGTGCAAAAATGGCAAAGATCAGGTCGTGATGAGGAAATTGAAGTAACAGAGGATATGACAAAGCTCACTCTTGATACAATTGGACTATGCGGCTTTGATTTTCGATTTAACAGCTTTTACAAAGAAAAGCAGCATCCATTTATAGAAAGTATGTTAACAGGCTTAAACGAAGCGATGGATCAGTCTAGCCGATTGCCAATTGTAGATAAGATGATGATCAAAAGAAAAAAAGAATTTGAGCAAAATGTCGATTTTATGAAGCAGCTAGTAGATGACATTATTCATGAACGGAAAAAGCAAGATGAAACTGGAGATGATTTGCTATCTCTCATGCTGCATGCAAAAGATCCTGAAACAGGTGAAAGACTGTCAGATGAAAATATCCGTTACCAGATCATTACATTCTTAATCGCTGGTCATGAAACAACAAGCGGCTTGTTATCTTTTGCGATTTATTTCTTATTAAAGAATCCAGAAAAATTAAAAAAAGCAGTTCAAGAAGCTGATGAAGTGCTACAAGGTGAATTGCCAACCTTCAAGCAGGTGCAAAAACTAAGCTATATCCGCATGGTTTTAAATGAGGCACTTCGCCTTTGGCCAACCGCGCCCTCCTTCTCGCTTTATGCAAAAGAGGACACAGTCATCGGAGGGAAATATCCGATTGAAAAAAATCAAAGTGTCACAGTATTGATTCCAAAATTGCATCGTGATCAAACGGTGTGGGGAGAGGATGCCGAAGAATTTAAACCAGAACGTTTTATGCATCCTGAAGAGATTCCACAGCATGCATATAAACCATTTGGGAACGGTCAGCGTGCATGTATTGGTATGCAATTTGCGCTTCATGAGGCCACCATCGTATTGGCAATGGTTCTGCATCATCTTGAGTTAATTGATCACACGTCATATGAGCTTAAAATAAAAGAATCGCTTACAATTAAACCAAATGATTTTAAAATCAAAGTGCGGCCAAGAAAGCAGCAGTTCTTTTTGACGCTTCCAAAAGAGGCACCGAAAAAAAGCTCTGCATCAGCTAAAGCGACAGTACCTAGTCACGGAACGCCTCTTTTGGTTTTATACGGATCGAATCTTGGTACAGCCCAGCAAATAGCCAATGAATTTGCTGATGATGGTAAAGCAAAAGGGTTTGATGTGACGATTGCCCCACTTGATGATTATGTAGGGCAATTACCAGAGGAAGGAGCAGTTCTAATCGTTACTGCTTCTTATAACGGGTTGCCACCTGACCATGCAAAGCAATTTGTAGAATGGGTCACGCAGGATCAAGAGCGAGATCTGTCAAAAGTGACATTTGCAGTCTTTGGATGTGGAGATCGAAATTGGGCGAGCACGTATCAGCGCATTCCTCGTCTTATTGATGAAGCACTGAATAGAAAGGGAGCTAAGCGCCTTGTTGACGTAGGAGAGGGCGATGCAGGCGGCGATATGGATGAGGATAAAGAAAAATTTCAACAAGTCGTATTTGAAGAGCTTGCTAGAGAATTTGCATTGACTTTGCAAGAGAAAAGCCAAGAAAAGCCAAATCTTTCATTTGCATATACGAATGAACTATTGGAACGCCCTGTAGCCAAATCGTATGGTGCTTTTTCAGCTGTTGTGTTAAAAAATGAAGAGTTGCAATCTGAAAAAAGCCCGCGTCAAACACGGCATATTGAACTGAAATTACCTCGAGGTAAACAATATAAGGAAGGGGATCACATCGGTATATTGCCTAAAAATAGTGATGCGCTAGTGCATCGTGTGATCAAACGATTTAAGTTAGAACCGGCACAGCACATTAAGCTGTCATCTGAAAAAGAGATGAGTCATTTACCACTAGATCAGGCGATTCAAATCAGTGATTTACTAGCATCACATGTAGAGCTTCAAGAGCCGGCGACACGTACGCAACTAAGAGAACTCGCAAAACATACGGTATGTCCACCTCATCGTATTGAGCTAGAGCAGATGGCTGGAGAATTTTATCAAGAAGAAGTTTTAAAGAAACGAGTGACAATGCTTGATTTATTAGAACAATATGAAGCATGTGAACTGCCATTTGTGCATTTCTTGTCACTTTTACCAGGGTTGAAACCTCGTTATTATTCAATTTCTAGCTCACCAAAGGTAGACGAACAATTAGTCAGTATCACAGTAGCAGTTGTTAAAGGTGATGCTTGGAGTGGCCGAGGGGAATTTGCTGGAGTGGCATCAAACTATTTATGTGGAGTAAAAGAAGGGGAAGAAGTAGCTTGCTTCCTGCATGCGGCGCAGGCAGGCTTCCATTTACCGCCTGCACCAGAAATTCCTATGATCATGATCGGACCAGGAACAGGAGTTGCGCCATTTAGAGGGTTTATTCAGGCAAGAGAACAATTGCTAAATGAAGGAAAACAACTAGGTGAAGCACATCTATACTTTGGCTGCCGCCACCCAAATGAAGATGCTCTGTATGATGAAGAACTGCAGCTCGCAGAACAAAAAGGAGCTGTCAGCATCCACCGGGCTTACTCTCGTTACGAGGACCATAAAGTGTATGTTCAGGATTTGATCAAAGAAGATGGAGAAATGCTCATTCATTTACTTGATCAAGGTGGATATATGTACATTTGCGGGGATGGAAAAGTCATGGCTCCTGATGTAGAAAACACGATTATAGAGATTTACCAAACTGTGAAGCAGTGTTCAAAAGAAGAAGCTGAAAATTGGCTGACATCTCTTACGAATGAATATAGATATGTAAAAGATGTATGGAGCTAACAAGAAGGGGAAAAACCGTCAATTGAGAAGTGTGACGGTTTTTTTGATGGTTTCATAGTGAAATAATTGACTGGTGAAAAGATGCAAAACACCTAATTTAAAAATGACATATTTTGTAATTCTCTCATTTCATTTGCACACGTCACATCTACGTCTGATTATGACAGGGTGACATCTGACGGAAAGGTGATATCTTCTACTCGTTTACTTGAAAGAACATCAAACTGGCGAGACGTAATTATTTGCGGCACTCACAGCAGTTACCGCAACTCCATACAGTGTGCACAAAAAGTAGCATTTAGACATTGATTTATTAGATTGCTCATCAAATCTTCGCTCTCATATCATCACATCATTTAATTGGTATTGAACGACGATTTCATGAATTAAAAGCGTTCAAATAACTGTTCAGTTTGAACATCCTTTTTATGAATTTCGTACTTTATCGCTCACCAATATAAAAAAAACAGACCTCTTAGAAGGTCTGCTTTTTATATCACAGCATCAATCTTTGTTACTTTCCAGTGTTTTTGTACTTTTTCATAAGTAACAGTGCGTTTTACTTTGCGTCCATCAAGAGTCGGTACTGTGAATTCATATGTGCGAATTGTGTTTTTCTTAGATACAAGTTTAGGAGTTGCTTTATCCCAGTTTAGCAAGTTGTCACCATCACCGACTGGAACAGCCATTTTACCTTGATGAACAATGAACTGATAGTCACTTAAACCGTGAGTGATGGCTTTTTTGGTGAAAACTTGTGATAAGTAGCTGTTTAGTTTTTTCTTTGTATCAAATGTTTTAGAAAGGTAGTTGTAAGTCATGCCTTTATAAGTAAATGTTTTTAATGTATAGTCCGGATGTTCAGTGATTTTGTAACCTGACATAGCACTCCAAAAGTGTTCCCTTGCATTAAGTGCAATATGTAACGCTTCTTTATTCGTCAAATCGGCTGGTTTTTTGGAAGCGGCCAGTGTAGTTGTTTGTAAAGAGATCATCAGCATAACAGCAGTTAAAAAGACAAATAATTTTTTCAAGGCGGTTGCCTCCTTTTCGAATGAAAACTTCTTATGTTACAAATGTTACAATAATTACAGTGATATGACAAGTATTAAATCTAAATGTTTTTTTCATTTTTCTTTCTATCTATATAACGTATAAGAAAGAGAGAAAGTTTTCATTTTTTATTCTTACTTCGTATTTAACCGTTCTAAAGTAGAATAAAACATCTTTTGAAAAGATTTTTGTTTTGACCATTAGCACGCTTTTGGTTTATCACATATACTGTCGTGATGAATGTCTAAGAAAGTGGTGTTAAGAATGTATAATCCGTATCACAGTTTATGGAATGGATACGCATCTGACAGACAGGTTCTTGGGTTGCCTTCGTTACCCATACCTCAAGTAGGAGGGTTTCCTGTCTTACCAATTGGAGGAGGAGGTATTGGTGCAGGGCAAGGTCTGGGAGGACAGTCACCTCCGCCAGCTCCCTCACAGAATATTCTTGCGCAGTATCAACAAGCGGTCTCACAGCCTCAAAGTATGCAGCCACTCATTTCACAACAAAGTGTAAGCGGTGGGCAGCAAACGGTTCAATTTGCTGCTGGATGTAATAGACGATGGACCATTGTGTTCCTTCGAAATGGTCAGGTGTTTTTAATGTATGTTCTTTCTTCACAGCCATTTGGTCGTACAACTGGTTTTATATGGCCGAACTTTACATTTGGTTCTTTCCCTAGCTCAAGTATTCTCGCTTATTCTTGTTCATAAAAAAAGAAAAAGCCAGTTCTCATCAACAGTTAATTAGACTGACCTACATTTATGAATCTCTATAAAACACCTTTGGCGAAGTGAATAAACGTGTAGACACGTTTAATGAGATATCACAATGAAGAACGGATCCAAACAAATGAGGCTACCATACACCGATAGAATTCGATGTTTTGGTAGCCTAAAAAGGTGTTTTATTCTTGTCTCAGATGACTAAGTCAGTTCAATGAAATGCCGGCTTTTTTTAATGAATATTTCTAAATACTCCAATTACTTTTCCTAGTATTCTGACATTCTGTAATATAATTGGTTCCATAGACGGGTTCTCTGGTTGTAATCTAAAGTGCGTGTCTTCTTTGTAAAAGCGTTTGACAGTTGCTTCATCTTCTTCTGTCATGGCTACTACAATGTCTCCATTATTGGCTGTACTTTGCTGGCGCACAATGACATAGTCCTTGTCTAAAATCCCAGCATCAATCATACTTTCTCCCATAATTTCAAGCATAAATACTTGTTCATCTGGAGCTGCAAATGTCTCAGGAAGAGGAAAGTATTCTTCTACATTCTCAACAGCAGTGATGGGCAGGCCCGCTGTTACTTTTCCGATAATAGGAACATTCATTACAGCACTCTTTGGAATATTCATTTCCTCTTCATCTAGTACTTCAATTGCTCTAGGTTTAGTAGGATCTCTTCTAATGAAACCTTTTGTTTCTAATCTAGCTAAATGTCCATGGACCGTTGAACTAGATGCTAGACCGACAGCTTCACCTATCTCGCGAACAGATGGAGGATAACCCTTGCTTTTTACTTCTTCTTTGATGAATTTCAGGATATCGAGTTGTCTTTTTGATAGCTTCGTCATCTTTTGCACCTCAAAACGTCAATTTTAAAGAAATTATAGCATGTTTTTCCTAACAGTACAAACATAGGTTCGAAAAAACGATTGACAGAAACGTTTGTTCGCATCTATAATAAGTGACAATCAGAGCGAACGCACATTCTGTTAGGAGAGATGAAATGATGAGTTTAAAAGAATCTATTATTTTTGTTGGGCTATTCTCGTTTATCGTGGGCATATTTCTCTCACTTATTGCAGTCACAAGCCATAATGATACAAATCAATATGTTAAAATAGAAGTTCAATCAGGTGATACTCTTTGGGGCATTGCCGATCAAGTAAACGACAGCAAATCAATCGATAAAAATGCGTTTATTGACTGGGTAACTGAACACAACAATCTTGCTTCAACTGACATTCAGCCAGGAGAAATCCTTGTGATACCTGTCAAAAAAGAGCATCCTGCCGTATACGAACTTGCAACAGTACAATAGAAAGGTCGATTGAAGACATGAACGCACTGATTTATGCGAGAGTGAGTACCGTTAAAGAAGAACAAGAAACCTCACTCATGAGACAAGAAGAAGAACTTCTAGCGTTAGCTGCTATGCATCAAATGAATGTCGTCAAAGTCATTAAAGAGAAAGCAAGCGGATATGATCTAGACCGTGATGGTGTTTTTGATATGCTTGCAACGATTAAAGAGCAGTCAATAGATGCCGTTTTAATTCAAGATGAGACACGCCTAGGAAGAGGACAAGCAAAAATTGCGCTTCTTCATTGTCTATTTAAAGAGAAAGTAAAGGTATATAGCGCCTTGCATAGAGGAGAACTTGAGCTTTCAGAAGCGGATGAAATGGTCATTGAAATTGTAGGAATTGTTGAAGAATATCAACGAAAAATTCATAACCTGAAAATTAAGCGGGGAATGAAAAGAGCTGTTGAACGCGGATACCAACCCGCGCTTAATTTGAAACACCGCGAACAAGCGCCTGGGCGTGAACGTATTGAAGTTCCGATATCAGAAATTGTTCGATTAAGAAAAAATAAAATGACTTTCGCCGAAATTGCCGCCACTCTTCAAGGGCTCGGTTTTGATATTTCAAAGGCAACGGTGCATCGAAGGTATCAAGAATATGAAAAGGGTCTTTCAACTTAAAGTGTGTTTTGTTGTAAAAAAGAAAGATATTTAGTAGTATGTAGAGAAAATGTTTTAAAGGAGTTTAATATGATTTCTAAAGAACAGCTTGCAAGGATTAATGAGCTTTCAAAAAAGTCGAAAGAGACCGGTTTATCAGAAGATGAAAAAACAGAACAAAAGCAATTAAGAGAAGAATATTTAAAAGCTTTTCGTTCTTCTATGAAAAATACACTCAAAACCGTGAAAATCGTTGACCCAGAAGGAAACGATGTCACACCTGAAAAATTAAAAAAAGAAAGAAATCAGAATCTCCATTAATAGGCAATGATTTCTTGTTTTTTGATAAGATGAGAAAAACATTCTCATCTTTTTATATTTGTATAAGTTTTTAAGTGATCGATAAACTAATTGTGACAATTTCCTTCATTTTTCAACGTGAAATAGTTGTGAAAAAAGGGCAGTAGATTTATGATAATGGTGTACACAAGATACGGAAGGGGATTTATATGGAAACGATTGAAATGAAATCTATTGCAACAATACGCACTCTCTCCATAGACGCAATTGAAAAAGCGAATTCTGGTCACCCTGGAATGCCGATGGGTGCTGCTCCTATGGCTTATGCTTTATGGACAAACCACTTAAACGTAAGTCCGCAAAACCCGAATTGGTTTAATAGAGACCGTTTTGTATTATCTGCTGGCCATGGTTCTATGCTGCTATATAGCATGCTTCATTTAAGCGGATACAACCTTAGCATTGATGATCTAAAACAATTCCGTCAATGGGGAAGCAAAACACCTGGTCATCCTGAATATGGACATACTGAAGGTGTAGATGCAACAACAGGCCCATTAGGACAAGGGATTGCAATGGCTGTCGGAATGGCACTTGCAGAAAGACACCTTGCTGAAACCTATAACAAAGATCACTTTAACGTTGTGGACCACTATACATACAGCATTTGTGGAGACGGTGACTTAATGGAGGGGATTTCCTCTGAAGCTGCTTCTCTTGCTGGTCATTTAGGCTTGGGTCGTTTGATTGTACTATATGATTCAAACGATATTTCCTTAGATGGGAATTTAGATCGTTCATTCTCTGAAAATGTGAAGAACCGATTTGAAGCAATGAATTGGGAAGTCCTCTACGTGAAAGATGGAAACAACATTGAAGAGATTACAGCAGCCATTGAAAAAGCAAAACAAAGTACGGACAAACCTACATTGATTGAAGTGAAAACGACAATCGGTTTCGGATCTCCAAACCGCGCTGGAACGTCAGGAGTTCATGGTGCACCGCTTGGTAGTGAGGAAGCGAAGCTAACGAAGGAAGCTTATTCTTGGACATTTGAAGAAGATTTCCATGTACCTTCTGAAGTGTACGAACATTTCCAGACAGTAGTAAAAGAAGCTGGTCAGAAAAAAGAAGCAGCGTGGAACGAATTATTTGAGGCATATGAAAAAGAATATCCAGAGCTAGCTGCTCAGCTAAAGCTTGCGATTGAAGGGAAATTGCCTGAAAACTGGGATCAAGAAATTCCTGTTTATGAAGCAGGTTCAAGCCTTGCCTCTCGTGCATCTTCTGGTGAAGTATTAAATGGCATTGCGAAGCAAGTACCTTTCTTTATTGGCGGTTCTGCTGATCTAGCTGGATCAAATAAGACAACCATTAAAAATACTGACGACTTCAGCAAAGATAACTATGCTGGAAGAAATATTTGGTTTGGTGTCAGAGAATTTGCAATGGGTGCAGCCTTAAACGGTATGGCACTTCACGGCGGACTTCGTGTATTCGGCGGTACGTTCTTTGTCTTCTCTGATTACTTAAGACCAGCTATTCGTCTAGCAGCATTAATGGGACTTCCTGTCACATATGTATTTACTCACGATAGTATTGCAGTCGGAGAAGATGGTCCAACGCATGAGCCCGTTGAGCAGCTTGCTTCACTTCGTGCGATGCCAAACCTTTCTGTGATTCGTCCTGCAGATGGAAATGAAACAGCTGCAGCGTGGAAACTTGCTGTATCATCAACGGATAAACCGACAGCTCTAGTACTTACGCGTCAAAATCTTCCAACGATTGATCAAGCACCAGAAAAAGCATACGAGGGTGTCAAAAAAGGTGGATACGTGGTGGTTGAAGCAGCTGATGCACAACCAGAAGCGCTTCTACTTGCTTCAGGATCTGAAGTAGGTTTAGCGATTGAAGCGCAAAAGGCGCTTGAAAAAGAGGGCATCCGCGTTTCAGTTGTCAGCCTTCCTTCATGGGATCGTTTCGATCAACAATCTGATGCGTATAAAGAGTCTGTTCTTCCTACAGCCGTTAGAGCAAGAATTGCCATTGAAATGGGTGCTTCACTAGGCTGGGAACGTTATACTGGTCTTGACGGTGATGTTATTGCGATTGACAAATTTGGCGCTTCTGCTCCAGGTGAAACGATTATGGAGAAATACGGATTTACTGTGAGCAATGTCGTGAGCCGTGTAAAAGCAAAGCTCAATAAATAATAGATATTCAAGTATCATGCTTTTTTGCCCTATGTTTGCAGAGTAATTTACATAAGCTCTGCAAACTTTTTTCTTTTTTCTTGCTTTTTTGACAAAACTAGTTTCTTCTTGCTTCATATATAGACAATTCTTTCTTTCACATTTTTGTATAATACAAGCAATAAACGAGATTGACGAAATGTGAAAGGAAGGGATAGACATGGAACGTCATTATTATATTTATTGGATTGAGGAGGAATTCGCCAATCATTATTTTGGTAGAGAGTCCATCCTGTTTCATTTGTTTGAGTCGTTGCACTGGACAAATCGCAGTGAAGACGAATTAGTGTTGCTTGTGAAGCAAGTGGATTATGTGACGAAACGAATCCCTGCTTTTCATATGCACCAACGATTGATGAATAATTTAACCGACATTCACTATACCCAAATTGGTTCTATTTACAGTGCCTCATTACCAGATGGGAAAGGAACAGCTGCTTTCATTTTAAAAGATCGTTATATACAAATGTCCGCTACAGGTAGTTATGAGGCGGAAACTGTGTTTTTTGAGGTACTAAGAAAAATTAGTCCATGCTTCCTAGCAATGGATTTTGGATCAAAGAAGCATGGGTGGCTGAATCCTGTAAAAGTGAGGAATTTTGTTTAAAAAAATAAATTTGAACGTGAAATGTTGTATAATAGCCTTTTGTTTAGTACACTTTATACGAGACAACATGAAGGAGGAAGAATTATGGATTTATGGGTTGTCATCCTTGTAGGCGTTGTTGCACTGCTTGCAGGAGTTGCACTCGGATTCTTTATTGCTCGTAAGTATATGATGAGCTACTTAAAAAAGAATCCACCAATTAATGAACAAATGCTTCGAATGATGATGATGCAAATGGGCATGAAACCGTCCCAAAAGAAAATCAATCAAATGATGAAAGCCATGAACAACCAAGCGAAATAATATGTACGATATTATGATCATAGATGGAACATGGTAATATTGGATGGACAAGCTTTGTCTGGACTTTATTTAAGTCACCTTCATCAGCAGCTTAAAACCACTGAACTTGCATGAATGAAAGCAGGGAAGGTGGTTTTTATTATGGAGATATATCTAGGCTCAAGATGAATAGAAGCGGTAAAACAAAAAACCCCGATTTAGGGGCTTTTGTTTCGTTTATTGTCATACATATCAATTTTTCTAAAAATCCATGCAAGGTTTATATCATAAGATATAATTAATTGGTTGAGTTTGAATGTAAGTGTCGTTGATATTGTAAAAGGAGATGATCTAGCTGCTGGCTATGTTCAATGGTCACTGTAGAGGTCATCCCATTATGCAAGACAACTTTTAACAGCTCTTCTCTTTTTTCTTCGATTTGAGTCAATAATGATGTTTTTACCAAAGTCATGTTCCTTTCATGCAAATCTTGATAAAAAGAATCGGTTCTATTATATCCATTATAAGGTTTATTTTCAAATTTAAAGGATTCATAATCTCGATGACAAATTAAATTATATAAGGTTTTAATAGAATAAACCATCTATATTGAGATGATGTAAAAAAAATGAAATGATTTTGTCATCTCTTATTGTATAGTGTAAGAAGGAGGGGGTTCTTTTGTCAGATCTTAATTATTTTTTAGCTTTTGGAGCAGGCTTTCTTTCTTTTATTTCACCGTGCTGCCTGCCGCTCTATCCAGCCTTTTTATCATATATCACTGGTGTGAGTATAGATGAATTGAAGTCAGAAAGGGTCATGTTGAGAAGAAGGAGTTTGCTTCATACACTTTTCTTTTTGATTGGTTTCTCTATTATTTTTATTGCAATTGGCTTTGGGACTTCGTTCGTCGGTTCGTTTTTTATTGAATATCATCAGGCGATTCGTCAAATTGGCGCCATTTTGATTATTTTCTTTGGTTTTATGATTCTTGGTGTGTTCCAGCCTTCTTTTCTTATGGGGGAGAAAAGGTTGCATTTCCAAAATCGTCCTGCCGGGTTTTTTGGTTCGATTCTCATAGGGATGGGATTTGCTGCTGGATGGACACCTTGCACAGGTCCCATTTTATCTGCGGTCATTACCCTTGCCAGTAACCATCCACAGTCTGCTGTTACGTATATGATCGCTTATGTATTAGGCTTTGCCATTCCGTTTTTTGTTCTATCATTTTTCATCACGAAGCTGGCTTGGATGAGAAAGCGTCAGCAGCTTATCATGAGAATTGGCGGTATGATGATGATTGTGGTGGGAATTTTACTGTTTTTTGACCTTCTTACATGGATCATCATTATGTTCTCGACTTTGTTTGGTGGATTTACAGGCTTTTGAGATCGTTTTCTGCAATGGCTGCGAATGGTTTTTTTTCATCAATTGGAGTATATTATACATAGGCTGACCTTAAAGAATAAAGGAATGATTAGATATGATGATCGTGATCTCTTCTATCATTGCGGTATGTATGGCTGTGGTTGTGATGTTTATTCGCATTAAATCATCTGCAAAACCTGCAACTGCGAAAAAAATTATATTACCTCCTATTTTTATGAGCACTGGCGCACTTATGTTTTTTGTTCCTATGTTTCGCGTGACTGGGGCTGAATTTCTTGAGGCGATTACAGTGGGGATGTTTTTCTCGATCTTTTTAATTAAAACATCAAAATTTGAAATTAGAGACAATGAAATTTACTTGAAGCGGTCAAAAGCATTCGTTTTCATCTTGATTGGACTTCTCATTCTTCGTATCGGCATGAAAACGATACTAAGCTCTTCAATTGATTATGGTTCATTAAGCGGGATGTTTTGGATACTTGCCTTTGGTATGATTGTACCGTGGCGGGTGGCAATGTATTTATCCTTCAGAAAGCTGTCTAAAAAATTAGATCCACAACAGATTCAAGTGAATTAAACCTCCTTTTAAATAAGGAGGTTATTTTAATAAAGATTTATAAGGTGTATAATCGATGTTTTTCTCTTGAAGACATTTCAGCAAAAACTTATGATCGCGTTTTGGTGTAGCCATAATATACCCTCTAATGATTAAATCTAAGTTAATGCTGGCAGCCTGTTCTTTTAATGCTAGTTCTCCAATTTTTCCAGCGATTTTTTCTTTAGCGACATCCCTAAATAGCTCTGGAACGGGTAATACTAGTTCATTTAAAAGCTGTTTGTCCTCATCTCGCCATAAATGAAGGCTCTTTTGAATATATTCATCCTGCCAATCAAGCTCTGATTTACCGTCTTCTTTTGGCAATCGTTTTAAAAATTTGCGAAACATAAAAAAGCCACCGACTGCTAGTAATCCAATCATGATGGTACCCCAAAATAAAATAAACCACAAAAACCAGCCGCTTAGCATGTTCTCACTCCTTATACCCCTTATCTCTATCTTATTTTACATGAATAGATGATAGAAGAAAATAACAAAAATGTATAAAGGTCTTTGCTATAAACGCCTCTTTTTCCTTGATAGATGCCCATTTACTAGAATAACCCAAACAATTCAATAGAAAAAGAATACGTTATCATATAGCGACTCTACTATTTGGCCATGGTAGTTCGCAAGGTATTGACTTGAAACGTACGGGAAAGAGCCCACCGCAATTAAGGTGGGCTTTTATTGATTGAAGTGAGTCATTTGAAAGGAAAATATGCCTTCTTGTTGAACAGTATATTTTTTAATTTTGATCGAAAAAATCTGGTTTTCATAATCTGTGTCAATTTCTTTATCATTCAAGTAAAAGGGGAGCATCATGCTCTTTTCGATGAGATGTTCCTCCTCGTTATTTGTCTGATGAGCAGCATAGGCTAAAATGAGTTCATGACCAGCAAAAGTCAGCTTTAATTTATTGATTGACAAGGAAGATAAATCCATTTCAATAATATATTCACAGCTTGTTTCATAAAGATCAATTGGAAGCTGTTCATCATACCAAGCAAATGGATCGTCCATTAATAAATTGAGCCAATCATCTATCTCAATAAAATCAGAGGAATTCGATTGCTTTTTATTATCCATAAACACTCCTCCATCACATCTCATATTCAATCATATGATGACAACTGAAATGTGTGAAAGACCTAAAACATTCCGCTTGGTAATGGGATGAGGAGAAATGTTTACATATCATGATGCGTGTTATGCTTTTGTCTTGAGTGGTTACGATTTTTTACTTTTTTACTGCCAGATAATGGTTCTGGCTGCCCGCTATGATGCTCCTTTGGGGAGTTTTGACGGATGTCTTTACCTGGTTTTTTATTTGTCAAGATGATACTCCTTTCCTATTGATTTTTTTTACGTTTTTTATTGTTTTGCCTTTGTTCTTCTGTTAAAACGAGCTGATCATTTTCGATAGAACCTGCACCTTTTCCTTGGCTTTTCGTTTTGTCATTATTATCTCCTTACTTGTAGTATGATCCTGAGCACCTTGGTTTATGAAGAGAGTATTCATATTCCTTATGATAAGATAAACTTATTGAATTTAATAAAAGCATTGTTATTTACTTATGTATGAAATTGTTTTAAGATGAAATTGTGAGAAAATTGTGGTGAAATACGACGATTTTTCTGAGAATTGAATTGATCTTGATCATCAAAAGGGGGATTTTGGACATGTCGAAACAGCAGCAAGTCGCTAAACAAGACGCTTTTCAATCTAGAAAAACGTTTTCGACAAATGGGAAGACTTATCACTATTATTCGTTAGAAGCACTTGAAAAACAAGGAATTGGAAATGTTTCTAAATTGCCTTATTCCATTAAGGTGCTGTTAGAATCAGTGCTTCGCCAAGTAGACGGTAAAGTGATCAAAAAGGAGCACGTTGAAAACTTGGCAAAATGGGGAACTGCCGAGGTAAAAGATATTGATGTTCCATTTAAACCATCACGTGTTATTTTACAAGATTTCACGGGTGTACCAGCCGTCGTTGACCTTGCTTCTTTAAGAAAAGCAATGGCTGATGTCGGTGGAGATCCAGATAAAATTAACCCTGAAATTCCAGTTGACCTTGTCATTGACCACTCTGTACAAGTCGATAAAGCTGGAACTGAAGACGCATTAAACTTTAACATGGATTTGGAATTTGAACGTAATGCAGAGCGTTATAACTTCCTTAGCTGGGCAAAGAAAGCGTTTAATAACTATCAAGCTGTTCCGCCTGCAACAGGTATTGTTCACCAAGTTAACTTAGAGTATCTTGCAAGTGTTGTTCATGCGGTTGAAGAAGATGGTGAGATCATCACATACCCAGACACACTGGTTGGGACTGACTCTCATACAACAATGATCAACGGTATTGGCGTTCTTGGCTGGGGCGTTGGCGGTATTGAAGCTGAAGCTGGTATGCTCGGTCAGCCTTCTTACTTCCCAGTGCCTGAAGTAATTGGTGCAAAACTAGTCGGCGAACTTCCAAATGGAACAACAGCAACTGACTTAGCGCTAAAAGTAACACAAGTATTGCGTGAAAAAGGTGTAGTAAACAAGTTTGTTGAATTCTTTGGACCAGGTGTAGCACAGTTGCCATTAGCTGATCGTGCAACAATTGCAAACATGGCTCCTGAATATGGTGCTACTTGCGGTTTCTTCCCGGTAGATGCTGAAGCACTTGCATACCTGCGTCTAACTGGTCGTGATGAAGAGCAAATTAATATCGTTGAAGAATATTCGCGCGCAAACGGACTATTCTATACACCAGATGCGGAAGAACCAATTTTTACTGACATCGTGGAAATTGACCTTTCTAAAATTGAGTCAAACTTGTCTGGACCAAAACGTCCACAGGATTTGATTCCACTTTCTAAAATGAAAGATACATTCCATAAACAACTTGTCAGTCCAGCAGGTAACCAAGGGTTTGGTTTAGACAAATCAGAGTTAGATAAACAAATCGAGTTCAATCTTCAAAACGGTGAAAAAGCTGTCATGAAGACGGGAGCAATTGCGATTGCAGCAATCACTAGCTGTACAAATACGTCTAACCCATACGTGTTAGTCGGTGCAGGTCTTGTTGCGAAAAAAGCAAGTGAACTTGGCATGAAAGTGCCAAATTACGTGAAAACATCACTTGCGCCAGGTTCTAAGGTCGTCACAGGATATCTTAAGAATTCAGGCCTTCTTCCATATCTGAAAAATCTCGGTTTTAATATTGTAGGTTATGGCTGTACGACATGTATTGGGAACTCTGGTCCACTTGAAAAAGAAATCGAAGAGGCTGTGGCAGAAAATGATCTGCTTATCACGTCTGTTTTATCAGGAAACCGTAACTTTGAAGGTCGTATCCATCCGCTTGTCAAAGGTAACTACCTAGCATCTCCACCATTAGTTGTGGCTTATGCACTTGCTGGTACAGTTGATATTGATTTAACGAAAGACCCTATCGGTGTTGATAAAAACGGTGAAAATGTGTATTTCAATGACATTTGGCCGACAATGGATGAAATCAACAGTGTGGTGAAGAGCACAGTTACACCTGAACTTTTCCGTTCAGAATATGAAACTGTTTTTGACAGCAATGAGCGTTGGAATGAAATTAAAACAACAGATGATGCTCTCTATAAATGGGATGAAGACTCAACATATATTGCGAATCCGCCATTCTTTGAAAACCTATCCGTTGAGCCTGGTAAAGTTGAACCGCTTAAAGGCTTGCGCGTCGTTGCTAAGTTCGGCGATTCTGTGACAACTGACCATATTTCTCCTGCTGGAGCAATTGGTAAGGATACACCTGCAGGGAAATACTTGCAAGAAAGAGGCGTTTCGCCTAGAGACTTTAACTCATACGGATCTCGCCGTGGCAACCATCATGTCATGATGAGAGGTACATTTGCAAACATCCGTATCAAGAACCAAATTGCACCAGGAACTGAGGGCGGATATACAACTTATTGGCCAACTGGTGAAGTGACATCAATCTATGATGCATGCATGCGTTACAAAGAAGATGGAACGGGTCTAGCGATCCTAGCAGGTAAAGATTATGGAATGGGTTCTTCACGTGACTGGGCTGCAAAAGGAACAAAACTTCTCGGTATTAAATTTGTTCTTGCTGAAAGCTTTGAACGTATTCATAGAAGTAACCTTGTGTTCATGGGTGTACTTCCTTTACAGTTTAAAGATGGGGAAAGTGCAGACACTTACGGACTAACAGGAACGGAAACATTTGAAGTAGATGTGGACGAAACAGTTCGTCCGCGTGATTTGGTCACTGTGAGAGCAATTGATGCAGATGGCAATGTAAAAACTTTTGAAGTCATTGTACGCTTTGACAGTGAAGTAGAAATCGACTACTATCGCCATGGTGGTATCCTTCAAATGGTACTGCGCGAAAAATTGGCAAACAAATCATGAAACGAAAGAAGAGAAGGCACTCGAAAGCTTTCTCTTCTTTTTTAAAATAGTGGAGGATCAATCATGTGGAAAAAAGTGATGGCAAGCGCTGTTTTACTTGTGTTGATTGGTTTACTTGCGTGGAATTTATTTGGAGAGAAAGAGCCAGCAATTGGTCTGGAAAAAGGGGATCAAGCCCCTGATTTTGAATTAGAGACACTTGATGGTAAAACAGTATCGTTGTCTGATTATCGCGGGAAAAAGGTACTTATCAATTTTTGGGCCACATGGTGTAAACCATGCAGAACGGAAATGCCAGATCTAGATGCGATCAGAAGTGAGAATGATCAAATCGAAGTACTAGCGGTGAATTTGACCACGACTGAAAAGAGTGTGGAACATGTCGCAGCATTCAGAGATGAATTAAAACTGAGCTTTCCTATTTTACTGGACCAAAAAGGCATTCAAGCGAGGTATCAGGTGCTATCGTATCCAACAACATACATATTAGATGAAAAAGGACGTATCATGTCTGTGAAGCATCAAATGCTGTCAAAAAAAGAAATAAAAGCAGAGCTGGGTCTGTCATGACTCAGCTCTGTTGCTTATTTTCTAAATTTTTTGGCAAAGATGTAATTAAAACAATGGAGGTGAGCGGTATGAAAAGAAGAAAGAGACGTACATTTGAAGAGCTAGTGCTTGAAAATAAAAAAGAATTACTAAGCAATAAGGAATTTTTAAACCAGCTTGAAGAAAAGTTGGAAGAACGTTTTAGACAGAAATAAGTGATAAGTTTGCCTCATTTCGTTCATCCTAAAATAGAGGAGGGGTGAATGATGGGTAGAGAGCATGATAAACAGGCACAATTTACACCGGACCATTTAGGGACAAAACCAGTGGCGTATAAGCGCAATAAAGGCAAAAAGATGCATAATAAATCGAATGAACAGCCTGATGTGATACAAACAAAAGGGGAATAACAGGAGGAATAGAAATGAGTGATACATCATATAAATCTCATCCAGATGACCGTTCTGACAATGTTGAGAAGCTGCAAGATATGATCGAGAACAGTCTCAAAAATATTGATGAATCTGAAGCAGCCATGGCTTTTTCAACAGAAGAAGACCAAAAGATAATTAAGCAAAAAAATGAAAACCGCCAAGCAAGTATTGAAGCAATGCGTAATGAGATAAAGGAAGAAGAGGCGGCAAGGAAACATGGCTTTACTGAATAAACCAGGAATTCCTGGTTTATTTTATTGCCTCTTTTTAGAAGAATTTTTTGGAGTGTGGTAAAATGGCAGAGAACTTACGTTTCGATAGGAGAGCGATGAAAACGTGTATGTATCTAAAAAAGAAATAGAAGTCCGGTACGCAGAAACAGATCAAATGGGTATCGTCTATCATGCCAATTACTTAGTCTGGATGGAAGTCGGCAGAACAGCGTTGATTAAAGAACTTGGATTTTCTTATGCACAACTAGAGGCAGATGGTGTGCTTGCACCTGTGATAGATCTTCAGGTTCAATATAAAAAACCATTGCTCTATGGTGAAACAGCTACAGTACATACGTGGATTGAAGAGTACAATGGCGTGAAAATCGTGTATGGCTATGAAATTCAAAAACCTGATGGACAAACGGCCATCACAGGTATAACCTCCCATATTTGTGTTGATAAAGAAACTTTTAGACCTATTCAATTCAGAAAAGCATTTCCGGCATGGCATAAAGTATACGAACAGTCGAAGAAGCAGGCTTAATTCATGGCATTTGGTATAAAACGAAAAGACTTGAACGCATGGAAATCGGCTGTTCAAAGGGGTGAAATCGCCTTTCTTACGCATTATTGGCTAGATGACCGTTTTCCAAATGCTAATACTGTGACAAAGGCGGCCTGTCAGGATATGAAGCAATTAATTGAGTGGGGAGAAAGGCATGGATTAAAAAAAGAATGGATTCATGTCCGAGATGGCTACCCTCACTTTGATCTTATTGGAGATGTTCAAATAAGAATACTGAAAAAAGAGCGTTCCTTAGGACACATTCAGGCGTATGGACTGCATATAGACGTATAAAACAAAAAAGATACCCGAGGGATGAGGTATCTTTTGTTATTCATAATGAAACTCTGGTTCTTTTACTGACTCGTTGTAATCAATATGCAGATCATGGTTGTCAAAATACCAAATATCACTTTCCTCAATAAAGAAAGTGATGCCTTCTATTTCAAAAACTGCGCCGGCATTTTGAGGTTCATCTTTTGCAACGCCAAGAGAAAAGCCTTTTTGTACATTACTGCAACCGCCATATCTCACAAAAAAGCGAACATGATCACCTTTTTCTAAATTTAGCTCATCTTTGTACCATTTCAGTGCATCATCTTTCATCGTTAATTTCAATGTGATCGCCCCTTTTTGAAGTGATGCCGTTTTCCAAAAATGCAGGATGCAAAAAACAGCTTTTCCTTTTCCTTTTCCTGTAGTTGTACCACGTATTCATGCCATTCAAACGGCTTAGAGCCATTTAATTTTCGGTTCAGTTTTATTGATAATTCGCTTGAGGTTGGCGATGTGTCTGTAGATTACAAAGCCAGCAAGAACGGCAACAACAATAATTAAGAACAGATCTTTAGTGAAAATACTGTAAATGAATGTATAAATCCCAGTCAGGATAGATGATAACGAAACATATTTAGTCATGTATAAAAATAAGAAAAAAGCAGCGATCATCGTAATAAATAGAACTGGGGCATAAAATAGCAACACGCCGCCTGACGTAGCAACTGCTTTTCCTCCTTTAAATTTTGCAAATACAGGAAAGCTGTGACCAAGGACAGCAGTCACTCCTGCTAATAAGGGATGGATATCTAGATGCATGAAAAACGGTAATGCTGAAGCAAGTGTGCCCTTTAAAATATCGGCTGTAATGACGATAGAGCCTGCTTTCACCCCAAGTGTACGAAATGCATTCGTTGCACCTAAGTTCCCGCTGCCATGTTCTCGGATATCAATTCCCTTTGCAGCTTTCCCGACAATGAGACCGGATGGAATACTGCCGAGAAGATAAGCCAAAATAAACATCAAAGCAATTAACATCTGCATTACTCCTTTATATTTCTCCCTCTTGTCTTACATTTTAACATGTTCTTAAGAAAAACATGGGGATCTTTTTTTGAAAAAATACAAGGCAATGATTTCAGCTTTGTTTTTAAGAAGAAAATTCGCTAAAATAGAAGAAAAGGAGTGACTGGATGAATTATCCTAACAAACATGAAATTGGTCGTATTTTAAACAGCAGCAGACGAATTGCTGTTGTCGGTTTATCAGATCAGCCGCACCGCACTTCTTATATGGTCTCAAAAGCAATGCAGGATGCTGGTTATGAAATCATCCCGGTCAATCCAACGATTGATCAAGCACTTGGTGTAAAAGCGGTTGCCTCGTTAAAAGAAATAAAGGAGCCAGTTGATATCGTGAATGTCTTTAGGCGTTCAGAATATTTGCCACAGGTCGCAGAAGAATTTATTGAAATCGATGCACCCGTTTTTTGGGCACAGCAAGGAATATATCACGAAGAAGCAAAAAGGCTGATTGAGGAAAATGGAAAGATTGCCATCATGGATTTATGCATCAAGGTTGCACATGCAATGACAAAAACTCATTAATTCGTCAAAAATCCTTGGTTTTTCAAGGATTTTTGCTTTGTTGTATAAGAAATATATTTGCGATTCTTGAAGAAAGCGATAAAATAAGGCGACAGGGACATACCGTTGATCTTGCACATAGAGAAAAGGAGCGATCAAATAACATTAGAACATCTGTTCTTTTATAAAAAACAGCATTTGATTGTATTTGGCTTATGAAACAGTCTTGTTTATAATGGACATCTAGTTCAGGTTGCTGAACAAAGGGATTTTTCATCCGCATGCAGAAGAGCATGTATTAGATGAAGCACACGCATGGTGATGATGCAGCTTATTAAAATGAACTGTAATGAGC
The DNA here is from genome assembly GCF_044754665.1 of Bacillus sp. NPDC093026. Lineage (NCBI taxonomy): Bacteria > Bacillati > Bacillota > Bacilli > Caryophanales > Bacillaceae > Bacillus > Bacillus sp. NPDC093026. The sequence goes on along the minus strand of NZ_JBIVPN010000001.1, from coordinate 163,458 downwards.
AGCATGATCATCATGAAAATCTAAAGAATCATTTGATGATTAGCCGGTTATGTTTGGTAGTGAAAGGGGATTAAGCATTTGGTTAAAAAACAACAAGTAGATTATAACGATGATTCTATTCAGGTGTTAGAAGGACTTGAAGCTGTCCGTAAACGTCCTGGTATGTATATTGGATCAACGGATACACGCGGTCTGCATCACCTTGTCTATGAGATTGTAGACAACTCTGTCGATGAAGTGCTCGCTGGCTATGGAGATCATATCATTGTCAAAATACATAAAGATAATAGCATATCAGTTCAAGATAAAGGACGAGGAATGCCAACTGGTATGCATAAGCTCGGAAAACCAACACCTGAAATCATTTTAACTGTCCTGCACGCAGGTGGAAAATTTGGTCAAGGCGGATATAAAACAAGTGGAGGACTTCATGGTGTGGGGGCTTCTGTTGTAAACGCACTATCAGAATGGCTCACTGTGACGATTGAACGTGATGGCTTTATTTATCATCAGCGCTTTGAAAACGGCGGAAAGCCTGTTACATCACTTGAAAAAATCGGAAAGACGAAAAAAACTGGTACATTGATTCACTTTAAGCCAGATCCGACGGTCTTTAGCTCGACAACATATAATTTCGATACATTATCTGAGCGTTTGAGAGAATCAGCCTTTTTACTTAAAGGACTGAAAATTGAGCTTATAGATGAAAGACATGATGTAAAAGAAACTTTTTATTATGAGAATGGAATTGAAGCATTCGTTGCTTATTTAAATGAGGAAAAAGATGTGCTTTGCGAAGTGGTCTCTTTTGAGGGAGAGCATCAGTCCATTGAAGTGGATTTTGCTTTTCAATTTAATGATGGATATTCAGAGAATATCCTCTCGTTTGTCAATAACGTCAGAACAAAAGACGGTGGTACACACGAGTCCGGTGCAAAAACAGCGATGACAAGAGCCTTTAATGAATATGCGCGCAAAGTAGCCCTGTTAAAAGAAAAAGACAAGAATTTAGAAGGCACTGATATTCGAGAAGGACTGTCTGCCATTATTTCCGTCAGAATTCCTGAAGAGCTGCTCCAATTTGAAGGACAAACAAAAGGAAAGCTTGGGACAAGTGAAGCGAGATCAGCGGTTGATGCAGTCATTTCTGAAAAACTTGCTTATTTCCTTGAAGAAAACCGGGAAACGGCGACTCTTCTTGTGAAAAAGGCCATGAAAGCGCAGCAGGCAAGAGAAGCGGCACGAAAAGCAAGAGAAGAAGCAAGAAGCGGCAAGAAACGAAAAAAGTCCGAAGCCACGTTAAGCGGAAAATTGACGCCTGCCCAATCCAGAAACCCTGCAAGGAATGAACTTTACTTAGTAGAAGGTGACTCAGCAGGTGGATCAGCAAAGCAAGGGCGTGACCGGAAGTTCCAAGCGGTGTTGCCACTGCGCGGGAAGGTCATTAATACAGAAAAGGCCAAGCTTGCTGACATATTTAAAAATGAAGAGATCAACACAATTATCCATGCAATCGGTGGTGGTGTGGGTGTCGATTTTAATGTAGAAGACATCAATTATGACAAAGTTATCATCATGACAGATGCTGATACAGATGGAGCCCATATACAAGTACTTCTATTAACGTTCTTTTATCGTTATATGAAGCCGCTCATCGAGCATGGGAAAGTATTTATTGCGCTTCCGCCATTATATAAAGTCAGCAAAGGAACAGGCAAAAAAGAAATCATTGAGTATGCATGGTCTGATGAAGAAATGGATGACGTGCTTAAGAAGGTTGGAAAAGGTTACACCATCCAGCGTTATAAAGGATTAGGTGAAATGAATGCCGACCAGCTATGGGAAACGACAATGAATCCAGAATCCAGAACACTTGTCAGAGTGAAAATTGATGATGCTGCACGAGTAGAGCGCCGCGTCACAACACTTATGGGTGATAAAGTAGAGCCACGTCGAAAATGGATTGAAAAGAATGTCGCCTTTGGACTTGATGAGGAAAGCAACATTCTTGAAAATGAAAACTTGTCGCTAGCTGAGGAGGTATAAATATGGCACAACAAGAACGCTTTCACGATTTACCGTTAGAAGAAGTAATTGGAGACCGATTTGGTCGCTATAGTAAATATATTATTCAAGACCGTGCGCTTCCTGATGCGCGCGATGGTCTAAAGCCCGTACAACGAAGAATTTTATATGCGATGTATGCGGAAGGGAATACACAAGATAAAAACTTCCGTAAAGCGGCGAAAACAGTCGGTAACGTAATTGGTAACTATCACCCGCATGGTGACTCGTCTGTTTATGAAGCCATGGTGCGAATGAGCCAAGAATGGAAAGTACGTAATGTGCTGATTGAGATGCATGGTAACAACGGAAGTATTGACGGAGATCCGCCTGCTGCTATGCGTTATACAGAAGCGCGACTTTCAGCTATTGCTTCAGAGCTTCTCAAAGACTTAGACAAGGAAACGGTTGAATTTGTTGCGAACTTTGATGATACTAGCAAAGAGCCAGTTGTATTACCAGCGATGTTTCCCAACCTTTTGGTGAACGGCTCAACAGGAATTTCAGCTGGTTATGCCACTGATATTCCTCCACATCATCTCGGTGAAGTCATTGACGCTGTCATTAAACGGATTGAACAGCCAGATTGTACGGTAGAAGAATTAATGACCGTCATTAAAGGGCCAGATTTCCCGACAGGCGGTATTATTCAAGGTGTTGAAGGCATTAAGAAGGCATATGAAACGGGTAAAGGAAAAATTATGATACGCGGAAAAGCTGAGATTGAAACCATTCGAGGCGGACGTCAGCAAATCGTAATTACAGAGATTCCTTACGAAGTCAATAAAGCCAACCTCGTCAAAAAAATGGACGAGTTTCGGATTGAAAGAAAAGTAGAAGGTATTTCAGAGGTCCGAGATGAGACAGATCGTACAGGACTTCGAATTGTTGTAGAGCTGAAAAAAGAAGCAGATGCAAACGGCGTCTTAAATTTCTTATATAAAAATTCAGATTTGCAAATCCCATATAATTTTAATATGGTAGCGATACATAATCGAAGACCAACCTTAATGACGCTCACAACAATACTTGATGCATATATTGCCCACCAAAAAGAAGTGGTAACAAACCGCTCAGCTTACGAGCTTCGAAAGGCGAAGGAACGTCATCACATTGTAGACGGTTTAATTAAGGCACTCTCCATTTTAGATGAAGTCATTGCAACGATCCGTTCGTCTAATGATAAACGTGATGCGAAAAATAACTTGATGGAGAAATACGACTTTACAGAAGCACAATCAGAAGCAATTGTTTCTCTCCAATTGTATCGTCTAACGAACACAGATATTACGCAATTAAGAGAAGAGGCAAGAGAGCTTGATGTGCGTATAGCAGAACTTGAAGCGATTTTAGCCAATGAGAAAAAGCTACTCAAGGTCATTACGACCAGCTTGAAAAAGCTCAAAAAAAATTATGCGGATGTGAGACGATCTGTTATTGAGGAGAAAATTGAAGAGATTAAGATTAATCTTGAAGTGATGGTTGCATCAGAAGATGTGTATGTAACCGTAACAAAGGATGGTTATATCAAACGTACAAGCCAGCGTTCATATGCCGCTTCTAACGGTAAAGACTTTGGCATGAAAGATACAGACCGTCTCATTCATCAGTTTGAAATGAATACGACAGATGTTCTTCTTTTGTTTACGAATAAAGGGAGTTACATTTACTGTCCGGTTCATCAACTGCCAGATATACGATGGAAAGACATGGGGCAGCATATTACGAACATTATCTCAATTGATCGAGATGAATCGATTCAAAAAGCGATCCCAATTAGAGAATTTGATGAATCGTCGTATCTTGTGTTTTTTACAAAAGGTGGTATGGTAAAGAAAACAGAGTTGCTTCAATATAAAGCGCAACGTTACTCTAAGCCCCTTGTTGCATTAAACTTAAAAGGTGATGATGAGCTTGTGGATGTTCACATCACATCAGGACAGCAAGATTTGTTTATTGCAACGAAAAATGGTTATGGACTATGGTTTGGTGAAGAAGATGTGAGCATTGTTGGTCCAAGAGCGGCTGGTGTCAAAGGGATTAACTTGAAGGATGGGGATGAGGTTGTCTCTGGACAAATAATGGATCCGAAGACCCACGTGCTTGTTCTCGTCACACAAAGAGGTGCCGTGAAACGAATGAACCTCTCTGAATTTGATAAAACAACAAGAGCGAAACGCGGTGTTATCATGCTAAGAGAATTGAAGAAAAACCCGCACCGAATTGTTGCTGTGATTGCTGCCGAGGTGCATGAAACGCTTGAGATAGATACGGAGAAGGGAGCAACGATCCCACTTGATATCTCCAGTCTTAGAGTGAATGATCGTTATAGTAATGGTTCCTTTGTTTTAGATGTGGAAGAGCAAGGAGAAGTGACACATGTCCTCATCTCTCCTGTCAGCAATCAAGACAAATCATAAATAGCCAAAACGAAAACCCCCTGTAATCAAAAACAGGGGGCCTTTTAATAGGATTGTCGGTTTAGCTCTCGTGGTTGCCAAACATACTTGTAATGGCATGCACCACTTCAATTCCTTGGTAAACGAAAAGAGAAAGTGAAGTGACAGAGAAGAGACCTATTATGAATAATCTTAAGAAAAATAACATCGTGTAAAACCTCCCAATTTCTGTTTTGATTTAGATGGTTGGGTTAAACACGAGCTCCTCGGAAATAAGAAGATTGATAGAACACTGCTAGTAAATGCTTCTTTTTCCGATCAAATCGATCAGTATATGTGATGCGTGCAAATCCAGCTATCATACTGCCAATGATGAGCAGTGCTGTAAAAGCAACAAATACTGCGCCCACATGTTTCTTTTCATCGCCAGTTGTCTGAACGATTTTCATTTCATGTGTTTCTTGATCAGCAACCACCTTTGGGTGATGGTTCACTTGAACGGAATGAGGCATTGAGAACAAATGAAAACTTGCGAGTGCTATGAATAGTACTGCCAATTTCAACAGCGTATTTTTTTTCATTTTTCTCACCCCTTCCTGTTTATTTTCATGATCTTACCACGTTTTCAGTTATTTGAAAAGTCTTGTTTTTTTATTTTCCCTTTTTAAAAATGCTGTAAACATGAGGACATTTATAAGACTATTTCACTTTATGAAAAGTTTCAATTTTATTTTTTAAAATTAAAATAAGTGCCATGATCTACGATCGTGACACTTTTCAGTGAGATTGCAATGAATGCGGTTTTGCTACAGTTTTTGTAAAGATTCCTGCAATACATATCGCGAAAAGAACAAATATAAATGCATGAAGCAGTCCTACCTCATTGGCGAGAAGTCCTAAAATAGGTGGGCCAGAAAGGGAGGCTGTGTAACCTGATAAGGTCACAATGCTGACGCGTTTGACGGCGTAGCGGCTATCATCACCAGCTGCAGAAATGGTCAGTGGGAAGCCTAAAGAAGCGCCAAGTCCCCATAAAAAGATGGATATCATACAGACAACTAGTGAAATTTTTAAAATCACCAAGAATAGTCCGATAGCCGCTGATAAAATAGCGATTCTTAGCAATAAAACCCTGCCGAAGCGATCAATCAGACGTCCGCTAATCAGTCTTCCACTAATCATTCCACACAAAAATAGAGCATAAATGACGGTACTCATTGAATGTGAGACCTTGTAGCCATCCACCATCGCAAGTGGAATCCAATCATTTGCAGAGCCTTCTACAAATGCAAGACATAAGGCGATCATTGCAAGTGATACCGTTCGTTTGTTCAGCCAAGCATTTTGAGAAGAATCGACTGTTTTTGGCTGTTTCTCATGCTGATCCTTTCCTGTCCCGTGCGGAATAAACCGTGTACAAATCAAAATGCTGAGAAAGAAAAGAAGGGCAATGATCAGAAGGTGGATCAACACGGATACGCCTAGATGAATAAAGAGGATTCCAGCACCTGCACCAACTAAAGTGCCAATACTGAAGGACGCATGCAAAATAGGCAGGATGGTTTTCTTGATTTGGTACTCAATTTCTGTCCCTTCTAAATTCATCGCTACATTGCACATGCCTGAACCTGCTCCAAAAAGAAAAAGACCGGCAGTGACAACAAACGTAGAAGAGAGCGTTGCACCGATTGCAAGGGTGGTGAATCCAATGAACATCAAATAAGCGCTGATCACAAGGGCCACTCGTCCGCCTTTTTTACGAACGAATACATTGGCAAGAACAAGTCCAACAATTGAACCAACGGATAAGCCGAGTAAAATAAGTCCCATCGCCCCTGTGTTTGCTTGCAATAAATCTCTAACTTCTGGTGTCCGCGAAAACCATGTGGAGATGGAGATCCCAGACATCGTAAAAATGACAATAATCGCTTTATACCACTTTAATTCCATCTAATCCCTCACATCTAATTATGAATATGTTACAGAACAAATCTACTCGATTATAAATGAGACTTCCTGATTCGTAAATAACATGAGAGGAAACATCATGAAATTTTGGTTGGAAGGGGGCACACCGTCAATTTGAAGAGGGAATAAAATAAAAACAAAGAGGGCGGAATTAAATCGAATCAGTGTATTAAAATTGTAAAATTTTCAAATTTACCATTGTATACATTTTCTTAAAATGGTAAATTTAATACCAAATAAACATCTTTACTAGGAGGACAAGCTGTTTTTGCTAATCAATCAAACGATGTCAATCACGAGGAAGTTAATTTGAATGAAACAAGAGACTTAATGAGCGCCATGAAGCTAACTAAAACAAAAGCGGGCGGCGATACTTGGTATCAAGGGTTCGAAGATGGTCAAGTTAAATCCAATTACAATCATATAAAAGGGATGGGGAAAACGATTATTTGTGTTACTCATGATCAAAAAATCGCCGATGGTTCGGATAGAGTTATCCATCTTTCATAAGGAGAGGTTCTATAATGAAACATATTGTTTTTGCGCTGTCTACAAGTGCCCTGATTGTTATGACAGGGGTCATTCACAGAGTAATCTTTAGAATGTTTAATCTTCCGTTTGATCAGGCTATTTTCTTCTGGGGTGGATTCGTTGTTATTTATTTTGTGTTAGCGTTGCTTTCTTCTTTACTCTTTAGGAATTTAGGTTCAAATAGCAGAAAATACGAGGCTTCATAAAGACGATCTCTTGCTCCTAAATCAATCAGGGGGATACAGGTGGATAGTAAAAAGGATCGGCGCTGACCGATCCTTTTTACTATCAGCTATTTGCATGGAGGGTCGCTGTCATAAGTCTTTCATACAGCTTAAAGTGCTACCTAGAAAGAGGTCAGGAATGGAAAAGAATCTCCAATATTTTTTATCTGAAAATAACTCAAAAAGATAGAAGGAAACATAATACTAATCGAAACAAATAATTTGATGATTATGAATGATAGCAGACTCGCTAAATTTTTATTTTTAATTCTATCTCAAAATTAAAGTATACTTAAGATTTTGAGATAGAAATTTCATTGGATGCTTAACTTCCTAGAATATATATTATGTAAACTAAAATTTTATGTCTTTTAAGGACAGTAGTCATAGTCAAGTGTTGATCTTTCCCTCTTTCTCTCATCAAAAAAAGATGCAACGCAACATTAAGTGCTTGCATCTTTTTTTGATTTTGGGCAATACGGTGTTTATCTTTTTTCAGCTATAAATGGTTGATTGAAAAATGGGCGCTCTTTGAGATGAATCATTGTTGTTTCACCGGTTGCTTTTGCTTTGAGACAAGCATCAGCTGTGACGGCAGCAACATATCCATCCCAAGCGGATGGTCCATTTACTTCATCTTTTAGTGAAGAATGAATCCAATCCTGTAATTCTGCGTCATATGCTTCTTTAAATCGATATTGCCAGTCTGTTAATATGTTTGTTGAACATTTTGCCTCACTACGCAAGATGACACTAGCAGGGTCAGGCAAGTAAGCAATTCCTTTCTCTCCAACAACCTGGCACTGAATATCATAACCATACTGACAATGAACAAATATTTCACCATTTATGACTGTGCCTTGTTTGGTTTTCATGATAACGATTAAAGGATCTTGCAAATGGTCAGCGGCTTCCCTCGTTTTTTTAGGTGCAATAACTTGTACGGATACATAATCATCGTTTAGTAACCAGCGATGAATATCAATTTCATGAATGAATGTATCGACAATTGACATATCGGCGGTATACCTATTAGGGACTGTTGGGTTACGGTGTGCGGCATGAATGATTAACGGCTGACCTATTTGTCCTTCATCTATCACTTGTTTTAATGCGCGATATCCAGTATCGTATCGGCGCATATATCCAACTTGTACCAATGCCTTTTCAGCTTTCATTTCAGCTTCTACAATTCGCATACACCCTTCTTTCGTTGTTGCAAGTGGTTTTTCACAAAAAACAGGTTTTTTTGCTTCAATCGCAGCTAGTACAAATTCTTCGTGTGTTGGCCCCCATGATGTGACCATGATTGCCTCTACTTCATCAGCTTGAATTAATTGATGACCATTTTCATAAATGCGTGCATCTAGATCAAAGGCTTTCACAATTGCTTTGGCTTGCTGGTCGTTCACATCTGTAACAGCAACAATTTTCCCATTTGACAGTGTATTTGTGATGCGTTTAATATGATCTTGACCAATAGCGCCCACGCCAATAACACCAATCTTTAATTCCATCTTTGCTCCCCCCCTGTATTTGTGCTTTCTGGCACGGCTGATTTTGATAGGAGTGCTTTCAGCTTATAAATAGCGAGCGGTGACCATTTTCTTTCTTGTGTAAAATTCAACACCGTCTGTGCCATTTGCGTGAAGGTCGCCATAGAATGAATCTTTCCATCCTGAGAATGGGAAAAATGACATTGGTGCTGGAACGCCAACATTAATTCCTAACATGCCTGCTTCTATGTTCTCGCGGAATTCTCTCACTTTTGATGCACTGTCAGTGTATAGACAAGCGCCATTTGCAAATCTCGACTCATTGGCAAGGTCAATGGCGTCAGCAAGTGATGAAACACGCACGATTGATAAGACTGGCGCAAAAATTTCATCTTGCCAAATTTTCATTTCTTTCGTGACATGATCAAAAATAGTCGGGCCGATAAAGTATCCTACGCCTTTCGTCTCATTGTCTTTACGACCATCCCGAATAAGATTTGCTCCTTCTTCAATACCTGATTGAATATATTGAAGTGTTCGTTCTTTGTGACTTTCCCGAATGACTGGGCCGAGGAAGACATCTTCATTGATGCCATTTCCGATCACCATTTGATTGGATTCAGCGATCAATTTTTGAATAAGTGTATCAGCAATTTCCTCTTCTACAGCGACAACAGCGGCAGCCATACATCTTTCTCCAGCAGAGCCAAAGGCGGCGGCAGCAATTTGTTTTGTTGCCACATCTAAATCTGCGTCTTTTAGCACAATGGAATGATTTTTTGCCCCTGCGAGTGCTTGGACTCGTTTTCCATGCGCTGTGCCTTTTTTATAGACGTATTCTGCGACTGGCTGAGAGCCAACAAATGAAATGGCTTTGACCTTTTGATGTTCAAGTAACCCATTGACTACATCGTGTGCTCCGTTGACAATGTTGAGGACTCCTTTTGGCAATCCCGCTTCCTCAAATAGTTCTGCTAATCGTGCTGCAAGAATCGGTGTGCGTTCTGAAGGTTTAAGGACAAATGTATTTCCGCAAGCAATGGCTAATGGGAACATCCAGCAAGGAACCATCATAGGAAAGTTAAATGGTGTGATGCCGCCAATCACTCCGATTGGGTAGCGATACATACCAGATTCTAGTCCAGTCGCAATATCAGGCAATTGTTTTCCCATCATGAAAGTCGGGGCGCCGGCTGCAAATTCTACGCATTCGATTCCTCGTTGTACTTCTCCGCGTGCTTCTGTTAAGCTTTTACCGTTTTCAAGCGTGACCAGTTCCGCTAGTTCTTCCCATTTTTCGACAAGTAATTGCTGATATTTAAAGAGAATACGTGCTCGTCTTGGCACAGCCGTTTTCGACCAACTTGAGAACGCTTCTTTTGCTGCTTGTACGGCTTGTTCTACATCTTTTTTTGTCGATAGGGGCACTTCTGCAATGACTTCTCCAGTTGCTGGATTATAAACGGGTTCAGTATGGTTAGTTTCCGCACTCACCCATTTACCTCCAATATAATTTTTCAATGTTTTGACAGTTGTTTTGGACATGATCTTCTCTCCTCTACGGTTTCTTCGTTTGCAGCGTTTATAAAGGCTTTAATGTCTTGGACTGTTGGCATCGCATCTGAAGAACTATGTTTAGATATCACGATTGATGCCGAGGCGCTCCCAAAACGCATGGCGTCTTGAAGAGACATGTTGTTCATCAGTCCATAAATAAAGGCAGAGGCATATGCATCACCTGCTCCAAACGTTTTGAGTACCTCTGTTTTAAAGATGCCGCCTCGATATGTCTTGCCATCTTTTGTATATGCAATGGACCCATTGCCACCGCGTTTGATCACAACGATCTTCGCATGATGGGAAAACCATTTTTTTGCTGTTTTTTCATCATTGGGCGGTCCATCTACAGTCAGCTTTTCCATTATGTCAAACTCTTCCCTTGTGCCAATGATGACGTCTGATTTTTCAGCAGCTAAATTGTAATAAACGGCTGTTTCTTGATCTGATTTCCATGTGTATGGGCGATAATCTAAGTCGAAAAATACGGTTACATGATGTTTACGTGCGTAATCTAATGCAACAAACACCGCTTCTCTTGATGGACTCTTTGCAAGAGCTGTGCCTGATATAAGTAAAGCTTTTGTCTTGAGAATATACTGCTCAGAGACTTCCTTTACGTCAATTTTTAAATCCGCTACATTGTCTCGGTACATTAAGATACTACATTCTTCCGGACTCTTAATTTCTGTGAAGGCAAGGCCGGTGACAGCACCAGTTTGATCAATGACAATGCCATCTGTGTTGATGTTGTTCTTTTTAAGATAGCTCGTTGCGAATCGTCCCATTTGGTCATTTGCGACTTTCCCGATGAATCCAGATTTCATGCCAAGTCTTGCTAATCCGATGGCAATATTGGCTGGTGACCCACCAACATATTTGGTGAATGTCATTGTCTCTTCCATTGGACGGTTCAACTCGTTTGCATTTAAATCAATACATAATCGACCCATTGCAATGACATCGAGTTCACGCTCTTCTTTAAACATTAAGTCAGGCATCATGATCCCTCCTTGTTCACTTTTAATTTGTTTTCCATTACCCATTCATGTTCTGTACTGTTGTGAAATTTCCAAGTCCGCACTGGACCTGCCATGACATTCAAATAATAAATTTCATAGCCTGGCGGAGCTGACACTGGATGATATCCTTTTGGTACAAGAACAGCGGTGCTATCTGTTACAGCCATTGTCTCATCTAGTGAGAGATCATCTGTATACACTCTTTGTAAAACAAAACCTTGTTGTGGTTTTACTTTGTGATAATACGTTTCCTCTAAATAGGATTCGTGTGGCAAATTGTTTTGGTCATGCTTATGCGGTGGATAGCTTGACCAGTTTCCTTCTGGGGTGAATACTTCTACAACAAGGAGATGATCAGCAGGCTCTTGTTCTGGTAAAATGTTGTGAACCTGTCTTGCGATATTGCCTGCCCCCCTATGTTCAACGCTTACTTGTTCAGGAGCAATGAGGCGAGCTGGATAAGTCCCTTTTCCTGGCGCAGCACAGATGGCGATTTCGCTATCTGTTATGGCTTTCATCTCATAGTAATCGTCGTTTGGTACATAAACGGAGAAAGGGGGTATTTTCTCGAATACATTCATTCGTTCTCCAATCTCATCCCATGCTTTGTTTTTGGTTGAAAGATGGAGCTTACCAGATAGAATGACGATGCATACCTCTTTTTCACCTGTTTCTTTGCGGACAGTTTCGCCTTTTTGAAGTGTATATACGTCAAAACCAATATATGTCCACCCAGCTGATTGGGGTGTGATGCTTATCACCTTTCCCTCTTTGTCTCTTTTTTGTTTCGGTACAATTAAATTTGCCATTTTGCTCATACCTTCCATTTGGATTGATTTAATATTTTCTTGCTTGCTTTAATTGGCGTTCCTTTTCTTCATATACGATGTTTATTCTTTCATTTTCAGAGACTTGTGCAATACCTACGTGCCACCACGATTCGCCATAGCCTGCTGTCATGGTTTTTGGCAGTACTTTCACGTCAATAAGAGTACTGACTGTCTGTTTTTTTGCGTCTTCGATGGCTCCTTTCAGTTCATCAAGTGTATGAACTTCATATGTTTTGGCACCATATCCTCTTGCCGATTGGGCATAATTGATTCTCATAATCTCCCCATCTAGCAATCCCGTTACCTTGTTTCTTTTCCGAAATTCAGTCGCAAAACTGTCCATACCATGACTCATTTGTAAGTTGTTGATACAACCAAACCCAGAGTTGTCAAAAAGGATGATGTTGATCTTATATCCTTCTTGAATACTTGTTACAAGTTCACTATGCAACATTAAATAACTACCATCACCAGTTAAGGCATATACTTCTTTGTTTGGTTCTGCCATTTTGACTCCAAAGGCAGAAGCGATTTCGTAGCCCATACAGGAGTAGCCATACTCAAGGTGATACGTGTTACGTTCTTTTGAAATCCACATCCGCTGTAAGTCTCCCGGAAGACTGCCGGCAGCGCATGTAATAATGGCGTCAGATGGAATCCATTCATTCAAATGCCCAAGGACAGTAGTTTGCGGCAGTGTTGAGTTGAGCTGTTCTTGATATTCCTTTAATTCATGATCAAAGTGGTTTTTGATCTCAGGGATAAAGTTACTTTCAGTGTATTGAATATGGCGAAGTCGATGAAGCTCTTGTTCCCAGCGATTCTTTGCTTCTTTTATTTCAGTTCTATAAGTTGTTTGATAGTCTTCTAGTTCTTCCATTAATGCAAGCAGCGCCAATTTGGCATCAGCAATCATTTTCGTTGCATCTAATTTAGATGCATGGTAGTCAGATAAATTGATGGTCAAGACATCGCTATGTGCGTAAAGTCGTTTAGAGGCTGTTGTAAAGTCCGTAAACCTCGTACCGACTCCAATGATGAGATCTGCTTCCTGTGCAAGTTCATTTGCGGCGCTATTTCCAGTAACACCAAGTCCACCTACATTTAATGGGTGGGTAGTTTCGACGCAGCTTTTTCCAGCTTGTGTTTCACTAAAAGGGATATTGAATCTTTCAGCGAATTGTAAAAATTCGTCTGCTGCCTCTGAATAGCGAACCCCTCCGCCTAAAATGAGGAAAGGTTTTTTCTTCTTACGAATTAGTTTCGCTGCCTCTTGAATACTTCTTGTTGAAGGCTGTCGTCTATCTAAGTAGTGAGTCCGCTCTTGAAAGAAAGATAACGGATAATCCCATGCTTCCCCTTGAACATCTTGAGGGAGTGAAATTGTGACAGCACCCGTATCAGCTTGGTTTGTTAAGACGCGCATGGCGCTAATCATGGCAGACATGAGTTGTTCTGGTCTTGTCACTCGGTCCCAATATTTACTGACAGCCCGAAAGGCATCATTGGTGGATAAACTCAAATCGTATGTTTGTTCGATTTGTTGAAGGGCAGGATCTGGTTGCCGCGTGGCAAAGACATCACTTGGGAAAAGTAAAAGTGGAATTTGATTCGCTGTTGCAGTAGCTGCAGCAGTCACCATATTGGCTGATCCAGGTCCTACAGACGAGGTACAAGCTATCACCTGTTTACGGTGTTTTTGCTTTGCAAAGGCAATTGCGGCATGTGCCATCCCTTGTTCATTTCTACCTTGATATACCTCAAGTTTTCCTGGGTTCTCTTGAAGGGCTTGTCCAAGCCCCATCACATTACCGTGACCGAAAATCGTAAATATTCCTTTCATCAATGACTCTTTTTTACCATCATCAAATTCAACATATTGGGCATTTAAAAATTTAACCAATGCCTGACTCATGGTTAGTCTGATTGTGTCCATTTCATTCCCCGCCTTATCTTAAAAATGTTTTTGAAACGTCTTCTTCTTACTCAAGCTTATTTATCTTCGCCTTGTGAAGAAGCGACGACCAGTTCGATGTGATGCTCTTTGAAAAAGGTGGTGTAGGTATTATCGAGAGAATTGTCAGTAATTAAGTAGTCAATCTCATCTAACCCGCAATATGTCACCATAGCATATTTATTAAATTTTGTATGATCGACTACTAAAATGACTTCTTTCCCTTTTTTCACGACCATTTCTTTCATACTTGTTTCAACAGGTGATGAATTTGTGACTCCATTTGAGATAGAGACACCTGTTGATGCCATAAACACTTTATCGAAATTGTAATGAAGAATCTCGTTTGTATAAGCAAAGTTGGAAAATGATTTTGTTTTCCGTTCTAAAAGTCCACCAGTTGAAATGACATGTAATTGTGCGTAAGGCAATGCTTGCACAATAAAATCTAAATTGTTCGTGACGATCGTTAATTCTTTGTCGTTCAAATAATGAATCATTTCTAACGTTGTTGTGCCGGAGTCGATAAATATGACATCGCCATTTTCTACTATGCGAGCCGCTTCTTTAGCGATCCATTTTTTTTGAAGTTGATTTCGTGTTTGTCTGTCATGAAATGATTCAAGCCTCGCATGGTTTACTGCTACTCCCCCATAAACCTTATGGATATGTCCTTCTTCAACCAGCTTTTGTACGTCGCGCCTAATCGTATTCTTTGATACGCCGAAGGTCGTGACTAGATCGTCCAATGAGACAGATTGATGTTGGATGACATATTCTTTTATTTGCTGGATTCTTTTTGTTTTGAGCATACACATCTTCCTTTTCATCTTCTCTATGGGAGAGTGCGTTGGTCGTTAATCGGCGCGATGGCTTGCTCCAAATTGTTTTATGCTGCTAAAAGATAGGAGACTGCTCCTCTTTTGCTTCATGAAGCATGCTTTTCATTGAGACGAGACTTGATTCCATCACAATCTTCATTGAACACCCTCTCCTGTTTCATCCCATATTTGTTCATTGTTCATATAAATCCATGTTTAAGATAATGACTGATCTGTTGTCATATCGAGTGATGATTGGTTGTGCTGACGGAAATTCATTTCTAGTTGTTCTAGTGTTAGTCCTTTTGTTTCTGGTAAGAATTTCAGCACAAATAAAATTGACAGGATGCCGAAGGCTACAAAAAGGAAGAACGTCATCGACAGTCCCATATGAGCTAGTAAAATCGGGAATGTTAAACCGATTAGGAAATTTACTATCCATAAACAGAACACACTCACACCCATACCAAGCCCTCTTAATCGAAGTGGAAAAATTTCTGACAGCATGAGCCATGTCACAGGAGAAATTGCTCCTTGCTGAAATGCAAGGAAGGTAATCGTCAACAGCAAGATCAAATACGGAAGAAAAGCTGTTCCTAGAAAGAGATTAGAACATATACCGATACATAGTAATGTGATTGTTGTTCCAATCAAGCCTGTCACTAACATCGGTCGACGTCCTACTTTGCCAAGCAACCAAATGCCAACAAATGTTGCGAGAACAGAAATCACACCATTGCCAATATTCCCAATAAGAGCTGCTTTCGTTTCAAACCCTGCATCCTTTAAAATTTCCGTTCCGTAATACATGATGGAATTGACACCAGTAATTTGTTGTACAATCGCAATGCCGATTCCAATACCCATGAGACGTCTAATCCATGGAGTGGCTAAATCTTTAAACGTAGCTTTGTTTACTTCCACTTCTTCTTTGTAAGCGTTCTCAATTTCTTGAAGTTCTGCACCGGCTGACCCTTTGGTGCGAATGCGTTCAAGTACATGAAGAGCCTCTTTGTTTTTTCCCTTTGTCACAAGCCATCTCGGGCTCTCTGGTACTGTTAGCATCCCAAAAAATAAAACAATGGCTGGAATCGCTGCAATCGGAAGCATGATGCGCCATACATAAGGGTTTTCTCCAAGTAAGTTCCCAATGATTGCATTAAAAGTAAAAGCAAGCAATTGACCAGATACGATCATGAGTTCATTTTGTGTTACGATTCTACCACGATTCTCTGCAGGTGAGATTTCTGCTAAAAATGTTGGAACGATCACTGAAGCGCCTCCAACTGCTAAGCCTAATAAAAATCGAAATAGGACCATTACTTCTGCGTTTGGCGAAACAGTACATCCTAATGTCGAAAAAAAGAACAGAACGGCTAAGTAAAAGATGCTTCTGCGCCGGCCATACCTGTCTGATAATCGTCCGCATATGACTGCGCCTAATGCAGCGCCTAATAATAATGCACTCGTCACAAGCCCTTGCATCAGCGCTGTTAAGTTTAATTGATCAGGCAAAGACATGTAAGGTAATGCACCATTTAATACACCCGTATCATACCCAAAAAGAAGTCCGCCAAAAGTTGAAATTAAGATGATAGACCTTAGATTAGTTTGTTGGTTGACTTTGTTCATGCTCGTTTCTCCTGTTCTATTGAAGAATGAATAGCCAAGTTCTCATCAATGTACTGACGTGCCTTTAATGCATATTCTAAAGGGTGAGCAATTGCTGGATTTTGTTCAGCCTCAATAATGATCCATCCTTTATAGCCATGTTTGATTAACAAACGGTATACTTCAATAAAATCAATGCAGCCATCACCAGGAACAGTGAACATTCCGTTTAAGAAGGATTGAAAAAATGATAACTTCTCTTTTCGGCAGTTCTCTAGCACGTCTTTTCTTACATCTTTGAAATGGACATGATGAATACGGTCGATATGCTGCTTTAGTAAGGATATATAATCACCATCTGATACGAAAATGTGCCCTGTATCATATAGGAGGTGAACATACATTGGATCTGTCCCAGCTAATAGCCTCGTCACATCTGATAAGGTTTGAACCCCTGTGCCAAGATGGTGATGGTAGACAAGCTTGAGGTTGTAGGTGTTTGCTATTTGACCTAATGTATTAAGGCCTTCTAAAAGGTGAGACCATTCTTCATCTGTAAAAGATGGTTGGTTTTGATAAATGTTGATGTCTTTTTTTTGAATGGAATAGGACTGCTCTGAAACAACAGCTACACTCGCATCAACGTTTTGTAAATACTGACAATGCTTTTTAAATGCTTTTATTGAAGCATCTAAACCGTCTCGTATCATATAGCTACTAAACCATTTGCCGGCTATTTTTAAATGGCGTAGTTTTAGCTCTTTATTCAAAATAGCTGGTTTTGGAAAAAAACCACCTGCTTCAGTTCCTTCAAAGCCAGCAACACAAATATCACTTAATAAATGAGAAAGTGTAGTTTCAGCGCCAATTGCAGGAATATCATCATTCCTCCATCCAATAGGCGCGATCCCCCATAAAATCCCGTCTTTCGCCACTTTATTTGTCATCCCCCTTTACGTTTAAATGCACTTCATTTGAATTAACCATAAAGTAACCAATATATAATCAATTATTTGGATAACTTTTGGTCAAGTTTGAAATAATCATAATATTAAAAGCGCTTTCAGTCAATTCATTTTTTGAATTTTTCTAAATGATTTTTTACAACAAAAAACCTGATGTATATATTCACATCAGGTTTTTTCACCTTTTTGATAGCTCATATATTTGACTTAAAATCATGGCTTCTCCATAGTGCTTCATG
Organism: Bacillus sp. NPDC093026; assembly: GCF_044754665.1. Lineage (NCBI taxonomy): Bacteria > Bacillati > Bacillota > Bacilli > Caryophanales > Bacillaceae > Bacillus > Bacillus sp. NPDC093026. The sequence continues at coordinate 145,777 of NZ_JBIVPN010000001.1, read as the reverse complement.
GATTCTTTCAATTCTTTGATAATTTTTTCACATGTGTTTTCACAATGAATGACCCCTTCTTTTATTGGCTACTTTCATTATGAAGAGTTTATGTTTTTTAGCAAAGCAGATGAATGCGGATACATTGAGTATGAGAGCGTAAACATTCTATCAAATTGTGCTACAGCAGAAAAAGCTGAAAGAAGTAAGATGCTTCCTTCAGCTAAGTCTATCTGGTCACCAGTGGTTTATGAAAAAATATGTTGTGATGTTTCCTTGTAGGTTGGTAGCATTTCACCATGTGCTTCAATCAGATCATCACAAAGCTTGACGATATCATTCATTGATAGCTCTGCACTTGTGTGAGGGTCTAATAATGCTGCTTGATAAATATGCTCTTTTTTGCCGGTAATGGCTGCTTCAATCGTCATCAGTTGTGAGTTAATATTGGTTCGGTTGAGTGCGGCCAACTGTTCAGGTATTTCTCCTATATAACAGGGCATGATGCCGCTCCGATCCGCAATACATGGTACTTCGACACAGGCTTTTTCAGGCAGATTGTGAATGAGTCCTCCTGTGTTCAATACATTTCCGCCAAATTTAAATGGAACATTGGTTTCAATGGCTTCTATGATGCGGGAGCCGTATTCTTTTGAGCGAGTGTGGGTAATTTGTGTATTGCCGACGATATCATGTTTCATTGTATTCCAGTTATTGATTTGCTCTTCGCACCGACGAGGATACTCATCAAGCGGGATATTTAATTGTTCTATTAATTCTGGATAACGCGATTTAATGAAATAAGGATGGTATTCGGCATTATGTTCTGAGGATTCTGTCATGTAGTAGCCGAATTTATCCATTAATTCAAAACGAACCATGTCATGATGCTGCGTTTTTTGTTTTTCTTTTGCTCGTCTTTTGATTTCTGGATACAAGTCCTTCCCGTCCCGCTTGACTTCTAACAACCATGCCATGTGGTTGATGCCGGCGATTTTTTCCTCAATTCCTTCATGGTCCATTTCAAGTGATTCAAACAGATCTTTTGTACACACCTGTACACTATGGCAAAGACCGACAGTTTGTATCGGTGTGTAACGAAGCATTGCCCCCGTAAGTGTAGCCATAGGGTTGGTGTAATTTAAAAATAGGGCATCCGGACAAACCTCTTCCATATCCTTCGCAAACTCAAGCATGACAGGGATTGTTCTAAGTGAACGAAAGATGCCGCCGATTCCAACCGTATCTGCAATTGTTTGTCTTAATCCATATTTCTTAGGGATCTCAAAATCAATGACAGTGCTTGGTTTATAGCCCCCCACCTGGATGGCATTGATCACATATTTGGCGTCCTTTAAGGCTTCTTTACGATCATCATATGACTGGATGGTCACGCTTGCGCCATAGTTATCTTTTAAATGCCGCAACATCGTTTCTGATTCTTTCAGCCGGTTGTGGTCAATATCATATAAGGCGAATTCAAATCCAGATAGCGCTGGAACGAACATACAATCTCCTAATATATTTTTAGCAAACACGGTACTTCCTGCACCGATAAATGTAATTTTAGACATAAACGACTCTCCTTTTTTTCACATGCAATGATGGATTATCCTTTGACAGAACCTTGCGAAAGCCCTGCGATAAAATACTTTTGCAAAAGTAGAAACATTGTGATCATTGGTAGCATTGCAATGAGAGCAGCGGCGCCAACGAGCTGGAGCTGGTGCTGATTTTGACCAAAAAAATTGGATAATGCGATGGTGAGTGTATGCATCTCCTTATCTTGTAAAAAGAAGATGGCAAACTGATAATCGTTCCAAATAAATACACACGCAATAATTAAGACAGAAGCTGTAATCGGCTTTAGTAATGGGAAAACGACAGTGAAAAAGACTTTAAGTGTGCCCGCCCCATCAATACGAGCCGCTTCTTCGAGTTCTTTTGGAATGGTAGACCGGATAAAACCTGCGTATAAAAAAATCGTCAGCGGCAAAAAGGCAGCAACATTGTTTAAAATAGCGATTTGATAAGTATTCATCATACCGAAGTTGACGACCATTTTATATAGCGGGACAAGCGCTGTCAGCGGCGGGATGACCATGATGGCAATAAACAGAATATAAACAACTTTATTCAGCTTCGTCACTCTTCTTGCGAGCGGATAGGCTGCAAGAGATCCGAAAATGATGAGTAAAAGAGCTGAGCTAAACGTGATGATGATTGTATTCAAAAATGATTGACCCAATTGGGCTTCCTGCCATGCAATGCGAAAGTTTTCAAAATGAAGCTGTGTCGGAAACAGCCATTTTGAGCTGAAATCCCCAATGCCTTTTAGCGACGTGGTCACTAATATATAAAATGGAATCAAATGAAGCAGTGTAATGAAAAGAGCTAGTAAGGATAAACGTCTTTTCTTTCGTTTATAAGCGTTATCCATCACATCTCGGTCTCCTTTCGTTTGAAATAGATCAGCGCCGCTATACTCATGACAAGGATAATCAATGCCATAAAGACACCTTGAGTCGCAGCATAGCCTGCATCCTGCCGTTTGAAATATAAGTCATACATAAAGGTAGACATGGATTGCGAGGCATCTCCTGGTCCGCCGCCTGTTAGTGCGACAATGACATCAAACAGCTTCAGTCCGCCAATGACATTCAGCACGACGTTGATGGTGATAGATGGCATTAACAGCGGCAATGTAATACGCCAGAATTGTTGGAGACTGGATGCACCGTCTAATTGTGCCGCTTCATAATAGTCCTTTGGAATACTTTGAAGCCCTGCTAAATAAATAATCATTGCAATACCAACGAATTGATACGTATTCACAAATACAATAATCCACGTGTTCAATTGCGGATTGCCAAGGGCATTTATTGGCTCAAATCCAAATAGCATCACGACGTCATTTAATGCACCGCCTTGGTACGCAAAAATGAAATACCATATATAGCCCATTGCAATAGGGCTGATCATCACCGGTAAATAAATAATCGTTCTTGTGACAGCTCTCATTTTCAGGCTGTGATTTAAGAGCAAGGCATAACCGAGTCCGATGATGTTTTGTAAAATGGTGCTTCCAATCCCGTAAAGCAGTGTGTTTTTGACAACAAGCCAAGTTGTTGGATCTTGAAGCAACCGTTTGTATTGATCTAACCCAATCCATTGATAATTTTGCGAGAAACCGTTCCAATTTGTAAAAGAGAGCTGAATCCCGTTGAAAAAGGGATAAATGATAAAAATACTGACAACGAGAACGGCTGGCATATACATCCACCATAGTGAAGAAGTGTGGCTTCGTTTCATCTTCTGTTTTGGAAGAGAGGTGGATGTTGCGGCTGCTTGTTTTGTTTTTGTGATGTCACTCATTGGCTTCACTCCTGTTTCAGCTTTCGGCTGCCTTGAGTCGGCTATTGTTTTTGAAGGCGCTGATATTCCTCTTCCATCTTTTTAGACAACTGCTCTGGTGTCATGGAACCAGCTAATAGCTCTTGACCGGTCGTTGCCATGACAGCCCACATGCCGCTAGGTAAATATTTTCGATCAAAGTAAGGTTCAATTTTTATATGTTGATAGCGTTTATAGAACTCAGAGTAATAGTTTTTAGCGTGCACCTGCTTAAGGGCTGTTTCAGAGGACGTACCTTCTGCGATTTTCTTCGCGTTTGCAGGCTTGGCTAAAAAGGCAATGAATTGTTTTGCTTCTTTTAAATGTTTTGAGTCCTTCCATGCGGCTACGGTAAACCTTTCTCCCCCGATCCAGCTTTGCTTATCTCCTTCATAAATGGCTGGAACAGGCATTGTTCCTACTTTTATGGATGAATTCAATTCCGTCGCTTCAGGGCCTAAAGAACCTCCGACAAATGTGAACGCAATTTTATTTTGAGCCATCAGCTCAGGAGCTTGAGAAAGTTTAGCTGTGAGAACATCTTTGTTTAAAAGCTCTTGATCTTTTAAGTCCTTCATAAGCTGTGCAAGAGGCGTATACTTAGACCAATCAAACGTCCCATTCTCGAGTTCTTTTCCATGATGATGATTCTGATCTGTAATTAATAGAGGAGTTGCCAGTTCATCGAATACTTGGGCAATGTTTGAATTATCTCCCCCAGGTATCCATAGCGGCACGACCTTCCCTTTACTTTTTTCTTTGACGGTTTTCAAAGCGTGCTTTAGTTCATCCAGTGTTTCGGGCACTTTAATTCCGTATTCTTTTAAAAGGTTCGCATTGTAACTAAGACCATCTTTGGCTTGATTCAGAGGATATGCATACACTTTGCCATCTTTGTCCTTTAAGATTTTATCAAGTGAAGGGTCCAAGTGTTTAACCCAGTCCATCTCTTTTAAATCAGCAACATACTCGCTATAACGAAGTTTGGCCCAGCCATGCGTATCAAAAAGGTCTGGCATATCGTTTGCACCCATTTTGACGCGTATCATATCTTCATAGCTGTTTCCTGGGAAATTGGCATCAATTTGAATGTTCTCATGCTCCTTTTCAAAATCACGAATCACTTCTTCAAATGCTTTCCTTTCACCGTTGTTACTCATGGTTGAAAAAAGGGTCAAGGTGACCTTTCCATTCGTTTCAGAAGATCCACTGTTTCCGCAAGCAGACAGCAAAGCCGTCAAGACAATAGCTAAACTGAGCATCATGATTTTTTTATTCATTGTATCCTCCTTTTGATCACTGAAAATTCTGACTATATTAAGTGGAATTTGTGCAGTTGCGCAAACAAAAGAAGTCCATTATACTGGAATTCTATTCTTTTACAAAGAGATCAGAGAGCATTTAGCAGGCTGTTTTCACCAAGCATGATCTGGCCATCATGTTTAGCTGTCCTCCATTTGCTTTTTTGTCTCTTTTTTGTTTGCTGAAATCGCATGTTCACCCCCTTTCATGTTTTGGACATGTACTGTCTCTTTCGATTAGTTTTGTTGGCACGACAACTTTTAGAGGCAGTTTTCTTCCGTTTATTCGCTCAATTAGCAGCTTTAGACCGACTTCCCCCATTTGTTCTGTATACACTTTGACGGTCGTAAGCGGCGGGCTTGAAAAAGAGGCCGCTTCAATATCGTTAAAGCTGACGATAGATACATCTGAAGGAACGCGGAGACCAGCTTCATGTAGAGCTCGCATGGCTCCGATCGCCATGGAGTCACTTCCGATAAAAAAAGCTTCCGGCAAATTTCCGTTTTGGATGGCTTGCTTCATGAGGTCATATCCTTGTTGCATGGAATATTCACCGATATGTATATCCTCCATTTTAAGGTTTCCCGCTTCTTGCATTCTTTTCATAAAGGTTGTTTGTCTTTCATCTTCAATGACAGCGTTCCCATCGAAATAATGCTCTCGTTCTTTCCCGCCAATATAGCCTAAGTGTGTAAAACCGAGAGAGCGCAGATGGGATATGGCGCGATCTGCTGCTTTGACAAAGTCCACATGTACACAATCGTACAAATCTTCATCCGCATAATGATTGATAAATACAATATGCTCCATGCGGTTTGTCATTTTCTCTACAGTGTCTGGGCTGATTCGACCAATCACGATTAACCCGTCCATGCCCTTTAGCATCTCGCCTTGATCCATGCTTTTTAGCCGAAATGTATGAAGGGTGGATAGGCCTCGTTTTGCATATTCTTTTTCAATTCCTTTTCGGATGGATGAAAAAAATGGATCATTTAATTCTTCTTCGATAGACTGTGCAACAACGACGCCGATGACTGGGGAATCAGCTACTGTTTTTCCTTCTGATTTATCTGCTTTCCTTGCTCTCACTGGGGTATAGTTCATTTTCTTGGCGATGTCGAGGATGTTTTGTCTTGTTGCTTCTGATACAGCTAACGTGTGATCGTCATTTAAGACACGAGATACAGTGGAAACGGATACATTTGCGTCATGAGCGATATCTTTTAGGGTTGTCATAGGCAAACTCCTCATGGCTTATTTGACTAAATATTTACTAAATATAATTGAAGGTTACCACATTAATAAAGCGCTTTCAATCATTAATTTCAATTATTGATTTATTTTTTGAGTATGTATTGGTGAATTCGATGGGATTTTAGTAAATTTACTAAAAAAGAGGATGATCTTCATCCTCTTTTTTACTAGGGCGATTCAATTGTAGCTGTCTCTTTCAAAAACAAGCGCTTCATCTTTTCCCAAGCGATATCGAGCTGTTCATTGAGTCCAAATAAGCCTGATGTCCCGACAATATAAATTTCATTCCCAGCCTCAGCAAGTAAGCGATATGTGCTTTCATTACAAGAGCCGTCTACCTCAATCGAAAATGAATATCCTCTTTTCTTTTTCAATTCTTTGGCTTGTTTGATTTTGCTCAGCATTTCTTTTAAAAATGGCTGTCCGGCAAATCCTGGATCTATGGTCATGATTGTGACTCGGTCAATTAAATGGATATAAGATTCTAAAGTATCAAGTGGTGTTGCAGGATTTAAGACAAAACCGATCTGACAACCTCTATCATGGATGTGACGTATGATTCTAAAAACGTCTCTTTGCACGACATCCGGATGTAAGCAAATCATTGATGCACCTGCATCTATACAAGCATCAATCAAAAAGTCTTGAGGGTGTTCCGCCATCAGATGTACATCAATCGGCAAAGTTGTTAGTTTGCGAAGTTGTTCAATGAAAAATGGTGATAGGGTGATATTTTTCACGTAATGACCATCCATCACGTCGACATGATATCGATCCGCTCTGTTGTTGAGAATACTGATTTGTTCGCGGAAATTCGTTAAATCCATGCACATCAGTGAGGGTGAAAAGACTGCTTTCAATCTGCTCCTGCTCCTTTCTTATAGACCAAATAAGAATTTGATCAATCCAATGAAGATGCCAATGATGCCAAAGTCAGTATCTCCAAAGGTCGTGCCTTCAAAGCCGAGTGTTCCTAATACAGGCAATAAACAAGCAGGTAAGAATGACAGCAATAGTCCGTTTACAAAGGCTCCCGCTACCGCTCCCCTTATGCCGCCTGTTGAATTACCGTATACCCCTGCTGTTGCACCGCAAAAAAAGTGCGGCACAAGACCAGGTACAATGACTGTTAAACCAAACAAAGGCAGAAGAAAAATGGACAATATCCCTCCTGCAAAACTGCATAAAAATCCAATAATAACGGCATTTGGAGCAAACGGAAAGACAGTTGGTGCATCAAGAGCCGGCTTTGCTCCTTTGACAAACCGATCAGCAATGCCTTTAAAGGCGGGTACAATCTCACTGATCGCCATCCGCACACCTGCTAAAATAATGTAAACGCCAGCTGCAAATGTGATCGACTGTATGAGGATGAAGACCGCAAAGTTCGTTCCCCCGCTTAATTTTTCAATAAAAGTAACCCCTGCAAACGGTGCGATCGCAAAAAATAGCAAAGCCATTGTGATCGAAATAGCAACAGATGTATCTCTCAAAAAGCCGAGCGATTTAGGAACCTGTATGGTTTCGGTTGATTTCTCCGGCTGTCCAATCATTTTGCCGATCATTCCCGCAGTAAAATAACCGAATGTGCTAAAGTGACCGAGCGCAAGATCATCATTTCCAGTGATTTTTCTTGTGAAGGGCTGAAGGATGGCGGGTGTAATAACCATGGCTGTACCTAAAATAATGGAACCAGTGGTCACAAGCAGTCCCCCATTCATCCCAGCAGTTGAGAGAACCACTGCAAGCATAGCCGCCATATATAAGGTGTGATGACCTGTTAAAAAGACGTATTTAAATGGAGTGAATTTTGCCAACAACAGATTGACGATCATGCCAAAGATCATAATGAGGGCTGTCTGTGTGCCGAATTCTTTTTGAGCAATGGCTGCCATCGCATCTGTATTTGGAACAACCCCTTGAATGTGAAAAGCCGCTTCAAACATTTTTCTGAAAACACCGAGTGAATCAGATACAACTGTGGCACCTGCGCCTAAAATCAGGAATCCCATTGTCGTTTTAAAAGTACCTGAAACCGTATCGGCTGCTGATTTTTTCTGTAAAAGTAAACCGACGAGTGCAAATAAACCGATGAGAATCGCTGGTGTGCCTAATATATCGTTCATGATCAGTTTTATCATGATGTAAATCCCCCTTTTTCAAATGACCTAAATGTGCTTGCGAAGGACGTCTTTTATCGCTTCCTGATCTAGCAGGTTGTTTAATCCAGCGACCTTTCTTGTGCCGTCATCCAGTTGATCAATGATATCTTGTGCACCTATATACAGATCAGCCGATTCGGTTTTGCTTGTACTTAAATCGGTATGGTCAACTTCAGCAGAAAGACCTAACTCCTCCAACGCTTTCTTGACATTCATTTCTACGATAAAACTGCTTCCTAAACCATTTCCGCAAACAACAAGAATCTTTTTCATTTTCTTTTCCTCCTTTACAAATTTGAGAATTGTTCAATCAATTCTTTGATCGTTGTTAACTCATCTGTCTCAATTAATTGCTCGATGCGCTTTTCTTCACTTAACAGCATGGTCAACTGTTTGAGTGCTTTAAGATGGGTCATGCTGTCAATGGCTGCTAGTACAATGACAAGACTAACCTGCTTTTTTCCACTTTCAGAAAAAGAAATGGGCTTTTTTAATGACATGAGTGACATGCTCAGCTTGTTTACACCGTCTTCTGGTCTTGCGTGTGGAATCGCTACTTTAGGTGCAATCACAATATAAGGTCCATGTTGATTAACAGAATCGATCATGGCCTCAACATAACTTGGCTGAATAGCCTTTTGTTCGATCAATGGCTGTGCAGCTTTTGAGATAGCCTCTTGCCAGTTTTCTGCTGATTGTTGGAGCTGAATCGTTTCTTCCTTTAATAAATCATTTAACACAGGTTGCCACCCTTTCTGATGTGATGCAAAATGGGGGAAAAGCAGCTCCTTAATGTCTTGAAGCAGTGCTTTCTCATTTTGCACAATGGTATGCTGCTCAATTATTTTGACGAGCTCTTCGATTCTTTGATCATCAAACCGACTTTCTCCGCCTTCACAATATTGAAGCAGTGTTTTTTTCTCATATGCGGTTAAAATGGGATGAACCACGTGGACGGGTTTCCCTTTTGGTGAAATGGGGGTTGTTGACACAATAAAGTCGACATCAACTGAGGGCAATACATCATACGCCCGCTTTGATAACACGCCGCGAATTTCTATGTAGCCGATTAATTCAAGCAGTTGCGTTTTCAGCATGTGACTTGTGCCAATCCCTTCACCGCATACAATGTAAACGGAACGTTTCTTAATGGGAGAGATCCCTTCTCTTCTCATCCATCCGCCAAAATGCATCGCTAGATATGCGATTTCATGCTCACTCACTTGTGAACAGGTGGCCATTTCTAAATGACAAGCTACTTTTTTGGTGATGTCAAACACTTCTGGCTGTGCCTTTTTAATAGATTCCGTTAATTCATTGATCACACTTATGTTATAGATGAGCCGGTAATAGGCAGGGATCAAATGCATCGTCAAGTTTTGTTCAAGGCTTTCTCGTTCTTGAAAGGAAATGCATGCATAACGCTGAAAGTCAAAAATCATTTGTCTGGCAATGGTGCGAATGAGATGCTCCTCAGGTTTTTTACTATTTGGAAGCTTTTGTTTTTTTGCACTGAGCAATAATGTGCTTAGAAAATAGATTTCGTCATCTTGAACGTTAAGCTCACTTTCCTTTTGGACCTTTGCAATGAAGCGAACAGCAGCCAAACATTCATCTGTTCCCTGCAATGTACGCTTTTCTTCGTTCGAAATGTGTACCGCACGTCCTAAATAGATTCGTTTAAAATAGAAAAAGAGATCTAAAGACAGTTGATCTAGCATATCGTCAGCAAATTCGAGCGTGAGCTCCTGCTCTGATTGCTGGAGTAGAATTTTTAGTCTGTTGTGTGAAATGGGACCGCTTAACCAAATAGATGTGAAAGGCTTTTCATCTTTAAGCATCGTGCGAATCAGATGAATGTACGGCTTCAATGCCAATCGAATGGTTCTTTCTGCTCCTGATAAAAAATAACCGTTAGCTGCCTTATAATAAAGCGTGATCTGCTGCTTTGAGAGCTCTTCTTTTAACTGTTTAATATCTTCAAGAATCGTATTGCGGCTGACCTTCGTTATGGACATGAAATCCTCGATACATAAGGGCTTCTGGCTGCATGCAATAGATAAGAGGATGATAGCCCTTCGCTCTTTTACACATGGCTCATAATCATCACCAATAAGAAAAGCCTCTGCCTTTTGACGGATAGCCGCCTTTTCATCTGGCTTTAAATAATAGCCACCCCGCTCTTTTCGCTGAATGCAGCTTTGCTGATTCGTTTCGAGCCAGCTATTTATGCGTTTGATTTCGTTGTAAATGGTTCGGGAAGAGACATCTAGTCTATTCTGTAAATCTTCCATTGATAGATAAGATGTCGTGTGAAGAAGCATAGACAATAATGTTGTACCTCTTTTGGTTAAATACAGATTGAATCCCTCCCTTCTTCCCTTTGTTTATAAGTTTAATCAATAGACATGAAGTAAAGAAGTCCAAATGTCTTCAGCAAGTGATGTGCATCTATTGGATGGCGATTTTTTTGCATTATAAAGAAGCACATCTATATCAGTGTGCTTCTTTACGTTTTGGATTTGAGCAGTCGGAGCTCCTGATCCATCATATCATCAGTTTAGAAATAAATTGTATGATCAAATCTAATTCTTCTTGGTCATACTCTTTTGTCAGCAGTTTCGTTGAAGCAGATCATGATTGAAAGAGTTTTTTTACCTGTGATTTGCCGGCAGTAAGGGGAACAATGATCACCCTTCGTCTGTCCTCTGGATCTTTCTCTCTTTTGACAAAGTCAGCCTTTTTATGTCGATCAATGAGGACGGTTACCGCACTTGAGCTAAGTCTTTTTTCACTTAATTCACCTGCTGTTAAAGGACCTACCTCATTTAATAGGTCAGTCAATCGCACTTACTGCCATGATGGTCTTGTTTATGGGTGATACACGTTTACGTACGTCACATGAAATGAACGAAAACGAATAAGCTTGAAAAGCAGAGCGATTTGCCTCTGCTTTTGTTTGCATTGATATAACACGATGAGTGAAATTTTTGTTATTAACATAAGATAAGCAAAATGAGTGCTACTTGAAGGGAGCTGATAGGAATGCTTCACATCTTATTATTTCTTATTCTGTTTTATGTGATGTATGTATTCATCACGGCATTTGTTCTCTTTTACTTACCGATTCCAAAAAAATGCAAAAAACATTGCACCTATAAGGCTTCTTCTATTTCTGGAGACGACCAAGGCATCAATCAAGTCATGCTGCTTGATGATGGGTTTGAATCAGGTCAAGTGAGAATACAAATGATTCGTGAGGCTAAAAAGAAGATTCGTCTTAGTTACTATTCCATACAAAAAGGAAAAACGGCAGAATGGTTACTCGGTGCTTTAATAGAGGCAGCTGATCGAGGTGTGAAGGTACAGCTATTATTAGACGGCATATGTCACAGCCTTCGCGGACCGCTAAAGCATTTGCCTTATACAGTGGCTCATCATCCGAATATGGCGATTCGGTTTTACGAGCCCTTACGTTTGCTAAAGCCGTGGACATGGCATAATCGTCTACATGATAAGCTTCTTTTGACAGATGGGCGTGTGGCTGTGATGGGCGGCAGAAATATCGGGGATAAATATTTTGCCGATCAGCCACCAAAAGACTTCGTTTATGATCGTGATGTGCTGCTCTATAATTCAAAAAAGGGAAACGTATTAGATAAAATGGAGCAATATTTTGTTGATCTATGGAACCATGCGTTTACAAAAAGGACAAAAGATGTTTTTTCAACGCAAAAAGCGAAAAAACTGAGAAATCAACTGATCAGGTCATATCAAGAAGCGATTCGTAAAGAGGAACCTTTTGTTATGTCTGCCTTTGATTGGGGCAAGGATGCCATTTCCGTAAAACAGATTTCTTTTTTTACAAATCCTGTTGAGCGGTTTAATAAGCGTCCTCTCGTGTTAATGAAATTAAATGATATGGCTCACCGAGCGAAGCGTTCCGTTCTTATTCAGGCCCCCTATGTGATACCAACACGTCCTATGAAGGATGGACTCACTTTCTTATCTCAAGAAATTCAAACCACGATTGTGACGAATTCTCTCGCTACTACCCCTAATCCTTTAGCATTTGCAGGATACTTGAGTACAAAAAAAGAATTGATGAAAACTGGTGCCCATATATATGAATATAAAGGTCCGTATTCCATTCATGCGAAATCGATGGTGATTGATGATGATTTAAGCATGATTGGGACGTATAATTTAGATGCAAGGTCAAGCTTTTTAAATACGGAATCGATTTTAGTCATTGATAGTGCTCCTTTTGCCTTATCACTTACACAAGCTATTGAACAAAAAATGGCCTATAGTGATCTCGTCGCAAAGGACGGTATGGAATTAAAAGTTGATGCTGATGGACATGGACAGAAAAAGAAGCTTTTGATCAAAAGACTCCTGTTAAATGGCTTATCTACGATAACAGTACTTTGGCGAAGACTGATATGAAAAAGGGCTCCTACTTCTGGTGTAGCCCTTTTTTGTCATGTTTGTTCAATTGGGATTAGCTTAAAACGCAATATACCTGCCACAATGACAAAAACGCCAAACAGTTTTGTTAGTGAAAAGTCGACTTTTGCTAAACCGTGCCCCCAAGCGGTTCAAACAGAAATATACACCCTAGCTGTAAGCTCAAAACAATGGATATACCGTAAGTTGGACCAAGCTGATGAATGCTTTGGCCAAGGAAGGTCACACCCCCTACCCCGATGGCTCCTTTCATCCAGTGTCGTAATTGAAACATAGTGGTTCCTTCTAACAAAATACCCATGAGGAGTGAGGCAATTAAGCCCATGTGAAAAACGATATGGTCACTCTCAGGAAGAAATATTTCTTTGAAATCTCCAATGAAACTGTAAAGGTATTAGAAATCTTAATCATGACAATCAATATTATATATTTTACTTAATGGCAAACTTTCGGTAAAGTTCAAATTGAATCTATATATATAATTCCTATCGAATTAATCTATGTTTATATTCCTTGTGAGGTGGATATCGTTGCAACTTCATGTATTGAACAGTCCGTTTAGTCAGCAGCAGGCAGAGTTACTCAATCAGCTACTTCCGACATTAACAGATCAGCAAAGAATTTGGCTAACCGGCTATTTATCAGCACAGGCAGCTCTCACCAAACGAGAAGATGCCGCTCAAGTGCCTTCTTCTGCATCTGTTACACAGCCTATCATAAAAGATGTGACAGTGCTTTATGGCTCCCAAACAGGTAATGCTGAAGGTTTAGCGAAAAAGACAGCGAAAAGCCTTGAAGAGAAAGGTTTTCAAGTGACGCTCTCTTCTATGACAGATTTTAAACCAAATAGTCTGAAAAAAATAAACAATTTACTCATCATTGTCAGTACACATGGTGAGGGAGATCCGCCAGATAATGCTATCTCATTCCACGAATATGTACATGGCAGACGTGCGCCAAAGCTTGACCATTTGCGCTATTCTGTACTTGCGTTAGGGGATAGCTCATACGAATTCTTCTGCCAAACGGGCAAGGAATTTGACGAGCGCTTAAAAGAACTTGGCGGAAAACGCCTGTTTGATCGGGTAGACTGTGACCTTGATTATGATGAGCCGTTTTCAGAATGGCTTCAAGGTGTGACCCTTTCTCTTAGTGAAGGAGAAACAGCGTCATCTCCACAAGGACCCGCTGTCAAAGTAAGTGAAAATGTCTCTGAATACTCGAGAACGAACCCTTTTTATGCGGAAGTGCTTGAAAATATAAATCTAAATGGTCGTGGTTCTCATAAAGAAACACGTCATTTGGAACTTTCTCTTGAAGGATCAGGGCTTGTATATGAGCCTGGCGACAGCCTTGGTATCTATCCGACAAATGATCCTGAGCTTGTAAATGAACTGATTAACACGTGCAAATGGGATGAACAGGAAACTGTCACCATTCATAAGAATGGAGATACACTTCCCTTAAAAGAAGCCCTCACCTCCCATTTTGACATTACAGTGTTAACAAAACCTCTTCTTCAAAAGATGGCACAATTTACGAATAATGAAGACTTTCATGCGCTAGTAGAAGAAGGAAACGAAAAAAAGTTAAAAGAATACGTCGCAGGCAGAGACTTGTTAGATGTGGCTCGTGATTTCGGCCCATTTGATGTATCTGCTTCAACGTTTACTTCTATTTTAAGAAAAATACCTGCACGTCTTTACTCCATTGCGAGCAGTCTAAAAGCACATGATGAAGAGGTTCATTTGACAATTGGTGCTGTCAGATATGAAGCACATGGGAGAAAACGTCATGGTGTCTGCTCGATTTTATGTGCAGAACGCCTTAAACCAGGTGATAAATTGCCTGTTTTTATTCAGCCTAATCAAAACTTTAAACTGCCTCAAGATCCTGATGCGCCAATCATTATGGTTGGACCAGGTACTGGCATTGCCCCCTTCCGTTCATTTATGCAAGAACGCGAGGAAATCGGTGCGAGCGGAAAATCATGGCTGTTTTTCGGTGATCAGCACTTTGTGACAGACTTCTTATACCAAACAGAATGGCAAAAATGGTTAAAAGATGGTGTTTTAACAAAAATGGACGTGGCTTTCTCAAGAGATACTGAGGAAAAGGTATATGTCCAGCATCAGATGATGAAAAACAGCAAAGAATTATTTGAATGGCTCAAGCAAGGTGCATACGTCTATATTTGCGGCGATGAAAAGCATATGGCCCATGATGTACACAATACCCTTCTTTCGATCATTAAAGAAGAAGGGGGCATGAGTAAAGAGAAGGCAGAGAGTTATCTTGCTAACTTACAGCAACAAAAACGCTACCAGCGTGACGTATATTGATTGAATGCTTGAAAGAAAGGAGTTTTTACCACATGGTCAAGACCGCATTAACAGCGCCGGATGGACCTCCGAGCGATGTAGAAGAAATTAAAGCAAAAAGTAACTATTTACGGGGGACGTTAAAAGAAGTGATGCTCGACCCGATTTCAGCGGGTATTCCTGATGATGATAATCGGCTTATGAAGCATCATGGCAGCTACTTGCAGGATGATCGTGACCTGCGCAACGAACGTCAAAAACAAAAACTTGAGCCAGCTTACCAGTTTATGCTACGCGTCCGATTGCCAGGCGGAATTGCCTCACCGAAGCAATGGCTAGTAATGGATGAACTTGCTCAGAAATACGGCAATGGCACACTAAAATTGACAACTCGTGAAACCTTTCAGCTTCATGGTATTTTAAAGTGGAATATGAAAAAAACGATTCAAGAGATTCATTCCACGATGCTTGATACAATTGCTGCTTGCGGGGATGTGAATCGGAATGTCATGTGTACATCCAATCCTTATCAATCAGAGGTGCACCAGGAAGTGTACGAGCTTTCAAAAAAGTTGAGTGATGACTTGCTTCCAAAAACAAGAGCGTATCACGAGATTTGGCTCGATGAAGAAAAAGTAGCTGCAACACCAGATACAGAAGTCGAACCAATGTATGGACCGCTCTATTTACCGAGGAAATTCAAGATTGGTGTTGCGGTCCCTCCTGCCAATGACATTGATGTCTTCTCGCAAGATCTAGGTTTCATTGCCATTTTAGAAAATGATCAATTGGTCGGCTTTAATGTAGCGATTGGCGGCGGCATGGGCATGACGCACGGTGACACAGCGACCTATCCACAGCTTGCGAAAGTCATCGGCTTTTGCATACCTGAGCAGGTTGTGGATATAGCGAAAAATGTGATAATGATCCAGCGTGACTATGGAAACCGTTCAGTGCGGAAGAATGCACGTTTTAAATACACCGTCGATCGCCTCGGTCTCCAACATGTGAAAGAAGAGCTTGAACATCGTCTTGGATATGCACTTTTAGACGCAAAAGATTATCACTTCGATCATAATGGTGACCGCTACGGCTGGGTAAAAGGAATCAATGGCAGATGGCATTATACAATGTTTGTGGAAGGTGGACGGATCACAGACTTTGATGATTATCCACTCATGACAGGCATTCGTGAAATTGCCAAAGTTCATACAGGTGACTTCCGTCTAACAGCGAATCAAAACCTAATCATTGGAAATGTGACGTCCCATAAAAAGAAACAAATTGAGCAACTGATCAAAAAATACGGTTTGTCAGATGGTCAGAAGCATTCTGCTTTGCGCCGAAGCTCCATGGCATGTGTCGCACTTCCAACCTGCGGTTTAGCGATGGCCGAAGCAGAGCGATACCTCCCTCGGCTCATTGATCGCATTGAAGAGATCGTCGAAGAAAACGGTTTAAGCGATAAAGAAATCACGATACGAATGACTGGCTGTCCAAACGGATGTGCCCGGCATGCTTTAGGTGAGATTGGTTTTATCGGCAAATCGCTTGGCAAGTACAATATGTACCTTGGGGGAGCATTTGATGGTAGCCGATTAAGTAAACTCTACCGCGAGAATGTGGGTGAGGAAGAAATTTTAAAAGAGCTTAGCTCTCTTCTGCCACGCTATGCAAAAGAACGAAAAGAAAACGAACATTTTGGTGATTTTGTCATTCGAGCAGGAATTGTAAAAGAAACAACGGATGGAACGAATTTTCATTTGTGATCAAAAAGACAGGAGCAATTCCTGTCTTTATTTGATTGATCCTGTTATGTTCTTTTTCAATTGATCGACGATGTCTTCGTACACGTCTGGGTTTTCAAGTGAAGAGACATCTGGCGACCCTTTATGCTCGTATGCATCTTTTAATAAACGCCTGACGATTTTTCCATTTCTTGTTTTCGGTAAAGCTGAAATAATATGAATTTCCTTTGGTGTTAGCGCTTTTCCGGCGTGCATTCCAACATGCTTTGAGAGTTCTTGAACGAATTTAGCTTTATCAAGACATTGTTTGCTGATCACAACAAAACAAACGAGTGCTTCTCCTTTCACATCATCCTTTACTCCGATGACAGCAGCCTCTTGGACGGCTCGATGACCAACAAGAATTGATTCAATCTCAGCTGGACCCACCCGTTTCCCCGCCGTGTTAATGACATCATCAGATCTGCCTGTGAGATGGAATTCTCCGCTCTCACTTTGCATCACCCAATCACCGTGCGTCCAAACCCCATCAAACCGTTTGAAATACGTTTCTTCATAACGCTCTGGCTCGTTCCAGAAACCACATGTCATTCCGACCCATGGTTTTTTCACCACAAGCTCTCCTACTTCATTTATGACAGAGTTTCCTGCATCATCATACACATCAGCAGCCATTCCTAAAATCGCCGCATTAAAAAGAATCGGTTTGATTGGACGCAGTAATGTGCTCCCTAGGATCCCGCCAGATACTTCCGTCCCGCCTGAGTAATTTAAAATCGGGATGTTCTTCTTTCCTATTGTTTCAAAGAGCCATTGCCAAGGAGCTTCATTCCAGGGTTCACCGGTTGAAATGATGGCTTTGACATGTGGCAGTTGAATGTTGGCGGTTTTATGTTGCATGGCAGAACGTACAAATGTAGGAGAAAGTCCAAAATGGGTCACTTGATGTTGGTTGATAAATGACCAAATATGTTGTTCATGTGGATAATCGGGCGCCCCATCATATAGGACAATCGTCGATCCATTGACAAGTCCGCCAAACACAAGAAATGGTCCCATCATCCAGCCCATATCTGTAAGCCAACATAGGCGATCTCCTTTTTTGATATTCATACATAGACCTGCATCAAAGGCGGCTTTCACTGGAAAGCCTGCATGTGTATGCACTGCCCCTTTTGGAGTGCCTGTTGTACCAGAGGTGTATAAAATCATCAGCGGTTCTTCATTTGTAACATAGACCGTTTCAGTTTCTGGTTGTTCTTTTAACAAATTGTTTAAAATAATATCATGTGTATAGCCAGTATCAGAAGAAGAATGGACAATGACTTTCTCAACAGTGTGTGTTTTTTTGATGGCATCAGCCACACATTCTCTCATATTAATGGTCTTACCTCGTCTTGTCATCTCATGCCCTGTAACAACAATTGTTGCACCAGAAGCTCGAATGCGCACGGCAAGTGGCTCACTTCCATAGCCGGAGAATACTGGACTAAAAATGACCCCAATTTTTGCAAAGGCAAGCATGACCGCAACTGTCTCAGGAAGCATGGGCATATAGATGATGGCGACGTCCCCTTTTTGAAGCCCCTCCTTTATAAAACCAGCCGCCAGACGATTAACCTTTTCTTGTAGTTGGTTAAATGACCATGTACTTTCTTCACCAGCTTCATTTCCCCAAATAATGGCTGGTTGATTCTTTGTATCTTCTTCACTTGCCCATTTGTCCACGGCAGTTTCAACGATGTTTAATTTACCGCCTTTATACCACTTTGGCCACATGAATTGATGATCTCCAAGTGCTGCTTCATACGGCGTAGCCCACTGTATGCCAACTGCCTTTTCTGCTTCCTTCCAAAACCAATCTGTCTGCTTGATACTGGCTTGATAAAACTCATCATAAGAGGAAAATCCAAGAGAATGCATCCATTGATAAAGGCGTGTTTCTTTCATCATCTTCTCTTCCGGTACCCAAGACGGTCTAAGGTTCATCATTTTGACTCCCCCTTTATACCGGATATACCGGATGTTTTCTTCTCGTAAATGTCATGTCTTTTGATGTATATGCGCGTAATCTACTGCAAAGTTCATGCCTTAATTGGTCAAACGGGATGACACCATCGACAATCATCTCAGATGCAAGTTTGTATATATTCATGTCTTCTTGGTATTCCTTCCGTTTGGATTGAATAAATGAGGCTCTCTCCTCTTCGGGGAGTGCTGCTATTTTATTAGCATAGACGGCATTAACCGCTGCTTCTGGACCCATGACAGCGATTTGTGCAGATGGAAGTGCCAAGCAGCAATCAGGTTCAAAAGCAGGTCCGGCCATCGCATATAAACCCGCACCGTATGCTTTGCGAATAATGACGGAAATTTTTGGAACGGTTGCCTCTGACATAGCGGAAATCATTTTCGCTCCATGACGAATAATGCCTGCTTGCTCAACTTTTGTTCCAATCATAAAACCCGGAATGTCAGCAAGAAACAGGAGCGGAATATGAAAGGCGTCACAAAGTTGAATAAACTTGGCGGCTTTATCAGCAGAGTCATGAAATAACACACCGCCTTTCACTCTTGGCTGATTGGCAATAATACCAACAGGCTGCCCATTGAAGCGACTAAAGCCGGTGATGATCTCCGAGGCAAACAGCTTCTTGATTTCAAAAAAAGAACCTTCATCAATAAGTAAATCAATGAGCTCATACATATCGAAAGGGGTGTTCTGACCCTTAGGAATAAGGTCTTGGATAGAGAGCTCAGATGGTTTTGGGGGGATAGCCGCTTTCACTTTTGGTCTTTCAGTATAGTTGGCGGGCATGTAGGCTAAATAGTCCCGAGCCATTTGAATGGCCTCTTCCTCTGTTTTGGCTAATAAATCCCCGCAACCCGAGATGCTGCAATGCATTCTAGCGCCGCCCATTTCCTCTAGTGACACTTTTTCTCCGATGACCATCTCCGCCATGCGAGGAGAGCCTAAATACATGGAGGCATTCCCCTCTACCATTACGACGATGTCACAGAAAGCAGGGATGTAAGCGCCACCGGCCGCTGATGGACCGAATAGTAAACAGATTTGAGGAATTCGCCCAGACAGCTTGACTTGGTTATAAAATATGCGGCCAGCTCCCCTTCTTCCTGGGAACATAGCCACTTGATCAGTAATTCTTGCACCAGCTGAATCGACTAAATAAAGCATTGGGCAGTTGAGCTTTTCCGCTGTTTCTTGAATTCTAATGATTTTCTCTACCGTTTTGACGCCCCACGAGCCTGCTTTTACGGTAGAATCATTCGCCATGATACAAACAGTTTGCCCATTTATGCGTCCTGTGCCTGTCACAACACCATCTGCTGGTAGACTTTCATCTTCGCACTCTGCAAATAATGCATCTTCAATGAATGATTCTTCATCTAGTAACAGACTGAGACGATCACGGACAAATAATTTCCCTTTTTCTTTGTTTTTCTCGTGATATTGTTCAGCACCCCCTTTTAAAATGCGCTGTTTTTGTAACTCGTGCTCCTCCATCATGTCAACTCCCCTTTCATGCTATTTGCCTGTATAATGAGGCATTCGTTTTTCTTGAAAAGCTCGAAGACCCTCGATTCGGTCTTGTGTATGAAGCAGGCGCAAATAGGCTTCGTATTCTTTCGCAAGACCTGTGTGTATATCGTGATCAAGCCCAGATTGAATGGCTCGTTTTGCTTCTTTTAATGCGATAGGCCCATTGTTAGTGATTTGTCTTGCAAGCGTTAAAGCATCATGGAAAAGTGTATCTTTTGAGGATATGTGTTCGATCAAACCGATCTGAATGGCCTCTTCAGCTCGTAATGAGGCGCCTGTGAAAATGAGCTCCTTTGCCTTGCCGATCCCAATCAGGCGCGGAAGTCTCTGTGTTCCGCCAGCACCTGGAATGATGGCTAGTCCTGTTTCTGGCAGACCGAGTCTTGCTTCGGCTCTTGCTATGCGAAGATCACAAGCCAAGGCAAGCTCAAGACCTCCGCCAAGTGCGTGTCCATTGATTACGGCAATCACAGGTATGGGCAAGGATTCTATTGCTGTAAAGGTTTGCTGGATGTTGAGGACTACTTGTTTGGCTTCTTCTTCTGACATCTTTCGTCGTTCTTTTAAATCTGCCCCTGCACAAAAGACTTTTGCACCAGCACCTGTGATCAGGAGGCAGCGGATTTTTTGATTGTGTTTGACTTCTTGAATGATGCCATTGATCTCTTGAAGCATCGCTACTGATAAGGAATTGGCTTTTTCTGGCCTGTTTAAGGTCATAATGCCAATCTGCTCATCTTGCCTAGAAAATTGAACGTTTTGTTCCATGTCATTCACCCTTTATGAAGTAGTGTGAGAGTGAAAAGCACGTAAGCAATGACTAGGCAGCGTGCGGTCCACTTTCATTTCAATCCATTCTGCCGCTTTGATCAATGCTGGAAAGTCGATATTTGTTTCAATCCCCATTTTTTTCAACATATGAACAACGTCTTCTGTTGCAACATTCCCGCTAGATCCAGGAGCATAAGGGCAGCCGCCAAGCCCTCCAGTAGATGAATCGAATTTGGTGATCCCGACTTTTAATGCTGTATACACATTGGCAAGCCCCATTCCCTTCGTATCATGAAAATGAAGGGCAATCTTGTCAGCGGGGAAACGTTCAAGCAAAATGTCTAATCGCCTTTCTACTTGGAGCGGATGGGCTTCACCAATTGTGTCTCCAAGTGAGATTTCATCGATGTCATAGGAAAGCAGCCTATCGGTTAAACGCAGTACCTGATCCATTGATACTTGTTTTTCGTAAGGGCAGCCAAATACAGTGGAAATATAGGCACGAGTTTTTAGCCCTTCTGCTTTTAGCTCAGCTGTCATTTGTTTGATTACGGAAAGTGTTTCATGAATGGATTGATTCATATTTTTTTTGTTGTGTGTTTCGCTCGATGAGATAAACATAGCTCCTTCATCAAGGTTTGCTTCGAAAAAATGTGTTAAGCCTATTTCGTTAGGAATGAGTGCTGCATAGGTGATATTGTTCTTTTTGTTCAGAGATGCAGCCAATTCTTTCGCATCCCTTAAGGCAGGAACCCAATCAGGATGAACAAATGATGTGACTTCAATATAAGGAAGATGAGCTGCTGAGAGCAAGTTGATCCAGGTTTGTTTCTCTTTTGTTTCAAGCCAAATCGGTTCGTTTTGCAGACCATCTCTTGGGCCTACCTCTCGGATATGCACTTTTGTTGGTAACATGATTTTATCTTCCCTCCTATTCTGTTAATTGAAGAAGCACCTCGCCCTCATCGACAAATTCACCCTCCTTTTTATACACTTTCGTAATTATGCCTGCATTTTCTGCAAGAATAGGGATTTCCATTTTCATAGATTCTAAGATGGCGACCTCTTGCCCTTTTTGCACTTTGTCTCCTTGTTTGACAAGAAGCTTCCATAAGTTTCCGGCCATTTGAATCGTGACGGTTTTCATGAACGTTTTTCCTCCCTTTCTCTTGTCAAAAAATCTGTCGTGATCCCGCCTTTTAAAAAGGCAGAAGAACCGGCTATTTCTCTTAAAAGTGGTAAATTGGTTTTGATCCCTTCTATTTCATATGCTTGCAAAGCCTGTTTTAATCGTTTTATTGTGAGTTCTCGTGTGTCGCCGTAGACAATCATCTTTGCGATCATCGGATCGTAAAATGGGGTAATGACACTGCCACTTGTTACGCTTGACTCATGACGTATATAGGTGGCTAAAGGTGCAGAAAATTGAGTGATCGTACCAGGTGATGGGAAAAATGTGACTGGGTCTTCAGCGTATATTCTGACTTCTATTGCATGCCCGTCTTTATGAATGTCTTCCTGTGTGAAAGAAAGCGGCTCTGATGCAGCCATTCTAAGCTGCTGCTCTACAAGATCAATACCTGTAATTTCTTCAGTGACAGGGTGTTCGACTTGCAATCTCGTATTCATTTCTAAGAAGTAAAATTGTTGCTGTTCATCTACTAAACATTCAATGGTTCCAGCATTTTCATAGCCAATTGCTTTTGCTGCCTGTAAGGCCATCTGACCCATTTGCTGTCTGACGGTTTCATCAAGACAGGAGGCTGGTGCCTCTTCGATGATTTTCTGATGTCTTCGCTGAAGTGAACAGTCTCGTTCAAATAGATGAACCCCATGGCCAAAGGAATCAAAGAGGACTTGAATTTCAACATGCCGTGCATGCTCAATTACTTTTTCCATATATAATGTGCCGTCATTGAAAAAGCTTTGCGCTCTCTTTTGGTTTCCTTCAAATGCCCGGTAAAGCTCATCATCATTCCGAACGAGCTGCATGCCAATCCCTCCACCTCCGCTGGATGCTTTCAGCATGACAGGATAACCAAGTGTCTGTGCTTGTTTTACTCCTTCATCAGCATCATGCAGTGCGGCTGATATGCCTGGCACAATCGGAATGCCCGCCTTTTCCATTGTTTTTCTGGCCTCAATTTTATTTCCCATTTGGGCAATGACTTGTGCAGATGGTCCAATGAAAGTGATCCCTTCTTTGCGGCATAGGTCAGCAAAGGTTGGGTTCTCTGATAAAAGACCATATCCAGGATGGATGGCATCCGCTTTTGTTTTTTTCGCTACTTCTATGATGGCATTCATATTTAAATAGCTTTCTGAAACTTTCGCACCTCCGATATGATACGCTTCATCCGCTGCTTTCACATGAAGTGCATTCTTGTCTGCATCTGAATAGACGGCAACGGTTGTAATGCCGAGTCGTTTGCATGTTCGGATAATTCTAAGAGCAATTTCACCTCGATTGGCTATGAGTACGTGTTGAAACATCGCTTTCTTCACTCCTTTATCAAATCAAGTGCTTGTTCTTTCAGCCGAAACTTTTGAATTTTCCCTGAAGCTGTCATTGGGTAATCTTCCGTAATGAAGAAATACTTCGGTATTTTGTAACGAGCCATTTTTTTCTTACAATAGCTGGTTAAATGGTCAATTGTGACTGTGCAGTTTGTTTTTAGCCGGATAAACGCCGCTGTTTCTTCCCCGTATGTCTCGCAAGGAATACCAACGACTTGTGCATCGAGAATCGCTGGGTGAGTGTAAAGAACGTCCTCAATCTCCTTTGGATAAATGTTCTCACCACCTCTGATGATCATATCTTTTAACCGCCCTGTAATCGTTACATATCCGTCATGATCCATTTTCGCTAGATCTCCTGTATGAAGCCAACCTTCTTCATCAATGACTTCATTTGTTGCTTCTTCATTTTTATAGTAGCCTTTCATCACATGATAGCCTCTTGTGCACAGCTCCCCTTGTTCTCCTCTTTTCACTTCGTTTAATGTGCCAGGTGTTACAATTTTCACTTCAATATGGGGGAGGGCTCGCCCGACAGTCTGAACCCGTCGTTCAAATGAATCGTCCGTTCTCGTTTGTGTAATGACAGGTGAGCTTTCGGTTTGACCATATGCCGTTGTCATCTCTCGTAGACCCATTTTTTCAATGACTGCCTTCATCACATGGGGAGGGCAGTTCGATCCAGCCATGATACCTGTTCGTAATGTAGACAGATCATAATGGTGAAAGTTCGGATGATCAAGCTCTGCAATGAACATCGTTGGTACACCATGAAGAACTGTGCACTTCTCTTTTTCAACGGTTTGTAACACACGCTCAGGATGGAATGACTCGAGCGGGATGATTGTTGCCCCTTTGGATATACAGGCAAGAACGCCAAGAACGGAGCCAAAACAATGAAAGAAAGGGACCGGAATGCACATACGATCTTCCTCGGTTAACTTCATACAGTCTGCAATTTGGATTGCATTACTGACAATATTTGTATGACTTAGCATCACCCCTTTTGGGTAGCCGGTTGTGCCTGATGTATATTGCATGTTGATGACGTCATCTGGCATAAGCTGATTCATTCGTTTATGCCATGCCTGATCATCGCTTCTTTTGGCTGCACTCTGGATACTGTCCCAGCCAAGCATACCGTTTGGTACGTGTTTACCGATATACACGCAGTTTTTTAAAAAAGGGAACTGTACAGATGTCAGTTCTCCATTTTGTACCGTTTGGATTTCTGGCAAAAGATCTTGAAGCATCTTAACATAGGATGTTTCTTTATATCCATCTACTATAAACAGCATTTTACTATCAGAGTGTTTGAGTAAATAAGCGAGTTCCTGTGACTGGAAATTCGTATTCACTGTCACAAGAACAGCTCCAATGGAAGCGCAAGCAAATTGTAGAATGAGCCATTCAGGTACGTTTGGCGCCATGATGGCTATATGATCGCCTTTTTGAATCCCTAGTGCCATCAATCCTTTTCCCGTTTCCTTCACATGTGTATAAAACGCTTCATATGAATAACGTAAAGAACGGTCTGGATAAACAATGGCTTCATGTGATGGATGTAGCTCTTTTTTCTCTTTTAATAGTGAGCCAATCGTTTGTGGGTGAATCGCCACCTTTTCATCCCTCCTTCACTTTAAGAAAGCGTTTTCATTTGAATTTTAGGCTAATAGTTGTCTAGCAATGACCAATCGTTGAATTTCAGATGTACCTTCTCCGATTTCCATCAGCTTGGCATCTCTAACGAGTCGTTCCACACCACATTCTTTCATGTAGCCTGTACCCCCGTGAATTTGGACAGCTTCAAGACTTGCTTTTGTTGCCATTTCAGAGGCAAAAAGCTTCGCATAAGCTGCTTCTTTCGTAAACGGCTTTCCGCTATCTTTCAGCCAGGCTGCCTTCCATACCATTTGTCTTGCCAGCTCTATATGCATCGCCATATCTGCCAGCTTAAACTGAATGGCTTGAAAAGATGAGATGGTTTGGCCAAATTGTTTTCTTTCTTTTGCATAGGAAAGTGAGGCATCTAATGCAGCTTGTGCAATACCAACAGATAATGCTGCAATGGAAATTCTTCCGCCGTCTAATGTATATAAAAACTGCTTGAATCCTTTGGCTGGGTCACCTAATATATGCTGCTCTGGGACACGAACTTGATCTAATATAATCTCAGCAGTATCTGAACCACGCACCCCCATTTTGTTATAAGGACTTGTTATAGACAGTCCTTTTTGACCTTTCTCAACAATAAAGGCGGAGATAATGGGGTTTCCTTTGTCATCATGGTCTGTTACAGCGGTGACGATAATGGTTCTGGCAAAGTTAGCATTTGTAATCCAACACTTCTCTCCGCTAATGACATATTCTTGTCCGTCTTTTATCGCTTTTGTTTTGGTCCCTTTTGCATCTGACCCGGCATTTGGTTCAGTTAATCCAAAGGAACCGAGCGCTGTTCCAGAGGCAAGCGGGACGAGGTGATCCATCTTTTGCTGCTCTGTTCCGAAATAATAAAGCGGGCTTGCGCCTAATGAGACAGCTGCGGCATAGCTAAGACCTGTACTTGCACAATGCTTGCCGATTGCTTCTACAGCCAGTACATATGATATCGTATCTCCTCCTGAGCCTCCATATTTCTCTGGGAAGGGAATTCCCATCAAGCCAAGCTCCCCCATTTTTTGAAATGTTTCTACAGGAAATTCAGCCTGTTCATCGACGGTTTGAGCCTGCGGCGCAATTTCTGCTTTCGCAAATTCTTTGACCATATCGCGTATCATTTGTTGTTCTTTTGTTAATTCAAAATTCATGTCGCTGCCTCCTTTAACTGCTTTCTATCATATTTATTGTTCAAGTAGCTGCTTCATGCCACGATTAAACAAATTCAGAAAATTAAAACAAGAATCTATATCTATTTGTAGAAACATCATGAAGAAATTGAAAACGTGAAAAAGCATGAAAGATGGTAATCCCTCATTTCATGCTTCTTCACGTTATTTGAATGTTTTTGAGGAAGGCTGACTTTCATGGTGGAGGCGATTAAGAGCTGTGACTTTATATGTATAGCTCTTCTTCTTATCCACTGTGAGGTCTTTCGTGGTTGTCATGGCTCCTTTTTCTTTACGGACAGTTTGCAGTAATTCATACGTTCCCTTATTCGTTAATCGATAGATGGCATAATAGGCTGCAGTAGAATGGGCATCATTTCGAATTTGTAATGCAATGCCCTCTGATGTCTTCTTTACTGAATGGATGACAGGTTTTTGTGGTGTCTTTTGATGAAGCCACGGCATTTCTGGGATGAGAGCAGGTTCATTGTATGCCTCCTTCATCAGTCGGTCCTTTACTTGTAGTGGATTACGCATAATATCCTTCAGGCTAAAATGCATGCTTCCTAGAACGAGTGGAAAATGGCGATTCAGTTCAATCTGGCGGAAGTATTCATCAGGGTCAGACCAAGCAGGATCACTATTTTGGTTGATTTTATAAGTTGCCTGACCAATGTAAAGATGAACGGGTCTTCCCTTTACTTCATTTGACCACCATTTCGTTAGCACATCATAGGCCGCTGGCTGAAAGCCAATGCTCCAGTAAATTTGCGGTGTCACATAATCAATCCAGTGCTGCTGAATCCATTCTCTCGTATCAGCATACAAGTCATCGTAATTGGTCATGCCTGCTGTTGTATTTGAACCACTTGGGTCGTCTTTTATATTACGCCATACACCAAAAGGGCTAATACCAAATTTGACATATGGTTTTTCTCTCTTAATCGTTTCATTGATTTGCTGGACTAAATGATTGACGTTATGTCTTCGCCAATCTTCAATATGGGTAAATTGTTTTTTTCCGTATGTGTCATATGTTTCTTGATCTGGAAAAGTTGCACCGGAAATTTTATTCGGGTAAAAATAATCATCCAAATGAACCGCATCAATATCATAGTTCTTCACCACTTCTTCGATGCCTTTTACGATAAAGTGTTGTGCGTCAGGAATGCCTGGATTAAAGTAAAGCTGGTTTCCGTAAGCAATCGTCCAATCAGGATGCTTTCTTGCGGGATGATCTGCCGATAATCGATTGAGATCTGTATGGTTCATGGTAATTCGATAAGGATTAAACCAAGCATGAAACTCCAAGTTTCGTTTATGTGCTTCTTCTATCATAAATTGAAGAGGGTCATAACCCGGATCTTTCCCCTGCGTCCCTGTGAGATATTCTGACCATGGTCCGTATGCAGATGGATAAAAAGCATCTGCGGTTGGTTTAATTTGCATGATGACTGAATTCATATTCATCGCTTTGATTTCATCAAATAGCTTCGTGAGTTCTTGTTTTTGCTCCGTGACAGACAGACCTTTTTTTGATGGCCAATCTAAGTTGAAAACGGAAGCTAGCCACACTGCACGCATCTCTTTATTTCCTTCCAGTTTTCCTTTCATGCTTGGACGAGCTAGACCACTAGATGGAATAAATAAGAAAACAAGCATGAAAGCAATTGTCAGGATCATCATACACGTTTTTTTCATCATGATTTCCATCACCTCTTATCAAGTTTATTCTTCCTTCTGTGATGGAATGCCAGCAGATGGTTCAAGTAAAATATTTTTTATTTGATTAAGCTGCGCTTTTGGTACTCGACAGGCTTCGATTAAATATTGATCTGCGCTCCCGTATATTTCGATCATTTCTTGTAAGACATCCTCTAAATCATCTTGTTGTACCCCTAAAAGTGGCTGAATCTGTGCTTTTGATACCCGATACAAACTCATCATACGAACAAATCATTCTTGCCGTTTCACAAGCATTTGAACGCATGTATTCAGTTAATACGGTGTCAATGGGTACACCAGCTACTAATTGAATGAGTGCTGATAAAAAACCAGTACGGTCCTTTCCGCTTGTACAGTGAAGAATAATTGGATAACTTTTCTTTATCAAAAGAGAAAGGAATCGCCGGATTATCTCTCATTCATATATAGTCATCATTTACGGTCAATTATTGGTATAATAGAGCAAGCACAATAGAAATGATTGGAGATTGTAGCATGATAAAAACAAAACGTATTCAGCAAATAAAAGAATATGTGTTTGACAAAGAATCTGCATCGCTCGATGAGCTGATGGCACATTTTGGCGTGTCAAAAAACACCATACGTCGTGATGTTCAAACATTGGTTGAATCGGGTGTGCTAAAGAAAGTGTATGGCGGAGTGGCTGTGAACCATTCTACTTTAGTGACCTATCAAGAACGAAAGACGCGTCATTTAAGTAAAAAACAATTGATTGGTCAAATGGCTGCCTCATTTGTGGAAGATGGAGATATGATTTTTGTAGATTCTGGTACAACGACGCTAGAAATGCTCCCCTATTTGGCTGATAAACAGGTGACCATTGTTACAAATAATGTTGATTTCATTACACAGGCTATGCCTTATGCAAATCTCACCATCTTTTCGACTGGCGGGATGCTGGAGAGAAAAACAAACTCTTTTGTTGGTTATCAAAGTGTTGAGCGCCTAAAAACATATAATGTGAATAAAGCATTTATTGCCTCGACAGGCCTATCCATCGATCATGGGGTCACGAATTCTTCTCCGCTTGAAACGGACCTTAAAAAAACGCTTGTTCATAAAAGTGAGACAACCTTTTTATTGGTAGATGACAGTAAATTTAATCATTTTGCGCTGACGACTTTTTGTGATTTACATGAAATTGATGTCGTGGTTACTAATCAACAGCCAAATGAAGAGTATCTTCAATACGGAAAGGAGCATGATGTACGGTTTGTGACACCTTAACATCAATGCGAGTAAAGGTCGATCTTGATCTGCAATAAAATGGTCAAATTATGGTCATCATCTTATATGATGACATTGGTACGATTTGACATATTGGAAGGTCGTTTACGGGAAAACTTGAAAAATTGTTGGATACATGCCATCATGCTAGTGGTTAAACCTTTTGAAGTAGCAGAATGTAATCGCTATCAAATTGTTCATCAGCTTCGCTCTGAAGATATAGGGCTTAATTTTCCAAAAATAAAAGATATCGTCGTCATTAGTGTTGTGAGTAAACAGCTTACTAAAGAAAAGCTATATGAAATCATACCTAAACGCTTAGAAAAAGAATGCGGCATGGCATAAACAGATGTGATGATTTCAATTGTTGAAAACGAAGAGACAGATTGGAGCATTTGTATGAGAGAGGCTATTGCTATAAAAACCGGCTCAGGAATTTGAGCCGGTTTTTGATTGATTCATCTCAAGCTGCAACATCATATGAAACAGAAAACGATAGATAGCTGATAACATGTCTGCTAAAGACATTTCCTCACTGATTCCCTCCAGCTCAAGAAGCTGTAAATTTACGTCAAACAAGCCATCTTGTCCATTGAATTGAAGCTGAGCTCCATTCAAATGTGACAGCATTTCCTTGAGCAAGGCCGTGTCTTTTTTAGGTCGCTTCAACCCGAATAATGCGGTATATGTTTGAAACACTTCATCCCACTCAATAGCTACTCCATCGACTTTTACCACATCAAACCATTTCGATTCAATATAAATAAATTCTTTTTGATGGCTTTTGACATATGTAAGCGATCTGTTTAAAAATGAAGAAGGCTCTGTTTGAATCAATGCTTCTGATTCCTTGTCAACACGCTCAATGTACACATTGGCGAAGCGTTTTTCTTCTTGAATACTCGCCCCTTCTAATGACCAGTTTTGACGTTTTGCTTGATCATATTCAAAATCTGTCAGTCCTTGACCTTCCTTTAGTAAATCTTGTAAGCGATTTTGCAACGACATGGATATGCCTCCTTTATTCTACTCCGTTTGCGCTTATTATTTTAGCATAACACACATGAAAAGAAAGATACGTACGGGCATGTGATGGTATGATAGTGTTAAAGGGACGGAGGGGTTCGTTTTGCTGACAATGACACTAGCAGAAAAAATAGTAGATGAGGTCAAAAAGGTATTAACAGAGGAAATTATCATCGCTCAAACAAATGGCATCATCATTGCCGCGACGGATAAAGCACGCATAGGTCAATTTCATGAAGGGGCATTCCTTACTTCCTCTGAAGGTCAGAAACGAATTCTCACGAAGGAAGATGAGCAGCACATGAAAGGAATCAAGGCAGGGATCAATCTGCCTATATACTTTAAGCAGCATGTCATTGGTGTGATTGGCATGACAGGAGATCCAGTGCATGTTTCCCCTTTTGGAGAAATTCTTCGAAAAATGACAGAGCTACTCATTCAAGAAAACGAATTTTTTCAAGAAACTGAGACGGATGAACGTCACCTTGAAGCATTTGTCTTCGACTGGATTCATATGCCAGAGACATCCATTGATATCACTGAAAAAGCGAATCTTCTTCAGCTCGATCTCAAGAAACAGCGAGTGGTTGTACTGATTGACTATCATGATAAACCGTTTATGAAGCAAGATCAATTCAAAGCTGTGAAAGCCATGCTCCACTTGACCAATCAGGAAATCATGGTGCGCTGGGGACATGCGCGTTTTTTGCTCATGCTGATAACAAATGAAAATGGCCGTAATGATCTTCAGCAACGACTTTTTGACATTCATTCTTCACTTTCTCGACTTTCGCCATCGAAGATTTTCATCGGAGCTGGAAAACCAGCTACTTTTCAGTTGATGAAGCAATCCTTTCATCAAGCATTTCGTGCACTAAAATTAGCCAATGCTGATACACCAATTGTGTTTGATGAAGATTTGACAATTGAACTGTTCATTGAAGAGATCAGTCAAGAAACGAAAGAAGCTTTTATTGACCGCACCATTGCATCCCTTCTTCCCCATCCTGAGCTCATAAAGACCTTAAGGGTGCTAATGAAAACAGATTATTCATTAAAGTACACCGCTGAAGCGATGCATCTACATATTAATACCTTGCACTATCGGTTGAAACGAATCCAAGACTTAACAAATCTTGATCCAAAACGAATGCAAGATGCCATGCTCTTTTGTTTAGCGTTTATGCTATTAGATCAAAATCCAAAAAAATCAACAAATCAATCTGATTTTTTGTAGAATCGTCCATAGGAATAAGACGATTCTTTTTTTATACTGTAAATGAGATGTCTAACCGACTGGAGTGATTGTATGTGTTACATTCTGAATTTTCAAGTAAATTAAAAGAGATTGTCGGATCTCGTTATGTACAAGACAATCAGGCAGACCGTCTTGCCTACTCTTATGACGCTACACCGAACGTTCAGCATATGCCAGATGCCATTGTCAGTCCTCTCCATACAGAAGAGGTGCAAAAAATTGTCCGGCTATGTGCCGAATACATGGTTCCAATCGTACCGAGAGGATCTGGAACGAATCTATGCGCTGGAACATGTCCATCACAAGGCGGACTTGTTATGCTGTTTAAACGAATGAATCAATTATTGGAAATTGACGAAGAAAACCTAACAGCAACGGTACAGCCAGGCTTGATTACACAGGACTTGATTCGTCAAGTAGAGAAAAAAGCCCTTTTTTATCCGCCTGATCCAAGCTCAATGAAAATCTCTACGTTAGGTGGAAACATTAATGAAAATTCAGGTGGTTTAAGAGGATTAAAGTATGGCGTCACAAGAGATTATGTTCTTGGTCTTGAGGTCGTTCTGCCAAATGGCGACATCATTAAAACAGGCGGGAAACTAGCAAAAGACGTGGCAGGATATGATATGACCCGATTATTCGTCGGTTCAGAAGGAACGCTAGGTATCGTGACAGAAGCGATACTCAAGCTCTTGCCGCTTCCTGAAACAAAGCAAACGATGCTTTGCTTATACGAAAGCCTGGAGGAAGCCGCGACTTCTGTCTCAGCGATTATTGCAGAGCGTATCATTCCCGCCACGTTAGAATTTATGGATCAGCCGACACTTGAAGTGGTAGAGGATTTTGCCCACATTGGTTTGCCAACAGACGTTCAAGCGGTGCTGTTAATAGAGCAAGACGGCATACCTGAAGCTGTTGAGCGTGATATACAAAAAATAGCAGAAATTTGCAAAAAGAGTGGAGCAAAAAGCGTCCATATCGCACAATCTGAAGAAGAAGCGAATGCGTTACTAACTGCAAGACGCTCTGCTTTATCTGCTCTTGCCCGCTTAAGTCCAACAACCATTTTAGAGGATGCGACGGTGCCTCGGTCTGAAATTGCCAAAATGGTTCGTGCCATCGAAGAGATCGCACAAGCATATCAGGTGAAAATCTGTACTTTTGGGCATGCAGGCGACGGAAACTTACATCCCACATGTGCAGCAGATGCAAGAAATGAGGAAGAAATGAAACGTGTAGAAGAAGCCTTTCAAGCCATTTTTCAAAAAGCAGTCTCATTAGGCGGAACCATTACCGGAGAACACGGGGTTGGTCTGATGAAGGCCCCCTATTTAGAACTGAAAGTAAAAAAAGAAGGAATCTCAGCAATGAGAGCGATTAAGCAGGCACTTGACCCGTTAAACATAATGAATCCCGATAAAATGTTTGCAAAAGCAACGAGGAAGCGGGTGGTCATCTCATGACAACTTCTCATGAACAGAAAGAAATGCAGCAACAATTCCAACAGCAAATGGATGAAAAGGAGCTACTCAATTGTATGCGCTGCGGGTTTTGCCTTCCCTCCTGCCCCACTTATATTGAAACTAGGCAGGAGGAAACGCATTCACCTCGCGGACGAATTGCTTTAATGAAAGCTGTGAGAGATGGCGTGATTGAGCCGGATGAAGATGTTGAACACTCATTAAATCTATGTCTAGGCTGCCGCGCATGTGAGCCAGTATGTCCTGCTGGAGTCAAATATGGACGTTTACTTGAAGACGCTAGGGACATAATCCAGCAACATAAAAAACAACCGTTACCTGTCAAATTGGTCAGACGCCTAGTTTTTAAAGGACTATTCCCCTCACAGAGCCGTATGCGAAAAGCAGCAGGGCTTCTTCGATTTTATCAAACATCTGGACTTCAAACCGCTGCTCAAAAAACAGGTTTTCTAAAGGTGCTTCCTTCCCATTTACAGGTGATGGAACGAGCACTTCCAAAGATACCAAGTAAAAAAGAAATGAAAAACCGCTTGAATGAATACCAAGCCATAGGTCCAAGAAAGAAACGTGTGGCGTTATTTTCTGGTTGTATAATGGATACGATTTTTTTCAAAACAAATCAAGCAACCATTCACCTTTTACAGCTAGCAGGCTGCGAAGTTGTCACGCCCCCCATGCAAACATGTTGCGGAGCACTTCATGGTCACAGTGGTGAAAAAAAGCAGGCAAAACATTTAGCTAAGCGTAATATCGAAGCATTTGAGCAAACGGATGTCGATGCCATTGTGATTAATGCTGGAGGTTGTGGTGCATTCTTAATTGATTATGATCATTTGTTAAAAGATGATCGGTCTTTTCAGAAGCGAAGTGAAGCATTTTCACAGAAGGTAAAGGATTTGTCAGAAATACTAGTATCGCTTGATTTTCATCACCGCATCCCTTTAGCCTTGCCTGAGCAAATCATCACTTATCAAGACTCTTGTCATTTACGTAATGGAATGGGGGTACACAACGCACCAAGACTGCTCATGAAGGCGATTGAAGGTGTCACATTTAAAGAAATGAAGGATGCCGATCGCTGCTGCGGCTCAGCAGGTATTTATAACTTCATGCAGCCAGTCATGTCGATGCAAATTTTAGACCATAAAATGACTGAAGCCAACAAAACGGCGGCTGCTACAATTGTCACCTCTAACCCCGGCTGTCATCTGCAAATGATCGCAGGTATTGAGCGTGCAAGTGACGCATCTAAGATGAGAGCTGTTCATCTTGCTGATTTTTTATTAGAAGCTGTTCAATATGGAAAACGCGCGTCCAGCTAATCAGGCTGAACGCTTTTTTAATCTTCATCTTTTACATCAGGGTCTTCAGGAATCGGTTCATTCAAAATATCTTGCACGAGCTGCTTGTATTGTTCAAGCTGCTTCATATGAGTTTGGAACTGCCCTTGATAAACAAGATAAGAAGACCCATCAAATACGGTACGTATCTTTTTTTGCTCAATTAATTTTTCAATATATGCTTCAGATACGTCAAGGTATTCAGCAGTTTCTGCAATGGTTAAATACATAATTGTGCACCACCAGTGAGATTCATCTTACAAATTATATCATGAGATGCTGAAAATACGATTACTGCCTGTTCATGTTTTTTTCATCTTTTCTTCACTGATTCTTCAACTCCCTTTTGTAAAGTAATCATATGCCCACTTATCTAATTGGAGGTGTTCCATTTTCACATGACAAGGAAAAGAATTCAGACCTTTCTCACATTTTCAATCGTAGGTGCAAGCAACACCCTCATTGACTTCATGACCTTTTTTCTACTGACCGCTTGCTTTGTCCCCTATTTCCTCGCTCAGTGCCTTTCCTATAGTGCAGGCATGCTAAACAGTTATATTTGGAATAGAAAATGGACCTTTAAAATGAAGCGTAAAGCAGACAAGTGGGAATGGGTGAAATGGATGACTGTCAATGGAGGTGCCTGCTTCCTTACCTTCCTTGTTCTATATGCACTAGAGCAAGCAGGTTTTACATTATTCATCAGTAAAGTGATGGCCACCTTTGTCGGGCTCATCATCACATTCACTGGAAGCCATGTATGGGTCTTTCAATCAACGAATGAAAAAAAAGAAATGGAGAGTTGATCACTATGAAAATGAAAAAAGCCGTTATACCAGCAGCTGGGTTAGGAACACGCTTTTTACCAGCAACCAAAGCACAGCCAAAGGAAATGCTACCAATCGTGGACAAACCTGCCATTCAATACATTGTAGAAGAAGCTGTCCAATCAGGAATTGAAGATATCTTAATCATCACTGGCAGAAACAAACGATCCATTGAAGATCACTTCGACCGGTCCATTGAGCTAGAACAAAATCTGTTGGAAAAAGGAAAAAAAGAACAACTGGCTGAAATCAAACATATTGCGGATATGGCCAATATCCATTATATTCGTCAAAAGGAACCACTAGGTCTTGGACATGCTGTGTTATGTGCAAGCCATTTTATTGGTGATGAACCTTTTGCTGTTCTTTTGGGAGATGATGTCATGGTATCAGAGAAGCCCGCTCTCTCTCAGCTGATGGAAGTATATGAGCAGAAAAAAACAGAGGTCATCGGTGTTCAACAAGTTGATCGTCTAGATGTCAGCAAGTATGGTATGATAAAAACAGCTAAAAAAGAAGGCGATGTGTTTCAAGTATCAGACTTGGTTGAAAAACCATCCATTCATGATGCCCCTTCTGATTTAGCAGTCATGGGCCGATATATTTTAAACCCAACCATTTTTTCTGTTTTAGAAAAAATCGGCAGAGGTGCTGGCAATGAAATTCAGCTGACAGATGCGCTTAAAGAGATCGCGAATCAGTCACCCATTTATGCCAAACAATTAGATGGCCAAAGATTCGATATTGGTGATAAGCTTGGCTGTTTTAAAGCAGCGACTGAGATTGGCTTAATGCGCCACGATATGCGGCCGGCATTGTTAGCATATATGCAAAGCATACTCATGCGAGAAGCAAAACAAGCATAGTCTTTTATTAAGATGAAAGAAAATTAGCAATTAAAGGCAGTGTGAAACGAATGGGAAACATGTTTAATGAAATTTTAACCTGGCTGACAAGCCTTGGTTACGTAGGCGTTGCACTTGGACTCATGATTGAAATCATTCCAAGTGAAATTGTCCTTGCCTATGGTGGATATATGGTGTCAACAGGGTCCATTGGTTTTATTGGGGCTGTCATTGCTGGCGTCATAGGAGGAACGATTGCCCAGTGCTTTATTTACTGGATCGGACTATATGGCGGAAGACCCTTTTTAACTAAGTATGGAAAATATTTATTGATTCATGAACATCATATTGCAACAGCAGAACGCTGGTTTGCCCGCTATGGATCAGGTGTTGTTTTTACAGCACGCTTTATTCCTGTTGTGCGCCATGCGATCTCTATTCCAGCAGGTATAGCCAAAATGCCATTTTTAAAATTTGTCCTACTGACTGGACTTGCTGCGATCCCTTGGTCGATTTTATTTATTTATCTCGGCATGCAGCTTGGAACAAAGTGGGACCACATTCAAAGTGTTGCCCATACATATACAACACCGATTATGGCTATTGCCATTGTGCTCATCATTCTTTATTTCCTGCTGAAAAAAATCCGCACGAATCGAAAACGGACAACTTAACACAAAACGCCTTTCACTGCTTTAGTGAAAGGCGTTTTGTATTAGTGAGTGGATTGTTTTTTCATAAAATGTGATAATTCCATAATCATTGCACCCATTCTTTCAAGAGTTGGTGCAAGTATCCGTTCCACTCCCTCCTCTTTTAAAGCTTCTGCTGTTACTTTACCAACTGCAACAGCTAGCACATGTTGATGAAACAGGTGTTGCAGTTCTTCTTTCCTCCCCCACTCTGCTGCTAGTTTGAAAAATGCATGGACCTGGATAGCTGTTGTAAAACAGACTGCATGCACTTTCTCCTGCTTCATTTCATGGAATAATGTTTCAACAGTCTCTGGTTCTGGAGGCGTGTGCTTGTATGGTAAAAGCGGTAATACGTCTGCACCCCGGTCGTTCAAAAACTGTATGAGAGCCGGTGCATTTTCACCGTGCAACTGCACTATGACTCGCTTTCCGTGAAATTCTTTATCCTCAAGCTTTGAAATCAAATCGCGAACAGTTCCATCTTCATCAGAAACGTCTGGCTGAATCCCAAGTTTTTTTAAAGCTAAAAAGGTTTTATAGCCTCTTGAAGCAATTCGGGCATTCGATAAAATGTCCATGAATGCTTCTCCGAGATTGAATTCTTCTGCACTTTCAATTAATGTATCTGTACCAATCCCTGTTGTCAAAATTACCCAATCAGCACCTTGCTTAATCACACTTTCGATGCCTGGTTTTAATTCCTCTTTTGCCAAAAACACAGTTCCTTGCAGAGAGCGAATAACGGCTTTTCCACCTTGCTTTTCAACAAGTGTACGCATCTCCTCTGTTTTTCTCGTTCCACAAATGGCAATCGTTTTTCCAGATAAGCCTTTACTCATTCTATCCCTCTTTTTCTATCACATTTGTATGTATTAAATATAGTTTTAATTAGAAGCCGATGCAAGAGTCTACTAAACAAAGAGCGTTTTTTCGCTTTCATTCATACTAGATTTTCTTTTATTTTGTTATGAAAACAGGATAGTTTGATGAAATTAACAAAAAGAAAACAGCTTGCCGACTTTATCGACAAGCTGGGTGAGTGCAGTTATTTATTCACTATTTCTTTTGTTCCTCTTGAAAGATTTCCGCAATAATCTCGTAAGAACGCATTCTTTCTTGATGGTCAAACATATCTGAATGAATCATCACTTCGTCAGCTTGAGTGGATTTCATAAAAGCTTCTAATTCTTTTTTCACTTTTTGTTTATCTCCAATGATTGTCGAGCTTAATTGTTCATCAACCATTGCCTTTTCATAAGGGCTCCAAAGTCCATCCATACTTTCAACAGGCGGTTTTAGTTTTCCAGGTGTATTGCGAATCAGACTTAAGAAACGCTGATAGTGTGAGGTTGCTAAGTACTCGGCTTTCTCTGTTTGATCAGCCGCCAAAACCGTTACACAAACCATGGCATAAGGCTCTTTTAAAACATCGGAAGGCGTGAACGACTGCCTGTACATTTCTAAAGCAGGAATTGTATTTTTAGGTGAAAAATGAGCAGCAAAGGCAAAAGGCAATCCAAGTGCTCCTGCAAGTCTTGCACTAAACCCGCTTGAGCCGAGTAGCCAGATTGGAATGTCTAGTCCTTCCCCTGGAACAGCCCTTACCTGATTTTTGACCTGACCTGTTGGTTTTAAATATTGCCGAAGTTCTTCAAGCTGTTCCGGAAAATCTTCTCCATTGTGAAGGTTTCGTCTAAGAGCACGTGCAGTTAGCTGATCAGTTCCCGGTGCCCTACCAAGTCCTAAATCAATTCTCCCTGGATATAATGTTTCTAGTGTTCCAAACTGTTCTGCAATGACAAGTGAAGAGTGGTTTGGAAGCATAATGCCGCCAGACCCAACCCGAATCTTTTCGGTCCCGCCAGCAATATATCCAATCAAGACTGATGTTGCAGAGCTGGCGACCCCTTCCATATTATGATGTTCTGCAAGCCAGTATCTATTAAAACCCCACTTCTCCGCTTTCTGTGCTAAATCCATACTATGCTGAAAGGACTCTCTAATTGTGCCGCCTTCTGTCACAGATGATAAATTCAAAACGGAATAAGGCGTGCGCTGTAAAACTGATTGACTCATGAATGATGTCCCCATTTCTATCAAAAATCACACTAGATTCATTCAACACCATAACATAAAATCATTTCACTTTTAAAGAATTCAGCTTGTAGACAGGGTCTACAAGCTAGAGAAAGGCTTCTTCATCTTTTCTTTTTTATTTCTTCTATTGCGTTTATACAGGTTTCAATATCATTTGATTGTAAGAGATGAAAAATAGACTGTAAACTGGAAAACTCTAAATCCCACCATTTTAATGTTTGAAGTTTTTCAATCTTGTCATGAGAAAACCGATATTTCATGAGGAGCTGTGGGTTTCCTGCAACGATTGCATATGGTGGCACATCTTTTGTGATCACGCTGTTTGCACCAATCACTGCCCCATTTCCTATGCTTACACCTGACATAATGGTTGCACCATATCCAATCCAGACATCGTGTCCGATTTGAACATCTCCTTTTGATTTTGGATGCCCTCTTATATGGGCAGCTTCTTTGAAAATTTGGTTAAACGGATACGTGGTGACCCAATCTGTTCGGTGCTCGCCACCAAGGAAAATTTTCACTTCATTGGCAATGGAGCAAAATTTCCCTATTTTTAAAGTGGTTCCTTCTCCCCATGAGAGCACTTGAAAGTCCGGTCCGGCATAAGAAAAATCACCGATATCATACGAGGTGAGTTCACTTCTTTGGTTTAGAAACATATAAGATCAGACCTCCTAAGCAATTGATCTTAGTATGTATATGCCAATAGGAACTATTCCATTATGATTGGACAAGCGCTACAATCTGCTTTTTCTTCCATACAAGCTTGTAGTAGCCGTATTGAAGTAGTAAGTTCACAAAAAAGGCTGCAGGATAACCTATCCAGATCCCTTTGATGCCAAGTGAAGTGTAGTGTGACAGCACATAAGCGACTGGAACTTCAACAAGCCATATAGAACAAATACTAAAGATCGTCGGCCATAATACTGTTCCACTTGCCCTCATGGTTGCAGCAACGATTTGAGCCGTACCAAAAATGAGATAACTCCATAATGTAATGACGACTAAACTATATGCAATGTCAATCGTTTGAGGATCTGTTAAAAAGATTGATAAAATCTGAGGAGCAAAAATATAGACGAAGATAATGATCAATCCGCCAATGGCAAAGTTTAATCCTAGCCCTATTTGAATGACATCCTTGAGACGATTGTTATTTCCTGAACCTATAAATTGAGCCGCAAAGATGGAAACCGCAATACCAAGGCTAACCGCCGGCATTTGAACGTAACTCACCACTTGATTGACAACACCATAAGCAGCTGTAGCCTGTGATCCATAATCATTAACAAAAGAAATCACAGCAATTTCCGATAAAGAAATCAAGATCATATTAATACTAGAAGGGATACTTAATTTTAATAAAGTTTTTAATAAATCCCCTTTCATGACTAGGTGCTTTCTGACAGATGCATCTATACGCAGTGGGTGCTTCGTCTTAAATAGATAGATATGGAGAATAATGAACGTCACGATTGTTGAAATAACAGAGGCATACGCAGCGCCGTACAATCCGAAAGCGGGTAGTCCTAGCCAGCCGAATAAAAGGATCGGAAGTAGCAAAATATTCGTTCCGGTACTAATTATTAAGAAATAAAAAGGCGTTTTCGAATCGCCAGTTCCTCGTAAAAATGTCGTATACACAAAATAAAGAAATAAAATCGGCATAGAGACAAATAGAATTCTGGCATATGCTGCACTTTCCTCAATAATATTTGCAGGTGTTCCCATGATTTTTAAAATATCCGTCGCAAAAAATCCTCCAATGATGGCCAAACTTAATCCGATTAAAAAGGTAAACGATAGGGTTGTTCCAATGATTTCCTTTAAACTCTTTTCGTTTTTTGCTCCATAAGCTTGTCCAATGAGGATGGAACTTCCTGATCCAATCCCAATTGAAAAAGAAACGAGTAAAAAGAAAAGCGGAAAGAATGCAGAAATAGCAGCTACTGCATCCTCTCCAATCCACCTACCCACAAATACAATGGAAACAAGCTGTCCAATCGATTGTAAAATATTGCTTAACAAAAGCGGTACAAGAAAAATGGACATTTTTTTTAATAATTGATTGTTATTTAACGTCATGTTGTATCTCCTTCTCTTTCTAAAGATTCTCGGCTAAAAAGCTGACAATTTGGTCTTCTATTTCTTTTCCTTTTTCATCATCAACAAGATGGTTCAATAAAATAGAGAAAGCAAGTGTCTTTCCTCCCTGTGTTTCGATATAACCAGAAAGTGTACTAACGGTAGTTAATGAACCTGTTTTCGCCCGTACCTTTCCAAGTGTAGCCGGTCCTTTCAATCTGTTTCTTAATGTTCCCCCAATCATTCGGTCACTTGCCCCTGCTAACGGGAGAGCATCTAAATAAGTATTGAACCATTTTTCCTTTTGAATCTTCGTTAGGAAAAGAGTGAGCTGATTTGCAGACACAAGATTCATCGGTGATATCCCGGAACCATCTCTTAACACCGCACCTGCGGTGTTGATACCAAATGCTGGCAGCCGTTCATTTAAAACGTCTAGTCCTTCTTCAAAGCTTCCTTTGTTCTTGACCTTCTTTCCGAGTTCCTTTAGCAAAATATCTGCATGGGTATTGTTGCTTAATTTCATCATAGGAACAAGCAACTCTGATAAAGGCATGGATGAATGGACAGCTATTTTCTTTGCTTTTTTGGGGACTTGTTTTGTTTTCACTTGTCCTTTGACCTGGATACCCTCTGACTTGAGCGCACGTTTCATTAAGTCTAATGCATAGTTTGTTGGCTCCCATAATGCGACCCATTGTCTTACTGAACTGGCTTTGAGCGGGATCGTACCAGTTAAAGTGATTTCGTTTGTACCGTGAGAGCGCTTAAAAGAGATTTTCTTTTGCCTTCCTTCAGGTACAGTTTTGACTTTGTTGACCACATGAACGATGTCGGTTTTGGGGGTCATATGATATGTTGCCTTATGACCTGCTTTTTTTCCTGGCTTTACTTCGACAATGATTGTTCCTGCATCATAGTCTCGATTAGGCGAAGCTGTGAGAGCAGATATTTGCGCGCCGTAATATTGATCTTCGTCACTCCACGGGAGGTCAATAGAATGACGGGTATCGTCAAACCATGTATCATCTGCCACAAGATGCCCGCTAATGGTATGTATCCCTGCCTTTTTGACCTGTTTTGCTAATGCAGCAAAGTCCTGCTCTAATAAAGTCGGGTCTCCTGTTCCTCGGAGATAAAGATTGCCATTTAATGCTTTCTTCCGGATAGATCCGTCCACCCATATGTCTGTAGGAAATGTGTGTTTTTCACCAAGTATATCAAGGGCTATGGCTGATGTGAAGAGTTTCATATTGGAAGCGGGAGTCAGTCTGATGTCAGCTTGGTGTTCGTAAAGAAGAGAGGTGTCAGAAGTATTGCGGACGCTAATGCCTGAGATTGCGCCATCTAGATCAGGTGATGTTCGAATCAACTTGTCTAATGCTGTCATCCATTCCGTTTGATCAGTACGAGCTGTTAGTTGTTCATCTTTCATGGAAAAAGGCAGGAATAAAATGAAAACCATGCAAACTTGCAAGAAAATGAACTGAGAAAAACGCTTCACGCAACCCCTCCTTTTTTTGAAACAGTGTCATTTTGAGAAGATTATGTTCATTATACACAAAAGAACGTTTGTTCTCAAAGGTTTTTTTAAAAGAAAGGTCAGCTTTCTTTGAGGAAAACTGACAAGTTCTTTATTTTATCTGGATTCCACCCATCGTCTCCCCGAAGAACAGCTTGAACCGTTATTTGATTGGCTTCGCTCTTTGATAGAATGGTTGACCATTTGACGCGTTTTGTCACGTTGCTCCCAGTTCCGGTTGACCCATATTCTCTGTATCGAGCGGTTCTTTCATGATCAGGGTGATTCCAATTATGCCACCCCTCTAGTTTGATATGATCATCCATTTTTGTATGCAGGAAAAGTCACGGCTGAATGAGGTCTACAAGGCTGACCTAAATAAACGGATTGGGTACTTGCTGTTCCCTTTTTTAAAGTTGAATCAATAAAAACGTAACCGAACTTTTGTGTTTCTGTAGTGAATGCTGCAGTAATATACCCATCTCCAAGACTTTTTATTTCAGCATTTTTAAACACAGCAGTGGCTGAGCCAAAAAAAGTTCATTCATTGGATAAAAAAACACCCACCGCTTTATTTTGTGGATGTTTTTTCAGACTTATCATATTTCATCGCATAAATGCCTTCATTTTCAATCCATTCACAGAATAGGACATCTTTATGGGAAGAGATATGCTGCCGCTTTAACTGTTGTTTGAGCCACGTCTCATCAAAACCTGCTTCTTGTAAGTCTTTTTTTAAAATTTCCCCATCAATGATGAATGTTCTAGGCAATTTGACTTCTTTTCCTTTCACATTCACGTCTTCTGCTGTAGCAGGTGTGTACTTTATTTTAGGAAGGACACTGACAGAGCCGTCAGTTTCTAAAATGGCGTATTCAATTTCATTTAGAGCAAAATGGCCTTTTGCT
The DNA here is from genome assembly GCF_044754665.1 of Bacillus sp. NPDC093026. Classification (NCBI taxonomy): domain Bacteria; kingdom Bacillati; phylum Bacillota; class Bacilli; order Caryophanales; family Bacillaceae; genus Bacillus; species Bacillus sp. NPDC093026. Next base: position 102,413 of record NZ_JBIVPN010000001.1, on the reverse strand, counting down.
CTTATGAGCGTCTGTAGCTGATTCAAATCAAGCATATTCTTTTTCAAACGGTTGTAGTGAATGTGCCCCTTATCAATGACAAGCGTCGGTCTTCCTTCTAAAAAAGCACGAATCGATTTAAATCTTTGCGAAAGCCATTCAACTGTGTAGATCAGGACGCCCCAAACACCTACGGCAAAGAGAATGTGTAAAAAGTTAATCTCTTGGTCAAAAATGGCATTACCGACCATTTCCCCTAATATCAGTGCAGAAATAAAATCAAAAGGGGTAATTTGTGCAAATTGCGTTTTTCCTAATAATTTTGTAATAAAAAACAAAGCAAAAAAACCAATTACCAGCTCAATAAAAATATTAAAAAATGGCACAGAAAAACCTTCCTCTCTTACAGCATTTACTTACAGCATGTACATGAAAGGAAGGATCTAAACTACTTATGAGGGCAGTAAAATAAAGGCGTCGTCTCCCTTCATCAATGTTTCATACGATTTTTGACGCATACGTCATCTGGTGCTTGAAGAGAACCTGATGAAAGATCAATCTTCCAAACATGCATCGGACAGAATACATGATTCGCTCACCATTCCTTTAGCAAGTACTCCGCTTTTATGACGCATCATTTTTCAATGGTTTTAACTGCTTGTTAGATTGAAAAACAGCTAACTCAAGCGTATCGCCAGCGACTGTTTTCCCTAGTTGTAGCGGAAAAAAGTGATGGTGAATCAAACCATATTGGCATCATAAAAAGCCATGAAAAACTCCCCTAAGGCAAACAGATTTTGTATTTCATCTGTCTACCTTTAGGAGAGCATATCAATTTGCTCTATTTGATAAACACCCTTTGTTTGACCTACTTCGGCAGAACCGAACTCCCCATTAAATAACGGTCCACCTCATGTGCTACTTGTCTGCCTTCGTTAATGGCCCAGACAATCAGACTTTGACCGCGTCTTGCATCTCCCGCTGCAAACACGCCTTCTACATTTGTTGTAAACTCCCCATATTTTGCGTCAATTCGATTGTTTTTGCTGTTTACACCAAAGTGTTTCACTAGTGGCTGTTCAGTTCCCTCAAAACCAATCGCAATAAAGACAAGCTGAGCTGGCCATACTTTTTCTGTTCCAGGAATTTCATGAAATTCAAACTTTCCTTGTTCGTTTTTCACTTTTTCCATTTGAATGGTATGAAGCTCTTTTAATTTTCCATTTTGATCAGCTACCATCTTTGTCGTTTGAATGGAATATTGGCGCGGATCTTCTCCGAATTTTGCCTGTGCTTCTTCATAAGCATAATCTAATGAGAAGACATAAGGTTGCTCAGGCCACATGTTATCCCCTACACGTGTATCTGGAAGCTTTGGATGCTTCCCGAACTGAACAACACTTTTTGCTTTTTGGCGAAGTGCAGTCGCTACACAGTCAGCCCCTGTATCCCCTCCGCCAATGACAATCACGTCTTTTCCTTTGGCGTCAATAAAATTCTTATCTTTAAATCCAGAATCAAGCATGCTTTTCGTTGCAAGTGTCAAATAATCCATCGCAAGGTGAATCCCTTTTGCTTCTCGGCCTTCAATTAATAAATCCCTTTGTTTTTGTGCACCAGTGCAAAGGATAATAGCATCAAATTGTCTTTTTAGCTCATCTGCTGTCACATCTACACCGATTTCGGTATTGGTCACAAAGTCAATGCCTTCTTGTCGAAGAAGTTTGACTCTGCGCTCTACAACCTCTTTATCTAGCTTCATATTTGGAATCCCGTAGGTGAGAAGCCCGCCAAGACGATCGGATCGTTCAAACACTGTGACGGAGTGTCCTGCCTGATTTAATTGATCAGCACTTGCAAGTCCTGCTGGTCCTGATCCTACAATGGCAATCTTTTTGCCAGTGCGGTTTGAAGGAATTCTAGGGGTAATCCATCCATTCTCAAAGCCTTTGTCAATAATCGTACGTTCAATATTTTTAATTGATACGGCTGGATCATGAATGGCAACTGTGCAAGAGCCTTCACAAGGTGCTGGGCATACTCTCCCCGTAAATTCAGGGAAATTATTCGTTTTTTGCAGTCTTTCGAGCGCTTCTTTCCATCTTCCGCGATACACAAGATCATTCCACTCTGGGATTAAATTGTAGATCGGGCAACCGGAAACGCCACCCCTAATCTCCATCCCAATTTGACAAAACGGCGTCCCGCAATCCATACATCTAGCACCCTGCTTCTTTAATACCTCATCCGTATATGGAGCTGAATATTCTTTCCAGTCATTTTGGCGAGTGAGAGGGTCACGTTCATTTGGCTTTTCTCGTTTATATTCCATAAAACCTGTTGCTTTGCCCATTGTCCTCTCCCCTTTCTTAATGAGCAAGGGCTGCTGTTTGCCCGTTTGCCGTGTCTTTATTTTTTGGTTTTGTATTTGCCTCAAATGCGAACATGACAGCTTCTTCATGACTGAGACCAGCTTGCTTTTGTTCTTCAATGCTTTGAAGCATCCTTTTGTAATTTGTCGGAATGATTTTGATGAATTGATTCTTTTCTTTATCCCAGTTTTCTAAAAGCTGAGAAGCTTTTGAACTGTTTGTATAGTCAAGATGCTCCTTAATCATTTGTTTTACTTCTAGTTCTTCTTTATGATCTGTGAGTTTTTCAAACATGATCATTTCCAAATTACACATTCTTTTGAACTGCTTCGCATCTGACGTATACACGTAAGCAACACCGCCAGACATCCCTGCACCAAAGTTCTTCCCAACACTGCCTAAAATGACGACACGTCCGCCAGTCATGTACTCACAGCCATGATCGCCGATACCTTCAACGACAACATTCACACCTGAATTACGAACGGCAAATCGTTCACCTGCACGTCCATTGATATACGCTTTGCCGCTTGTCGCACCGTAAAATGCAACGTTGCCGACTATGACATTTTCATGTCCGTTTTGCACGAATTGATCAGATGTTTTGACAGCAATTTTTCCTCCGGAGAGTCCTTTGCCGACATAATCATTGGCATCACCAGTTAAATATAAAGACATCCCTTTTGGAACAAATGCGCCAAAGCTTTGCCCTGCTGAGCCAGTGAAACGAAGGGTGATCGTATCTTCAGGCAATCCTTCTTCGCCGTAGCGTTTAGATACCTCGCTGCCTGTAATGGTTCCAGCGACACGATTGATATTTCGAATTTTGAGTGATAGATCAACCGGTGTTTGATGATTCAGCGCTTCCTGCACATAAGGAAGAATCTCATTCATATCGAGTGATTCATCAATTTTGTGATTTTGCGGTGTTCTGAATGTTCGAGCCCCTTCTGGTTGATAAAGCAATGTATCCAAGTTGAGCTGCTTTGCTTTCCAGTGAGCTTTCGCGCGATCACTAATAGCTAAAACATCGGTACGCCCAATTAATTCATCCATTGATGTAAACCCAAGTTCTGCTAAGATTTCTCTGACTTCCTCTGCAATAAACATCATGAAGTTCACAACATGATCGGGATCACCCATGAATTTCTTGCGAAGTTCTGGATTTTGTGTAGCAACGCCTACTGGACAAGTATCTAAATGACATGCTCTCATCATCACACAGCCTAGGACGACAAGTGGTGCTGTTGCAAAACCGTATTCTTCTGCTCCTAAAATCGCAGCCATGACGACATCGCGGCCAGTCATTAATTTTCCATCGGTTTCTAGTACCACTCGCTCACGCAAGCCGTTTAAGACGAGTGTTTGATGTGCTTCTGCCAAACCGAGCTCCCAAGGAAGTCCAGTATGTTTAATACTTGTTTTTGGCGAAGCACCAGTTCCTCCGTCATAACCACTGATCACAATGACATCTGCAGTGCCTTTTGCCACACCTGCTGCAATCGTTCCGACCCCAGCTTTAGAGACTAGCTTCACACTAATGCGGGCATCACGGTTTGCATTTTTCAAATCGTGAATGAGCTGAGCCAAATCCTCAATTGAATAAATATCATGATGTGGAGGCGGTGAAATCAGACCGACACCTGGTGTAGAACCACGTACATCTGCCACCCAAGGATACACTTTATTTCCAGGGAGCTGACCGCCTTCCCCTGGCTTTGCGCCTTGTGCCATTTTAATTTGCAGTTCATCTGCATTAACCAAGTAATGACTCTTTACTCCAAAGCGACCTGAGGCAATTTGTTTAATGGAGCTTCTGCGATCGTTACCTTGTTCATCGACTGTGAAACGTGCAGGGTCTTCTCCGCCTTCCCCGCTGTTACTTTTACCACCAATGCGGTTCATTGCAATAGCAAGTGCCTCATGTGCTTCCTTACTTAAGGATCCGAAGGACATGGCCCCTGTCTTAAAGCGGCGCACAATAGATTCAGCAGATTCAACCTCTTCTAGAGGAACCGGCTTTTGTTTTGGAGTAAAAGCGAACAGGTTTCTTAAGAACCCGATTCTTTCTTCGTCTGCTGCCTTTGAATATTGTTTGAATAGGTCATAATCATTTTTACGGCATGCCCATTGAAGAGTATGAATTGTTTTTGGATTAAAGGCATGATGTTCCCCATTTTTTCTCCATTGGAATTCACTTCCTGATTCTAGCGTTTGATCAGTAGAAGCCTGATAACCCGCTTGATGGCGAAGCTTTGCTTCACTAGCGATTGTGTCGAGATCAATTCCGCCAATCTGTGAAGCTGTTCCAGTGAAATATGCTTGAATGACATCTTCACTAATGCCGACTGCTTCAAAAATTTGTGCACCTCTATAACTCTGTACAGTGGAAATACCCACTTTAGACATGACTTTTACAACTCCCTCGGTCACGCTTTTCCCAAACCTTGTGACCGCTTCATCAAAGCTGATGGAAATCACTTCTTCATCAATGAGTTGCTTATATGTTTCATAGACTAAATAAGGATGGATCGCATCTGCTCCGTAGCCAATCAGTGCGGCGAAATGATGGACCTCTCTTACTTCTCCAGACTCGACGATGAGGCTCACTTTCGTTCTTAAGCCTCGACGTACAAGATGTTGATGAAGAGCACTTAAAGCAAGAAGTGATGGAATCGGAACCTTTTGTTCTGTCATCTCGCGATCTGATAGAATCAATAAGGAAACCCCTTCACGAATGGCTTTTTCCGCCTCTTCAAACATCGTATCAAGCCCGCGCTTTAAATCATTTGTAAAAAGTGTATGAATCGTTTTACTTTTAAAAGCATTATGAACGATTGTTTTCAACCCGTTAAATTGCCCGCTTGTTAAGACAGGTGTATAAAGTTTGATTCTACGGCATGAATATTCATTCGGGTGAAGAATATTCCCCTCTGCACCTAACCATGTCATGGTTGATGTCACAAGCTGCTCACGGATCGCATCAATCGGTGGGTTGGTCACCTGTGCAAACAGCTGCTTGAAATAGTTGAATAGTGATTGCGGCTGATCTGATAAAACCGCAAGTGGTGTGTCACTTCCCATTGAACCGATTGGATCCTTGCCTTCCTCCAATAAAGGAATTAAATACTTCTGAATGTCTTCGTACGTATAATGGAAAGCGCGCTGACGAGCTAGCAGATCATTCATTATACTAGAATTTTCTGAATTTTCTTCTGTTGGATTGACATGAATCATCTCTTCATCAAGCCATTTTTGATAAGGAAGCTCATTGGCAATGGTGGACTTCACTTCTTCATCAGAAATAATTCTTCCTTCTTCTAGATCGATTAAAAGCATTTTTCCAGGCTCAAGACGATCTTTATATTTCACATCTTCCTCATTTGTTTCAATCACGCCTACTTCTGAAGAAAAAATGATATGATCGTCATTTGTGACGTAATATCTTGCCGGTCTTAATCCGTTACGGTCTAAGATGGCCCCAATTTGTTTACCATCTGTAAAAGAAATGGCCGTTGGTCCATCCCACGGCTCCATTAAAGAACTATGATATTCGTAAAATGCTCGTTTCTCTTTTGACATGTGTGTATTTTCTGTCCATGGTTCTGGAATCAGCATCATTGCTGCATGAGCAGGTGTACGGCCAGCAAGCACAAAGAATTCAAAGGCATTATCTAATATGGATGAATCACTTCCGTCTGCATTTAGCACTGGCAAAATCTTGTCTAGATCTTCTCCGAAAGCTTCAGACACGAATTGTTGTTCTCTCGCTCTCATCCAATTGATGTTTCCTCGTAAAGTGTTAATTTCTCCGTTATGAATTAAATAACGGTTTGGATGGGCTCTTTCCCATGTAGGAAATGTGTTTGTACTAAATCTGGAATGAACAAGTGAAAATGCAGAGACAAATGTTTCATCCTGAAGATCAAGATAAAAATCATCGACTTGATCTGATGTTAAAAGCCCCTTGTATACAATGGTTTGACTTGATAGGCTGACAAAGTAAAATTGCTTTTCTTCTTTGATTCCCCAATTTTCAGCCTGCTTACGAATGACATATAATTTTCTTTCAAATGACAAACGATCTGATACGTTTTCATTTGCTCCAATAAACACTTGCCTTACAACCGGACAGCTTTTCGCTGCGACAGTACCGATTTTCCCAGCATCGACAGGAACCGTCCTCCAGCCAATTAACGTTTGCCCTTCTTGTTTAATGAATCCGTTGATTTTCTGTTCGATGGCTTGCCGAGTTTTTTCATCATCATCTTTTGAAAAGAAGACCATTCCTACCCCGTAACGACCCTTTTCAGGAAGTGCAAATTCTTTGCAGTTCTTTCTAAAGAAAGCATCTGGCAGTTGTACCATTAAACCGGCACCATCACCTGTATACGGATCACTGCCTTGCCCGCCGCGGTGATCGAGCTGGCACAGCATTTGTAATCCCTTTTTGACGATGCTATGTGTCGCCTTCCCTTTTAAATGGGCGTACAGTCCGATTCCACATGCATCATGTTCAAATTCAGGACGGTAGAGACCTTGTGATTGTGGTAGTTGATTATAAGTCATCGTTTCTCTCCCCCGTTTAAAGATCCGTTTTTTCACAGTGATAAAATCTCACAAACTCTGTAACTTATTTTAAGTTTTCAAATTGATATAAACAATATATAATTTAGATCAAAACAATCTCTTTTTGAGATAGATGGGTGTGAACTGCAAAAATGGAGCTTCGTCAGTTACGTTATTTTGTAGAAGTTGCTGACCGTGAACACGTGTCAGAAGCAGCAGAAAACTTACACGTCGCGCAATCTGCTATCAGCCGCCAGATTGCCAATTTAGAAGAAGAACTCGGAGTCGCCTTGTTTGAACGAGAAGGACGTAATATTAAATTAACGAAAATCGGCAGACAATTTTTAGATCATGTCAGAACTGCATTAAAGGCAATTGATTATGCAAAGGAACAAGTTGATGAATACCTAAATCCACATAAAGGAACAGTAAACATTGGATTTCCTACAAGTCTTGCAAGCCAGGTGCTTCCTTCTGTCATTTCTGCTTTTAAGCAGGAATATCCAGAGGTCGATTTTTTACTTCGTCAAGGTTCATATAAATTTTTAATTGACGCTGTAAAAAATCGAGATATTGATCTCGCCTTTTTAGGACCTGTACCGACGAATGATCCTCAAATAGAAGGTAATATTCTGTTTTCAGAAAGCATTTACGCACTCTTGCCTATTAGTCATCCTTTTAGCGGACAAAGCAGTATTCATTTAAGTGATTTGAGAAAAGATCATTTCGTTTTATTTCCTGAAGGGTACGTGCTGAGACAAATTGCGGTCGATGCATGCAAGCAGGCTGGATATGAGCCGACTATATCGTCAGAAGGTGAGGATTTGGATGCAATTAAAGGTTTAGTATCAGCTGGGATGGGTGTTACCTTATTACCCGAAAGTGCCTTTTATGAAACAACACCGAGGTTTACGGTGAAAATTCCAATTGATTTTCCTCATGTACGAAGAACGGTTGGGATTATTGCTTCTAAAGCAAGAGAGATGTCTCCTTCTGCACATGATTTCTATTTTTTCGTGAAGGATTTCTTTTCAAAAATTGAACAATATAAATAATTCATTAAAACAAGACAATTCATTTGTAGAAATAATCTCTTTTTGTATATGATGAGTGACAGAACAACAGACTATAATGAAAGAAAGGTAATCGTATGAAATCAATCTTGTCGTTTTTAAAGCCTTATCGGCTATCCGTTGTGTCCATTGTCATCCTGACCTTTTTAAGTAGTATGCTCCAGTTATATTTACCAACACTGACTGCAGATATAGTGGATGTTGGTATCGTCCAAGGAGACATCACTTATATATGGAAAGTTGGCGGCTGGATGATCGCCTGTTCTTTACTTGCGATCTTACTCACTGTCTTGAAGTCCTATCTTTCATCAAAGACTGCGCTAGGTTTCGGTCGTGATATCAGAAGACAGCTTTTTGTCCATGTTGAACAATTTTCGTTAGAAGAATTTCAAAAGATCGGTACGTCTTCATTCATTACTAGATCGACTAATGATGTGAAGCAAGTACAAGATGTGACAATTATGATCTTACAAATGATGACGAGAGCCCCTCTTATGCTTGTCGGTGGGATTATTTTAGCTGTCTCAAGAGACGCTGTCTTATCGATTATCTTTTTAGCAGCCCTTCCTCTTCTTGGCGGGTTTATCTATTTGGTTTCAAGAAAAGCCATTCCACTATTTGGTCTGCTCCAGAAAAAAACAGACCGCTTAAATTTAATAATGAGAGAATCTCTTTCAGGCATTCGGGTCATTCGCGCATTTAACCGAGTTGATGACGAAAAGGAACGCTTTCAAGAAGCCAATACATCCTATAAGGACACTGGCCTCAAGGTCAATCGGTTAATGGCCTATTTGTTCCCATTTATGCTCATCATCATGAACTTTACGAATATTGGAATTGTGTGGATTGGCGCAAATCGCATTGATGCTGGGCAAATGGAAGTGGGAAATTTAATTGCTTTTATTCAATATGCCATGATGATTTTAATGGCACTGATTATGCTATCTATGAGTTTTATTATGGTCCCAAGGGCACAGGCATCAGCTAAACGCATGAACGAAGTGTTGAACATGGAGCCAAAGATTCAAGACGCAGATCAACCGTTTCCTCACCTTGATCAACCGATAAAGTCTATTCGCTTTGAGGATGTGACATTTTATTACTCAAACGCTGAAAAGCCAGCGGTTCAAGGAATTACGTTTGAAGCCAAAATTGGTGAAACGACAGCTATTATTGGAAGTACGGGTTCAGGGAAAACAACCCTTCTTCAACTCATGACTCGCTTTTACGAAGCCACAGAGGGACGAATTACACTAGATGGTGTAGACATCCGAGAAATCCCTCAGGAGATACTGAGAAGTCAAATGGGCTATGTTCCGCAAAAAGCCGTATTATTCAGTGGAAGCATTGCTGATAATGTTCGCTTCGGTAACCAGGATGCAAGCGAGGAAGAGATTTGGCAAGCACTACGCACTGCACAGGCTGAAGAATTTGTTTTACAAAAAGATGGCGGAATCGATGCAGAGATTGACCAAGGTGGATCAAATCTATCTGGTGGTCAAAAGCAGCGGCTTTCGATTGCAAGAGCACTCGTCAGAAAGCCTGCATTCTACCTGTTTGACGATAGCTTCTCTGCTCTCGATTACAAAACAGATGCCAAGCTTCGGAAAGCGTTAGAATCTGAAAAACAGTATTCTGCCCTGATCATTGTCGCTCAAAGAATTAGCACAGTGAAACATAGTGACAAAATCATTGTGCTAGATGAAGGGAAAATCGCTGGAATTGGGACGCATGAACAATTAATTCAAGAGAATCTCGTGTATCAAGAGATTGTCGCTTCACAAGGAAGTCAGGAGGTGCAGCAAGGATGAGTAAAAAAATGTCTTCCGGGATGGGTCATAAAGGCGGTCACCCTAGAGGGCCGGTAGCAAAGCCGAAGGAATTTAAAAAAACACTCCTGCGATTGGCCGGCTATTTAAAACCAAGAAAATTCCAGCTCATCATTGTACTGATTGCGGCAATCGGTTCGACCGTCTTTAACGTAATTAGTCCAAAATTACTCGGGGATGCCACCTCTTCCCTATTTGAAAGTTTTACACAAAAAACAGCCGTTCAATACGATGTCATTTCTCGAATTTTATTGTTGCTCCTCTTGTTGTATGTCGTCGCTGCTCTCTTTTCATTTGTCCAACAATATGTCATGGCTGGTGTATCCCAAGAAACCATTGCCGAATTACGACACGAAGCAAATGAAAAGCTCACACGTCTCCCCCTTCGTTATTTTGATAAAACAACTCATGGGGACACACTAAGCCGTGTGATGAATGATATTGATAACATTAATACATCACTTCAACAAGCGCTCACTCAGGTGATCACTTCTGTTATTACAGTGATTGGTATTGTTGTCATGATGCTTTTCATCAGTCCGTTTTTAACCCTTCTCGTTTGTTTGACGCTGCCACTAAGCCTAATTGCGATTCGAGGTATTACGTCATTTTCTCAAAAGCATTTTAAAGCGCAGCAAAAAGAGCTGGGTATGATCAACGGCCACATTAATGAAATGTTTACAGGACATCAGACGGTCCGTGCATATGGGTATGAAAAGAAAGCCATTGATACATTTGACCAATTAAACGAACGGCTGTATGAATCTTCAAGAAAAGCTCAATTCATATCCGGTCTTATGATGCCGATGATGACGTTTATTGGGAACCTTGGCTATGTCGCAGTGAGTGTTGCAGGCGGGATTCTTGTCATTAATGGCAGCATTCGTGTTGGGGATGTTCAAGCCTTTATCCAATACACGCAACAAATGTCACAGCCGCTTGTTCAAGCATCTAGTGTCGCAAACTTAGTTCAATCAGCCATTGCTTCTGCCGAAAGAGTATTTGAAATTCTCGATGAAGAAGAAGAAAGTGCCGAAGAGCAAGCGTCTATTGATCTTCAATCGCTAACAGGCGATGTGACCTTTGAACAAGTGCAATTCGGATATGATCAGGATCATCCGATTATTAAAAACTTGAGCTTGCATGTGAATGAAGGGCAAACGGTTGCTATTGTAGGACCAACAGGTGCAGGAAAAACAACGATTATTAACTTGTTAATGCGTTTTTATGAATTAGATGAGGGCTCTATTCGCATTGGCGGAGTAAAAACAACAGATCTCAGCCGTGAGCAAGTCCGCGAATTATTTGCAATGGTTCTTCAAGATACGTGGCTTTTTGAAGGCACGATTTACGATAACATTGCATATGGCAGGCAGCATGTGACGAAAGAAGATGTCATTAACGCTGCGAAACATGCCTATGCAGATGATTTCATCCGTACGCTCCCTGAAGGATATGACACACTCTTAACGGAAGATGCTGGCAACCTTTCACAAGGTCAACGTCAGCTTTTAACCATTGCCCGTGCAATCTTATCTGATCCAAAAATTCTTATTTTAGATGAGGCCACGAGCAGTGTGGATACACGAACAGAGATGCATATTCAAAAGGCAATGAACGAACTGATGAAAGGCAGAACGAGCTTCGTGATTGCACACAGACTATCGACGATCAAAGACGCCGATCTCATTTTAGTCATGAAAGACGGGACGATTATTGAAAAAGGCACTCACAGCGAGCTATTGCAACAAAACGGCTTTTATAAGGAGTTATATATGAGCCAGTTTGCAGAACATCATGTGAGTTAAATAAATGAAAAGGATAGAAACACATGAAAAGTGTGCGTTTCTATCCTTTTTTCTATTTTTTATACTCTTCTTAAGAGAAAGAGTGTGACAAGATGAACATGAGTTGTTCTTACCATCATTTCATTTTGTTTACTGACTCATCTGCCCGTCTCCAGACAAAGGCAACTGACCCTTTCATTCGACTAAACTCTTCATTTTATTCTAGTTCCGGTGACTTCAATTCTATTGTTTAGTAAGCGTTATCATTTTTATCACTTTCTTTTTTCCTATTAAATAAATTCGTTTGAATGTTTCAATTAGACTATTGACATATTTTAGAAAACATGTCCGTTGAAATGGTGTTTTTCAGGTGATAACGTGAAAGTGAAGTAATACGAAAAAGGAGCGTCCATAATGAAAGTGAAAGAAAACTATGTCAATGTCATTCCAATGAAAGAAATTCGATCCACAGATGACCTTCTGTTCCCATTCCCTATTTACAATGAGTTACGTGCGCAGACTGGTATAAGATACGATGAAACAAGAAAGTGCTGGGATCTCTTTCGCTATGCAGATATTCAATCTGTTCTCAAACAGCCGAAATTGTTCTCCTCACAGCGAGGAAGAAGCACTTCAAAAACGAGCATCTTAACCATGGATCCTCCAAAACATACAAAGATGAGAGCACTCGTGAATAAAGCATTCACACCAAAAGCGATCAAACAATTAGAGGAAAAGATCAAAGACCTCTCGCATGATCTATTAAAACAAGTGGAGCATGAACATACATTTGATGTTGTGCATGATTTAGCTGCACCCCTTCCTGTCATGATCATCGCTGAGTTGCTCGGCGCAGAGGTAAAAGATCGACAGTTTATTAAGAAACATTCAGATGCCCTTGTTGCAGGTGCGAAAGACGAATCTCAAGAAGCTATTCAAGCCGTCGTCGACATGCAAAAACGGGCGGAAGAAGAACTATCTGATTACTTTTTACATCTGATTCAAAAGCGTACAGAAGCCCCTGCAAATGATTTGATTTCTTTACTGATTCAAGCAGAGATTGACGGTGAACAGTTAACTGAAAACGAGCTGCTTGGCTTTTGTATTCTATTACTTGTCGCAGGGAATGAAACGACAACCAATTTAATCACAAATACAGTAAGACTCCTCACCGAGCAGCCTGATATCGTCGAAGCAGTGAGAGAAGATTCATCCTTGATTCCGCAATTAACCGAGGAGACCTTACGTTATTATCCACCTGTTCAAGCCATAGGCCGAATTGCAACACAGGAAGTTGAAATAGCTGGTCAGCAAATACAAAAAGGAGACTATCTCATCGGCTGGATTGCTTCTGCGAATCGGGATGAACAGAAATTTGAAGACCCAGAAACATTTCGACTTGACCGAAAATCTAATCCACACATGAGCTTTGGTTTTGGGATTCATTTCTGTCTTGGTACACCTCTTGCTAGACTTGAGAGCAACATTGCGATCGAAATTTTATTAAACACATTTAAAGAATTCAAATGTACTGCTGATAGTCTCAAACCCATTCAGAGCACCTTTGTTTTTGGTGTAAAAGAATTCCCAGTTCAAGTGTTGCGTTCTGAAGGTCGTTCGTAAAAGCCCATCTAGAGAGCTTTTTTAATATGAAGCACCTATTCCTTTCAAGTCATTCGCTTAGATAGATGATCTCTTTCTTACCTTCCTCCTGTGAACATGCTAAAATATAGTCCATATAAAGCGACTACAGTATTCGGAAAGGAAGCTAAAACGTATGACCGATTATACAGTTATGAAAGACGGGATATTCAAATCCGTTTGTTCTTTAGATTGCCCGGATCAGTGCGGTCTTTTAATACATAAAGAAAATGGAAAGATCGTCAAAGTTCAAGGTGATCCGGACCACCCGGTGACACAAGGGAACATCTGCAATAAAGTAAGAAATATTACAGCACGCATTTATGATCCAAAGCGTCTGACAACCCCTTTAAAACGAGTGGGTCGAAAAGGAGACGGTCAGTTTGCGCCCATCACGTGGGAAGAAGCCATTGAAACCATTCGGCAAAAATGGACAGGCATCATTGAAGAAAAAGGAGCAGAAAGTATACTGCCTTACAGCTTCTATGGAAACATGGGGAATCTCAATGCGGAAGGGATGGATCGCCGCTTTTTCTATCGTCTCGGTTCAAGTCAGCTAGACAGAACCATTTGTCAATCAGCGGGAACAATTGGTTATAAATATACTATGGGTGCAAGCATCGGTACAGATCCTGAGGAAACAATTCATACGAAGCTCTTTATATTTTGGGGAATCAATGCGGTTTCGACAAACATGCACCAAATCACCTTGGCACAAAAAGCGAGAAAACAGGGGGCAAAAATTGTCGTCATTGATGTTCACAAAAATCAAACGGGCCGTATGGCCGACTGGTTCATTCCGCTTCGTCCCGGCACTGACAGTGCGCTCGCCCTTGGACTGATGCACGTTCTGTTTAAAGAAGGTCGAACAGATTCGTCTTTTTTAGAAACGTATACGGTTGGTTACGAAGAATTGCGCGAGCATGTGAAAGAGTACGACCCAGAAACGGTTGAACAGATCACAGGTGTTCCGAAAGAAGATATCATCACACTTGCAAGAATGTATGCCGATACATCGCCATCTTTCATACGAATTGGCAATGGTTTGCAGCATCATGATAATGGTGGAATGAACATCCGTACGATTGCCTGCCTCCCTGCCCTAACAGGTCAATGGCTTCATCAAGGCGGCGGAGCCACGAAATCAAACTCTTCTTTCCTCAGTTATAATGAAACAGCTTTACAAAGACCAGATTTATTAAAAGAGAAAGCACCTAGAACATTTAATATGAATCAGCTAGGCAGCATTTTGCTGGATGCAACACCTTCTATTGATTCAATCTTTGTGTATTCCTGTAATCCAGCCATTGTCACACCTGAAGCCAATAAAGTAAGAGAAGGTTTGCTAAGAGAGGACTTATTTACCATTGTACATGACTTGTTCCTAACAGAAACAGCAACATATGCAGACATTGTCCTCCCTGCGACATCTTCATTTGAAAACGAAGATTTCTATACTTCTTATTGGCACCATTATATTCAAATTCAAGAGCCAGTCATTGAACGATATGGCGAAAGTAAATCAAATACAGAGGTGTTTCGTCTTCTTGCTCATGCCATGGGCTTTGAGGATGAAGCTTTCCGCCATACAGATGCAGAATTAATGGAACAAGCACTACATCATCCAGAAAACCCGCACTATGAAAACATTTCATATCAAGCATTAAAAGAGAAAAAATGGATCAAAGCAAAACGTGGTCTGTTCCAAGAGTTAAAGCTACCAACACCAAGTGGGAAAATAGAACTTTATTCTGAGCAAATGAAAAAAGATGGCTATCCAGCGCTACCAACTTATATACCATTATATAAGGAGAGTGATTATCCACTCACCTTTATCCCTGGACCAAACCATAATTTTCTCAATTCAACCTTTTCACTTAATGAAAAGCATCAAAAGCTTGAGAAATTCCCGAAGCTTCATATGAATCAAAAAGATGCGCAGGAGAGAAACATTGAAGATGGAGAGGTAGTTCGTGTCTATAATGATAGAGGAGAATGCGAACTTACAGTTTCAGTCGGTGACAATGTATTACCTGGAGTTGTGGTCAGTCAAGGATTATGGGCAGATCAAAAAGGCAAAAAACATTTAGTCAATGGATTAACACCTGACCGGCTGGCAGATATGGGCGGAGGGGCCACTTTCTTTTCTGGTAGAGTCGAGGTTGAAAAAATATCATAAGAAAAAGCCAGCAGTGTAAACGACGGTGAACTCTGTTGGCTTTCTCCATATTTTCTTTTTTATTGTCCGATATTTAAAATATTGGTTGTGACATTCGCACTTCCGTTACTTTGATAGCCTTCTACCGTCAGTGCTGTTTCATACATTTTCCCCATTGGCATGCCTAAGCTTTCCCACTTTTTAAAATGCTGACTAACTGATACAGTCCCGCTTGTACGCTTTGTTTGACGTACACTCCAATATTGCTTGAAGGTAGCAATACCGATAATTGAAGGCTGATTCACACGAGTCGTTTCATAAATGTCATACGTGCCTCCATCCACATAAAATGTTCCCTTAAACGTTCCTGTTGGACGATAGGTTCCCCAAGAATCAACAATATAATATTCAACTAATGGTGATTGTGTCCAGCCATAGACACACAAATAGGAATTCCCGCCCGGATTGAAGCTTGCATTGTATTGAATGGACATGTTGCCGAGCTGATAATGAGTTTTGGTCGAATCAAATTTCTTCCCTTTTCGAAACAAAGCATTTCCAATATTGTTCCATTGCGCGCTAAATGCGCCGCCATTATTGAGTGTCATGGATGTATTTCCATAATCCTTCCATAGCTCATAATCGTACCCACTATGGTTTCCCATTTGATTATTGGTGATTGTCATGGCATGAGCCGGTACGGCAGCCAGTGAAAGTGTCAATCCAATCAACAGCACAAAAAACAGCCTCAATTTTTTTTGATTCATTCCAAACTCCTCTCCTTTTTCATCAGTATTTGTTTTGTCATATCTGTGATGAAACGAACCTGTCACCTCCTTTCATAATGATCAGTGATCAGTGATATCACCGCTTTGACCGACCACATTGCCTTTTGATTTGACTTTAACGATAACGCTTTAAATCCATATGAATGTCTCTTGTTCTTGTATAAATGCTCTGATATAAACTAAATAGGTGTTCATACTCATCGACATGCTCTTTATTTGGATAAAAGGCGGTTGCTTGACGTATAAACTGAACGGCACATGCTTCAAGAGACTCAAACCAGCCACAACCAACGGCTGCAAGCATTGCTGCTCCTAAAGCAGGACCTTGTTCATTTTCTAACTTGGTTACTGTCGCTTGAAAAATATTTGCCTGCATTTGAAGCCATGTATCACTTTTAGCCCCACCACCAATTGACACAATAGAATCGATTCTTTTCCCTGCCTGCCTAAATAAGACAATCGATTCATTCAATGAAAAGGTGACCCCCTCTAGCACTGCTCTGATTAAATGCACTCTTTCATGCCGACTGTCTAATCCGATAAAACTTCCTCGAATAACGGAATCAGCATAAGGCGTTCTTTCGCCAACCAAATATGGCGTAAATAATAATCCATTTGCTCCTGGCGGTACATGTTCCACACCTTGAAGTAGCTGTCTAAACGGTTCATCTGGAGCCACTAAGGCTTTGATCCAATCAAGACTATATCCTGCTGAAAGTGTGACGCCCATTGTATAAAAAGCGTTTTTCTTCGCATGATGAAACAGATGTAAATGTCCTTGTAATTCTCTTTCGTGCTGCTCTTCATATGATAAAATGACACCGGATGTTCCAATACTGCATAATGTTTGACCTGAAGACAAAATGCCCGCACCGATTGCACCACAAGCATTATCTGCTCCTCCAGCAAATACTTTCACATCTTCCGCTATTCCAATCTCTCGTGCAATATGTGGCAAAAGAGTTCCAACTTCCGTCTCGGATGATACAAGTGGCGGACAAATATGAGGAGAGATATCAAACTGCTGACAGATGTCATCACTCCACTTTTTCTTTCCTATGTCTAATAGTAAAGTGCCTGCCGCATCAGAATAATCGGTATGAATGGCGCCCGTTAAACGAAATCTGACATAATCTTTTGGGAGTAAAAACACGTCAATTTTTTTATCAATTTCTGGTTCATGCTCTTTCACCCATAACATTTTCGGCAATGTAAACCCTTCTAAAGCATGGTTTCTTGTGATATCTAGTAACTGCTCCCCTAGCTCCTTTGTGATGTGCTTGCACTGGTCTGTTGTTCTCGTGTCGTTCCACAATATAGCTGGACGAAGCACTTGTTCGTTTTCATCTAATAAAACCAAACCATGCATCTGCCCAGAAAAACTGATGCCCTCTACTTCATTTGTAACAGGGTGTTGTGCCATCAGCTCTTTCAAAGCAGCGATGGTCTGCTCTACCCAATCATCAGGATGCTGCTCACAATATCCCGGCTTTTTTTGAATCAGCGCATATCGTTTAGATGTTTCACTGCACATCTCTCCATATTGATCTACTAATATCGCTTTTACTCCACTTGTTCCAAGGTCAATTCCAATCACATACTTCATTTTTTCACTCCTTCAAGACAAAAACATAGATTCTATCATTCCTCTAAAATATACTGATTTAATCGTGCTTTCAGTTGTTCTTCTCGACCAGATTCGTTTCTAATGATCGGATGCTTCAAAGCATATTCTTCTAATGTATGAAAGGTTGCTTTGCCCTCTGAAATATCTCGGCCAATTCCTTCAGAAAAGCTTCGATACCGGTGCTTGATGACATCTTCAAACACACGATCTTCTATGAGCCTATGAGCCACTCGTAATCCTTTTGCAAAAGCATCCATTCCAGCAATATGGGCGTACAATAAATCTTCAAGTTCAAAAGAAGCTCTTCTCACTTTCGCATCAAAATTTAACCCTCCCGTTCCAAGACCGCCGTTTTGCAAGATTTCATACATCGCCAGCGTTGTTGCATATAAATCAGTCGGAAATTCGTCTGTGTCCCAGCCTAGAAGTGTATTGCCTTGGTTCGCATCAACTGACCCAAGCAGACCGTGAATTCTGGCTAGACGTAATTCATGCTCAAACGTATGTCCGGCTAGTGTCGCATGATTGGCCTCAATGTTTAATTTAAAATATGGATCTAATCCGTATTGCTTTAAAAAGGCGATGGTCGTTGCTGCATCTGTATCATATTGATGAGTCGTCGGCTCCTTCGGCTTTGGCTCAATTAAAAATTGACCTGTGTACCCAATTTCTTTTGCATAATCGACAGCCATATGCAAAAATGTTGCCATGTGATCAAGTTCTCTTTTCAAATCTGTATTCAGTAGTGTGTCATAGCCCTCTCGACCGCCCCAGAATACATAATTTTCCGCTCCAAGTTCTTTTGCTGTTTCTATTCCTTTCTTTACTTGCGCCGCAGCATATGCAAACACATCAGCATGACAAGAAGTTGCAGCGCCGTGCACAAAACGAGGATTCGTAAACATGTTAGCTGTATTCCACAATAGCTTTACATGACTATGTTCCATGTATTCCTTCATTCTTTTTAGAATGATATCCAAATGTTGATTCGTCTCTTGTAAAGAATCCCCCTCTGGGGCAATATCTCGGTCATGAAATGAAAAATATGGAACATCCAAAATGTCGAATAGTTGAAAGGCTGCATCTAATCTCACTTTTGCTAAGTCCATTCCGCTGTAAGAATTCCATGGTCTTTGCATCGTGCCAACACCAAACATGTCTGTTCCATCAGCAGTCAATGTGTGCCAATAAGCGACAGAGAAACGTAAGTGTTCTTTCATTGTTTTTCCGCCGATGACTTCATTCGCATCATAATGTTTAAAGGCAAGTGGGTTTCTTGATTGTCTCCCTTCATATGAAATCTTGCTCATTCCTTCTAATTTGTTTAAGAAATGCATGTTTGGTTTTACCATCATAAGTTCCTCCTATGAATTTACTTAATAAGTTGACCCAACAAACAAATGAACCGTATGCGCATCAAATCTCTTTGAATTTTCAATATTTTTTAGTTTTCCAGAAATATTTTCGTTATAATAAAAATATCATCACGCTTCTCACGAAATGAAGAGAAGCACTTTGATTTGACTTAATTTAAAGACGAAACAAATGGAGTGAATAAAGTGGATATCGCTGATCAAACCTTTGTGAAAAAAATAAATCAAAAGCTTTTGCTAAAAGAAATTCTTACAAATGCGCCAATCTCTAGAGCAAAATTATCTGAAATCACTGGATTAAATAAATCGACTGTTTCTTCTCAAGTGAGTACATTGATGAAAGAAAATCTTGTCTATGAAATAGGTCAAGGTGAATCTAGCGGCGGAAGAAGACCAGTTTTGCTAATGTTTAATAAACATGCGGGTTACTCTATTGGCATTGATGTAGGTGTTGATTATGTCAATGGCATATTAACAGATCTTGAAGGATCCCTTATTCTTCATCAACAACTCATGCTCAAATCTAATTCACCTGAAGATACGAAGAGCACCTTAATTGAGTTAATTCAGCATTTTATTTCACAGATTCCCTCTTCTCCATATGGACTAGTCGGTATCGGAATTTGTATCCCAGGCTTAGTTGATGAAAATGAACGAATCGTCTTTACGCCTCATTCAAAATGGAAAAACTTCGATCTAAAAACTAGTCTAAAGAAAACGTTCCATGTGCCCGTATTGATTGAAAATGAAGCAAATGCTGGGGCTTATGGTGAAAAAATATTTGGTGCAGCAAAACACTATGATCACCTAATATATGCAAGTATCGGCACAGGAATTGGGATCGGCATCATTATCAAACGTCATTTATACAGAGGTGCTTACGGTTTTTCTGGTGAAATGGGGCATATGACGATCGACTTTAATGGACCAACATGTAGCTGCGGAAACCGTGGATGCTGGGAGCTGTATGCATCTGAGAAAGCATTATTTCAGTCACTGCAATCAAATAATCAGAGGGTTTCCTATCAAGAAATTGAACAGCTCGCTAAGCTGAATGATATGAAAACATTAAATGCGTTGCGCAATTTTGGATTTTATCTTGGGGTTGGGCTCACGAATGTCCTCCATACATTTAATCCGCAAGCCGTTATATTAAGAAACAAGGTGATTGAATCTCACCCAATGGTATTGAATGTCATTAAAAATGAAGTGTCTTCAAGAATGTATTCTCAATTCAGCACTCATATTGAGCTGCTCCCTTCCTCTTTAGGTCAACATGCTCCTGCATTAGGCATGACATCTCTTGTGATAGAAAATTTCTTAAATGATGTCACCAAATCCCAATAAAATCCGTATAAAAAAGAGACAGCACACATCTGTTGTCTTTTTTTATTCACATGTTTCTTCATAACGAAAGTATTTAAAATCAGCAGGCAAATGTGCGCCACTTGTATCTTGACATTGCATGCCGACAAATGCACCTGTAAAGAATCCGCCGCCACGAATGAAATCATCAGACAAATGGCTGGATTCAAACGAGATGTCAATCTTCTTCCAATCCTGTTGGTTAAAAGAAAAAGAATAATGGTAAGTCTCCTGCTGAACAGTCACTTTTATATATACATATGGCACCCCGTCTGGAATGACGATTTTATCATTTAACGGCTGAGAAAAAGCGAGATTTTGGCAGACGGACAACTCAAGTATACGGCCGAGTTTTTCATCGTATGTCACCTGAAGAGCTGTCCAGTTTTCTGTATTATAATAATTCACTAGACCAGCTGCTTGTTGAAAGTTTTCGGGGAAGAACGAAACAGCCGTTTCCGCTTCAAAATAAAAACTTTGCCAACGCCGTGCAACAAAGGATTGTGTAAACTTAGATGTTAGAGACTCCTGACCGTATAATCTGAGATGATCGGGTTTTTCTGTTAAAGAACCAATTTGACTTGTAAACGGAATTCTTAATGTTTGAAAATGCATATTTAACTCTGATTCCTTGAACTCGTCGACTTTTGGGACAGTTGAAGAGAATACCTTTTCAGTGACAGCAGGTGCTTCGACCTCCATCGCCCCTTCTTTACCACCCTCTACATATGGCCATCCGTCTTTCCAATAAAGCTTTTGAATGGCTGTTTCCCTTCCTAAAGGACAGTATCCTCTTTGTTGAAAAATAGACTCTTGACTTGATCGAATCGGACGACCTGTTAAATGAGCCAAGTACCATTCATTCGTATGTGTATGAACAATGGAGGCGTGTCCGCATTTTTGCAATGGATGCCTCGGATCATGAAATGCACTTAAAATGGGGTTATCCGGATGAACCTCATACGGACCTTCAATATGCGAGGAGCGGGCAATCGTGGCTGCATGCTCATACCGCGTTCCTCCCTCTGCTGTTAATAAATAATAGTAGTCACCGATTTGATAAAGATGCGGGGCTTCCGTCAATTTAATATCTGTTCCTTTAAAAATGACTTTTCGCTGACCGATCAGCTTTTGCTCTGCCACACAGTATTCCTGCAGGACAATCCCTGCAAAAGAATGCTGATTTTCTCTGTGATCCCATAACATATTCAATAAATATTTCTTACCGCTTCGATCATGGAATAAAGACGGGTCAAATCCTGAACTGTTGAGCTGAACGGGATCGCTCCACTTTCCATCCACCGTGTCACAGGTCACCAAATAATTATGGCCATCCTTAAACGGACCGTCTACTACCTTTATATCTGAATAAATCAGCCAAAACAGACCATCTGAATAACTTAAACAAGGTGCCCATACTCCGCCGGAATCAGGATTTCCTTTCATATCTAATTGAGACGTTTTTTGCAAAGGCCGTGAGATTAACCGCCAATTGACCAAATCCTTTGAATGATAAATTTGAACACCTGGAAACCATTCAAATGTAGATACTGCAATATAATAATCTTCTCCTACACGGCAAATACTTGGATCAGGGTTAAATCCTTTTAGAACTGGATTCATAATTTTCATTGAACACCCTCCCATTACATTTTAAAATCCTCTATATGATCTACGTACACCTTATCCCTGTTCTCAAGCTCTCTGACGACCTTTTGATGCTCTTTCTCGTCTAGATTATAAAAATGAATATCAATCATCGCTAAAATGAGTAAAAATGCAGGTATCACCGTTGTGGTGATTAAAATCCCCAATAATGCTTCAGGTGTTTGCATTTGGTTTGCCACATAGCCGAACTTATCAAGTACGAGACCTGGCACAATGCCTCCTAATGCCATCCCAAACTTAAAGAAAAAGCCGATCACTGCATAGATCAGTCCTCCCATTCTTTTCCCTGTTTTATATTCACCATATTCAACGGTTTCCGGAATAAGTGCCCACATATAGGCGCCAGCTGTAATACTTCCTGCGGCCGCTACTAATCGAAAGAGAAAAATAAGAAAGATTTGATTCGGCGGCACAACCAGTAAAGCAAGAAGCCCTATGATATTAAGTAATAAAGAATAGTACAGCAGTTTCTTCTTTCCTAATCGTTTGTGTAACCGCGGAATAAAAGGTAACACCAATAAAGCAGGCAAACTTCCAATTAATCCATACCACTTAACTAAATCCTCTTTTCCAAGGTTATAGGTCACATAGTAAATACCAACTGAATTGCTGATGGAGTTAACACCAAAGATAATGATAAAGAAGATGCTTAACACAACTAGTGGACGATTCACACGTAATTGGACAAAGATATCCGTGAACTTAATCTTTTCCTCATGCTTTTGAAGCGACACTCGTTCGTTCGTAGTTTTAAAGCAAATGATAAGTAACCCGCCCCCTAGAATGCCTAGAAATGCCATCGTCATCTGCCAGCCAAGTGCCGTATTTCCCGTTGTATCGCTTAAATAAGTAGCAAGAAATGGAACAAAAAAAGCAACGACAAGACCTCCGAGATTTGCAAAAAACATACGAACAGACGTAATACTGACAACCTCTTGGTTATTTCTCGTCATTGCGGATGTTAAAGCACCATAAGGAACATTGATGAATGTGTATGTAAGCGATAAACCGACATACGTTATATAGGCATAAATTAATTTGCCCATAGCGGAAAAATCAGGTGTTGTAAAACAGAGGATGGCTAGTACCGCAAACGGAAAGGCACCAAATAATAGGTAAGGTCTAAAGCGGCCAAATCGACTATTGGTTCGATCGACCATTGCCCCAATAAAAGGATCTGCAAGCGCATCAATTGCTCGTACAATTAAAAACATGGTTCCTGCAGCTGCAGCGGATAAACCATACACATCCGTATAAAAAAATAATAGATACGTAGAGACAGTGGCATAAATCAAATTACATGCAAAATCTCCTGAAGCATATCCAACTTTTTCCGACATGCGAATCTTCTTTAAATTCTCACTAACCATGAGCTTTCCCCTTTCTTTACTTTGCATCTTCTAACAACAGAATGTGTAGGGCAGCAGCAAAAGGTAAATTAAATTAAAGCGCTTTCAAAATTGGTTTTTCTAATAGACCGACTTAGCCTAGATAAGCAACAGATCACATGAATGCGTTCTGATCATCACTCCTTCTTTTTTAGAAAAAATTTATAATCAGTATCTTAGTTTGTTTAATCAATAAACTAAGATGAATTTATTTTATATAATTTGATCTGACTTTTCAATATTTTTTGAAAAAATATTCCTCATAACTTATATATTTCCAATTTTTCCTTTATTGCTTGCTCATTTCTTCTTTTATGCAAATATATGATAATTTGAATCCATACCATCTTGCATTTCACCTTCGACCATGCTATATTAATCAAGCGATGAGCTGAATTGTGTAAGTCGGGTCACACGTCTCTTTGAGACACACACGAATGTGGCGTGTGGTGATTCCGCCTCAATACGCAAAAGACATCTTCTTTTAAGGAGATGTCTTTTTTTCATACTTATCCTATTTTCGTCCCATTCTCAACCGGTTCATCTATGGAAAGTAACACAACATCTTCTTTGGTCGGCATACCTCCTAGCACAAGCACCTCTGATTTAAACCCTGCAATTCTTCTTGGCGGGAAATTGACGACTGCCACTATCTGTTTACCGATCAGGCTCTCAGCAGAATAACGTTTCGTTAACTGTGCACTTGACTGTTTCACGCCAATCTCATGACCAAAATCAATCTTCAATTTCAAGGCAGGAACTCTTGCTTCTGCAAAAAATTCTGCCTCTAATATCGTGCCTACACGAATATCTAACGCTAAAAACTGTTCAATATCTGCCATATGAATTGCTCTCTCCTTTTCATTCAAAAATGTTTTGAATCATGAAAGACACTTGTTTTATCACTAATTGATACTTGTCTCTCTTTGATTTTCATCCATTGTCACATATATGATCACCTGCTTTACTTTCCCTTTACGATCTCGTTACATTTCATTCCACATCATGTATTTGTTGTATTCTTTCAACGATTTGCAACTATATAATAATTTCTGTAAAATGGCAGATAATCCTACTGCTTCCTCTCAAAAGTTAACACTTGTTTACATTATCAGACATGTGGAGTTTTGCTGGTCTTTTTTGTCATCCTTCCAATCGTTTCCATCTTGCATCAACTAGGGCCATTTTGGTTGCGAGAAATATAATTCTTCGTCACCGTAACTGCTTTTGGACATTTGCTTTTTGCTTCTAATTGATAGGCTTAAAAATCGCTATAAGCTGCGAATATGGGAGTGGTAGGGCAATATTCACTAGAAAGACTCGCAACAACATCATGCTAGTAACTATATCAAATTTATTCATCACTAACACCCTTCTCTGTGAACCGCCCTTTGTATGTAAAAAGAGTACCAAATATACGATTTTTTACAATTACATGAATCGTGAACTCTTCTGTGTCTTCATCGTATCCTTCTGTTACATCTGACATGCCGTAAAGCCATGAAGGGAGTGGCCATTCTCGGCCTGCAAACAAACACTTTTGTTTACCTGATTGAATGTGCAGACACCGATTCTCTGTCACTGTAAAATGAAGCTCTGACATGAGAATCCTTGGCTGACCAAAGTAATCTAATACCCTGTGACTCTCTCGATCAATCACCATATCCGCATCAAAATATCTTTCCTTTTGAGGAAAATAAAACGTACGAAACCAGTGCAATCCTTCTTCTCCTTTACTTGTCGTAAATGGCTCATTGACGATGCGAAAGGGAATATCTTTTCCTCTTTCAGGAAAAAAACAACGAAACAATGGACCTAATCGGAAGAGAAATCGGATGAACTTTGTCCCGCCACCTATTTCCTCCATCATTCCTTCTGCCACAAAAGCCCTGTTGTACCGATCTTTTAATTTCGGATGTAGCTTTTCGTAATCCTTCACTAGATTATGATGAACGACCATGTTTTTCTCTCCTTTTTCGTTTCATCGAAAACACATCTACACAATCTTTCAGATTGATCATGCCCGCAATCGACAAGATCAAAAATGCACTCATCACAAGTGGCTCATGGAGCGTCGCATGTGGGGACATAATCCCTATAATAAGTATAATGAGAAGAAAAACACTTTGAAGGACGAATATATACTTTTTCGGTAGATGAAAAATGAGCCATGATACGCCTAAAAGCACGTAAAACAATCGAAATCCTGGACGATGATCAAAAGCAGAATGTGCAAACGGCATGACTGCTTGACATATCCAGACGAAGGCAAAAAGCAAACAAATCCCGTAATGAGCAAGAGTTCTCTCTAATAACAGCCGAGGGTGAATCCCCTTTTCTAGCCATGTTTTTAATGAGCCAAAACTAAATGCGGTGATCAATCCCATCATCGGCCGAAAAAAGAGCCGGTCTGCCCACTTCCATCCCTTTCCTTCTCTCGTCTTATAATCAAATTGCGTTTTAAACACAATATGTTCATTCGTTTTAATATACTTCCAATAGCCGTCACCTTCTTTTATAAAGGACAATGGGTGTGACGATGTAAATGTCAGTGACGATGCTCTTTCATCACGGTCATCCATGATGTTTGTTCGATAAACACCTGTCCCTGTGACGCTCACGCCAAATCCAAGATGTTTTTCATACAGAAAAGATTGAGGCTGCTCATTTCTAGGACCGTTCAATGAAATGGTTGAAAACCGCAAATCCCACTGTTCATGTAGCTTTGGATTTTGTGTATATTCCCATACTTTTTCTAATGGTGCATTGATTTCTGTTTCCACATAAACAGGCTTTCTTTTCATCTGCCTCTACTCCTTTATGTGAATTATTTCACATAACAAGCATACCATGTTTCACAAAACTGTCAATTCTTTAATTTCCCATTTTGGCAAAATAAAAACCGCTTACGATGAAGCGATTCACTTTTCTATGTAAACAACTATCTGCTGTTGCCTTTTATTGAAACCGGTTTAATTTAATTGCTTTTATGAAGAGTTGGAATTTACATTGTTTGAACCGTCAGTGTTATAAAGCCTTTTTCATCTGCGAATTTTAATACTACTTCAATGACTCTTTTCATACGGAAATGATTGTATCATTATGACGATATATGGTCCTAAAGCTCACTTCATGCAGTTCAGCCTTATACTTGTTTCTTACTATTAGCAGCATCACAATGGACAAAATGTGATCCGACTTTTCCTCTTTTTGATAAATGCAAGGTTTGGTTTGATAAAAAAAGAAAAAATGGTAAAGATAACTAACAGCCAGCATTACGTTTACATCCCTGCCCATGCAGGAGGAGGTTGCATCATGACGCAAGACGTGTGGCAGTTATTCATCATCGGGATTATTATGATGATGTGTATCATGATTCGAATGAATCGAATGAGACGCTATCAACCTGTCCGTCCGGTGGCGCTTTTTTTAAGAATGAATGTATTTGGTTTGACCGCCCTTATTCTCATAACAGAAGGATTGCAAAATAACAGTATTTTAATTTATGCCGCAATTGGCATGAGTTTTGGGAGTATCCTAGCCGCTCATTCCTATCAGACGGTGCGTATCAAATCGGAAAATGGCCGGCTCTATGTAAAAACGAGTAAATGGATCGAGTGTTTTATTTTATGTTTGTTTTTATCAAGGTTTGCCTTTAAATTGATTGAGATCACGAAACATTCCATTACTACCATCAACATATTTGAGCTTTATCAGCATATTGTGAGTACTGATGCCCTGACAATGCTCAGCTTTTTTCTGCTTGCCGCTTAATATATGGTGTTTTCTTATCAAATGATGAAAGCAAATAAGAGACATGTCCAAGTGCATCATGCATAAAAATCTTCCTATTTAAGATGAAGGAAGATTTCAGCGTGTCGACAAGCCCTTGCATTCGTTGTCAAATCTGCGTGCTGGTGCTCACGAATGTTCAATTCGCTCCGCGCAAATAGCTCAGGTCTTCCTAGACTTCAAGGGTTTTCCATTCACGCTAAAAAGATGACAAAGGGCTAAAATGAAACCATTTTAGCCCTTTGTCATCCATCTGAGGTTTTTATCAATCATGCTGCGTATGGTAAATCATTTGTTCAAGGACTTCCATTACATGTTGATCTTCAGGACTGTAAAAAATGGACGTCCCTGCTCTTCTTGATTTCACGAGACGAAGATTTTTTAAAAAGCGCAACTGATGAGATACCGTTGATTGCATGAGATTGAGTGTTTCAGCTATATCATTTACCGAATGTTCACCTTGAGAAAGCAGATGCAGAATACGAATACGTGTGGGATCAGATAAGGCTTTAAATGTTTGTGATACAAGAAACAGGCTTTCTTCATCCAGCTCCATCCGTTCCTGATCTTGATTTGTATTCAGTTTTTCCTTCATAAGCTTCACCTTTCTTGTCAGTCAAATCACTTTTTACTTCTATGTATCATCATATACCAAAATGTGCGTCATGCAAAGCTGGCACATCTTTTAAAAAAGATTTATTCAAATAGCATTGACACAAGGTAGCATTCTTTTTAAAATGAGCATTATTTATTCATTTTTTAAGGAGCTGATAGGCAAATTGACTGAAGAGCCAAGACTAAAACGCAGCCTGACTGTGATTCCACTTGTTGTAATCGGGCTTGCTTATATGGATCCACTTGTCGTATTTGATTCATACGGCATTGTTGCTCAGCTAACGAAAGGACACGTGGCCGCAGCTTATATATTTACTTTGTTAGCATTACTATTGACAGCGCTTAGCTATGGGAATATGGTGAAGGCTTTTCCAAAAGCAGGATCTGCATATACATACGCACAAAAAAGTATTCATCCTCATATCGGCTTCCTTGTAGGATGGACTCTTTTATTGGATTATTTATTTTTGCCTATGGTGAATTTTGCAATAGGGAGTGCTTATTTAACAGCAGCCTTTCCAACTGTACCTCATGACCTTTGGATCATCATACTTGCTATCGCCATAACGACTGTCAATGTCATCGGTATCCGGCTCACAGCCAACATTACGGCATTATTTGTCACCTTTCAAGTGATGATCGCTGTTACATTTGTTGGTTTTATTATTTATGGACTTACCCAAAACTTAGGCAGTGGAGAACTAGTGTCAGCTCGTCCTTTTTATTCAGAGAGTTTAGACCCTGCACTTATTTTCTCTGGAGCGACCATTTTATGCTTTTCCTTTCTAGGCTTTGATGCGATTTCTACGCTGTCTGAGGAAACCATCCGCCCTAAAAAGACTATTCCGCTTGCGATTTTCCTAACGGTAGCAATTGGAGGCGTCTTGTTTATAATCACGTCTTATTTTTTACAGCAGGTTTTCCCAAATTTCCAGCAGTTCAAGCATCCTGATGCAGCCTCACTTGAAATTGCTGAATTTGTTGGCGGTGCATTCCTCCACTCGTTCTTCTTAGCTGGAACCATGGTGGCTGTCATCTCATCCTCGTTATCGTCACATGCGAGCGCAGCAAGACTGCTATATGCGATGGGCAGAGATGAATCTTTACCAAAGCGTTTCTTCGGTTATATTCATCCGACATTGAAAACCCCTGTTTTGAATATCTTATTAATCGGTGTTTTCTCTTTATCTGCAGTGATTGGCGAGCTAGAGGTCATTTATTCGTTTATTAGCTTTGGTGCGCTAATTGGCTTCACTTTTGTCAACTTGTCTGTTTTTGCCCATTATATAGTGAGACAAAAACAAAGAGGCATTCTTCATATCCTAAGATATGCAGTGATTCCTCTTTGCGGCATGGCATTTTGTATATGGCTTTTAACAAGCATTAGCACAAATGCATTGATCATCGGTTTGGTCTGGCTCATTATCGGTTTTCTCTATTTTTGCTACAGGCTGAAAACAAGAGCTGAATTTACTTTTAGATATGATTGATTCTTATGTTTTCGCTTGGTATCCAGTGCAGAATGTGTCATAATATAAAGGCTGTACTTCCCTTTAAAAGCGGGACAAAACAGGGGTGAACATGACCTTGAAAAAGAGAAAAACAGGATGTTTTGCCATTTCAGGCTGTTTCACGATTTTTCTGTTTGTTTTCGTATTAGCAGCTATTTTCGTTTCTTTTAATCAAAAGGAGTTAAAAAAGTTGCCCATTGATACGGAATCAATTGTTTTGTTGAGATTGGATGATTACAAACCGCTTGTAGAGACTGAGTTAAAAGATCAACATTTAGATCAATATACGGCGTTAATCCTCGGTATGATGTATCAAGAATCAAAAGGCAGGGGCGGAGATCCGATGCAGTCCTCTGAATCTCTTGGTTTGAAAAGAAATGAAATCAATGACCCTCAGAAAAGCATCAGACAAGGAATCCATCATTTTTCTTCTATGTACAAACATGGAAAGAAAAAAGGCGTTGATTTGGAAACCATTATTCAAAGCTATAACATGGGAATCGGCTATATTGATTTTGTTGCGAAAAACGGGGGAAAGCATTCCGAAGAATTGGCAAAGCAATACTCCAAAAAGCAAGTGAAACGCAACCCTAACTTATATACGTGTGGAGGCGACAAAGATAACTACCGCTATCCGTATTGCTATGGCGATTTCACTTATGCTGAAAAAGTAAAAGAAAAAACGAAAACAGTTGAAGAAAAAATGAAATTGGCTTCATCATCCACACCATCATCGTAAAAAAGCACTTCCCGTTTGGGAGGTGCTTTTCAATTTATTTATGTTCCTTTCCGATTTCCGGAAGAATTGTTTTGGCTAAATGCTGATCCATTTCTTCATATTCATCATAATGAATCGTTTCATATAACTCTTTTCTCGTTTGCATATCATCCAGCATTCCCTGCTGCGTTCCTTTTTCCATAATCTCTGTAAATAAACGCTCATACGCTTTCGCAGCGACTCTTAGGGATGACACAGGATAGATCACCATTTGAAAGCCAAAAGCAGAAAATTCATCTGCATGAAAGTATGGGGTTTTACCAAACTCCGTCATGTTTGCAAGTAGCGGACCCTTAATCTTGTTTGAAGCCTGCACAAATTCTTCAGAGGTGACGAGCGCTTCAGGAAAAATGGCATCAGCTCCTGCTTCTACATATAAATTAGCCCGATGGATGACATCATCCATCCCACTTACTGATTTAGCATCAGTTCTTGCGACAACAACAAGCGTTGGAGCCGCCTGTTTCACTGCTTTGATTTTGGCAATCATCTCTTCTACTGGAACGAGTGATTTTCCGTTTAAATGCCCACATTTTTTCGGCATTTGCTGATCTTCAATTTGGACAGCAGCCACCTTGCTTTCGACCATTTCTTTTGCGGCCCTTGCTGCATTTAATACACCGCCATATCCGGTATCCATATCCACCAAAAGGGGCAACTGTGTAGCTCTAATGATTTCTTTTGCTTTTTCAGCCATTTCGGTTGAATGGATCATTCCAAGATCCGGAAGGCCTTTGCTTGCGCAAAAAGCGGCACCTGATAAATAGAGACCTTTAAAGCCAATCTTTTGGGCATAGAGCGCAGACATTGCATCGTGAACGCCTGGGATTTGATATAAATCCGATTTGTTCATTTGTTCAGCAAATGCTGCAGCTAATTCCGTTTGACTTTTTTCTTCATTCACGATCCACATGCTGATCCCCCTTATATGACGAATAAATCCATAAATGCTGGTACGGTTGTTGTTTTTAATTGATTTGGATTTTGACAGAGTGTCACGATTTGATCTACTTGTCTTTGTGGAAATCTCGTTTTTAAATGATACTTCCATTTTGATTCGAGTAGTGGAATCGCTTCTTTTCTTCTTTTACGGTGACCTAATGGATATTCAATCTCTACCCCGTCAGTCATTGTCCCGTCTTTAAAGAAGATTTGAACTCGATTGGCAATAGATCTCTTTTTCGGGTCTAAATAGTCTTCGGTATACCTTTTCTCTTCTTTCACAACCATTCGATCTCTTAAACGATCAATGACCGGGTTTTGCGCTGTTTCCTCTTCATAATGATCAGCCGTTAGCTCACCATAGATTAGTCCGATGGCTGTAATATATTGCAAACAATGATCACGGTCTGCCGGATTGTAAAGCGGCCCTTTTTTATCAATAATCCGAATGGCAGATTCATGTGTTGTGATCTCTATTCGATCAATCTCATCTAACCGATCCTTCACCGCTTCATGCAGCATCACAGCAGCCTCTGCGGCG
Organism: Bacillus sp. NPDC093026; assembly: GCF_044754665.1. NCBI lineage: Bacteria > Bacillati > Bacillota > Bacilli > Caryophanales > Bacillaceae > Bacillus > Bacillus sp. NPDC093026. The sequence continues at coordinate 70,617 of NZ_JBIVPN010000001.1, read as the reverse complement.
GTTTGTGCATGGAACTCAGCAGGATAGGCAATTTTAAAGAGAACATTTTCAATCACATACGAACCGAGAGGCTGACCAAGGGTGAGGGGTTTTCCCTTCATCAATACATCTTCGAATCCCCAATTTTCCGCACTTAGTGGCGTTTGATAACCCATTTCGCCTTTCAATGTCATCATCGCCAATCTCACCGCACGACTTGTTGCATCACCTGCAGCCCATGATTTCCTTGAGCCAGTGTTAGGTGCATGTCGATAAGTTCTAAGAGGTGAATTATCAATAAATGCTTGTGATAAAACATGTTGTACATCTTCTTTCGTCCCGCCAAGCATGGCACAAACCACTGCACTCGAAGCAACTTTTACAAAAAGAACATGGTCCAGTCCATTTCTGTTTAAACTATTTTCCAATGCAAGCACACCTTGTATTTCATGTGCCTTCACAATAGCGTGCAAGACTTCATTCATGGTGAGTGGCTCTTCTCCGTTTGCAAGTCGTGTTCTGCTGATATAATCACTAACTGCTAAAATCCCGCCTAAATTATCAGATGGATGCCCCCACTCTTGTGCAAGCCAAGTGTCATTATAGTCTAACCACCGAATCATACAACCGATATTAAAAGCAGCTTGAACAGGATCTAAGACAAACGAGGTGCCTGGGACCCGAGCACCGTTTGGTACAACTGTTCCTGGCACAATAGGACCTAGATGTTTCGTACATTCTGGAAAATTGAGTGCCAGCATTCCGCAGCCGAGTGTATCCATTAACACATACCGAGCGGTCTCAATGGCTTCTTTACTCGTGATCTCTCCCTCAACAGCATAAGCTGCAATCTCCTCTAATAGCTGATCCGTTTGACTTGCTAAAGCTGTTTTGTTCATCTTCATTCCTCCGTTTTCCCATCATCATTTGAGACTTTTAATCCTCTTGGTCCTAAATACCGCACCCTTGGTCTAAAAATGCGATTGTGCATATGCTGTTCAATCACATGGGCAGCAAGTCCGCTCGCTCTAGCAGCGAAAAAAATTGGTGTGTAAAGCGAAATTGGAATACCGAGCACATAATAAATAGGTGCTGCGTAATAATCAAGATTGGGATAGAGGTTTTTCTTTTCTTTCATGTATGCCTCCCCTGCTTCACACATGTCATACAATGTCGTATCTCCCTTTGATTCAGTAAGCGTTTTCAATGTTATTTTTAAAAGAGCCGCTCTCGGGTCCATTTTTCTCATATATACCCTGTGGCCAAAGCCCATCATTTTTTCTTTTGCCGCTAGTTTTTGTTCAATGAGTGCAAGGAAACCTTCTGTCGTCTTTCCTTCAAGAAGCATATGCATGACCGCTTCATTCGCCCCTCCGTGCAAATCACCTTTTAATGATGAAATAGCACCAGTAAAAGCACCGTACATGTCTGAATGAGTGGAGGCAATGACTCTGGCAGCGAAAGTAGAATTAGGCAGCTCGTGTTCACTATATAGCGTTAACGTTTGATCAAAAGCAGTTATTTCATCTTGAGTAGGTATACGCCCTGTTAACATGGCTAAAAAGTTTTCTGTGTAGGGTTTGTTCTGGTCTGGAGAAATAGTGGCATTTTTAGTGAGAATATGATAGCTTCCAGCAACAATTGCAGGCAACTGGCCTAACAATCGAACCGCTCGCGCTTTTTGGCAGTCTGCTGTTCGATCATGTAAAGCTTCATCGTACCCTGCAAGAGCAGATAGGCAAGTTCTTATCGCATCCATTGGGTGGGTAGTTTTTGGCAAATTTGTCAAAATTGTTTGAATGATTGGATGTAATACTGTTTGGGAGGATATGTTTTGCTGAAAATGATGTTTCTCCATTGCATCTGGTAATCTTCCATAAATAAGCAGGTAGGCTGTTTCTAGGAATGTCTTTTTTTGTGCCAATTCTATGAGGTCATAACCGCGAATCACAATCTCTTCTTGTTCCACATCTAAATATGAAATTGATGTTTCGCTTGCGACAATGTCTTCAAGTCCCGGTTTATATTGCAGTTGTTCCGTCATCATGTAACCCCCGTTTCGATCAATTGTTGTTCTCCAAACGAGCAAACGGCAAGAAGTGATGTGAATCTATAGGTGGGAACATACCGTGCTAGTCGGATCACCCAATTCCCATTTTATCCAAAGCCCTTCATCTTGTAAATACAAGTAGCGTGTAGACAAACCCTCGCACTCGTTATCAGATCAGCGCGCTGGCGCTCACGAATGTTCAATTCGCTCCACACAAGTAGCTCGGGTTTTCCATTCACGCTGAAAAGATGACAAAGGGGAAAATAAACACCATTTTCCCCTTTGTCAACAATCTGAACGTATATCTGGACATGTTAGCTGTAATATGGAGAAATCATTATATAAACAATGACGCCTGTTAGACTCACATAAAGCCATAACGGCATCGTCCAGCGGGCAATTTTGCGATGGCGCTCCACTTGCATCTGTGCACCTCTAAACAGTGTAATCAGTGCTAGTGGAACAATGATCGCTGATAACACAATGTGTGTAATCAAAATAAAGAAGTAGATAGGACGAATAATGCCTTCTCCTCCGAAGTGCGTATCTGCTGCCATTGAATGATAGGTTACATAAGAAATTAAAAAAACAAGCGTTGTGGAAAAAGCAGCAAAAATAAATCTTCTATGTGCTTTAATATTCTTTTGTTTAATCATCATGAGTGCTGAAAGCAAAAAAATAAACGTGAAACTGTTCATCACTGCATTCAGTAACGGGAGAAACGTAATATCCAGATGACTAAATTGATCTGTTTTTGGCATGAAGAATAATAGTGCAATTAATCCGTTTATGGCAATTGTTAAGAAGACAACAACACCTGTAAAATTTTTCGGTTTTTGATTCTGTTCGTTCATGTTTGAAAACCTCTCTTTATTAGTTCCGACTAAGAGTATGTTATTTAACTTTGATCATAAAGTCAATGAATTCGCTATCTTCGTCGAATTTTGGACAAACTTGCCCGCAGGCTGCACTCTAATGGTTGATCGATCCATCCTCTTCGTTTACAATGGGAAATTGTGTGTTTTTTTATGATATCTCTGTGATACGTGCAAAATCATGTTAAGTGCTTGTGAAAAAGCTTTTCGGACAACCTGATTTTTCATTGATTGCGGAGTATTCTGAAGAGGGGAAAATCACTATTGCCGATATGAAAGGATCGCCGGACAATGGGGACGGTTTGATATGTATGAAGCATTTAAAAGAAATTGCAAGAGAGCAAAACATTCCTGTGATCACTTTCGACCTCGTCAAGAGAGACTGGACCGATTGATTCACTTTTAAGAAAAACATCATTTTGATGTCCAAGTCAATTGGAAAGACAAAGCGGAGGTGGACAGCTACTAACAAAAACAAACGTTTATCATTATGTATATGCTGGTTTTTGTCGAAAATGCAAATTTTTCAGAAAAATATATGTTTTTTTGGTCAAAAAAAGGGTACAATAAAAGCATCAGGCCGCCACCTGATGCTCTCTTCCAAAAAACGATAGACAACTAGTTAAGTATTCTTACTTTGACTGATTTTACGCCCCAATTTTTCGCTTGGGATTTGCTTGGTACATGTACATCAATTTTATTACCTTTAATTGCGCCGCCAGTATCTGCTGCGATGGCTTCACCGTAGCCTTCTACATAAACCTTACTTCCTAATGGAATGACACTAGGATCTACTGCAATCACTTTTGCATGAGGGTTTTTGTTTAAGTTTACCCCTGTTGCAGTGATACCTGAAATTCCACCGTCATTTGCTGTATAAGCTGTAGCTGTTACAGTCACTTCTTTTTGTACACTTTGACTAGCAGAAGATGATTCTGCTTTTGCTGTTTCCTGTTTAGGAGCAGCTTTTTTTGTTGCTTGCTCTTTTTGGACAGGTTCCTGTTTTTGAACAGGCTCTGAGCTTACTGGAGCAGAGCTTTGACCAGCAACACTTAGTGTTGAACCAATCATAATTATATCTGAGTTTAAGTTATTCCAAGACTTTAGATCGCTTATTGACACATTGAATTTTTGAGCGATTTTCCAGAGGCTGTCCCCCTTCTGGACTTTATACTGCTCCTGAGTTTTCTCTTTTGAAGAGATTGTCAATTTATCACCTGCATAGATCATGTCTGTAGATAAATTGTTCCAACCCTTTAGGTCCTTTAGAGAAACATCATTTTTTTGTGAAATTCTCCAAAGCGTATCACCTTTCTGCACAGTGATTTCCTTTGCAGAAGCTTGCTGCGCTCCGATTGCTGTTGATGAGATTGCTGCAACAGCAACCAAGGACATAATAGTCTTCTTCATAAAGTAAATCCTCCCTTGTTAGCTTTTTATGGCGGCTAACGAGTGCTATCGTAACATATGTAAATGTCATTTCAATAACAAAACGATATGTTTTAGATTACAGTTCCTTTACATGAAACATCTCTCTCCATTGGGAAAACAGACCACAAAGCCTCTCCATCCCGCACTGCAGTAGTGTTTTAAAAGGATGAGCAAAGTCATTTTGAGAATGTGTTCCAATGTAGCAAAAAAATTTTCACTCATTTTCTATAAACAAACGGATTGCTTCTAAAAAAACATCTCCATATTTCTCTCTTTTTTGATTCCCAACACCCTTAATATGAAGTAATTCTTCTCCGGTTTTAGGCTCCATTTGTGACATTTCTTTCAATGTCTGATCGGAAAATACAACAAAAGGCGGGACTCCTTGTTCTCTTGCTAATTTCATTCTTAGCACCCTTAAATGTTCAAATAACGCATCATTTTCTTGAATGGCCATTGTTTTGAGTGCTTTCTTTCTAAAAACAGCGTCTTGTCCAATTAACACTTTCTTTCCTTTATGTGTGACCTTAAGTGTCGGATAAGCCCCTTCAGACATGTGTAAATACTCCTCGGTAATTAAAAATTCAATGAAATCACTAATATGCTGCGCTGAATGCTGCTTCATTAAAGCATAAGTAGGTAGTCGATCGAAACCAAATTCAAGCACTTTTTTGTTTTTAGAGCCTGCTAGTACTTGGGCAATCATCATTTTCCCGAATCGTTCATTCATTCTAATGGTACATGAAAGCACCATTTGTGCTTCCCTCGTTACATCTTCATGTTCCCTGTCATCTAGACAATTACTGCATTTTTGACAAACTGTTTGGCTTGATTGATCAAAATATTTCATCACGAATTGCTGTAGGCACTGCTCAGTAAGACAGTAATCTACCATTTGTCTTAACTTAAGCAGTTCATGCTGATAGCGTCCTTCATCTTCAATTGACTGTTCTATGAGAAAACGCTGAACTCTGACTCCTTGTGGTGAAAACAGTAAAATACATTCGCTCTCAAGCCCATCTCTGCCAGCACGACCTGCTTCTTGGTAGTAGCTTTCAATGTCTCTAGGAATTTGATCATGAATGACAAAACGAACATTCGGCTTATTGATCCCCATCCCAAATGCTGAAGTAGCCACCATTACCTGGATTTGATCGTTTAAAAAAAGATTTTGCTGCTCTTCCCTCACATCGTCGTCTAATCCGCCATGATAAATGCCTGCTTTGATTTTTTGTTTTTTAAGACGATTGTAGATTCTTTCTGCTTCTTTCCTTGTTGCTGTATAAATAATTCCAGACTCCAAATGATTCTTCTTCAAGTATTGCGTGATAAAACGATCGTTATTTTCTCCTTTTACCACTTTAAAAGACAGATTGTCTCGAGCAAAACCAGTAAAAATGGTTTGTTCCTCATTCATCCCAAGCTGCTCACAAATATCTTGATGGACTTTTTTCGTTGCAGTCGCCGTCAATGCAACAATGACTGGTCTTTTTGATAGTTTGTTCAAACATTCCCGAATATAACGATAGCTCGGCCGAAAATCATGTCCCCACTCTGAAATGCAGTGGGCTTCATCAATAGCGATTAAAGGAATGTCCAATTGATCAATCAGTTTGAAAAAACGTTCATTTTGTAAACGTTCAGGTGTGATATATAGTAGCTGATACTCACCATGTTCACATTTTTCCAAACGCGTATTCATTTCGCTTGCTGAGAGTGTACTGTTTAAAAAGGACGCTCGTATTCCCATTTCATTTAAAGCATCTACTTGATCTTTCATTAAAGAAATCAGCGGCGATACCACAATGGTTGTCCCTTCCATCATAAGGGCAGGAATTTGATAACAAACAGATTTTCCCCCGCCAGTCGGCATGATGCATACTGTATCCCTCTGCTTCTTTACAATTGAATCGATCGCTTGTTTTTGCCCATGCCTAAAGTCGTCAAATCCATAGTATTGTTTAAGGAGTGCTTCTGCTTGTTCTAACATCCTATTCCCTCTCCGTCATTTGTTTTGTATATTTTAACATACATTGATTCATTTATATGTTGTCTACTGATTTTCATATTTTCACAAAAATAAAAGCCATTTTCCAAATGGAAAATGGCTTAATTCATCCCATAAAAAGCTGCGGATGCCGTAATCTAAGTAAGAAAGTTTTAAACCACCACTCCTCAAAGTGGGTGTTTGCAGAAACGTTCCTGTCTTCCTCTCACAAAGTAGGAGGCATGACATTCCGGCTTCAATATAAAACTCCCTATTACAGCTTAAAGGTTAAAACTTTATTAACATTACGCACATCGCAGCCTTTAAACTATACTACACGAAAGTTTATTAAAATTCAAGATATGTTTTCTCTGTTAAAATAACTGATTATATTAGAAGACCATTTGGACAGACAGAAGAAAAAAACTATTCTAAAAAAATGACTATTCATCCATTATATATTTTCCCTCATTTCTTTCAACATCCTGCTCTTCCTCTAACCTTTCATATGTGTCTGAATGCATCTGGTCCATCGTTTCACTAATTGATGGGTCCTTTGCTTTCGTTAAGCTCACGCTCATCACTCCTTTCTCATTATCTTCCCGCTACAATTTAAAGCGTGCGAAGTGCTTCTTCTATCGGTTTTGCTCCTTTAATGAGGTCAAAAGATTTATTTTTCACATTGGATTCGGTTAAGCTTTCCACAAGAACAACGGCTACGTCTTCTCTTGAAATCTCAATGTTGCGATCACTTGGAATATGCGTAGCAGCTTCAATTTTCCCTGCCTTTTCTTCATGTAACAACGCACCTGGCCGAACAATGGTATAAGAAAGACCAGATTGTTTTAAATGTTCATCCGCTTTTCGTTTTGCCTCATAATAAATCTCCATACTTCCTTGACCTTTTCCTTGATTAGGATCATCAGCATTATATGAGCTAAGCATAACAAAATGCTGAATGTTTTCTTTTTTGGCTGTATCAATGAGACGTTTTGCGCCTTCTTGATCCACCGCAATGGTTTTATCAGCACCTGTTTTTGAGCCTGAACCAGCTGCAAAGATGACGGCATCTGCCTGTTTCACAGCAGATGTGACATCCTTTTCAAGATCACCGATGACTGGCAATGCACCAAGTTCTTTCATAGCATTAGCTTGTTTATTATCTCGAATAAGAGCAAGCGGTTCATGTCCTTTCTCTTTTAAATAACGGATAACAAGTCTTCCCGTATGTCCATTTGCTCCAGCAACTAATACTTTCATTGTTCATTCTCCTTTCTGTATCTGTTTCATCTTTTTCCTTTTTAGACATCATTCAAACACAACGACAGAAAAAAACCTTTCCCATAATAGTTGGAAAAGGCTCATGAACTTGCGATTATCTAAAACAAGAAATAAAAATGAGAAAAGTGCATGTGATCTATGTAAATTAGCAAATATGTTTTGTTAAGATGGCTTGCACATCACTCAAATCCGTATCTTTTGAAAAGTCTAGTTCAAATACTTTTGACTTTGTGACCAGCAGTATACCTGTGTCCTGATCAAATACACCAGCTTCTTGAATGGCAAAGCTTTCAATTGACCGATACGGCAAGGAAACCCTGACTTTCTTTTTAGAAAATACGCGGTTATCACCAAAGATCAGCCGTTTATTTGTGAAACAAATTTGGTCGTGACGCAGTCTGTAAACAGCCTCAATTCGCTCCCCTTCAATCAGTAAGGATTCAAATTTTTTATGATCATTTTGTTTACTGACAGAAAAAATACCCACGTAAACCCCCTCTTCCTGCATCAAATTCCTTTATGACAAAACGGCCACACGGCTTTGTGGGTACGTTTTATTCTCACTTATAGAATACGCTAAAAATCGTGGTTATTCCATTACGAATAGATTAAATTTCATTTAATTTTTTCTTTTTAGTACAATGCTCTTTCCTCTACTAATTTAGACTATTAAAAAGGAAAAAAGTTTCGGTTCATTTGGAGAAAATATATGAAAATCATGATGTTTTCACTCCATAAAAAAAACAGTGATTTCTCGAACCACTGTTTTTTTATGGCTATTCATCTTTTGATGTATCAATGGTTCCCTCGGCATACACATCGGAAATCTGCTCAAGTGTTATCGCCATATCAGCATCTTCGTTGTCATGCCAAACATTTTGAGTTTCTTGCTTGTCATCTGATTGCTTTTTCAACATGATTATCACCCTTTACTATTTTCCTTAGTATGAGTGATGATCATGTAAATCATTCAGAAGAAATATCTTCAAAATAATCTTTGTGGTATCCGCCTACTTTCCCCGTATTATCAACCACAAAGAGGAATTCTTCTGTTTCATTTTTCACGTCGTAGGTGTTTCCTTCAGTTAAAGCGCGATTGACCATATATTTTTTTGCATTCGTATGTACACATTTTACTTGTTTTAACGTTTTAGCTGTTTGCCAATTTTGATGGATCATGATCAAAAACTCCTTTTTTCATCTCTATTTTTATTGTAGCCAATTTTTCGTGAAATGCAATGAGTGTTATGGATTGCATTCAAAGATGACGTGTAATATGATGAATGTATACGTTTACAGCTATGTGCGTAGATCATCTTTGGTTCATTATCCGCTTTTTTCCACCTAGAACTCGCAGAACAATCCATATCTTTAAGGAGGTTTGTTTATTTATGAGCTCTACAACACTTCAGGTTAGTTCAAAACTCGAATCTTTTCTCCAGGGCACAAAAAAACTCTACATCAATGGTCAATTTGTCTCAAGTCATGACGAAAAAACATTTTCTACACCTAACCCAGCAACAGGAGAAACCCTTATTGATGTATATGAAGCAGGGGCAAAGGACATTGATGACGCAGTCAAAGCAGCAAAAAACGCATTTCATGGTCCTTGGCGCTCAATGTCTGCTGCTGAACGCGCTCGCTTAATGTTTAAGCTCGCAGATTTAATGGAAGAACATCAACTTGAGCTTGCTCAGCTCGAAACACTTGATAATGGAAAACCAATCGTTGAGACAACGAATGCGGATGTTCCCCTTGCCATTGAGCACATGAGGTATTACGCAGGCTGGACTACAAAAATGACTGGACAAACCATTCCTGTTCATCAAGGGTATTTTAATTATACTCGCCATGAACCAGTCGGAGTAGTCGGGCAAATCATTCCTTGGAACTTCCCGCTCTTGATGGCCATGTGGAAAATGGGTGCAGCATTAGCAACAGGATGTACCATCGTTTTAAAACCAGCCGAGCAAACACCACTATCTGCCCTTTATCTAGCTGAACTTGTTGATCAAGCTGGTTTCCCAGATGGCGTTATTAACATTGTACCCGGTTTCGGTGAAACAGCTGGTGAAGCACTCACTGATCATCCTGATGTCAACAAACTTGCCTTTACCGGCTCAACAAGTGTTGGGAAAATAATTATGGAGAAAGCGGCTAAATCCATCAAACGTGTCACACTGGAGCTTGGTGGAAAATCGCCAAATATCATATTACCAGATGCCGATTTAAAGAAAGCCATTCCGGGTGCTTTAAACGGTGTCATGTTTAACCAAGGACAAGTATGCTCTGCAGGTTCAAGAGTCTTTATTCATCGCAGTCAATACGATGAAGTGGTTGACCAAATGGCTGAATATGCCAAATCACTGAAGCAAGGTGCTGGTCTTCATCAAGATACACAAATTGGGCCTCTCGTTAGTAAAGAGCAGCATGAACGTGTCCTAGGCTATATCCAAAAAGGAAAATCCGAGGGCGCAACAGCTGTTGTTGGAGGAGAATGTCCTTATGAAGCCGGCTATTTTGTCTCTCCAACCGTCTTTAAAGATGTAGAAGATGGCATGACCATTGCGAAAGAAGAAATCTTCGGACCTGTCCTATCTGCCATCCCTTACGATTCCATTGATGAAGTGGTCGAACGGGCCAATCAATCTGAATATGGACTGGCGGCAGGACTTTGGACCGAAAACTTAAAACATGCGCATGATATTGCATCACGCCTTGAGGCAGGAACTGTTTGGGTCAACTGCTATAACGTCTTTGATGCTGCCTCCCCATTTGGAGGTTATAAGCAATCAGGTCTTGGCAGAGAAATGGGCTCATACGCACTCAATAACTACACAGAAGTCAAGAGCGTCTGGATTAATCTTCAAGATTAGTAGGCACATACAAAGTCGATGACAATGTCATCGGCTTTTTTGTTATTGCATGTGACAGCAGGCTCGTGAATATAGTTGAAAGGGGCAATATCAAAATGAAAAAGCAACATACGGATATCAGTGGTGGAGGCATGAACCTGATGAACGACTTGAGTAGGCGAAACACGTCAAATGGGCTGCCTATTAAGAGAGCACTTCGTTTAGGCAGATGCCTATGGAGACCATCAATTAGTTTACATAATATTAATATAATCAACTATAAAATGAGGATTTTTTTCAGAACATTCATTTAAAATTAGTAAGATATGAGAGAAAAGCGAGTTGAATCAATGATTGAACATCCTTTTCAAGATTAGTCACTTTGCAGGGAGAGTCTTTGCCATTTGGGTCATTGTATTTGTCTATTTTGGATTGGTGCAGATCTTGTGCCAGCACAATTCTCACCTCTTGCTGTTGTACCTAGTGCTCTTTTTAGAGTATGGCATCATCGATCTGGGTCCTGGTTTTCTACATACTGGTCTAAACGTACTGAAAAAAACAAGCAGAAAAATAGCTAGCCCCATAACGGGAGCTAGCTTTTCATTTCGATGATTATCCTTCTAGCAATAGTTGCTCAGGATCTTCAAGCAGGTTTTTAATGGTGACTAGGAAGCCAACTGCTTCTTTTCCATCAACAATACGGTGGTCATAAGAAAGTGCTAAATACATCATTGGACGGTTTTCAAAACGTTCTTCATCAATCGCAACAGGACGAAGTTGAATTTTATGCATACCTAGAATGCCAACTTGCGGGCTGTTCAAAATTGGTGTAGAAAGCAGAGAACCAAATGTTCCGCCGTTTGTGATCGTGAATGACCCACCTTGTAATTCACTTAAAGACAACTTGTTATCTCTTGCTTTTTTCGCAAGATGCCCAATTTCTTTTTCAATCTCTGCAAATGATAATCTGTCTGCATCACGGACAACCGGTACAACAAGCCCTTCATTTGCTGCAACAGCGATGCCAATGTCATAGAATTTCTTAATGACAAGCTCATCACCTTGAATTTCTGCATTAAGGAGCGGATATTTCTTCAGTGCTGCTACAACCGCTTTTGTGAAGAATGACATGAAGCCAAGTTTTACATCATTTTGTTCAAGAAATGCATCTTTACGGCGCTTTCTTAAATCCATAATAGCTGTCATATCTACTTCATTAAATGTGGTAAGCATAGCAGCAGTTTGTTGAACTTCAACTAAACGTTTTGCAATCGTTTGTCTGCGGCGTGACATTCTTTCACGCTCAACCGGTTTACCAGCTTGATCATTTTGCACCACAGCACTTGTTTTTGGTGCACTAGCAGGAGTCTCATTCTTTTGGTAAGAAGCCACATCCTGCTTTCGTACCCTGCCCAGCGGATCTACGGTTGGAATTTCGGATAAGTCAAGCCCTTTTTCCCTTGCTAGTTTTCTAGCTGCAGGAGAAGCGATCGTTCTGCCATTACCAGCTTTCAGTTCTTCTTTTGGCGTCGCTTCTTTTTGTTCAGCTTCCGGCTCTTCTTTCGGAGCAGGTGCAGAAGCTTGTTCAGGCGCTTTAGCTGCGGACTCGCTTCCGCCAGCTTCACCTGCTGCAATTGTTCCGATGACTTCTCCTACTTGCACAGTGTCACCAGAATCTTTTAGCACTTCTTTTAATACACCAGATTCTTCAGCTGTCAGTTCGACATTGACTTTATCTGTTTCAAGTTCAAGCAAGTATTCTCCCTGCTCAACATAATCGCCCGGCTGCTTCAGCCATTGAGCAATCGTTCCTTCCGAGATTGATTCCGCTAATTCAGGTACTTTAATTTCCGCCATTTTTCATTTCCCCCTTAGTTTTTGCGAGTCAAGCTATCAGATACAATTCGTTCTTGTTCCTTTTTGTGAACAGTTGGATCACCCTCAGCCGTACTTGATCGTCTTCTGCGGCCGATATAACGCACTTTTATTTTATTAGAAGCCATTTCACGTAAATATGGTTCAATGTAACCCCAAGCCCCCATATTTTGTGGCTCTTCTTGCACCCATACGATTTCTTCTAGATTTGTCAGTTTCGCTAAAATCGCTTTAATATCTTTTGCAGGGAATGGATATAATTGTTCCACTCTTGCAATATGAAGCCAGTCTTTTGGTTCTTCCATTTGAGTGAAGCGATCACTTATGTCGATAGATACTTTCCCACTAGAGAGGACAAGGCGTGATACCTTTTCATGATCGTGCACGAGACCAGGCTGTTCAAGCACTGGACGGAACTGTCCATCCGTTAATTCTTGTACTTCAGACAATGTGTTCGGGTTACGAAGCAGACTTTTAGGTGTCATGATGACAAGTGGGCGAATCTCTTCACGAAGAAGCATCTTTGCCTGTCTTCTAAGAATATGGAAGTACTGCGCTGCACTTGTCAGATTCGCAACCGTCCAGTTATTCTCTGCAGCTGATTGCAGGAATCTCTCTGTTCTTCCACTTGAATGCTCTGGTCCTTGTCCTTCATATCCATGCGGCAAGAGCATCACAAGACCTGATTTTTGCCCCCATTTAGCCCGACCAGCTGAAATAAATTGATCAAAATAAACTTGAGCCGCATTTGCGAAATCTCCAAATTGAGCTTCCCAAATCACTAAAGTTTCAGGAGAATAGACATTATAGCCATATTCAAACCCTATAACAGAGCCTTCTGACAGTGGGCTGTTGTGTATTGCAAATGATGCATTTGCATCACTCAATTGATGCAGCGCAATAAATTCATCTCCAGTTTGACTGTCGTGAAGAACAAGGTTTCTTTGAGCAAATGTTCCTCGTTCTGAATCCTGCCCGGTCATTCGAATTGGCGTACCGTCTTTTAATATAGATGCAAATGCCAGTGCTTCTCCAAGTGACCATTCCACTTTACGATCATCTGTAAACACCTTTGCACGTTTTTCAAGGATCCGCTTTAGCTTACCGAATACTTGGAAATCTTTCGGCCAGCTAATTAACTCTTCATTCAGCTTTCTTAAGACATCAAATTCAACTGACGTATCAACTGCTGGGAAGCCATTAGATACAGGCTCAGGCAATTCAATTTCTTGAATCGCATGCTCTTTCTTTGAAGGTACTTTTTTATATGCTTCTTCTATTTTAGAAGTAACGGTCTGTTCGATTTCTTCTTTTTGCTCTTTTGTCAGAAGCCCTTCTGTTTCAAGCTTTTCTGCAAAGATATTCTTGACGGTTTTATGCTTTCTGACCGCTTCGTATAGCATTGGCTGAGTCGTAGATGGCTCATCCATTTCGTTATGACCGTACCTGCGGTAACCGATCAGGTCAATTAAGAAATCCTTCTTGAAGCGTTTGCGATATTCAACGGCTAGTTGAACTGCTGCTAAACATGCTTCTGGATCATCCGCATTGACGTGAACAATCGGAATTTCAAAGCCCTTTGCTAAATCACTTGCGTATTTCGTAGAACGAGATTCATTGCTTTCAGTTGTGAATCCAATCATATTATTTGCAATGATATGGATCGTTCCACCTACTTGGTAGCCGACCAATTGGCTTAAATTTAATGTTTCTGCAACAATTCCTTCTCCAGGGAATGCAGCATCCCCGTGAATTAAGATGGCTAATGCTTTTTCTTCATCCTGCACTGGATAGCCTTTTTGAGTACGCAACTCCTGAGCTGCACGCGTACTGCCTTCAATAATTGGGTCAATAAACTCCAAGTGACTTGGATTATTGGCAAGAGTTACTCTTGCACTTTTTGTATCTTCATCTTTAATTTGACGATCAGCCCCGAGATGGTACTTTACATCTCCTGTCCATCCGTAACTAATGCCAATTGAGCCCTCTGATGGGACAAGCTCTTTATTTGGTGCATGCTGGAATTCCGAGAAAATGATTTCATATGGTTTTCCTAGAACATGTGCTAATACATTTAAACGGCCTCGATGAGCCATTCCAATGTTAATATTTGAAGTTCCTTGTGTCACAGATTCTGATATAATCTCATCAAGTACTGGAACAAGCATATCTAAGCCTTCAATAGAAAAGCGCTTTTGCCCAACAAATGTTTTATGAAGAAACTGCTCAAAATGCTCAACTTCTGTTAGCCTTTTAAACACAGAAACTAGCTTTTCAGCCGGTTTTTTCGTAAATAATTCACCAGATTCAACAGACTTTAAGAGCCAGTTCCGTTCTTCGAAGTCATGGACGTGATCAAATTCAAATGAAATGGTGCGCTTATACGTATTTCTTAAATGGTTAATGGCTTCTATGCCGTTTGAAATGTGTTTTGGTGCGTTTGCACTAATAATAGATGCTGGGATTTTCTTGACATCTTCTTCTGTTAAGGCATAATCCTTTAAAGGAAACAGCTCTTGTACTTCCTTTTCTTTGCGAAGAGGATTGACGGAAGCATTTAAATGGCCATACGTTCTGATGTCTTCTGCCAGTTTAACGACTGATGCTATCTTTTGGATTTGTTCAGAAGTAACTATGCTATTTTCTTTTTTCCCAATTTCCTCCTTCGTTTCACTCGGTGGTGCACCAAGCTCCGCAAATATTCCTCTTAAATCTTCATCAACACTATTAGGATCTTGGACATATTGATCATAGAGCTCGAGCACATAGCCGAGGTTCGGACCATGAAATTCTTCCCAACTCAACGGTTGTTTCACATCATTTTGAAACATTTTGAATACTACCCCCAACTTTGATCATCAAGTGATTGAACACTATCTCGATATAACTTTCAGGACACAATGACCAAATTTATGTAATAAAACGCTTCCAATAATATTTTACCACTGTTTCGGATTACTTTCTACATTCTTTGTTCAATTAAAGATAAAAAATTCAAAGAAAAACAAAAAATTTAAATCATTCCGAAAAATATTTTGAAAAAAGGGACAAAACTTTATGCCCCAATGCTTTTATGCAGTAATTTCTTCAATAACGGATACAAGACGTCTGGTAATGTATCGACATCTGGTACAAAAATGCTGAACTTGCCATACATATCTTGAATGGTTTTCATTTGTGCCTCTTCTATAGGGGAATTCGATAAAAAGACATTGATGACCTCAATTCCTTTTTTCCTCGCTTCTAGCACAGCTTCATGCGTATCGACAATCCCGTTTTGCTCATAGCTGAAGGCCGCTGGTTCTCCATCAGAGAACACAATAAGAAATTTTTGCTCTTCTCTTCTTTTTAATATCATTTTTGTCATTTGACGAATTGCATAGCCGTCACGGTTATCTTCTTCTGGTTCAAGTGCCATAATTGAAGGACCTGCATCAAATAAAGAGTCTTTAAACGACACCACTGTATTAAAATAGTTAGGCTGGCTTGTTTCCGTTGCGTCGTTTGTATCTTCCCAAAACCCGACAATTTGGTGCGGTACTTGAACGGATTTTAATGCTTCATGAAAAAGAACAATCCCTTTTTTTGTTTCATCCATTTTGTCAAACATACTCGCAGAACAGTCAACTAATAAAGTGAAAACGGCATCAATCTGGGATGATGGTGCTTGCTTCTGATAGAAAAGACGTGGATTTGATTCTGTAAAATACCGAATGAGCTTTTTACTAAGCCGCCCCGCATGAAGATCTGTTTTTGGCCATGTTTTTTTATGTTCAAGTGTTTTTTGGATCATGTGTTTTAAGCGTTTTTGGTAAGGCTCTATTGCTTTGGCATGCTGTTTGTATAGATCTATATGCTCTGGTGCGGGAGGCCCGGGTGTGATCATCACCGGAAAAGCATATTTATTCTCTTTTCCATTTTCCAGTGCATCCCCTTGGGCTTCTTGTCCTTGTGCCTCTTCTAATGCTTCAAGCTTTGAATAGTCTTTTCGCTCTGTTTGTTTCGCCGATCCCTGAACGGTGCCAAGCGCCTGATCACCATCATCTCCTTCTCTTGCCGCATCTTTGCCAAGGTCTCTTTTGCCGCCATGTTCTAGATCGAATTGAAGAAAACTTTTGGACGGTGCTTCGGTTTCTCTATGCCACACTTCCATATACTCTTGGTGGATGTCTTCATCTCCCTCTTTTTCCCGATCTACTTTTAGGTCATCACTTAATTTAGGCTTTCTTTTTAAGTCATGAAACAGCGGTTCTTTTGCCGCTTTTTCATAGTCCAATTCTGGGAAGAAGAAATACGTATTCAGCATGTCTTTTTCAAGAAGCTCATCAAAGCCCTCTGTCAATTGTTTCACGATTGAGGCGATGTCAGATGTTGAACTTGCTTCATACACACGTTCAAGACTTGACTCAATAAAAGGAATCATCGGATTAATGCGCTCATGAAGAGCTGGAATTTCTTCTAACGGGGAATGAGCTGTCAGCTTGACATAAATGGCACAAAACAATGCGTCCGTTATGATGCTCCGTTCTTGATTAATGGTTAATTGTGTCTTAAAGTGACGACGATAGAGCTCTCTTCTTCGTTTGAATACCTTTTTTGTTCCTGGGCGATCACGTTTAATCCGTTCTTCAATACGGATATCTTCAAACAGCATAAACAACTGTTTACATAAATCAGGAATAGATAATTTGTGAGCATACTGAACCATTTCCTTAAACACAGGCAGATCACTATAAACTGTACCAATTGCACGTAGGAAAACATCACTTTTTAATCCTGCTGTCATGTCTTCTTGATTACGATCATCCCAAAAATGGCTAATGAAAATTTTCTTTTCAAAAGGTTCATAATAGGACTGCACGCCGTATTCAAGCTCAACATCATTACTTTTGGCTAACGTTTTGGCTAGGTCGGTTAATTCCATAAATAGAAATGAATCGATTCTGCTGTCATTAAATTTGATAAATTTCAAAAGTCAGAACCTCACTCGAATAATGTTTGTGCGATATTTCTTACCGCTGCTTTTTCCCGGTCATCTTCTAGTTTTTCAACGATTCCACGTTCAACTGCGCGAAGCGGTGGAATGAACTGCGCGAGATCACAAGTATCTAACAGCGCTCGGATAGATGCCGCCTCTTCACTGACTTGACCATGATGAGCCTGTGTCATCAGATCGGATGATAGCTGAACAAATTGATCTATTAAACGCTCATCAGTTAAAACGGACTGTGATTGTAAAACGTCTTTTAATATGCCACCGCTAATGTAAGGAACATCTATGACGACAAAACGATTTTTCAACGCTTCATTGAGAGGCACAGTGCCAACATATCCTTCATTAATTGCCGCAATGACACCGAAGCCTTCTTCTGCTCTCACTACTTCACCTGTGAAAGGATTTGTCATCATTTTTCGGTAATCGAGTACACCATTTAAAATCGGTAATGTTTCTGGCTTTGCCATGTTGATTTCATCAATATATAGAAGGTGACCTTTTTTCATCGCCTTTGTGACGGGTCCTTCGATAAACTCGATAGAAGCGATATTACCATCATTGTGAATGGTTTTATATCCAACTAAGCTTTCTGCATCAAGATCAACTGAACAGTTTATACTATGCATCGGCTGTTTAAAGAAAGCGGATAAGGTTTCAGCTAGTTTTGTTTTACCTGATCCAGTCGGTCCTTTTAAAAGGACGTTTTTACCAAGTGCCAGGGCAATGATGGCATCATTAATAATAGAAGTATCCTGCGATTCATATCCGCTTGAGCCTATTAACGGACGAAATTCTTCTTCTAGATCTTTTGTTTTCTTTTCGATCATTGCTTGTATTTCTTCTGGGAGTGATTGTTGGTTGAACATATACGATTAATTCCTCTCTTCGATCAATTTCCTCAACAAGTATACTAAAAAAACCTTTATGCACTCAATACATAAAGGTTCGTCTGTTGTTATTTTACCATTTCTTTTGTGATTGCTCCGCAAGCGATACGTTTTCCTGAATTTCCAGAAGGGTTGCTTAAGTAATCATCTGCTTCTGCATGAATGATAAAGCTTCGCCCATTTTGACTGAATAATTGATGCGAACCTCCCTTTAATGTCACATCTGGCACATTGACAACGACATCAATTTTACCATCTGCCCCAACCTCTAAATTCGGCATATCTCCAGCATGATACCCCTTTGGATTATCAAAACCGTGCTCCCTGTGCGCTGGATTAAAATGAGCACCTGCCGTTTCAAAGTCCGGAGCTTCACATATCCCTGTCTCATGAATGTGGAAACCATGCGAACCTGGAGGAAGTCCTGTGGCTTTCACATGAAGATCCAGCCCGGATTTTGACGATTCCCTCACGTCAATGCTTCCTATTTTTTGACCATTTTCATTGATTAATGTCGTGATGATAGGCGGTGGTTTAGGTGCTGCGACTTCATGGCTCTCTTCTGTCGTTTCTTTTTTCGGCGGTGCATGACATGCTGATACCACAAAGGTTAAACAAATCATGATCGCCCATATTGATATTCTCATATGACTGCCCCCTTTTGTTACCAGTATGGACAATCTCCTCGAAAAGCAAACAAAAAAAGCCGAAAATCGGCTTTTTAGAAGAAACGTTTCGCACCTAAATAGGCTTTTTTCCAATAAGGATTACTCAAGTTAGAAATGCCTACCCCGTTGTCACTTGCATGAAGGAAGTTTCCTCCACCAAGGTATAATCCCATGTGAGAAGGACCCGCTTTGTATGTTGTGAAAAAGACAAAGTCTCCAACTTGCGGCGTGCTGACAGGCGTCATCATATTCCAGTAGCCTGCTGTGCTTAGTCTAGATACAGATGATACTTTATTAATCAGATAGTAAACAAAACCACTGCAGTCAAACCCCGCAGGTGTATTGCCGCCCCATCTGTAAGGAATTCCTGTTAATTTTTTGCCTTCTTGAATCATAGTTGTAATTTTCGCATTCATTGGTGCCTCGGTTTTGTGATTGTTTGACGGGCTTGTTGCACCCTTAGATGTTGAACCAGAAGCAGCACCCTTGATCTTTAAAACTTGTCCAATTCTAAGTACATCACTTTTCAGGCTGTTTGCTGTGCGAATGGACTGAACTTGAACTTTAAATTGATTGGCAATCTTCCATAATGAATCTCCTGATTTGACTGTATAAGATGTTGTTTGACCGCTTGACGAATGATTGTTGTTAGAAGATTGATGATTTGGCTTAGTAGGTGCCTTCGGCTTTGGTTTTGAAGGGGCAGCTCCTTTTACTTTCAGTACTTGGTTTGGATAAATCATATCAGACTTTAACTGATTCAATGTTTTGATTTCGGCAATCGACATATTTAACGAATTGGCAATTTTCCATAATGAGTCACCTAATTTGACTTTATATGTACTAGATGCTGAGGACGAACTATTGGAGCTGTTGGTCTTTTTGTTTGAGCTGGAATTTGAGTTTGATGATTGATTGCCGCTTGTCTTCGTACTTCCAGACACTTTCAGCTTTTGTCCAGGACGAATGAGATCACTGTTTAGGCTGTTTATACTTTTTAGGCGTGCTACTGACATTTGATGATTTTTCGCAATGAGCCATAATGAATCGCCAAGCTTCACGGTATAGCTAGATGTTGTTGAAGCACTTGATTTCGCTGCTTTTGAACTCGCTGATGAGTTTGATTTCTTACTTTTTGTTGCAGGAATTTTCAAACTTTGCCCTTTAAAGATCATTGTCGTTTTTAGTTGATTAAGCGATTGAAGTTCGGAAATACTCGTATTGTACTGCTCGGCAATCTTCCAAAGTGAGTCACCGCTTTTCACTTTAATCGTTTGTGCTTCTGCCGGTGCAGCAATCACAGCTGAGCCAGCAATCGCTGAAACTGCGAGGCCGGTTACTACCTTTTTCTTCATATAATAAATCTCCGCCTTTCTTCATTTCGTTCAGTAAAGACTTATGCACTATTTTAGAGTTGCATTTCATAGTCCTGCTTCTCTTACATTATTTATTCTTTATTTCTATTATCTTACTGGACACCAAGACATTGGGCAATATTCAATAGGCTAGAGTAGCAAACTCAACACGCTAAAATGAAGCCATATCGTTTCTATCGGCTTTTTGCTTGATTTATAAACACTTTTTTAAGGAGTTTTTAAGTTAATGTATACAAATTTGTCAAAACAAGCACTTTGCTAGTTTCATAGTTCTATTCTACATGACAAATTTTTCTGTATCAAATGACTTTTTACTTAATTAGCTGTTTTTTCTCCTCATTACAAAAAAGCATTCTCTCATTATGAAGAATGCTTTGGACTTTACTGTTTGTCGGCTCTTTCACTGTTAAAGGACATAATACCTCTCCCTATTTCCTCTGATACCGTTCATATCTGATTTAAAAATGGTTTCTTCGTTGGTCCAATTCATTATCTTATGATTTTCCTCCTTCTTTGGACCAATCGTCATAAAATAACAAAATTTGCACATTCTATTGGTATGGAGGTGAGCTGGAAATGACGATTCAGAAAGTGATTCAATATGCTTGTAGCATATTAGGTGTTGTCAGTCTTTCTTTTATTTATGCCCAAATGTTTAAAAAAACGAAGCAGCCAAAGAAACATAATCCATCAGAGAATTGATTTTTTTACATAGCGTGATATAATTCCTCTCGTTATTTCTGTTAAGAGAGGGATACTTGTTATGAGAGAAACGAACAGTATTCGTGCAAAGCTGGATGGCAGTCACCCCTTATATTAAGAGGGCTTGGACTTAAGCAGTCCGTACAAGGCGTTACGCAGCATTTTCTGAGTTTCCTTGCTTTTGGGATTATCCCTCTTTTCGAATATTCTGTCATGAGGTCGTTCATGGATGCATTAGGGAAAACACGGGTGACGATGCTCATCACGTTGACTGCACTTCCTATTAACTTTGTTTTAAATTATGTATTGATTTTTGGGAAATGTGGGTTTCCAAGGCTCTGACGGAGCTGGTGCTGTCGTACTCTATGTTCGGTCTCAGATTGATTGACAAATGTTTTGTTCATCTTGGGGAATCGGTGATATGACGCACCATAAAAGGCAACTGACATGAGCCAGTTGCCTTTTCATTTAATCATTCCATTGATATGTCCAGAAAATTTCTTCATCGAACCATTTTTGAACAACTGGTTCTTTATTTTTCAGCTTTTGCTCAAGCTCTCTCAGTATGCCTTCTGTTTGAGTTCGATGAGCTCTGAGTGCATTTAATTTAATATCTGCTACATCGGTAATATCAATCACTATATCTGGATCACCTAAGATTTCTTCTCTATTTCTCGTAATGGCCATGCAGTATGTCACAGGACGGTCTTCTTTTTTCTTTCGATAAAGTGCTCGAATGACAGCTTCCCCTGTTGCATCATGGTCTGGATGTACCCCGTGGCCAGGATAAAACGTGACAATGAGAGTTGGTTTGACTTCATCGATGATCTGTTCCATTACATCAGCCAAATATTCCTCATCTTCAAATTCGAGCGTCTTATCCCGTAGTCCAAGCATTCGTAAATCAGTGATATCCATCTCTTTGCAAGCATGAATCAGTTCTTGTTTTCTCAATTCAGGAAGTGTTTCACGATTGGCATACGTTGGACTGCCCATATTTCTTCCCATTTCACCGAGTGTTGCGCATGCATACGTGACAGGAATTCCGCGCTTTCTGCTTTGTGCAATGAGACCTGCGACCCCAAAGGATTCATCATCGGGATGAGGCAGTATCACTAGTACATGTTCTTTCAAGTCTTGTCACCCTTTCTCCTTCACCGTAAATGGTGTTTCACTAATTTGTAATGAAATCGCAAGTTTCCCATCTGGCAGATGTCCTGCCATAAGCAGACGGCCCTCTTCATCGACCACATAGTCAGTCAAACCTTCTGCGTAAACCCAGCCATCTTCTGTTTTCATACCGACACGATACGGTCCTTGTCCTTTTATTTTCGCCTGTGAGAAGACGATTTTTGCATTGCGAATATACGCCACAACGGTCATATTTTGTTCATTCACATGCGCTGAATAAGAACCCGTTGTCGTTTCAAGATGCACGAAAACTGGACGATTTAAAAACGATTGAAGATGTGCTGTGACATCTTCCGTTTGAATTGGTTTCATAAGTTGTTCCTTCCTTCTTTTTGTAATAATTCTCTTAGTTTTTCTGTATGTAAACTGATCAGCTTTAATTGATGATCCCGTTGAATGGAGGCTTGCAATATCCTCTCCACAGATATCACATACTTTTCATAGAATGACTTTCTTGCTCGCGGATGCGTGTGTGCATCCTCCAAATCCTCGCATATTGCCTTTTGTAAGGACGGCATATCTCTTACATTAAGCGGACGATTTTTCCATAAAGATAGATAAGCTGATACAAGCTCATTTGCTTGTGTCATGTGATCACCTCAAATGGATTAGTTAACAACTTATTATGACATGATCCGCCATCAAAAAAAAGTAAACTGCTTTTGATTTTAATGAGCATTTGATGTTTTTTTCATGCGAAGTTGTGATGCTGAAAACAATAAAATCGCAACCCAAATACATAGAAACGTCAGGACTTTTGCTGCTGATAAGTGTTCGTGATACATAAACAACCCTAAGAATAAAGTAATTGTCGGTGCAATATATTGGAGAATCCCGACCTGATAAAGAGGAATTCTTTTCGCACCTTCGGAAAACAAAAGAAGTGGAACTGCTGTAAAGACTCCAGCAAAGAACAATAACCCAAGAGAACCGATGCTGCTTGTCTGCATTGTGACCGCTGGTTCCTTTAAAAAGAAGATTAAATAAACAAGGGCGGCAGGAGCAAGGAGTAGCGTTTCAATGGTCAGCCCAATGGCACTCGTGAATGCCATCCTTTTTTTGATCAATCCATAAAAACCAAAGCTAAAAGCTAATAAGAAGGCAACCACAGGAAATGATCCGTACTGAACTGTGGAAATCATAACACCGCCTGCGGCTATGAAAATGGCAATGGTTTGGATTTTATTCAGTCGCTCTTTCAAAAAGATAATCCCAAGTAAAACTGATACAAGTGGATTAATATAATAACCCAAACTTGCTTCAAGCATTAAATGATGATTGACTGCCCAAATGTACACATACCAGTTGATCGAAATTAAAATAGCAGATAAAAGTAAAGAGTATAAAGCTTTGCCATCTAACATAAGCCTTTTTATTGTTTGCATGGCTCGGCGGACTTGCTTTAAATATAGAAGAATACCGCACATAAAGACAAACGACCATAAAATTCTGTGAGCTAAAATTTCGCCTGACGAAATATGATCCATAAGTTTCCAATATAATGGGAACAGCCCCCACAATGTAAAAGATGTTGCAGTATACAGCACACCTTTTGTTTGCTCTTGATGCTCCAAGTACACCATCCCTTTCTAAACTTAACGTCTATTATAGCACGCGTACATTCAATTGGGCATATACTAATTCAGGGCATTTAGAAAGGATGATGTGCATGTTTGACTGGAACCGATTATTCCCTTTTCAAAAGCAATTTTCGAAAGAAATATTAAAGAACTCGGACCCTAAAGATGTTGAGCAATATGTCAATCAAGTCATGGAAAGTGTATTCGGCTCCAATTATCCTGCTCAGTTCCCCTTTCAGGATCCACTTAGTCAAAACAAAAAAACGAGTCAAATAGAAAAAGAGCCGAATGTCGAAGTGTTTGAAACAACTGACCATGTGTTTGTCAAAATTGAACTTGATCGTCCAAACACAGAAAAAGTCAAAATCAAGCATACAGCCAACCTGCTATTTATCGATCATTTCCCTGAAGAAAATGCACAAAAGAAAATCGTCCTTCCTGCAACTGTGAAAAGAAAAGGAACGAAGGCGTCCTATCAGGATGGTATTTTGGAGATTATGTTTTTAAAGCATGATGATCCAGGCATTTCTGAAATAGATATTCCATTATAAAAAGCCTGCTTTTATCTTAAGCAGGCTTACTCTTTTCTTAATAATATGGTGGATATCCGCCGCCATAAGGTGGTGGAACAGGCGGTGGTGGTGGATAATAAGGACGGGGATAGTTAAAAATCGCACTTCCTAAAAAACCGCCAAGCAGTCCGCCGACTAAAGGAGCTCCAAAACCAAAAAACAAAGGGACTCTGGATTCATACGGCGGAATGCCAGGAGCGCCGCCTCGAAAATGCGGAGTATGAGGGTACATGCTTTTTCTCCTCCTTTGTCATGTGCCTAACATCAGCATATTCATTAGAAGACAAAACGATTGGGCAAACCTTAAACTAGGCTTGCTCTTTTATATCGTGAGACCCTGCATACTCTCCTGCCCAGCGTGATACTTCTCTAAAGACATCGCTTAATGAGTTCCCTTTTTCAGTTAAGCAATAGATGACTTTAACAGGTGTCTCAGGCAAAACAGTTCGCTCTATGATCCCCTCTTGTTCCAGCTCTTTTAAGCGTTCTGCGAGCATTTTGTGGCTGATGGATGGAATAATGTCAGTCATGTCTTTGAAGCGTTTTGGACCATCAAGCAATACATGGATGATGAGACCATTCCACCTTTTGCCGAGAAGAAAAAATGCTTGCCTGAATGTGAGGACATAATTCAAATGCCATATATTTCAGCCTTTCTTTTCACGATTGTTTGACAAACTATCGGTTAACAATTTAAAATGTCTCTAGTTACAATAAGTAAGTTTCTCACTTTTTTATTTATTGTACCATCCTATTAGCAGAAACGGGAGGAAATAACCAAATGGCGATCGATCACAAAACGATTGAAATTTTGAAAGAAAGAGCTTCAGTGAAAGAGTATGATACATCCCATGAAATGACAAAAGAAGAGTTAACAGAGCTTCTTGAAATAACAACGAAAGCACCATCTGCATGGAATCTTCAGCATTGGCATTTCACTGTATTCCATAGTGCTGAATCAAAAGCAAAGTTGTTGCCAATTGCTTATAACCAAAAGCAAGTGTCGCAAGCATCAGCCGTTATTGCTGTGTTAGGAGATTTTGAAGCTCACAAAAATGGTGAAAAAATCTATAGCGAACTAGCTGAACAAGGGGTTATTACAGAAGACATCAAAAACACATTGATGACCCAAATTAATGGAGCTTATCAAAGCGAGCAATATGCACGTGAAGCTGCCTATTCAAATGCTTCACTAGCTGCTATGCAATTAATGATTGCTGCCAAAGCAATGGGGTATGATACATGTGCAATGGGCGGTTTCAGTAAAGAAGCTTACATCAAAGAATTCAATGTAAGCGGGCGTTACGAACCAATTATGCTGATTTCAGTCGGTAAAGCAGCAAAAGAAGCTCACAAAAGCAATCGTTTTGACATCAATGAAGTCTCTGATTTCCTTTAAACGTGTCTCGGTCACTTACCGGGGCTTTTTTATTTACTTTAAATATTATTACTCCAAACTTTCCACTTATCCAACGCGAAAATCCCCTTTTAAACGCCGCTCATTGTTTAAATTCCATCTTTTAAGAATGAAAGCGTTATAGTAATATGCTCTGAAAGAAAATGATTGTTTTTTCTGAAAATGGTCTTGTGATCTAATCTGACAACTGCTATTATGATGAAATTACAAAATATTCAGGAGGAAATAATGAATAAAAAATTGATCATGATTCTACTCATAACCATTCCATTTATCGGACAGCTCGTATTGCTTCCCTTTGTCAATCGCATTCATCCATTTTTGATTGGGTTGCCATTTTTCCACTTTTGGCTCCTATTGTGGATTGTTCTCACACCGATTTGTACATTTATTATTTACAGGATGCAACATTCAAATGGAGGAACTGACTGATGCAAGGAAATTTAACAGCTTTATTGATTACTGCATGTATTATTTTTATCGTCGTGGTCATCGGATTTGTAGCTGGTCGTGACAAATCTTCAAGACAGACAGTCGAAGAATGGTCTGTCGGCGGGAGAAAATTCGGCGGTCTTCTCGTCTGGTTTCTCGTTGGGGCAGACTTATATACGGCCTATACATTTTTAGGCTTAACCAGTACAGCCTATACGGCAGGAAGTGTCGCTTTTTTCGCTATACCCTATTCTGTGCTTGCCTATTTCATTGCTTATTTCTTCTTACCAAAACTATGGACCGTCGCAAAAAGTCATAAGCTGACAACACTGGCTGATTATGCACGCGTACGATTTGACAGCAAGCTTCTGTCAAGTTTGATTGCTATTGTAGGTGTACTGATGCTCATTCCTTATATTTGTCTTCAGCTCAGCGGCATTCAAGATACATTAACTGTCGCAGGTACAAATTATATTAACGTCAATGCAGTTGTTATGATTTCATTTACCTTAGTAGCACTATATACTTTTTTCAGCGGGATTAAAGGTCCTACATATACTGCCATTATAAAAGATATTCTCGTTTGGGTGATCATGCTCTTTATGGTTGTTTCACTGCCGATCATTCATTTTAATGGCTGGTCACCTATGATGAATACGTTAGCCAAGGAAGCTCCTCAGCTTCTAACAATCCCTGAAAGCGGTCCTAAAGGCATTTTGTGGTTCATTACAGCTTCAGGCGTTTCAGCACTTGCTTTATTTATGTGGGCTCATGCGGCTACTGGTGTATTCACCGCAAAAAGTGCAGATGCCATTCGTAAAAACAGCATATTTTTACCCCTTTATAACATTGTATTGATTTTGGTCATCTTCCTTGGGTTGATTGCATTTTTAGTCTTACCAGAGGAGACAAATCCAAGATTTGCTCTTCTTCATTTAATTCAAACATCTTATGGAGGCGTGATGCAGGGGCTTGCTTACTCAACGATTGCACTGGCTTCTCTCATTCCATGTTCTATTATGGCCATTGGCGCGTCGAATTTATTTGCAAATAATTTATATCGGGACTTGATTCATCCAAATGTGTCACCGAAAAGATTAACGATCATTACACGTTCGATGGTGTTTATTGTCATTGGCCTTGCTCTTTTATTTGGTATGCTATTCCCTACGGCACTTGTGACGCTTCAATTGATCGGTGTATCAGGAATGGTTCAGATTTTCCCAGCGATTGCAATGAGCCTGTTTTGGAAGAAGCAATCAAGAGAAGCGACCATTGCAGGACTTGTGGTTGGGATCATTGTGACCTTTACCGCCAACATTTCACAAGTCACATTTGGCCTTTTTGAAGGTTTCCTCGGTTTATTAGCAAACGTTGTTGTCATCCTGATCCTTAATCCGTTTTTTCAAAAGAACAGCATATCAAATTCCGTCACGAACGAACTGTTTGAAGAAGGAAAAGCAGCAAATATCGCAAAAGACGCATAAACACAAGAAAAGCAGTCCTCAAAAAAGGGACTGCTTTCTTTATTTTATTTCTTGTTTCAATAATTCTATGGCTTTTTTCATTTGCGTATCATTCTTTTTAAGCTTTTCTTGTATTTTTGTCATGAGCACAGTCGTTGTATCCCCTGTTAAGATTCCATCTGCCTTCAAATCATGATCTGCTTGGAAGCTTTTCACAACAGTTTGGAACGCCTGATCATACTCTCCATTTGCCTTTGCCTTGTAGCCGAGTGCTTGGAACATTTTTTGAGCCGCTTTTACTTCGTCTCCATTATCATTCAGTTGATAAGTCTTTTTCGGATTTAAATATGGCAGCTTTGCATAACTTGGGAGAGATGCTTTCACCTGTGGTTCAATTCCTTTTTTGTGAATCCAAGATCCATTCGGTGTCAGCCACTTTGCAATGGTTAACTTGACACTAGAGCCGTCTTGGTAGCTTTGGGCATTTTGTACGGTTCCTTTACCAAATGTTTTCTCACCAACGATTTGAATTCCTGATGATTGATGCAGGGCCGCCGCCATAATTTCAGCAGCACTTGCCGATCCGCCATTTACAAGGACTACGGCTGGTTTATGGACCTTCCGTTCTTTTTCTGCCTTGTACACTTGTATCTTCCCTTTTTCCTCGACCTGCATAATGACTTTTCCTTTATCAATAAAGTCATTACTCATTTGTATGGCTTCTGTCATAATGCCCCCAGGGTTGTCTCTTAGGTCAATGACATATCCTTTGGCCCCTTGTTTCTCTAACTTATTAATAGCTTTATCCAATTCTTTAGATGTGGTTTCTGCAAATGATGTAATTTGGATTTCTCCTATTTTATCTTTCGTTAGCTTTGTATAAACTGTTTCAAGCGGAATCGTATCTCTTGTGATATTCACATCCACATTTCCAACACCTTGTCGATTCAGATGTAGCTTAACATCCGTTCCTTTTTTACCTCTAATAAGAGATACTGCTTTGTTCACCGACATCCCCTTTGTGCTTTTCCCATCCACCTCTAAAATTCGATCATGAGGTTTCAAACCAGCTTTTTCAGCAGGAGAGCCTTTAATTGGGGCGACAATTAATATTTGTCCATCCTTTTCTTCCACTTGTGCACCAATTCCTTCAAATGACGAAGATATGGTATTGTTAAAACCTTTTGCTTCCTCCTGATCCATATATGTAGAGTATGGATCATCTAGTGATGCAATCATTCCTTGAATCGCACCGTCTATTAGTTTTTGATCATCCGTTTTTTCGTAATACTCATCTTTCACCTTCGTATAAGCAGCCATGAGTTTACTGAACTTTTCATCTCCTGCGACACTGACAACACCTTGTTTTGTGATCACAAAAGTAATCGCTGAGGAAAGTGCTGCTGTCACGAGAATGGCTATTACGATTTTGATTTGTTTTTTCAAAAAAACACCACCTTATCTCCTTTCATTATTATCAAGGACGATTGTTCATCCGTCAACTAGATGATAAAACTTCTACTTGAAAAGATAAGCCATTTGACCTTGCATTGCATATATCTTTATAGAGAAACACGATATGGAAAGAAGGGGTTTTATGAGTGACTATGTAGAAATGCTCGCCTATTTTGGCGTATCAGGTGCACACCCTGGTGGAATTGAGTTAACAAAAACAATGATTGAGCATTCAAAGCTACTTTTTGATCAGCGCATACTTGATATTGGTTGCGGGACAGGGCAAACAGCAGCGTATTTAGGAAATCTAGGCTTTCATGTAGATGCCATTGATACACATCCATTGATGGTGGAAAAGGCCAACCTCAGATTTAAACGAG
This sequence comes from Bacillus sp. NPDC093026, assembly GCF_044754665.1. Classification (NCBI taxonomy): domain Bacteria; kingdom Bacillati; phylum Bacillota; class Bacilli; order Caryophanales; family Bacillaceae; genus Bacillus; species Bacillus sp. NPDC093026. The sequence goes on along the minus strand of NZ_JBIVPN010000001.1, from coordinate 41,162 downwards.
AAGAATTGCCGGTCAACGCCATACAGGCGTCAGTCGAAAATCTTCCATTTGCAGATGCGTCATTTTCTCTATTGATCAGTGAATCTGTCTTAAGCTTTACACACTTATCAGCAGCTCTTAATGAAATGAAACGTGTTCTTTTACCTGGGGGTAAATTGTTAGCCAATGAAGCTGTGTTAAAAGCACCACTATCAACAAAAGAACTTACAGCCATTCAAGAATTTTATGGCTTTCGCTCACTCTTTTCTACTTCTGAATGGGAGGAGCAGTTAAAAGAAGCAGGCTTCCATGATTTACGTATTCTCTCCTTCGACGAGCACATGGTACAGGAGGAGCCAACAGAAATGGAATTATCTCCTCATATACCGTCTAAGCTTTATGACACTTTACAAACACACTATGACCTCATCCAAGCACATCACCAGCATCTCAGTCATATTCTATTCGAATGTACTGTGTAAAATGAGCGAATCTCCTATATGTTTTGTCCAAACTCTATCATTTATCTTGCATAAGATAAGAGTGAAAAGAGTTTGTCAAAAGGAGGAAAAACATGGAGCGCTACTACAAACTTTGTCAACAGCACTTGGGGAAAGTAGCTAGAATCACCGATCGAAACGGCAGAGTGCATGTCGGACGTATTGAACGGGTGACAAATCGCAAAGTCTATATTCGTCCAGTCGGCGGTTTCCGCCAAGGCTTTGGGTTCGGCTATTATGGCGGTTATTATGGCTGGGGCGCCGCTTATGGAATTGGTCTTGGCTTCATTACTGGCTTCGCATTAGCAGGATTATTCTTTTTTTAAAAAAAGAAGGCCTCCCAATGGCTGGGAGGCCTTTTATTTGCTTATATTTTCTTGACTTTGTTCATATACTCTTCAAATGTTAAGTCGTGATCATGCATTGCTTTTGCTGCTTCTTTGCCAACATAGCGCAGGTGCCATGGCTCGTATTCGTATTTCGTAATGTCTTCTTTCCCTTTTGGATAACGGATGATAAAGCCATATTTATAAGCGTTTTTCGCCACCCACTTGCCATCAGGTGTTTCACCAAACTTTTCAGAGATCTCAAAGCCAGCACTTTTTGAGGAAATATCAATCGCAAGTCCTGTTTGATGTTCACTTTCACCTGGTAGAGCAACTGCTTCTTGAGCTTTTTCTTTCCCTTTTATTTTGACTTCACTGTCAAAAATGGTTTTTTGACGATCATAAGAACGATAGCCAGATACAGCAACAAGCTCGTAGTTTTCTTTTTTCGCTCTATTAAATAACTTGGCAAGGGCTTCTGCTGCTTCTTTCCGAATATATCGTTTTTCGATATCCTCCGAAAAGGAGAATTCAACTTTTGGTACAACGAGATCAGAAGGTTTATAGGTACCCGGCAATGCATATTCTTTGTTAACAAGTGCAAGAATATTTTCAGGGTTTTGTATGGTTTTCAGCCCACTGACAACCTTGATGTCATTGAAATATTCACTCTTTAACGTCAGCTCTTGATTAGATGGATCTGCCGTATCATTTGAGTTTTGCTGGGATGATTGATTTGCTGATTTTTGTTCGTTTGTTTTGTTTACATCTGATGTGTCGCTCTTTTGATCGAGCAACTGGCAGCCCGATAATGCGGCCGTCAAACCAAGAATCGATGCGATTGAGAGTAGTTTATAGCTTTTCTTCATGACATACCTTCCTTTTGCTCTACTAAAAAAATAAAGATGCGCTACATCGTAGCACACCCTTTATACTATTATAAAACAGAATCTAGTGCAATTAAGATCATTTCGTCAAAAGTCGTTTGACGCTCTTTTGCAGTTGTCTCTTCTCCTGTTAAAACATGATCACTTACTGTTAGAATCGATAACGCTTTTCTACCGAATTTTGCAGCGAGCGTGTAAAGAGCTGTTGTTTCCATCTCAATTGCGAGAATGCCGTATTGATCCATGAGCTCAAGTGGTTTTTCATTGTAAAATTGGTCTGCTGTAAATACATTTCCGACACGCACAGCTACGTTTTTTGCTACTGCTGTGTCATAGGCTTTCTTGAGTAGACCAAAATCAGCACAAGGCGCGTAATCAATCGGTCCAAATGCGACACGATTCATTTGGGAGTCGGTTGATGACGTCTGTGCTAAAATAACATCACGTACATTCACATCTTTTTTAATCGCTCCGCAAGAACCGACGCGGATTAAGTTTTGAACATCATAGCTTTGAATGAGTTCATTGACATAAATCGAAATAGACGGTACACCCATCCCAGTTCCTTGTACGGAAATACGTTTTCCTTTATATGTGCCTGTAAAGCCATACATGCCGCGCACTTCGTTATAGCACTCGACATCCTCTAAATATGTATCTGCAATATATTTCGCACGAAGCGGATCGCCAGGAAGCAATACCGTTTCTGCAATTTGTCCTTTATCTGCTCCAATATGTACACTCATTTTTTAGCCTCCACTTACGTTTAACGTGTGTTTTATCTTATTTATTATAAACGATTGAGGGAAAAAAAGAAAATAGCCAGCTGGCAAGAGAGCTGGCATCTGTGGTCCTTTGGTTAACTCATCAACTTTATTCTTTCACTACGTTTCCATCCTGTCGGAAAGAGCTGATAATAGCACTTACCCTTTTTCCTATCATCAATCTCAACAATATCACCTGTCGTGATAAACCGCGCATTGTAATCATTAGGGACTGTATCATGTACATTAAATGTTGAGAATGCTTTTTCCAGTACATCTTGATGTGTTTTGCCGCCAATCATTGTCCGGTACACAGGCTGATGCCCGTTAGTATCACCATAACTAGGTGTTTGGTAAATGGTTAAGCGATAGGCTGAAGGTTTCTTTTGAAAAAATCTCAACGTCAATTGCATCAAAATCCCTCCCTTTTTATATAAAATTGGCTAGGATTTGATAATCTCCTTCTTCTATTTTTGTCGAATGACGGACATTTTTTCGTCAATCTTTTTAAATAAGAGAAATAAAGCCAGTCCTATCGCAAAGCCTCCTACCACATCTGTCAAATAATGAACACCAATATACATTCGGCTGACACCGATGACGATAACAAATAATCCAGTGATGAAGTAGACTCTTTTTTGTCTTTCTTTTAGCCAAGGGATCAGTTCAATTAATAGATATGCAATGAAGGGATAGATGGTTGCTGCATTCATGGAGTGTCCGCTCGGAAAGCTATAATATGTTTCATTGACAAGGTGCTCAAAGGCTGGACGCTCCCTACCAAACAGACCCTTTAACTCATGATTCATCGTTTTTTCACTTATATACAAGAAAAAAAGCAATATGATCGAGTGATAGCGCCTATACATCAGCAGCACCACACTAAAGATGAGCATGATTGGGACAAGGGTGGCACTCATACCTAAATCCGTCACAATCAGCATCATATCGTTTAATAAAGGGAGTCTAATGTGTTCAAACCATAAAATAATATGGTTGTCCGTTTCTTGAAATACATTGGAAACCATAAGTACACTGATAGCTCCAAAAACAATGAAAAGAAAAATAACATTCACGTTGAAGGATTCGCCTCCCTTTCTCCTCAGGAATCTCTTCAAAGTATAGCGGCTACCACGCTTCTTCTTCAACTATCATTGCTTTCCTCAACATATATTCAAATGTAATGTCTGCAAGCTCAAAGGTTTCCAGTTCAGTTGGTATGTACCCTCTTTTGACCAGCTCCATATAGAAGAATTCTGCAATTTCCTCTGTATCGATCACCAAATCCGCTTCTTTCATTGCTTTCCGCCTCCTTTTTTATGATGTATGAACCTCGCCTGTTTTTTATTACAGTTTGTCATAATGGCTCATTCCATACATATAAATGCAGTAAACAAAAAGAAAAGGGGCATGCTCGCAAATGAAATGGTTAAGCATGTTAGATGGAGACGCATTTGATCAAGTGATGGGCCGTATCTTGAGGGGATGGTTTTATGTGATTGCTTTTTTCTGTGTACCTTACTTTTTATTCGTGTTAGGACAAGTCTTTCTTTAACCAAAATGCTCTGTTAAACTTTCCAAAATAAAATCCATCATATCCTTGTATTCTGGATCTTTAAAAAATTCATAGAGAATTTTATAATCATTATAAATATCCAGAAGCTCATCCACTATAGATACAGCAAGGAACTCTAGTGATGCTTCGCTTTCTTGTTTCTCTTCTAAATGTAAAAGAGCTGTCTGAACCATATCGTCTTCTTTTTCTTTGGCGGTTTCTCCTACGTAATGTACAAAAAGAAGCTGATGAACAAATTGGTCCATTTCGTATTTCCTTAGCACAAGAGTTAAATCTTCTTCCTCTGTCTCCAGCCATTCTCCGTCTTTTAGCCTCGTTAATTCGTAAATCACATCTTCCCAGCCATCATCAAGGTAACGCCAAATTTCAGTGCGGTGGCCAATGATTTTAAAGAGTTCTTTTCCGTAATCTTTCACGTATACAACATCGCCAATGAGGAACTCATATTCAATGTCCAGCTTCTCAGTATCCACAATCACCCCATCATATTCATCGTAAAGCTGAAGTGATGTTTCAAAATAAAGCACCTCATTATGATTGACCTCATACAAATAATGCTGGTCAATTTGATGGACTTTTGTAATCGTTCCAACTGTGCCATACATGACAACGACGACAATATCCCCTATTTTATATTTTGGTGCTTTCGCCTTCATTTTGTCTCCTCCTTGCCCGACTTTTGGTCTTAACGTATCGTATGCCGGCGCAAGGAATTCTGCATGGGCAACCATACCATACTAAACGCCATTTTATTTCTTCATAAAAAAACCGCTTCCCCATTTACGGAACAAGCGGTGAAAAATTTATTTTTTTTTGACTTCCACTTCGTATTGCTCAAAGGCTTCGTCGAATGTAGTCATTGAGGTTAAATAATCTCCATTTAATTCTAAATATGCACATAACTCATGATAATCTGTCGAAGTTTTAGGAAAACTGTGATCTTCATAAGCTGCATTAGCAAAATGACTGGTATCATCCTGCGGTTTTGGATGCCTGAACTTCATTAAATAATGGTAAAACGACTTCACCTGTTTATTCCCTCCGCGACACTCTATTTTGATGTTATATTATACAGGATTTTGATGACTTGTATAGGCGGAGGTATAAATTATGAAGAAAAATCAAAGTAGTTTCGTTTTAATAAACGCTTCATGCTCATTAATTCTTCATATGAGATTTTTTCTGGAAGTTTTGTTTGGTCCACCAATATTAACTGATCTTCTATCTCCTTCACCGTTTCATCCTTCTGATACGTCATCCCGCAATGTTCGCACGAAAACGAGGGTGTTTTTATAATTTCGATTGATTGTGTCCCAGTGATCAGCTCCCAATAAACTGTTGTTTGTTCTTTCTTAGCTTTCTTTTCCAAACACCAATCACATGTGAACAAGGTCAATTCTCCTCCTTGACAATTTGATCTTTCTTGAGTTGTGCTTGATATTTCTTCTCTTTTAGTTCATCCCGTTTTTCTCGTTTGTTTTTGAGCGTATCATGCGCCGGATTTGTCTCGTACGACTCTCTTCGTTTCATCCGTCTTAGATTTTCTGGTGTAAAGGACGTTGCTTCATCTTGGAATATTGCCGTCATCCCAACAGCTGGTTCCTTTATCTCTTCATAAATTTCGTGAAAATAAGCATCTGCTTGCCCTGCCACATATTGTTCTGGTTCAGGATAGGATGTAATGACGCCTTCAAAGTTACGAAGGACCACTTTATCAGGACTTTGAGAGAGTAAATAATTTGGCTGCAAAGCGATCTTTCCTCCACCTCCTGGCGCATCTACGACAAAGGTAGGCACTGCATAACCGCTCGTATGTCCTCTTAACCCTTCTATGATTTCAAGCCCTTTTGAGACAGGTGTTCTAAAGTGACCAATCCCCTCAGATAAATCACATTGGTAAATATAATAAGGTCTGACACGAATCTTCACAAGATCATGCATCAGTTTCTTCATAATTGGCACACTGTCGTTAATACCGGCAAGGATGACGGCCTGATTGCCTACCGGAACGCCAGCATTGACGAGACGCTCACAAGCTTCTTTTGATTCTTTGGTGATTTCGATACTTGTATTAAAATGAGTATTGAGCCAAACTGGATGATATTTCTTCAAAATCTCACATAATTCATCTGTGATTCTTTGCGGAAAGACAACTGGTGCACGGGTCCCAATCCGAATGATCTCGACATGCGGGATCTCTCGTAAATTTTTCAAAATGTATTCTAAGACTTGATCATTGATTAAAAGTCCGTCACCGCCTGAGATGAGCACATCACGAACCTCAGGTGTTTCTCTAATGTAGCCAATCGCCGCATCTAACTGTTTTTTAGGAACCCCCATTCCGATCTGACCAGAAAAACGTCTTCTCGTACAATATCGGCAATACATAGAGCATTGATTTGTGACAAGAAACAGTACTCGATCTGGATATCGATGCGTTAATCCTGGAACAGGTGAATCCTCATCTTCATGAAGCGGGTCTTCTAGGTCGTATTTTGTTTTGTGGAGCTCTTCTGCAATCGGAACAGATTGCATACGTATTGGACACCTTGGATCGTCTGGATTCATCAGTGAGGCATAATAGGGTGTGATGTTAAGCGGAATGGTTTTGGTTGAGATCTTCACCCCTTCTTTTTCTTCTTCTGTTAAATTGACAACTTTTTCTAAATCATCAAGCGTTTTGACCGTATGCGTCAGTTGCCAAATCCAGTCGTTCCATTTTTCCTCAGGTACATCCTTCCAAAGCTCAATGTCCTTCCAATGGCGCATTGGTTCATACAGTTTCTGATTCATATCCATTCCCCCTATCAGCATTCACTTTATACTACGCAAGTTATGTGCCAACATGGGAAAATACCCCTATTGTTTACAAAAGGTGCATTTTGCCTGCTTTCTCACTCTGTAAGATGCCTATTTTTCGGCATCTGCATATTTTTAAGTTTATACTGCAAGGTTTGTCGAGGAATGTTTAAGGCAGTGGCGGTTTGCTTAATATTGCCGCCATGCTTTGCTAAAGCCTCCTGAATCAATGTCTGTTCATACCATGCGACTTGGCTTTTTAACGAAGAAAGCTGTTGACATTGTTCCATTTTCTGCTGGCGTAAGTGAGAAGGAAGATACACAGGGGTCATCTCTTTTGCTTCGTTTGGCATCATGAGAACGGCATGCTCAATCGTATGCTTTAATTCTCTCACATTCCCAGGCCAATGATGGGCCATAAACAGTTGTTTTGTTTCGTCAGAAAGGCAGGTGACCTGTTTGGAAAACTGATGGTGATAAGTTTCAATAAAATGGCGGGATAGTAACTCTATATCTTGTTTTCTCTCTCTAAGTGGCGGGATATGAAAAGATGAAACATGCAGTCTATAGAATAAATCTTCTCTTAGGAGTTGCTTTTTCATAGCTTCAAACGGATTTACATTCAAAGCAGTAATGACTCTGACATCTACCTTTACTGCTTCCGCATCACCAATACGGCGAACAACTCCATCCTCTAAAACACGCAATAATTTCGCCTGAAGTGTTAGCGGCATCGCTTGCAGTTCGTCAAGAAAAAGGGTGCCACCATCAGCTAATTCAAAGAGACCTTTGCGATCAACTGCCCCTGTATAGCTTCCTTTGACAGACCCGAACAACAGGCTCTCAAGTAACGATTCCGGAAATGCTGCACAGTTTTGCGGGATAAACACTTGATCTTTACGGTCAGATTCATTGACTATCGCCTGAACCAGCACTTCTTTTCCTGTACCTGTTTCCCCGTACACGACAACAGACGATGAATAGATAGCTGCTTTTTTTGCTTCTTTGAGCATTTGCTTTAATGCTGGGTCATTTGTTAAAAAAGAAGAAAAATCGTGCATTCGATCTATCTCAGTCATCCTTCGTTTCTTTTGGTCGAAACGACTGGAGAGTGCCGACAGCTTGGATACATCTTTTGCCACTTCTACTGCTCCTATTAACTTTGTGTCTTCTATGATTGGCAATGTCGTGTTGACGGTTTCAATTTTTTCACCATTTTTATTCAAATACGTTTGTAAAGAATGATAAACCGGCTTCCCAGTCCTTAGCACATGCATAAACGTACTTGTTTTTTCAGTTAATGATGGATACACATCAAGAATGTATTTGCCGATTACCTCTTCCTTGTCTAAACAGTCAAACTTAGCTGCATTATGGTTGTAGAAAATCGTCACTCCGTGATCATCAACGACGTGAATCGCTTCATCGATGGCTTCTAAAATCAATTCAAACCAATCCGCTCTTTTGACATCTCTCCCCATCTCTCCCCCTCACTTTCATTGCCCAAAAATCAGCATCTATTGCCCAATTTTTTGCTGCTTGATCATGCTTATGCGGTTCATCTATGCTTTTCACGTTTCGCTTCTTCCTTTGAATCTCCTGCTTTTTTTCAAATCTTGATCTAAAAAAGCACCCCCCTCTTATAAGGAGTGCTTCCGCCCTGACAATTGATAAAGAGACATATTAAATTCGTGAAGCGATTCCATATATAACGGGACAATTGGTTTCCCTTCTTGGAATAAAGCAAATTGAGCAGGGTATAGCTTAATCGGCTGATGATAAAATGCAAATAATTTGACTACCTCTAGGACAATACGGCAAAAGGTATGATGCACAAATAAATAGATATCCTGTTTCCACTTAAAAAGACGGCGATTTGGTGGGCTGAATTCTGGGGATGCTTGAATGATTTTGCCATCATCAAACGCCTGCAATAGATCATCGGATATGCGATAAATTTCCTTTTGATGAAATTGAAAATATTGAACATCTCGTTTTGAATAAAATCGTCTTTTTTTCTGATCTTCAATATAATAAAATGTTCTTCCATTATCTGCAGTGACTACTGTATAATTTGGCACTGGTAGCGCGCCTTTTACCTCATATTTCATCACACATAACAAAGGAACACGAATCGCACGCCCATGCTTTTCATTGATCCATCGCCGATCAATCGAATGAAGCTTCCCACGAGCCAGTTGAAAATAAGCACCATCTTTTTCAATCACGGTCCCATCAATTACATCATACGGCATACTTGAAAACATGTGATGAAAGGAGCGAGGTGTTTTGTACGTTGTATCGAGAACATCTTTTAATGGATAAAATGCAACAAACTGATTTAACCGCATCCAAAAAACAGCATCTGCATGATGCCAATGCTTCGGCTCATCATCCCAATATTGCCCGAATTTCTCATATACGAAAGGAAGCAAACGCCTTCTGTGCATGACCGAACAGTGATCAACTTGAAATGACGCATGCTCTAGAATTTGTTCCGCTTCACGGACAAAAGTCATAGTTTCCACTAGATGCTTATCAACATGGACCACACGCTGTGAGGAATAGACGATATCTATATGAGGCTTTGAACGAAAAACATCCACCATTTTCTGCAAACGATCTTTGTGATATAGTGTGTCATCGGTTAAATAACAAATAAGCTCACCTGTTATACGTGTTAAAGCTTCATTAATAAGCGTCGCATAACGTACGGTGACAAGTCGCTTTGCAGGTGGAACGCTGTGAAGATACAGTTGAATGCGTTCATCGGCTAAAAATGGTTCGATCTTTTTCATTGTTTCTGGCTCGGAACCATCATCCATAATCAAAAGCTCCCACTGTTGATACGTTTGTTCCATCATACTTTTCAGCACACGATCAATGAAATCAGGTTTATTGTAGCTTGTTAAAATCACCGATACCTTCATAATCATTTCCCTTTAAATTAGATTAAAAAGCACCCCAGCTGACAATGTTCGCAAAAGGAACGCTCACTCTTTGCTGATTTGTTGCATTCTTAAAAACAGCCACTGTATCAAACAATTGCACAACTATCACATTTTGAAGCACATCTCCATTTACTAAATGTACACGCGGCAGCGGAATACCAAGCTCCAACCAAGGACGCAGCAATTCTTTGATCTCCGATGTGCTTTCTTCTCCATTTTCTTCTAAAAGACATAGAAGAAGCAAAATGAATAAAACTTCAAACACTCCTTCAGCTTCTAGTAATTCTTCGTTCCAGTTATTTAATAATTGTTCAAATTCCATTCAAAATCCCTCTCTCTTCTCATTTAATCTTTACTAGAGTATGAGGATTACATCATTTAGTCTCAGCATTTGAAAACATTTTTGAAAATGTGTGAAATGATTAAATAAAAAACAAGGAATAAGCATTCTGCTTATACCAAAAAAAAGTGAACAGCATATACATAGTGGTGTGTTTGAATTGATGAAAGAAGGAGGGGGAGGAATGAGCATGAATCGTGCCGAGTTAAAAAAAGAACTATTAAAAATAATCTTCAAACCACTTGGTCATGCTTTAACAGTCAATCTCGAAGAAGGAGGAGTAATTGTGGAAAATAAATTAAACGATTTATTAAGCGAAGTAGCATCTGAAGCATTATTTTCAAATGATGCTTCAACACGCGATGTCTCTCGACCAGCAAGATGGATTTTCGCAAGACTTGCACCAGGCACAGTCATTAGTATTGTGACAGACTCTGGAGACTTAATTGGACCAGTTCAATTTGTATCATTCAATGCTTCAGTTGGGATCGTTTTTGTCACACAGGAAAGTTCTGTTACGCCTACAGGCTCTGCAACAACTCTTATAGATGTTGATAAAGTTGAAAGTGTAACATTCACATCTTAACGTGAGAGGGCTATTATGAAGCTTCTATATATCAGTTCTGGCTATGGCGGGATTTATCAAACATTTGATCGTTGGATAGAAGAAAGCTTCATTGATTCACCTTTTTCATTTTTACAGATTGAAAGAGAATCTCTACTGGCGCAAATTCACAAAGTCCGGACATTTTCTCCGGATTTTGTTTTCATGATGATCGGTGATTATGTTCCAAAAGAAGCGCTCCATCAATTCAAACAAGAAAAGATACCTGTCGTACTGTGGATGACAGAAGACCCTTTTTATACAGATGTGTCAGCCATATGTGCACATGATGCACAAATGATTTTAACGATTGACGAAGGCGCATTACCTTTTTACAAACAAATAGGTGCTAAATCTACGCATTACTTTCCCATTCCGACAAATACACGAGTATTTCAGAAGAAAGTGGCGCAAGCTGAGACGTTTACCTATGACATTGCACTCGTTGGTTATCCTTATCCAAATCGCATAAAGGCAGTAGATGCGTTGTTAAGTCAACGCAAATGGCGTATTCTAGTTGCAGGAAATAAATGGCACATCCATTTAAATAAATCACGGAGAATATATCGTGACCTGACACTTGAGACCAATTGGTTGAGTCCTCATCAAATGGCCGAACTTTATCATAGGTCAGCCATTGTTCTTAATCCGCACAGACCCGCTCAATTTGCCTATAACCGAAACAAAGCAATGATTCAAAACAAGAGTCTGAACAACAGAGCTTTTGATATTGCTGCTAGTGGAAGTTTTCAGTTGACAGATTTAGAGCCCCCAGATGCTTTTTCAAGCTTCGTATTTTACAAACAAGAAGATGACTTGATCGAACAAGTCGAATATTATGTATCAAATGATGAGATAAGAAGGTCTATATCCTCGAAAAATTATGAGCAAGTGGTCAGTTGGAATACATTTGATACACTACCTTACAGATTATATGAAATGGTAAAAAGCGCCCTATGATCAGGCGCTTTTCTTGTACATTTGGATTTTAAACCATATCTTCTAAATTGCGTCTTGCCAATAACACTTTTTCCGCTTGATTCAAGTCTGTCTCATTATTTACGACTAACGAATTTGTTTGATCCATCATATATGCTCCAACAAATCCTTCTAACAAGGAGTGAACACATTCCTTTGCATAATGAGCATGAAAAGCATACACAGCACCATTTAAGCGACCATACGTGTAAGGATGCTCATGATTTGGAAGGAAAAAGTAATGATTGTCCTTATACAAAGTCGCTTCATTGTTGTCATGCAGTATCCATGTTTCATTCGGATTTTCTAGCGCCTCTGTAAAAGATGCCGTACAATCATACCCTCCCTCTACAAGAAGCTTCAAGCATCTCTCAATATCTGATGGCTGCCTGAGAGGAGTCTTTGGGTGTAGATACAATACAATGTCAAATGTCTTCCCCTCTCTTTCTAAGTAAGCAAGTGCATGCTTGACTGCCAGTAACGAAGGTGTTTGTTCAGTCAAATGCGAATCTGGCAGTTCTATAACGTTTGCTCCATAGTAGGACGAAATGATTTGAATATTCATATCCTCTGAGGAAACGATGATCTCATCTAACTCGACCATTTGGAGTAATGGCTGAATCGTCCAATAGATGAGCGGCCGACGCACCAATAAACGGATATGTTCATAATGTTGATCTTGCTTCTCTCTAAAAGCTGGTATCAAGGCTAAAATACGCTTTCCCCTATACATGTATTCTCTTCTCCCCTCGCTCATAACTCAATGTTTCACAAAAAAACTCCCTCAACTTTTTCAATTGTCACCGAGCTGATAAAGCTTTGCTGACTCCCGTTCTTTCTACTTTTTCTTCTGTCTCTCCATATTCTATTAAGAATACAAACGGAAAGTTATAATCTGTTTACCTAATTTATGTATAAAGTGGTTCTTTTCCTCAAACGTCAGACATTGTTTCACATATGATGCAAAGTAGAGAAATGAGAGTTGGGGGATTAGATATGTCCAAACAGATAAAAACGAGTATGAAGACCTTTTTTCGTGACAAAACCATTTTAGTCACAGGAGGCACGGGATCAATCGGCCGGCAAATCGTCAAAAAACTAACGACATGTTCTCCAAAAAAAATGATTGTATTCAGCAAAGATGACAGCAAACAGTACATGATGAAAAATGAATATGCAGAGCATCCAGAGGTCGTATTTGCTCTTGGGGATATTCGAGATGCCAGCCGCGTCAGACAGCTAGTGAAAGGTGTTGACATCATCTTTCATGCAGCCGCCTTAAAACAAGTCCCAACATGTGAAGATAACCCGTTTGAAGCGGTCCAAACCAATATTATCGGTGGGCAGCATGTCATAGAAGCAGCGATTGAACATGAAGTAAGTCATGTTGTCAACATTTCAACAGACAAAGCAGTGGCTCCAACTAATGCAATGGGTGCAACAAAATTGATTTCAGAGAAACTTTTTTTCCAAGCAAACGAAAGTATTCCAAATCAAAAAACAAAGTTTTGCTCCGTGCGCTTTGGCAACGTACTTGGATCAAGAGGTTCTGTCATTCCCATCATGCTCGAGCAACTGTTAAAAGGAAAACCTCTAACCGTGACAGATCCAGTCATGACACGTTTTTTCATGTCGATTGAAGAAGCTGTCTCTCTCACGATCGAAGCAGCGATGATGATGAAAGGCGGAGAAACATTTATTCTCAAAATGGAGTCATTACAGCTTGCAGATTTATTGAAAGCTTTTCACAAGTATGCTGAACAAATCAAGGTCGCAGTCCCAGACATTCTTGTCGTCGGGAAAAGGCCAGGAGAAAAACTTCACGAGGAGCTAACATTTCCACACGAGGCAGAGACACTATACGAATATGAACAGTTTTATGCCATATTACCAAAACCAGACTTGCATCCAACTTTCCAAAAAGTGGAACTGACCAATTACACGTCAAAAGAAGCGCCACTCATCACAAAAGCAAAGCTATTTCATATTATTGAGCAATTACATCACACCCATCATAAAAAATAAAAAATCGTCACACGAAAGCATCTGCTTTCCATGTGACGATTCTTTGTTTATAGATCATTCAAACATATGTTTCAAATGGCCATAGCCCTCTTTTTCAAGATCTTCCTTTCGTATAAATCTAAGAGCGGCAGAATTAATACAGTACCGAAGACCGTTTGGTCCTGGGCCATCAGGGAATACATGACCAAGATGAGAATCAGCCGTTTTACTACGAACCTCCGTCCGAACCATGCCATGACTCGTATCTACTTTCTCTTCTATTTCTTGCTCTTCAATCGGCTTAGTAAAACTTGGCCAACCACAATGTGCATCAAACTTATCTAAAGAAGAAAATAACGGCTTTCCTGAAATGATATCTACATAAATGCCTTCTTCTTTGTGATCCCAATATTCATTTTGAAACGGCGGTTCTGTGCCATTATTTTGTGTCACCTCGTATTGCATACGATTTAATTCTTGGATACGCTGCTTTTTTTCATTTTCCATTATTTATCACTCCAATGTGATTGAATAAAACCTGCTCTTCCTGAACCGACATGATATCGTTCGTAGTGAAGTTTGTTCTTTTTATAATAATGCTGATGATATTCCTCAGCAGGATAAAAAGGTCCAGCGTCTAAAATTTCTGTCACGATTGGTTTTTGAAAAATTCCGCTTTGACTCAGCTTTTCTTTAGACTTCTCTGCAAGCTCTCGTTGTTTCTCATTATGAACATAAATCGCTGTACGGTAAGATTCCCCTCTATCACCGAATTGACCTCCATCATCCGTTGGATCAATTTGCTGCCAATACAGTTCTAATAGCTTCTCATATGGAAAAACTCCAGGGTCAAATGTAATTTGAACCGCTTCTCTATGACCAGTTGTATTTGTACATACTTCCTCGTAGGTCGGATTCACTGTATGTCCGCCAGTATACCCTGATTCCACTTTGATAATGCCTGGCTGCTCATCAAAAGGCTTCACCATACACCAGAAACAGCCTCCGGCAAATGTGGCTAATTCTTGTTTTTCAGACATATTAGTGCCCCCTTCATTTAAAAAATGGTATCATCATATTATAACATGATAAAAAATAATGAAAATGATACGACTTGTTTGACTAAAATCAGAAGAACACAGTTAAAGTTCGTATCTTACTATATAATGGGGGTTTAATGAGTTGGAACAAAGAAAACAAATGATGTATGAAATGGATAATTTACTGAGAACCGTATTTAAGCAGATTCGTTATGAAATTAACAGCCTGCTCGAAAACGAATTATCTCGGAATGAATTTCTCATATTAAATCTTCTTCGTGAACAAGGTGCGAAAAAAGTGACGGAATTCGCTTCGATTCTTGGGGTGTCAGCAAGCCATATTACAGCAGTGACCGACACACTTGTTGAAAAAGGCTGGATCACGCGAATTCGTTCTAAAGAGGATCGCCGCATCATCAAAATCCATTTAACTGATAAGGGAAAGGAAATTACTGAGCATTTTGAGAAAAAGAAAACTGAATACTTTATGGAGCGCTTTGAATCATTTGATGATGAAGAACTCAAAACAATGATCAAATTATTCAAAAAGCTTGATAAAAGTCAAAAGGATAAAGCATAAATTCTAGTGCTTAGGACAAGCTAGGGGAAAAAAAGAGGTGTTTAAGACATGACAAGCCCATACCTTTGTCCAAACTGTAAAACAAACAGAACGCGCTTTAATCTCATTCAACAGCTTTCGGAACCTGTGAAGCTTGATCCTGCAACTGGAGCAGTAGTAGAAACGTATGAAAATGATCAGCTCTCCCCTTTTCATATGAGCTATCAAGGTCCTCACATGAAAGTACAATGTGGTGTGTGCGGTTTAATCGAGGATGAAAAAACGTTCATTAAGCTTGCTGAATATCATCAATATTCCTCTCCTTCTTAACATGCTGGTCTGACGGAAAACGTCAGGCTTTTTGTTTGTTTTTATTGCCTATACAGATCGTCCTTTTGATGCATATGCTACAAAAACACGTTTGAGAAAGAAGGGGATTTGATATGCAGCAGCTCTTTTATACGAACGATTTTCAGTACAATCAATCTTCCTCGATTCCTGGTGAGAAGACCAAGCTGCATGAGACTTCTCAGAAAGCCATCATCCGAATTTTTCACGCTGCACCTGATCTAAGTGAGCTCGCTGTATATGTTAACGCTCAGCCTGTAGCTAAAAAAATCCTTTATGGGAAGCTGACAACTTATATGGAGTGGGAAGAAGGACTATATGAAATAGAAGTTTTCCATCTTGTCACCAAAAAAAGAATTCTTTTTTCTCGCATGGCTTTAATGGGAAGCGAGGTTTACACATTATGTATAACAGGGGTTCATACAGGTCTTGCACTACTGACAGAGTCCAAAAGCAGTCTCATCAAACAGAATGAACTGGCAGCACTAACATTTGTCCAGCTTTCTCCAGACCTCCCTTACATTGATATATATGAGCGAGATCAAGGCTTATTATCAAAGGATCTTGGTTATGTGATCAGCAGTCAAGTTCATCATTTCTCACCGAATAAATATCATTTTGAACTAAAAGCATCCGGTACAAACAGTGTGTTGCTTGATATCCCTAAAGTCCATCTTCAAAAAAACCGGGCATACCTCATTTTTCTTCACGGCTTTGCTAATGGAGACCCAGAGCTAATGGCGAAGGTTGTCTTAGCTGGTCAAACGTAAAAAGAGCCTTTTCCTATTGGAAAAAGCTCTTTTTATGATGCGTCTTCTGCTTTTTCATGTTTCTGAAAATCAAAAGCAAGGATCATGAAACCTAAAAATAGTGCACAATAGGCAATATTTAAGTAGAACTGATCGATATTTCCCGCTTTTAATTCAATGGCAGCAGTGATGCCAAAGTATGCAGCAAATAAAAGCGACAGCAAACTAAAATATTGATAGACTCGCTTCATGATTTCACCCCTATCTAGCACGTTCTATTGTTGTGGATGATAATATGAGAATTCAATTTTATCATTCTCAAGATCAATTTTGTTCGCTTTGACATACATATCATTTGTAAGAGGCATCTCTGAAAGGCGAACCTCAATGGTTTTTTGATCTGGTTTCACATGAACAAATTCAGGCAGTTCATAAAACTGACCCATATAACTTAAAACAAAACTGATCGGAATGCTCAAATGACCAATTGAAAAGTCATCCACTTTCAGTAAGACGTCTCCATTATCTTCAACAGTTGGTGTAAATGACACGTTAGCATTAATAGTTGAAGAGAAGGCTTTAATCGCTCCTGTCACTTTCACATCTTGATCAATCTCCACATGAAAGTCAGGGGTATCACTTGATCCTTGATTTTTCAAGTAATCATTGACAAAGCTGGTCAGTGACTCCTTTGAGCTGGAAATGTTAAAAGAATACTCACTTTTTGCTGCTTGCTTTGAAGCTGATTGATCACCCGGCAGCAACACTAGAATACCACAGGCGAGAACAATGATTAAATTGATTGTTAGTAAAATAAAAAATAAGCTTTTCCATTTTTTCATATTTTCACCCTATTCCTTCGGCAGTCCTTCTTTTTTCACTTCTGAGAATAAACGATTTGCCATAAGAGAATATCCCTTTTGGTTTGGGTGGAAATCATCATCTGCCAGTAATTTATCACCAGATTTCTCTTCAAATAGATCAGCTACATTGATCATATCTGCATTGCCGTCTTTTTTTAATTCTTTCTTTGCAACTGCATTCCAATCTTTAACGACTTCATCAATATCTCTTAGCTCAGACAGACTGAACTTAAAAGGATTATACATGCTTACGTACATGATCTTGGCATGATCATTATACTCTCTCAATTGAGCAAGAATCGTTTTAAACCGTTCTTCAAAAGGACCTTGCTCTTTTTGAAAAGGAGCAAAAGTCAAATTAAGCACATTTTGACGAACAACGTGCATTAAGTCATTGCCACCTATTGTGAAGAAAATATAATCGGCGTCTTTCAGCCCATCTTGAACCTTTTTTTCTTTTAATCTTTTTAATAAATCTACGGTTCTACTACCTTTAATGGCATAGTTTTTTAATGTAACAGACTGCACGCCATCCACAGCTTCCATCTTATCTGCCGTGATGCCTGCATATCCTTTTTTATTCTGATCTCCAATCCCTTCTGTTAAGGAATCTCCGACCGCTGCAATAGTAATATGTTCTTTTACTTTTGGTGTGTCTTCTAGTTTATCCTTTATGCCAGCCTCTTTGGCAGAGCATGCAGAAAGAACAAAAGCTAGAGACATCACAATGAAAATCAAACGAGCCTTCAAACGATGATGTCCCTCCTTTTTCTGATTAAAAAAGTGTATCATGTTTTCGCTCATTTGAACATCAATATGCTAGCTGCGGCTTAATGTTTTTATGTCCTTGATGATCTCATCATAAGGGGGATTTTGCACACCATCATAATTTTTCATGACCTTGCCTTCTTGATTCACGAGGAAAAACAAAGATTGATGAATGACTTGGTCTTCATCTTCTGGTTTCTTCACGATGGTTTTAAAACTTTTCATGGCGAATTTTTCGATAGCTGACTGAGAATATCCGGTAAGGAAATCCCAATTTTCAAAGGTTAATGGATATGCTTTAGCAAATGTCTTTAACTTCTTCGGTGAGTCAACCTCAGGATCTACACTGAAAGATATGATATGTGCATCCAAACTTTCTGCTTTCAATCGCTTTTGCAGTTCTGTCATATGAGCGGTCATCGGCGGGCAGATGGTTTTACAGCTTGTGAAAATAAAATCTGCAACCCATACTTTTCCCTTTAAATCAGCGAGTGAAACCTTTTGACCATCCTGGTTTTGGTACTCAAACGGCTCTATTTGGTAATTTAACGCATCTTTGATTTGTCCATTCGAACATGAGACTAAAAGAAGCACGCTTATCATCATCAGCGTACTAAGGAAAGCCCTCCTTTTCCAATACATGACATGCACATCCCCTTTTTCAATCAATCGGTATAAAAAGTAAAGCCTATTGCTCCCTTCCCTGTATGGCAGGAAATAATTGGTGTTGTGTAGGCAATATCAATGAGTACATCAGGTGTATGATCAAGAATTGCTGTTTTGAGCTTTTCAGCTAGTTCTAATGCATCAGCATGAGCGATTCCAACTGCCTGAACAGTCTTTCCTTTCACTGCTTGGATATACTGTTTGGTTAAATAGCGGACGAGCGCTGAATAACTTCTGACATTCGCTTCAGGAGTGTACACCCCATCTGTCAGGCTTGCGATTGGTTTAATATGAAGAAGTGAACCAATAAGCGCCTTCCCCCTCCCAATTCTTCCTCCCTTTACTAGATTTTCTAATGTATCAATTGTGACATAAAGCTTTGTTTCATGACGAATTCTTTCTACTTCTCTTAGGATGTCCTCTCGGCTTGCCCCTCTTTTTGCAAGTTCCGCTGCCTTGGTCACTTGAAACCCTAGTCCCTGTGAAATAAAAGCAGAATCAATGACAGTGATGTTTCCATCCACCATTCTAGAAGCGCTTTCAGCAGTTTGAACGGTTCCACTCATCCCACCAGTCAAATGAATACTAATCACTTCGCTGCCATCTGCCGTCAGTTGTTCATATAATTCGACAAATTGACCGATTGCAGGTTGAGATGTTTTAGGTAATTCGTCAGCCGCCTCCATTTTTTTCAAAAATTCATCAGGCTGTAAATTCACTCTGTCGATATAATCTACTCCTGAAATTGATATATTAAGCGGAATCACGTGAATAGAAAGCTCATTTATTTTCTCTTTCTGAAGGTCCGCAGTTGAGTCTGTTACAATTTTTATTTGTTTCACTATCGTCTCATCCTTGTTGTCTTAGTCTTTACCTTTGATAATACCTTATTTCATGTATTCTTGAAAACAACTCTCAGAACGTTTTTGAAATTGTCACATTTTCCGCTCTTCATATAAAAAATCCTTGCCAAAATGTATAGCAGTCCTTTTACAAAGACTGTTAACTCTTTTTGACAAAGATTCCATCTTACGCATTGTGTTTTAATGTAGGCTGCTGGTAAATCTGTTCATAAGTGCTCCACTTGACGTTACGTTTCAAATCCTCTCTGAAAGAGTACACATTCGTCTTTCCTTTAGATATATAGATTTTTTTCAAGAAAGATTCAAGCCGAAAGGTGAGCATGAAACAATATGTCTCATCTCCCCTAAGAACAGGTACTTCTATTACCTTGATTTGAGCACCATCCATCCGTCTAAAACATATTGTTTTAAGCAGCACAAACGATCAATCCTCTTTTCCAATATATCTTTTAAGCCTAAATCAATAGGTGGAATAAATCTTGATCTTTATTTACTTCAACATAGTGGAAACCCTTTTTGTTCATTCTTTCAATCAGCGCCGCATAGTCATCTCTTTCTTTTAATTCGATGCCAACAAGCGCAGGACCTTTGCTTCGATTATTCTTTTTTGTATATTCAAAGCGTGAAATATCGTCATTTGGCCCTAACACTTCATCTAAAAATTCCCTGAGAGCTCCTGCTCTTTGCGGGAAATTGACAATGAAATAATGTTGAAGACCTTCATAAATCATTGAACGTTCTTTTATTTCTTGCATTCTGCCAATGTCATTATTTCCCCCACTGACAATACAGATAACATTTTTGCCTTTAATGTCCTCACGATGCGCATCTAAAGCCGCTATCGGCAGGGCTCCTGCTGGCTCAGCTACAATTGCACATTGATTATACAGCTCTAAAATGGTTGTACAAACTTTCCCTTCTGGTACAAGACTAATTTTATCTACAACGGACTCAAGTGTCGTAAACGTCTTCTCGCCAATCCGCTGAACCGCTGCTCCATCAACAAACTTATCAATTGAATCAAGTGTCACAACCTTACCCTTTTCATGGGAAGCATTGAGTGAAGCAGCACCAAGAGGTTCGACAGCGATGATCTCGGTTTCTGGTGCAATATTTTTGATATATGTACCGACACCTGATAAAAGACCTCCGCCCCCGACACTTGCAAATAAAAAGTGAGGCTCTACTTCAATATCATTTAATATTTCTACAGCCGTCGTTCCTTGTCCTGCCATGACGTCTAGATCATCAAAAGGATGAATAAATTCACGCTCCTCTTCATCCCCGCATTTCACTGCTTTATGATACGAATCATCAAAGGTATCTCCGGTTAAAATAATCTCAACATATTCTTTTCCGAAAAGCTCTACTTGAGATACTTTTTGTCTTGGTGTGGTGGCTGGCATGAAGATTTTCCCATGAATGCCTAAATACTTACAAGAATACGCAACTCCTTGTGCGTGGTTTCCCGCACTCGCACAAACAATGCCGTTTTCGAGTTTTTCTTTTGGGAGCTGGCTCATTTTATTAAAAGCGCCTCTTAATTTAAAGGAACGAACTACTTGAAGATCCTCTCTTTTTAAGTAGACATTACATTCATATCGTTCAGAAAGTCGCTCATTTTTTTGAAGCGGTGTATGAATGACGACATCCTTCAAATTTTGATGGGCTTTTAAAATGTCTTTCACTTGGATTAGTGTGTTTTCTTTGAGCAACGGTTTCATGTACAAGATCCTTTCTCTTTAACCTTATTTAATTTGTCATTATAACATGAATATTCAAAAAATAAACCGATAGATCACGGTTCTATCATCTATTTCATGAACTTTATCGTTTTTTTATGCAATCGTTCCATTTGGGTGTTATAATTATACCAATAAGAACCAAAAAGAAAGGAAACACCACATGGCAAATCGCCCGTTTACCCACATATATGGAGAACATCAAGATATAAAGCATGCAATCCATTTGGCAAAACAATTTACCAATAGCCGATTGCCCGTTTTGATTACAGGAGAAATCGGAACAGGAAAAACACTGTTTGCTCAAGAAATGGCGAAAGCCTCTCAAATTATACTTGAACACATTTATTGCCCAAACATCAATGAAGAAATTTTACAGAAAACATTACATGAAAAAGCGATCCAAGTCCTCTATTTAGATGAAATCAGCGCATTAAGTATCCCGATGCAACATCATGTCATTCGTTTTCTAGAGACTTCAAATGAAACAAAAATCATTGCTTCATCGTCTTTACCCTTAGAGGCACTTAGAGCCTCATCTACTTTTTTACCCAAACTGTTTTATCGACTCAATGTCCTTCACCTATCCATTCCATCTTTAGCAGATAGAAAAACCGATATTCCCGTTTTAACAACTGCTTTCTTCCAAGAGCTTGAATTACATCCTGACATTGATCCAAGTGTTTGGGATGCTTTTGAGCAATATCCATTCGAAGGCAATGTACAAGAACTTAAAAATATCATTCATTATACTGGAGCGATTCTCGAAGGAGATACTGTTTTCTTACATCACTTGCCTCCTTTTGTATTATTGCCTCATCACACCACTGTAAATAAGAAAACAGAAGAACATCAGCTAACACTTATGGAAAAACAAGAGTTTGTTTTTTTACTTGAAACCACTAGAGCGCTGAATGAAAAAGGGGAAGCAGCAAGTAGGCGAATTTTATCTGAATTAAGCAAGCAAGGTGATATCCCGCTGACTCCTCAGCAGGTCAGAAGCCGATTGGATGATCTTGAAAGAAAAACTTATGTGACAAAAGGGAAAGGCAGGGCTGGAACAAAAATCACACTTGAAGGTCTCTCATTCCTCAAGTCGCTCGATAGTTGTATACCGGTTTATTAAAGGAGGAAATTCATTGTTTACTGTAAAAGAAGAAATTGCAAACGCCATTACACATGGCATCGGGGTTATTTTATCTATCCCGGCCATATTCTTTCTCGTTTTATTCGCTGTTCAATACGGAACAGTCACGGATGTTATTAGCTTTTCAATTTTTGGGGGATCTATGCTTCTCCTTTATTTGAGCTCCACCCTTCTTCATAGCATTCAGCACAAAAAAACAAAAGATGTTTTTGAAATACTAGATCACTCTGCCATTTATGTATTGATTGCCGGTACATATACACCCTTTTTACTCGGTCCGTTAAAAGGTGCGCTTGGCTATACACTTCTTGTGATTGTGTGGGCTCTTGCTGCAGGTGGGATTGTCTTTAAGATCTTTTTTGTCAAACGTTTTATCATTGTGTCGACCATCGTTTATTTATTAATGGGCTGGATGATTATCATTGCTATCAAACCTCTCTATATTCAATTAACGGGAGCTGGGTTTGGTCTGTTACTGTTAGGCGGTATTTTATATTCTGTTGGCACCATCTTTTACGTTTGGCGTAAAATTCCGTATCATCATGCAATTTGGCATGGCTTTGTTCTTTGCGGAAGTGTCGCCATGTTTTTCTGTGTATTATTCTATTGTATCAACATCCCCGCTACTTAAAAATTAGCATCTATTGGGAACTTCCCCCATTTTTGATACAGGGGGTAAAACACCTTATGAAACAGCCAGTTGTCGGAACTCTTTCGATGACTGGTTTGTTTCATGTCAATTTTGATTACTATAGTCGGAATGACAGCTTATTTCATTCGAACGGCCTCTTTTTTACATTGATTGGTAGCTTATCTTCATAAAAAAACACCTCTAAATTGTTTTCAGGTATGCTATACCCGATTCTCAACTTAAAGGTGTTTTTTTGTGGGGTCAAACACGTTTTTTATGCTCGCTTTTGGATGTAATCACTGACCATAACAGGCGCTTTGATAAGAAGATCAACATTGACTGGACGCAGTCTTTTTATAATCTTACCCGTTAACAGACGTTCTGTGCCACTTGTTTCAATGGGGACAAGCGGACACGCTAGTTCCTCGGCAAGCGTAGCTGCAAAGGCTGAATATGTCTCTGAAAGCAATAGGCTTTGACCGGCCATGAGTCGTTCTTTTGCCTCTTCTAATATTTGCTCATCCGTCTGATGCTGATTGATAACCGCCATCTTCTGTAGCCATTGTTTTAAAATAGGATAACGAAAAAGATGCGGCTTAGCGAAAAAAGCGACCGGCTTCTCAAGATGTCCAATTAACAGTGTTGTCGTCACCAAATTAAGCTCACGATGCACATAAATGACTGGTCCGTCTGGCAACTTCTTTTGCTGGTGAATGGAAATGACTGATCCTGATTGATCGATACATCCCCGTGTGAATTTTTTGGCATGCTCATGAATGAGCTGCATTCGTTTCATATAGGAGATACGGGGATCTGTTAATTCATGATCGTACAAATACTTCATACTTTTCAAAAAGGATACAACAATATAAACCGTTAAAAACCAATAACGAAACAACCGTACTCCTCCTACTCATTTATCCTTCTTTTCTGTCATAAATGACAAATTCGTAATTGTAGGGGTTCTTTTCGTCACTGTGACCTTTTTCGCGTGACACAATCGTCCATTCGTCTTCATCGTAATGAGGGAAGTAGCGGTCACCTTCAAAAAAATGATGAATGTGCGTAATATAAAGACGATCCGCATATGGCATCATTTCTTCATATAGTTTTGACCCGCCAATGATAAATAATTCTTGTTCATTTTTCCCTATCGTTAAAATGTCCGCAATTGAATGGATAACTTCACATCCTTTGGCTTGAAAAGAAGGACTTTTGGTTAATACTATGTTTCGGCGGTTAGGCAGTGCTCGTCCAATGGATTCAAATGTTTTCCTGCCCATGACAATGGTATGCCCGTCTGTCACTTTTTTAAAATAGGCTAGATCAGCAGGTAAATGCCACGGCATTTGGTTATCTTGACCAATGACTCTATCTTTTCCTGTCGCCACAATCATGGAAATCATACACTGACTTCTCCTTTGATATGCGGATGTGGATCATAGTTCTCAAGCACAAAATCATCAAACGTAAAATCAAAAATGCTCTTTACATCCCTTGTGATGCGAAGCTTAGGAAGCGTGCGTTCCTTGCGCTCTAGCTGCATTTTCACCTGTGGAAGATGATTTTGATAAATATGAGCATCGCCAAGTGTATGGATGAACTCTCCCGGCTCAAGGTTGGTCACTTTGGCAATCATCATCGTTAGCAGTGCATATGAAGCGATATTAAATGGCACTCCTAAAAAGATGTCGGCCGATCTTTGATAAAGCTGACAAGATAATTTTCCGTCTGACACATAGAATTGAAACAGGCAATGACATGGTGGTAGAGCCATTTGATCAATTTCTCCCGGATTCCAAGCACTGACGATCAGTCTTCTTGAATTCGGGTTATGCTCAATATCATGGATAAGCTGACTGATCTGATCCACTGTCTTCCCGTCCGCACTGCGCCATGATCTCCACTGAGCACCATACACGCGCCCTAGTTCTCCATTTTCATCTGCCCATTCGTTCCAAATGCGAACGCCATTCTCTTGAAGATATTTGACATTTGTATCACCTTTTAAAAACCACAGCAACTCATGAATGATTGATTTCAGATGCAATTTCTTCGTTGTCAATAGAGGAAACCCTTCCTGTAAATCAAATCTCATTTGGTAACCGAACGTACTTATTGTACCTGTACCTGTTCTATCACCTTTTTTTTCCCCATGTTGTAATACATGACGACACAACTCTTTGTATTGTTTCATTTTTTTTCATCCTTTATTTATGTTCTTGTTGTAGTTTACCTTATTTCCGCTTTTCTTGAAACAAAAAAAACATGCCTGCTTCATGTGAAAAGCAGACATGTTTTTCGTTTACATTTGATTCACTCGATCCTGCTCTTCATCCTTAATATCTTGGTGAGAGTGAGCAATGCGGCTTGCTGCTGCTGCTGCAAGAGCAGCAACAAGGTCATCTAGGAAAGTATGCACTTCCCCAGGACGTCCTTCATCTAATTCTCGAATGATGCCGAATTTTTCTTTATCTAAATAGCCGAAGTTGGTCAAACCGATTGATCCATATACGTTCACAATGGAAAGTGGGATAATCTCGTCAATTCCATATAGCGGCTCATCTGTTTCAACTAAGTGCTGTAAAGGCTCTGGCAAAAGTTTTTTTTCTGCCAGTTGATCAAGAGCAAGCCCTGTCAAAACTGCGTGGACAATTTCTCGCTTGTTCAGCACTTTTTCAACATTTTCTATGCAGACACTAAGTGGAAGATTCGGATTATATTTTTCTTGAAGCTTTAGCACAATGTGTGCGATATCTTCAATCTTTACTCCTCGTTCGTTTAACATTTGTTTTGTAATGCGAACCATTTCGTTCATTGTATACTTTTTCAATTGGCATGACATCTCCTTCTAGTGGCTCATCCAGCTCGGCGGGGTGTTTTTGTCCCAGTAAATATTACCGAGTTCATGATGCGTCTGGAATCCATCTTCTGCTGTATGGTAATGAAAGTTAAACCAATATCCGCTATGAGGCGGCTGATCTCTTCTGACATGGAAGCGAAGCAAATCCTCTCCGGTCTTCTTGTTATAGATGTGAAAAATTTTTTCGCCTTTTCCGCTGGAAGGTTGATCTGTTAAAACAACATCTTGAAATTGTTCATCATCTTTGAAATTCGTTAAAAAGTCGGTTAACACTTGTTCAATCTTTGGTTGAATCTCTTCTCTATACTCGTCCTCAATGACAGGTGTAATTTTATGGCCGAATTTGAGAAAAGACTGGTTTTCTGCATTTGATAGAACCTCTTGCTTATATTGCTCAAAGGGATCTACCGGTTCAGTGTTGTCTTTTTGCTTCAGTTCCCAAGTACGTACCTCATCTGATTTTTCATAAACAGCCGTGTAGGGTGACTTTTCACCTGAAGAAAGTGCAGATGGCTTGTCTGTCATTAAAGCCGCTGGAGGAGAGACTAACCCAAATGTTGCAATCGTAAAGAGAGCAACAAGCGTTTTTCTCATCCACATTTTCATGATATCTAATTCCTTCCATAGGTTATCATACTGTTATTCTAGCATATATTAAATTTTCAGTCATTCAATTTGAGACTTTCTTTTTCAGAATAAAACGTTTACAATGACAGTAATGATGACTAAAATTGGGAGGAATGGATATGATTGAAATCTTTTTCATCACGGCTTCCTTGCTGACTTTATTTTATTTTGTCTATATGGAGATCACAGATTAAAAGCCCTTACTCTCAGGGCTATCAGCGTGTAGACAAACCCTCGCATTCGTTGTCAGGCCTGCGCGCTGGTGCTCACGAATCATTACATTCGCTCCGCACAAGGAGCTCATCCTTCCTAGACTTCAAGGGTTTTTCAAGATGACAAAGGGCTATTCTTTATCTTCGATCGTTATATATCCGTAATGAAATTGAGCTGTTTTTCTTTTGATCACTTGGAATTGATAGGATTTCGCTTTAAATCGCGTGCTTTTCCAGTGGTCTTTTAATACGACTCTTTTTCTCGCAACTCTCATCGCTTCTTTGATAGCTATTTCATGATGAAATCTGTGCTCTGCCACATGGCGAAGCCGTGCAATACTCGAAGATTCTTGAATCGTTTCCTCGAACATTGGATCAAAGTACACGACATCAAATGAACGATCAGGGAGCTTCTTTAATTGCTCTATGCTATCTCCGCTTATGACAGATATTCGTTTCAACGCTTCATCAGCTTCTATTACACCCGTCTCCCATGTTTTTAACCCTTCATGCACAAGTAATGCAGTGATTGGGTTTTTTTCAATTCCAACGACATTTCCATTAGGGCCTGTGGCACAGCTTGCAGTAATGGCGTCAGCCCCTAATCCTAACGTGCAATCTAAAAAAGAATCTCCAAGCTGTAAATCCGCCGCTTCTATTAATGGATCTTTTTCGCCACGCAAGATGCGTTTCACCCTAAACATAGCTGAACTAGGATGAAAGAAAAATTTTTCTCCATTTGGCTGATACCATTCAAATCTTTCTTTTCCTACAACCAATACTTCTCCGCGGATTTTTGCAAGCTGACGTACCGATTGTTTACGCCGTTCTACATACTCACCATGTAATTTGTCTGCCAATTTTTTTGCTGTTTTGATCGTTTCTTCATTTGCTCTAAAGCTTGTTGTAATGAGCATGCCGTTCCTCCATTATTTTCAAGAAAAACACCCTGATGACAGGGCATTTCAGCGACTAGACTAACCCTCGCATTCCTTGTCAGACCTGTGCGTCGGTGCTCACGAATCATACATTCGCTCCGCATAAATAGCTCGATCTTCCAAGACTTCAAGGTTTTTCAATTCACGCTGAAAAAATGACAAAGGGCAAAAATAAAAACCATTTTCGCCCTTCGTCAACAATCTGAAGCGCCCTGATGACAGGGCATTTCAAACTCAGATTAACAATGCTTTTCAAATGCAGATAATACATTCTTCATGATATCTTCCATTTCATGACCTTCAATTTCGTCACGCGGGATAAAGTGAACAAGTTCATTCCCTTTCAGAAGGGCCATAGACGGAGATGATGGCTCCTCACCTGTGAAGTATTCTCTCATTTTCGCCGTTGCTTCTCGGTCTTGACCGGCAAAAACGGTCACGATGCGATCTGGCTTTTTTTCCGCTTGCATCACAGCCTGAGTTGCGGCAGGTCGTGCTAAACCGGCCGCACATCCGCATACAGAATTAACAACTACAAATGTCGTCCCTTCCGCACCTTGCATTGCTTGTTCTACCTCTTCTTCTGTCGTTAATTCTTGAAACCCTGCATGTGTGAGCTCTTGACGCATTGGTACGACGAGCTGACGCATGTATTCTTCATATGCCATTGACATAAAAAAAGCCCCCTCTATCAACCTTATCTTGTGAATAAGGATACTATAGAGAGAACCATTTTTCAAATGTTCGGTTTTGTGTTAGATTTTCATAATTCCGCCTGTATTAGCTGATGTCACAAGTTTTGAGTATCTTGCAAGGTAACCAGTCTTCACTTTTGGCTCAAAGCCTTTCCAGTTCGCTTTTCGTCTTTCCCATTCTTCTTTTGGAACATCGACGCTTAAAATACGCTGTTCGATATCAACAACAACATGATCACCATTTTCAACAAAAGCTAGTGGACCACCCTCTGCCGCCTCTGGTGAAACATGTCCAATGGATAATCCTCTGGAAGCTCCAGAAAAACGACCGTCTGTAATTAAGGCAACCTTCGGACCAAGTCCCATCCCAACAATTTGGGAAGTAGGTGCAAGCATTTCAGGCATGCCTGGTCCGCCTTTAGGCCCTTCATAACGAATAATCACAACATGTCCTGCTTCTACTTTTCGGTTAATGATTCCCTCAAGGGCTTCTTCTTGAGATTCAAACACAATGGCAGGTCCTTCATGACGTGTGATTCCGTCCTGTACCCCGCCTGTTTTAATAATCGCGCCATCAGGCGCAAGATTTCCAAATAAAACGGCTAAACCCCCTTTTTCAGTAAAGGGCTTATCAATTGGATAAATGACGTTATAGTCCTTCACTTCATGGCCCGCAATGTTCTCACCTAACGTCTTCCCTGTGACTGTCATTGTATCTAAATGAAGCGCTCCCTCTTTTTTGGACAATTCATTTAATGCAGCGCTGACGCCTCCTGCTTCATGCAAGTCTTCAATATAAACATCTGATGCTGGTGCCAGTTTAGATAAATGCGGTACACGCTCCGCTACTTCATTAATACGCTCTAATGAGTATTCAACGCCCGCTTCATTTGCGATCGCCAGTGTATGAAGAACTGTGTTTGTGGAACCTCCTAATGCCATATCTAATGCAAATGCGTTATCAATGGCTTTTTCGGTGACAATATCACGTGGTTTAATATCTTTTTTAATCAGCTCCATTAGTTGTTTCGCTGACTTCTTAGCAAATTCTCTACGTTCTGGTGATGTAGCCAAAATCGTTCCATTACCAGGAAGGGCGATGCCAAGAGCTTCTGCTAAACAGTTCATTGAGTTTGCTGTAAACATACCAGAACAAGATCCACATGTCGGACAGCCAAATTGCTCTAATTCGTTTAATTCAGCTTCATTGATTTTACCCGATTGGTAAGCGCCAACTCCTTCAAATACGGAAGAAAGTGAAATTTTTCTTCCATCACTTGTTCTTCCCGCTTCCATCGGTCCACCGCTAACAAATATAGTCGGAATGTTGACGCGCATGGCAGCCATCATCATTCCCGGTGTGATTTTGTCACAGTTAGGGATACAAACCATTCCATCAAACCAGTGAGCAGATACAACGGTCTCTACAGAGTCAGCAATGATTTCACGACTTGGCAAAGAATATCTCATACCAATATGTCCCATTGCAATTCCATCATCAACACCAATCGTATTGAATTCAAATGGTACCCCGCCAGCTTCACGAATGGCTTCTTTTACAATTTTCCCAAATTCCTGAAGATGGACATGTCCTGGGACAATATCAATATAGGAATTACATACCGCAATAAACGGCTTACCGAAATCCTCATCCTTTACCCCAGCTGCTCTTAGTAAGCTTCGGTGAGGTGCTCTGTCAATCCCCTTTTTAATCATATTGCTGCGTAGTTCTGCCATCTGTTTAAAAAGCCTCCTATACTACAAGTCTCTCGTTGACCGTATTATTTTGAGTTGATTATATTTTATAAATTTTCTGTTTATTTGACCATCTGTTTATTACAGATGACCATGATTATTGCTGAAGCGACGATTCAGCAAGTATCGTGTCATAAAAACTGACCTCCAATATTCTATATTGGTACTACTATATAGAGTTTTTTTATATATTTCAACAATATTCAAAATATTTTTCTAAAAGAATGATCCTCTCAATTAAAAAACAAGCTGCCTCTCTCTGGCAGCCGGTCTTCATTTGATACTATTCTGTAGTATGTCTTCTACTTTCCGTCATTTGCTTCCAAACAGAGCCTTTTGCTTCTTCACCAAGCTCAATTCGTTCAATGGCCATTTTTACTTGAAGGCTGACTTCAAACTCAGGGTCCTGCTCTGCTTCTTTTAGCGCTTCAAGCGCTGTTTCGTCACCTTCTTCATAAAGAAACATCGCTGCACGCCAGCGAACAAGCTTACTTGGGTCCTTTAAGGCTGCCACCATAGCTTCAATTGCACTAGGATCGCCAAGATCAGAAATGCAATCTCCTGCTGTTCTGCGGACAGTCACCGTTTTGTCTTGCAATCCTTTATATAAAATGGGAAGGATTGCAGGATCTTCAATCATTCCTGCATTGACAACTGCTTGTCTGCGAATGGATGTTTTCGGATCGTCCATTGCTTTCATTAAAATAGGTAAATCCTCTTTTTTTGGCTGCATTTGTTCTAAATGGGCAAAACGCTTTTTCCAGTCTTCCTCATGAAGCATCTCTTCTGTTACTTCATATGCTTGACGCTTCATTTGTCTGTCGACAGCCGCTTTCCCTTCCTTGACCGCCTCTGTTAGACGAGCTAGACGTTCGTCATCATAAGCTGCTTGAAGCTCATCTGTGACTTCCTGTCCTATATCAGCAAATTCTCCAAAACGGACACCGTGTTCTTTCCACACACGTTCAAATACGACATTATCTGAACTGCTTCTCAATTTTAAGATAGCCGTTTGAAAGCGTTCAGGCATCCCGAACCGTTCTTCTTTATCACCGTCTGTTAGTTTGACTTGCATGGGGATACCGTTGAACATTTGGACAAAGACTTTGACTTCACCAAAAGTGTCATCCTCTGTGTGCTTACCTTCTTGAAGGCCTTCCGCTTCTTGACCAAAGGCTTCTCTTACCTGCTGTAAAATCCCCTTCCAGTCGTACTTTGCATTTCGTTCGACTGCTAAGAAGTCAGCAACGTGATAGACCCCCTTTACACCCTCAATGTCTAAAATGCGTTTGATCATCTCTGGCGCTGCGTCTTTTTGATCTTTTTTATAATTATTGCTTTTTCCGCCGGCAAGTGCTTCTGTCAAGATGACCTTCATTGTATTAGGACTTGGCGTCGGTTCTATTGCTGAGATTTTCATATCTACATCCTCCTTACACACATAAAGACCCTACTCATCTGTAAGGTCGCATTCTTTTTTCCACGTATGAATGACATGAATTCATGCCGCTCATCAGCAAGCTGCCTGCCCGTTTTTGTGTTTATCATGTCTTTTCATTTGAGCAGTTTATCTTCCATCTTGCAAGGCCCGCACGCTCCAATGGCATCCAGCCTATCCACATCTTGAACAATTGCGCCTTCTAATGTCCTCAGCAATGTATATAAGTACGCAAAAAGACATGATTGAAACAATGTCCTCTATATCAAGTATGTCTCGTTGGTCCACTTCCCACAAAAGCAACTGATCTAAAAGCTGTTTTTTTTTGAAAGCTTCAATACGTTTGAAAGCTTTTCATCAATCATGTCATGAACAATGGCTACCATTTCATTGATAAAAAGAGAGCTGCCTTGCTGTCTTGATATGTTGACATCAGCCTGCGCACCCGTTCTATACGAGCCGGCATCGTGTCCAGTCCGAACAAACATCAGCCTGTCTGAAACAAAGGAGGCAGCCGCCTCCAATTGTTCTTGTTACATGTTATTTGGCCAATAGTGCCATGATGGAGCTTTCCAATTCTTTTGGCGGTGTTTTTGGAGAGAAACGTTCGGTTACTTTTCCATTTTGGTCGACGATAAATTTTGTAAAATTCCATTTGACTGCTTTTGTGCCGAGTACACCTTTTGCATGACTGGTTAAGTACTTGAAAAGTGGATGGGCGTCATCCCCGTTTACATCAACTTTAGCAAACATTGGAAAGGTTACGCCGTAATGAAGTGAACAAAATTCTTGAATGGCTTCTTCACCTTCAGGCTCTTGGTTCATGAATTGGTTGCATGGAAATCCTAAAATTTCAAGGCCTCTTTCATGATATTGATCATATAACTCTTGTAATTGTTTAAATTGTGGCGTTAATCCACATTTACTAGCAGTATTGACAATGATGAGCACTTTTCCTTTGTAATCTGCCATTGATTTTTCCTGACCATTAATGGTCTTGACCTGAATATCATAAATTGACATCTCATAGCCTCCTAGGATTCACTTTTTATTATCGTATCATGCTTTATTTAGAAAATCGCTTATTATGCTTCCTAAAAGAGTCCTGTGACACTGCCGTCTTCCAATAAATCCATCTCAAGCGCCGCAGGTTTTTTAGGTAGACCAGGCATTGTTAGAATACTACCTGTTAGAGCCACAATAAATCCTGCACCTACAGATGGTTTTAATTCACGAATTGTAATTGTAAATCCTTTTGGTCTGCCAATTAAAGCGGGGTCATCTGAAAGAGAATATTGCGTTTTTGCCATACAAACAGGCAAATGAGACCAGCCGTTTTTCTCAATTTCTACAAGCTGTTTTCTCGCTTTTGCTGTAAGTTTGATACCATCTGCTCCATAGACCACCTCAGCCACTTTAGATAGTTTTTCTTCAATTGAATCTTTCTCTTTATACAAATAGGTAAAGTTATTCTTATCGTTTTCAATGAGTTTGGTGAGCTCCTCTGCAAGTGCTGTCCCGCCGGAACCGCCTTCTTCCCACACATTGACTGCTTTTACTGGATGACCATGCACCTTGCACCAATTCTCTATCGTTTGAATCTCTTCTTTTGAATCTGTGATAAAACGATTCACTGCAACGATATAGGGGAGACCAAATGCTTGGACCGTTTCAATGTGTTTCTCTAAATTATGTATACCATCTAATACTGCATTTGCATTCTTTTCTTGAAGTTGATTTTTTTGTATTCCCCCGTGCATTTTCAATGCTCTTACAGTCGCAACGATAACTACTGCACTCGGTTTGAAATCTGCTGCCCTTGTTTTAATGTGCAGAAATTTTTCCGCACCAAGGTCAGCACCAAACCCAGCTTCTGTCACAACATAATCTGCTAGTTTCGCCGCCATTTTTGTCGCAATTAAACTATTGCAGCCATGTGCAATATTGGCAAACGGACCGCCATGGACTAAAGCAGGAGTTCCTTCAATGGTTTGAACAAGGTTTGGTTTGAGTGCATCTTTTAATAGTAATGTCAGAACTCCTTCATAGCCAAGTGCGCCAACTGTTACTGGATCTCCCTTTTGATTATAGGCTACAACGATAGAGGCAAGACGTTTTTTTAGATCCTTTAAATTTTCAGCCAAGCAGAGGATCGCCATCATTTCAGAAGCAACGGTGATATCAAATCCATCTTCTCTAGGGTATCCATTTAGTTGTCCGCCAAGTCCTACAACAACCTGCCTTAAAGCACGGTCATTTAAATCGAGCACTCGTTTCCACACTATTCGGCGCGTGTCGATGCCAAGTTCATTTCCGTGATGGATATGGTTATCAATAAAAGCGGATAAGGCATTATGAGCTGATGAAATCGCATGAAAGTCACCAGTGAAATGCAAATTAATTTCTTCCATCGGTAGTACTTGAGAATATCCGCCCCCTGCAGCGCCGCCTTTAATGCCCATCGTAGGACCTAGTGACGGCTCTCTCATCGCAATGATGGCTTTTTTCCCAATTTTTTCGAAAGCCTGACCTAAACCGACAGTCACGGTTGATTTCCCTTCACCTGCTGGGGTAGGGTTAATAGAGGTGACAAGAATCACATTTCCTTCTTTTTGTTCTTTTAAACGATCAAAAATAGTCAAAGATATTTTCGCTTTGGTGAAACCATAGCATTCTAATTCTTCGTCATGTATTTGTAACTTTGCTGCGATGTCTTGAATGGGTTTTAGCTTTGCTTTTTGGGCAATGTCAATATCCGATAAATGCTTAGTGATCATTAATACAAGACCTCCTTTTTTACAGAAACAGGTGGGTTTTTGCTCTATTTTTCATTGTAACATAATTGAAACATTGAAATATCGCCAGAAAGTTCCTATAATGAAATGAAATTAGCTTTGGTTCAGGGGGTGGCGAGTTGCCTATTAATATTCCAATTCATCTGCCGGCAAAACAGATACTAGAGAGCGAAAATATTTTCGTCATGGATGAGACAAGGGCATTCAAGCAAGATATCCGTCCTTTGAATATCGTGATCTTAAATTTAATGCCAAAAAAAATACAAACTGAAACGCAACTGCTGAGAATGCTTGGTAATTCTCCGCTACAAGTGTACTTTACGTTTTTGATTCCAAATACACATACACCGAAGAACACATCAAGAGAGCATCTAGATGAATTTTATACGTCCTTTGAATCGATTCGCCATAAAAAGTTTGATGGAATGATTATCACCGGTGCACCAATTGAACATTTGCCTTTTGAAGAAGTCTCCTATTGGAAAGAGCTGCAGAACATATTAGACTGGAGTAAAACCAATGTGACATCTACCCTTCATATATGCTGGGGTGCACAGGCAGGTTTATATCACCATTATGGTATAGAAAAAATCAAGCTTCCCGAGAAAAAATTTGGCGTTTTTGAACATATTGTCAAAGAGAAAAAAGAAAGATTAGTCAGAGGTTTCGATGAAATATACTATGTCCCACATTCTAGGCATACAGATATTAATACAGAACAATTAAAAAATACACCGAACCTAAAAATATTGAGCATGTCCGAAGAGGCCGGTGTTTGTTTAATTGTTTCAGATGATGATAAACAAGTATTTTTAACTGGACACCCTGAATACGATACAGACACATTGAAGCAGGAATATGAAAGAGACTTGTTGAAACATGATAAAGTCAAGAAACCACTCCACTATTTTAGAGAAGATGGTGACAAGCTAGTACCAGTGAATCGATGGAAAGCCCATGCGACTTTACTCTTTATGAATTGGCTTAATTATTATGTTTATCAGGAAACACCATACGTTTGGGAATAAAGTAGACTGTAGTCTGATGATAAATGTTCAAAATGTGTTAAAATACAAATGGCTCTGTCTTCCATATCAATTAGCCTGTTTGTGTTTTTTAAAATTAGTTTAATTCTTTCGTAACGAATGATCTGCTCTGTCTGTTTATATGTTATCTTTATGTATATATAGACCGAAATTGCTAGTTTTTCGTACGAAGTTTTGTTGTTGTTGATTACATTTGAGGTGAATATTCTTGAATACCAATAAAAAAATATTAATCTTGACCGCAAATTATGGAAATGGACATATGCAAGTAGCCAAAACGCTGTATGATGAATGCAAATCACAAGGATTTGAACATGTAACAGTTTCTAATTTGTATCAAGAATCAAATCCCATTGTGTCAGAAGTGACTCAATATTTGTACTTGAAGAGCTTCTCCATTGGGAAACAATTTTATCGCTTGTTTTATTACGGTGTAGATAAAATTTATAATAAACGCAAATTTAACATTTACTTAAAGATGGGAAATAAGCGTCTCGACGAATTAATTCAATTACACAACCCTGACATCATCATTATTACATTCCCGATGATTGTTGTACCAGAATACCGAAACAAAACAGGCAAAGTCATTCCGACATTTAATGTCATGACAGACTTCTGTCTTCACAAGATTTGGGTACACGAAAACATTGACAGGTACTATGTTGCAACCGATTATGTGAAGCAAAAACTAGTGGAAATCGGCACACATCCAAGCGATGTCAAGGTGACAGGCATTCCTATTAGACCACAATTTGAAGAAGACGTGCCAAAATCGATGATTTATAAAAAATATGGATTATCATCAAGTAAAAAAGTCCTTCTGATTATGGCTGGTGCTCACGGTGTACTGAAAAATGTCAAGGAACTATGTGAAGCGTTACTTCTTAATAGTGAAGTGCAAATTGTTGTTGTATGCGGAAAAAATGCAGCGCTAAAACACTCGCTTAGCGATCTGGAACAAGCACACCCTGATCAGTTAAAGGCGTTTGGATATGTGGAACAAATTGATGAATTGTTCAGAGTAACAGACTGTATGATTACAAAACCAGGTGGTATAACACTAACAGAAGCGACAGCAATTGGTGTCCCAGTGATTCTTTATAAACCTGTTCCTGGACAAGAAAAAGAAAATGCCCTTTTCTTTGAAGATCATGGCGCTGCTATTGTCATTAACAGACATGAAGACATTTTAGAATCCGTATCACACTTGCTACAAGATGAAGAAACATTAGAAACAATGAAACAAAACATGAAAAAACTGCATTTAAAAAAATCTTCTCAAACCATTTTAAAAGATATCGTTGAACAATCAGATCTGATCACCAGCAATCAATCGTATGCTCGTGCATTATCTTAAAAAAGACGTCCGTATCATGCTATTATCCCCTCTAAATAGACAGTGTAAAAAGCCCAAGAACACATCTTGGCTGTTACACTATACTTGGAGGGGATTTTTTATGGCGAGAAAAGGACAACATTTTCAACACTATACGAAAGAATTTAAGATGAAAGCTGTCAAAATGTATGAAGAAGGAAATGGAAGCTATCGCTCATTATCTGAAGAATTAGGTCTCCGAAGTTCCACTCAGTTAAAAAGTTGGGTCAGAAAATATCGTGAGGAGCAATCTTTTGAAGATCAAAGAGGAAAACATACAAAGTCAGAAAATCCTTTTAGTGGACGTCCTAAGTTAATGTTTAAATTGTGGAAGAAGAAAGAGATTATTTAAAGGCACAGGTAGAGTACTTAAAAAAGCGTTATCCAAATCTACACGGAGAGGACGGATTTTAAAGAATGTGCGGTTTGAGGCTGTTCACGAATTAAAGAGCTTTTTTCCGTTAACATGGCTCGTCTGTATCGCCAAAGTATCAAGATCTGGGTACTATAAATGGCGGAAGAATCAAAGGATTCGAATGGAACGGCAACTGAAAGAACAAATCTTAAAAGAACACATCATGACCATTCATCATTCACGTCCCTTCTATGGCTATCCTCGGGTGACAATCGCTTTAAAGAAAGAAGGATTTCACATCAACCATAAGCGTGTCTACAGGTTGATGAAAGAGATGAACATCCAATCTATCATTCGAAAAAAACGGCGGTATTTCGCAAGACAAGCTTCAGTTGTCCATCCAAACAGATGAAACCGAAAATTTAAAACCAATCAATACAATCAGCTATATGTGACTGATATTATCTATATTGCTTGCCAGCCTCGCTTCTATTATCTTTCAGCTATACAAGACCTATATAACAATGAAATCGTCGCATGGAAACTGTCAAAACGAAATGATCTTGAACTGGTCATGAAGACATTATGACATCCCAGCGGGATGTCAAAGGAGCTGTCCTTCATTCAGATCAAGGATTCCAATACACAAAAAAAGCATATCAAAGGCGACTTGAAAACGTTGGTCTGAAAGGCAGTCATTCCCGAAGGGGAAACTGCCTGGATAATGCCTGTATCGAATCATTTTTCTCTCATCTCAAAACAGAGAACACTTACTTTTCTTCGTGTCAAACGGAAGAAGAGCTTCATAACAGCATAGAAGATTATATTCAATTCTATAATCACGATCGATTCAAGAAAAAATTAAACCAGTGTGCTCCAGTAGAATACCGTCACACACTGGCAGCTTATGATTCGGTTGAATAGCGTCTTGATAATATTGAGCAGCGTCTAGAGATGCTGACAACGAGGATGTAATCGTTCTCCTTAAGAAAATTGATCAACAAACAAGTGATAATTACAAAAGACATTGATTACCTTTCCAAGCAAGTTGGAAAATACGATATGCTTTTAAACAGATTCAAAAATTAATAGAACCCTCTGCGGTTCTTTTTCTTTATATAGATTGGAGGAATATATACATAAATGATAGTGAATTGCTTAAATTTGAGGGAAATGATTCTTTTTATCGTTTTTTTCTCGGCTTAAAGCCAAATAAACAAAAAACCTTGAAAGGCATATAGCCAGTCAAGGTATGATAAAAATAACATTATATTTAGAAGTATCAACTACTTCACCTACTGATTTATCTGAGAGAATGTCATAATTGTTTTATATTTCTTTCTAATACAATAAGGCTATTTTAAAGTAACTCCACTCCAACTTGTTTATAAAATTTAACTTTTAGCCTCTCTTCTTCGCCCACATTCATTACCATAGCTTTGTCATCTTTTTTTATACTTGTTACATTATTAAAATCACCTGTAAATATTATAGAATCATTAAATGTAATACTTAGACTACTCGTTTGCTTATATACATCTAAAGTTAAAATCACCTTGAAATTTTGGTCATCTTTGTAAGTATAAATTAATTCTCCATCATCTATATTGCCTGTTATACTCACCGGCTCACTTTGAAAAAGTTCTAATAGATCATATTCATCATACTTTATAAACATTCGTATTCATCCTTTTATTAATTATTTCGGTATAACTGTGATAACATCGCCTGCTTCATTTATAATTACTTTGACATCCAGTGTTTCATGAACAAACGTTCCGCTTCTATTACCAGGTATCTTTTTCATATTCATTATAGCGTCTTCAATAACTGAAGGTGGAATATTTCTTGGATCAACATATTTTTTGATGAAATCACTAAATTCTTTTGTTTGTGGCTTAAATCCTAATTCTTCAGCTTTTTTAATTACTCTACTTGTTAAAGTAGCTTTTACTTCAGGAATATCAGGTGCCATTCTTTCCAAAGCATGCTGAGAATACTTTCTTCCATTTATTTCTCCCCCGCCTTTTGACATATTCCAACCAATTTCATCCTTACCCTTAATCCCCATTTTACCATGAAACCCTCTCACCCCAAACGGCAAAAGCATCCCCAGCGCCGCATTCATACTCGCTTCCTGCTGTTCTTTCGAGATTTTATTCCCAAACATATCTCTACCCGTAATGGCTTCGCTGAAGCCGTTGGCGGCGGTGAGACCATATAAGCCTTTTTGAGATGTTTTCAGCGCATTAAAAGACTTCTGTGACGTTTTGTAAATGTCGACTGCTCGTACTGCGGCTGATGTGGCTTTGGTGGTTTTATAGACAGCCTTTCCGCCTTTGAAAATGCGCCCTGCCCAGCCGACGATTGGGATGTAGCCTGCCGCTGCCATTCCCCCTGCGGCGACTCGCTGTCCTGCGGTGAGCTTTTCGCCTGTTATTGGATCAATACCCGTTGCGGCACGTTTTGCATCATTCACACCTGTTAGTTCATTGACGATATTTCCCCCATAATTGAGGGCTTTTTCATACCAAGGACGGTTAGCGAGCGCTTCTTGTTCTTTCGCAATCTTGCGGGCTTCTTCTTGTTCTTTTTTGATTTTGAGATATTCATCAGTTTGCTTCTCAATATCGCTTTTTGCCTTGTAGATTTCACTATTTTGATATGCTTTCTTATCAAAATTGATCGGTGAAATGGTTTTTCCGTCATTTGTCGCATTCATCATTTCGGCGTACAATGCCATTGTAGCCTGCTCTTCAGTCTCTGACAAAGCATATTCATCTTTTAGATGTTGGTCTAATTCGTTTAAATCGTTTACGGTCTTTTTCCGTTCGTCTTCGGCATCCGTTATCTTTTCATGAAAGATGTGATCATCAAACACATCAAGGGAGATGAGATCATCTATGTCCTGAAAAATGGTTTCTAGTGCCTTCTTTTGATCAGATACAATACTTTTGGCGTTTTTTAACCCCATCTCCACCTGATTTTCTAGAAAGTGTTCATCAATAAAAGTATCACCGCCAAGATTGGCATCCTCAAGTGTACCCGCAACACCTTCGTGAAAGGCTTTTTGTTTATCTATAAAGCTAGTAAGCATATCCACATTTCCTGCTAGTTCTTGATAAAAACTTTTAATATTGTCGGCACCTTTTCCCGTGAAATCATCACCGAGATTGGCTACACCTTGTAATGCCTTTTTTAAATCTATCATTTGTTCTCGGAGTTCCTGATAGTGATTCGCTCTTTCTTCCATAGCGCTTGTTAGTGCTTTGGCATCAAGTATTTTCCCCAGAAGAAGTCACTCCCTCCTATTCATTGATAAGGACAATTTTACCAATACAAAACTTGTCATTAAATAGGGAGAAAGATACAAAAACAGCACTCGGAATCATACGAGTGCTGTGAAAGATTAAATGTAGATATATATATTTATGTCCTGTTTTCTTGTGAATTTGTTTGTTCACAAGCTGTAATTTTCCTGTGTTTTCATGGTGATTCCTTACATAGCCTCTGGGGGTTTAAAACCAATTTTTAAGGATACCTCAAATACCAATTAGTGGACGTCCTAAGTTAATGTTTAAAAGTGTGGAAGAAGAAAGAGATTATTTAAAGGCACAGGTTGAATACTTAAAAAAGCGTTATTCAAATCTACACGGAGAGGACGGATTTTAAAGAATGTGCGGTTTGAGGCTGTTCACGAATTAAAGAGCTTTTTTCCGTTAACATGGCTCGTCTGTATCGCCAAAGTATCAAGATCTGGGTACTATAAATGGTGTAAGAATCAAAGGATTCGAATGGAACGGCAACTGAAAGAACAAATCTCAAAAGAACACATCATGGCCATTCATCATTCACGTCCCTTCTATGGCTATCCTCGGGTGACAATCGCTTTAAAGAAAGAAGGATTTCACATCAACCATAAGCGTGTCTACAGGTTGATGAAAGAGATGAACATCCAATCTATCATTCGAAAAAA